>NZ_JBEDUL010000024.1:0-8893 GCF_040414665.1 Intrasporangium sp.
TGCACACTCGACGCTCAGCGGAGGGGGCCGGTGACCGACTCGGCGGCCGTGACGTAGGAGCCGTCGAGGACGCCGAGATAGGCAGCACCCAGCGTCTCGGCGAGCACCCGATCAGGCCCCGGGGTGACGTCGGTGAGGTCTGCGAGCGCACGGATCACCGCCTGCGACGCCGGCCCCGGCTCGAGCGGCGCCCGGAGCTGGAGTCCCCGGGCTGCCGTGACGAGCTCGATCGAGAGAACCCGGCCGAGTGCATCCACGGCCTTGCGCAGCTTTCGGGCAGCCGACCACCCCATCGAGACGTGGTCCTCCTGCATCGCCGAGCTCGGGATCGAGTCGACCGACGCAGGGGCCGCCAGCCGCTTGAGCTCCGAGACCATCGCCGCCTGGGTGTACTGGGCGATCATCAGCCCCGAGTCGACGCCGGGGTCGTGCGCGAGGAAGGCCGGCAAGTCCTGGTTTCGCGCCTTGTCGAGGAAGCGGTCGGTCCGGCGCTCCGCCATCGAGGCGACGTCGGCCGCGACGATGGCGAGGAAGTCGAGCACGTACGCCACCGGCGCCCCGTGGAAGTTGCCGTTCGACTCGACGCGACCGTCCTTGGTCACGACGGGGTTGTCGATCGCCGAGGCGAGCTCCGCCTCGGCCACCCGTGCCGCATGCTCGATCGTGTCGCGCGCCCCGCCATGGACCTGGGGCGCACAGCGGAGCGAGTAGGCGTCCTGCACCCTCGTGCAGTCGTCCGTGCGATGGGACTCGCGGAGCGGCGAGTTGGCCATGACCGCCCGGATGTTCGCTGCGGAGAGTGCCTGTCCCCGCTGCGGCCGCAGCTCGTGCAGGTCGGCCGCGAAGACGTCGTCCGTCCCCAGCAGCCCTTCGACGCTCATCGCAGCAGCAACGTCGGCGAGCTTGAGGAGCGAGCGCAGGTCGTCAATGGCCAGGACGAGCATGCCGAGCATGCCGTCGGTGCCGTTGATGAGGGCGAGTCCCTCCTTCTCGCGCAGCTGCACCGGCTCGATCCCCTTCTGTTCGAGCGCGAGGCGGGCATCCATCAAGGTGCCGTCGGCGTCGACGACGGTTCCCTCGCCCATCACGACGAGAGCGCAGTGCGCGAGCGGCGCGAGGTCACCCGAGCAGCCGAGCGAACCGTACTCGTGCACCAGGGGGGTGATGCCGGAACTCAGCACAGCGGCATACGCCCTCGCTGTTTCAAGGCGCACGCCGGTGCGGCCGGTGGCGAGGGTCGACAACCGCAGCAGCATGAGCGCCCGCACGACCTCGCGCTCGACCGCGGGGCCGGCGCCGGCGGCGTGCGAACGGATGAGCGAGCGTTGCAGCTGCGCCCGCCGGTCCACGGGGATGTGCCGCGTCGCGAGTGCACCGAAGCCCGTCGAGACGCCGTAGTGCGGCTTCACGTCGTCGGCGAGGTCCTCGACGACCTTGCGGCTACGACTGATCTCGGCTTCCGCCTCGGGAGACAGGACGACAGGCGCGTCATGCCTGGCCACCGCGAGGACGTCGTCGAAGGACAGCGGGCCGATCCCAACGGTGACGGGCGCCGCGCGCGTCTCGAGGTCCACGTAGGTCATGCCACCCATGGAACCGTGACCCGGCTGGGCGCGGCACCCCACCGCGGCGCACAATCGTCTCAGATACGAGACACCTCCCAGGAGAAGGCGCAGGATGACCAACGCTCCCGCCGCAGCCAGCGCGCTCGACGTGCTCGAGCACCTGTCCCGCCATGCCGAGCCGGTGCCGGCAGCCTCGATCGCTCGCACGCTGACGCTCCCCCGGTCGTCGGTCTACCACCTGCTCAAGGTGCTCTGCTCGCGCGGCTTCGTGACCCACTACGTGGAGGAGCGCCGCTACGGCCTCGGCCCCGCTGCGTACGAGCTCGGCTCGGCCTACCAGCGCCAGGCGCCCCTGGCCCGCGTGGCTCGCGCCGCGATCCGCCGCCTCGCCGACCAGTGTGGCCGCAACGCCCACTTCGCCACGCTCGACGGCCGCGACGTCATCTACCTGCTCGAGGAGCGGGCGCCCGGCCAGCCGACCCTCGTGACCGACGTGGGCGTGCGGCTCCCATCCCACCTCACGGCGAGCGGCGTGGCCATGCTCGCCGGGCTGCCGCCCGCACAGGTACGCGCCCTCTACCCGGACCGCGGGTCCTTCACCCAACGGCACGGCGCCGGCCCCACGTCGCTCAAGGAGCTCCGGGCCCTGCTCACCCGGACCCGCGCCGCCGGCCATGCGCGCGAGGACGGGACCATCACCCCCGGTCTGTCGTCGGTCGCCGTGCCGGTCGTCGACCGGACCGATCGCCCCCTCGCAGCCGTCGCGGTGACGCTTCGCTCCACCGACGCCGATGACGTCCACGTGGCAGAGCTCGTTGCGCGGGTGAGGAGCACGGCCGCTGACATCTCCCGGCGCCTCAACCCCGCCCGCGCCTGAGCCGGATGCCGCTGGGCTGCGTCCGGAGGCAGGGCAATACAGTCGGCCCATGCGTGCCATCACCATCCCCGAGCCGGGCGGACCCGACGCCCTCATCCCCGCGGACGTCCCGGCTCCGACCGCTGGGCCGGGCCAGGTCCTCGTCGATGTCGTGGCCGCGGGCGTCAACCGCGCGGATGTCATGCAACGCAAGGGCTTCTACGACCCGCCGCCCGGTGCGTCGCCCTACCCCGGCCTCGAGGTCAGCGGCCGCATCGCCGCACTGGGCGAGGGCGTCGACTCCTTCACGGTCGGGGACGAGGTGTGTGTCCTACTCGAGGGCGGCGGCTATGCAGACCAAGTCGCCGCGCCGGCCGGCCAGGTCCTGCCCAAGCCGGCGAACGTCGACCTGGTGGACGCGGCCGGTCTCGCCGAGGTCACCTGCACCGTCTGGTCCAACGTCTTCCTGACCGCCAACCTCCAGCCGGGCCAGTGGCTGCTCGTCCACGGCGGCAGCTCGGGCATCGGCACGATGGCGATCCAGCTGGCCAAAGCGGTCGGCGCCCATGTCGCGGTCACGGCCGGCAGCCAGGCGAAGCTCGACTTCTGCCGCGACCTCGGCGCCGAGGTGCTCGTGGACTACACGAACCAGGACTTCGTCGCGGAGCTGCGGGCCGCGAACAACAACCACGGTGCCGACGTCATCCTCGACAACATCGGCGCGAGGTACCTCGCCAGGAACATCGATGCCCTGGCCGTCAACGGCCGCCTCGTGACAATCGGCCTCCAGGGCGGCCGCAAGGCCGAGCTCGATCTGGGCAAGCTGATGTCCAAGCGCGGCGCTGTCATCGCGACGACCCTCCGCGCCCGACCCGCCGCAGAGAAGGCCGCCATCGTCGCCGCCGTCCGCGAGCACGTCTGGCCGGTCATCGAGTCCGGTCAGGTCCGTCCCGTCATCAACTCCCGCTACCTGCTGGACCGGGCGGCCGACGCCCACCGCGAGATGGAGGCGTCCACCCACATCGGCAAGATCCTCCTCACCACCTGACCTGGTTCGAGGTTGAAGCTCGCTCTCGAGAGCGAGTTCCAACCTCGAACCGAATACCTCGAATCGATGGGCGGCGCACCGCCAGCGGCATACGGCCATGTGTTTGGTTTGAACCTGCCCCTTTTCCGCGTTTTCGGCCCGATGACGTGCCCGCGCCCCGCGGCGTACCGTCAACAGGTGGACCACTTCAGCTGAAGCGGCCCTCCCAACTGACACAACGGGAGGTCAACACGTGTTCATTCAGGTGATTCAGGGCCAGTGCAACGACGCGGACCAGCTGCACCGTCGCATGGACCAGTGGCGTGAGGAGCTCGAGCCGGGAGCCGCGGGCTTCCTCGGAGGGACGTACGGCCTGACCGACGACAACGAGTTCATCGGCGTCGTCCGCTTCGACTCCAAGGAGTCGGCGATGCGCAACAGCAGCCGGCCCGAGCAGGGGGCCTGGTGGGGAGAGACCGAGCGGTACTTCGACGGCACGGTGACGTTCCACGACTGCGACGACGTGCAGCTCATGCTCGACGGCGGCTCGGACGACGCCGGCTTCGTCCAGGTCATCCAGGGACGCATCAGCGACCCAGAGAAGTTCCGCATGATGATGGACATGCCCATGGACATGCTGCATCGCGAGCGGCCCGAGATCATGGGTGGGACCGTCGCGGTGGACGAGGACGGCTTCTTCACCCAGACGATCGCGTTCAGCACGGAGGCCGAGGCCCGCGCTGGCGAGAAGAAGGAGATGCCGCAGGAGATGCAGGACCAGATGGCCGACATGGACAAGGCCATGACGGACATCTCGTACCACGACCTGCACCACCCCTGGTTCGCCACTGCGGGCAGGCGCTGACGGCAGGGCGCGTGCGCTCCTGCACATCCTGCGTGCGCAAAGCCCTCCCCTGACCGCACGCAGGGTGTGCAGGTCATGTGGCGGTCACTGGGGATCTCTTCGAGCCGGGCACTCGATTGGTGATCCCGCCGGTGGACCCCAAGAAGGACCGGTGGGGCAGGATGGGAACCATGAGTGACAGCCCCCGCCAGCCAGTGCCCGGTCAGGACCCCAGCGGCGACGAGCCGCGGGAGGACCAGCGCATCGTCGTGCTCACCCCCGATGGCATGGGTGTGGCGGATGCGCCAGGCAGCGGGTCCGAGGCGCCTGCCGAGGGAGAGCGGGAGCGCACCAACCCCGCGGATCTCGTCGAGGAGCCAGCGAAGGTGATGCGCATCGGTTCGATGATCCGGCAGCTGCTCGAGGAGGTGCGGAGCGCACCGCTCGACCCCGCCGGGCGCCGCCGACTCGCCGACATCCACCACCAGTCGCTCGAGGAGCTCAAGGACGGGCTCTCCCCCGAGCTCGTCGAGGAGCTCGAGCGGATCGCACAGCCGTTCCGCGAGGAGTCGCCGAGCGACGCCGAGCTCCGCATCGCCCAGGCCGCCCTGGTGGGCTGGCTCGAGGGCCTGTTCCACGGGATCCAGACCGCCCTCGTCGCCCAGCAGATGGCGGCGCAACAGCAGCTCCAGCAGATGCGGGCGCTGCCGGGACCTGGCGTGTCGTACGGCACCCCACCGGGAGCCGGCCACGGCCACCTGCATCGGCCCGACGGCACCGGCCGCGAACCTGGTCCCACCGGCCAGTACCTCTGACCGACCGCGCGTGGGCGCGGAGCGAGCTGAGCGGCATACGACCTCTCCGACGGTCCGTACATAGGGTGGACGCGATGCGACTGAGGACGGATCACCCTGCCTGGGCCCGGGCGGGCCTCGTGGCCCGCTGGGTCGCCATCGTCGTGGCCTGCTACCTCGGTGGGGTGGCCGCGACGAACTTGGCGCCCACCACGGTGGAGACGTCGAACTACCGGGCGACGATGCGGCTCGACCCCGTGCCGCGACACACGCCCGTGCTCCACAGCCCCACCATCGTCGGTGACGTCGACCTCGCGTTCCGCTCACCGCTGCTCGCTCCGGGGCTCGACGTCGCCGTCTCGGTGCGGGAGGAGGTCACCGATCTCCTCACCGCCGGCCCGGTGAGCGTGCGCTCCCTGCAGCCGACGGACGCGGAGATCTCGGAGGCGATCCGGCAGGCCGCCCTCGGCGTGGGCTGGCGGTTCGGACTGGGAGCACTCACCGTGGCCGTCGGCCTGTCCGTTGCGGTGCACTACGCCCGCCGGCGCCGTCCGGAGCGGATGTACCTCATCCTGGTGGGCGCGGCCCTCGTCCTCGTCTGCGGTGCCACGGGCCTGAGCACGGCCCTGACCTACCAGCCGGACCGCTTCGCGGCTTTCACCACGACGGGCCTGCTCGGCACCGTCCAGCGCAACGCTGGACTGCTGGCCGACGTGGAGACCCGCGCCGAGCAGGCCACGCCCTATCTGCGCAACCTGCTCGCGCTGTCGCAGGCGCTGCAGGAGAAGTTCGTCCCCACGGACCTCACCCAGCCGAGCGTCTCCGCCCGCTTCCTGCTCGTCTCGGACATCCACGGCGCGAACCAGTACGCCTTGATGCGCACGATCATCGAGGAGGAGGGCGTCGACGCCGTCATCGACACCGGGGACATCATCAACTTCGGCCGGGTGCAGGAGGGCGAGGCGGCTGGCATCTTCCGCGGGATCGAGTCGCTCGGTGTGCCCTACATCTTCACGAGCGGCAACCACGACCAGTCCGCACCGACCGACCGGGCGCTGCTCCGGCGCATGGCGGCCGTGCCCAACGTCGTGCTGCTCCAGGACCCTGACGGTGTGCACCGAGAGCTGTCGTTCCACGGCCTGCGCATCACGGGCTTCAACGACCCGCGCTACTTCGGTGACGACAACAAGGACCCAGCGGCCAAGCAGGCTCCTGCGGTGGATGCCTACAACCTGGCGATGGAGGACGAGCCGGAGAGCGACCTCGTCGTCACCCACGAGCCGTATGCAGCGACCGAGGTCGCCCGCGGCCGAGTCGTCGTCAACGGGCACATCCACACCCCGGCACTCGAGGGGTCCCGGATCCAGGTCGGGACCTTCACCGGCGGCGGCGTCGTCTCGCACTTCATCGCCACCGACAACGAGGAGCTGACGGGCCAGCCCTACGCGTTCGACCTGGTCAGCTTCGGCCCACGCTGCGCACTCACCCAGCTCACCCGCTACACATACCGCAACCTCATCGAGGGCCGACCGCTCTACGACAACATCCAGGTCGTCAACGGCGCGATGATCGACCCGCGGGGGGCCCAGGAGACCAAGGATGCCGAGGCCGCTGGGCCTCCCGAGCCGGCCGATCCGGGGCAGCCCGCCGAGCCCGGGGCCGCCGATGCGCAGTCACGCACGTGCAGCCCCTCCGAGGAGACGACGGTCCGGGAGATCGGCACCGCGACGCCCGGAGACGCCAGCACGACGACCCCCGCCACCGCCCGGACCTCGACCCTGACACCGGCGCCGCGACCCTCGCCGCCGTCGCCGACATCGCCCCGGTCGACGGCTACCCCCTGAGGTCGGGGAACTGGTCGTCCCGCCACTCGAGCTCTGGCTGCGCGGCACCGGTCGCGTCGAGCTCCTGCTCCCGACCACGCAGCTCGACCCGGCGGATCTTGCCCGAGATCGTCTTCGGCAGCTCGTAGAACTCGATGCGCCGGACCCGCTGCCACGGGGCGAGCTTCTCCCGGCAGTGGGCGAGGATCGACCGAGCCACCTCGGCGTTGGGCTCGTAGCCCGCGACGAGAGCGACGTACGCCTTGGGCACCGCCAGCCGCACCGGGTCAGGAGACGGCACGACGGCAGCCTCCGCGACGGCAACGTGCTCGATGAGGACCGACTCGAGCTCGAACGGACTGATCTTGTAGTCACTCGCCTTGAAGACGTCGTCGGTCCGGCCGACATAGGTTATGTAACCGTCCGCATCGAGGGATGCGACGTCGCCGGTGTGGTACCACCCGTCCGCCATCGCGGCGGCATGGCGCTCGGGGTCCCCTTGGTAGCCGGTCATCAGCGGCACCGGCTGCTGTGACAGGTCGAGGCAGATCTCCCCCTCCACCTTGCCGTCCCCGTCACGCTGGTTGGCGACCGTGTTGGTCAGCGGGTCGACGATGGCGACCGGCACACCGGGGAGCGGCCGCCCCATCGAGCCGGGCTTGACGCGCGCGCCGGGGCTGTTGCCGATCGCGGCGGTCATCTCCGTCTGGCCGTAGCCGTCGCGGATCGTCATCCCCCACGCCTTCTCGACCTGGGCGATGACCTCGGGGTTGAGCGGCTCACCCGCGCCGATGACCTCGCGGAGCGAGCCGGGGCCGCCAGACAGGTCCGCGTTGATGAGCATCCGCCACACCGTCGGCGGTGCGCACAGGGAGGTCACCTCGTGGGTCCGCAGGACACGAAGGAGGGCCGCCGGGTCGAAGCGCGAGTAGTTGTAGAGGAAGATCGTCGCCTCGGCAATCCACGGGGCGAAGAAGCACGACCACGCATGCTTGGCCCATCCCGGGCTCGAGATGTTGAGGTGGACGTCGCCCGGACGCAGGCCGATCCAGTACATCGTGGACAGGTGCCCGACCGGGTACGAGACCTGGGTGTGCTCGACCAGCTTGGGCCGGCTCGTGGTGCCAGAGGTGAAGTAGAGGAGCAGCCGGTCAGCCGGCCCCGTCCCCGGGTGCGTGGCTGGCTCCGCCTCGATGTCGTATGCCGCTGAGTACCGTTCCCAGCCCGCCGGTCCTTCCGCTCCGGCTGAGCCGGCGGACGGGTCGACGCCGACGGCGATGCGCAGGTAGTCCCCCGGGACGTCGTCGAACTTGTGCACCTCCGAGGCGTTGGTGATCACGGCCCGCGCCTCGCCACGCTCCATCCGGTCGACGAGGTCACCCGGCCCGACCGCCACGGTCGTCGGCATGATGACCGCGCCGATCTTCATGACGCCGAGCATCGACTCCCACAGCTCGACCTGGTTGCCGAGCATGAGGATGACGGAGTCTCCCCTGCGCACGCCGAGCCCGGTCAGGTAGGCAGCGATCTGGTCCGAGCGCCGGGCCATCTCGTCGAAGGTCACCGTCGCCACCGACTCGTCCTGCTCGACGATGGTCAGGGCGGGCCTGTCGTTGCCACGGGCGATGGCGTCGAACCAGTCGATCGCCCAGTTCCACCGCTCCCCCACGTCGGGGAAGCTGAACTCGGAGACGGCCCGGTCGTAGTCCGCCCTGAGGTCCACGAGGAGATCCCGTGCAGCCCGGAAACGGTCGGTCACGGCTACGGCTGCAGCAGCACTGGATGTCATGGTCCGACTCTGCCGCAGCCCGCCGACGCTGTCACCGGGGTCCGAAACCAGATCGACTCCCGGCGTCCGGTCGGACAGGCTGTGGTCCATGACTTCACGCGTCTCGCACACGACGATCGACTGCCGCAACGCCTACGAGCTGTCCGAGTGGTGGAAGCAGGTGCTCGGCTATGCGGACATCCCAGACGACCCCAA
>NZ_JBEDUL010000025.1:0-46640 GCF_040414665.1 Intrasporangium sp.
CGGGTAGTGGAAGGGGACCGCCCCGGCGGTTTCCGCTCACGGCGAACAGGAAGCCGAAACCTGAGGCAGGCAGGCTCAAGATGGGAACACGCACGCACAGGCTCGCGTTGTGCGGGGTGCCTGCTGACAGCGGGCGTGGATAGCATCGAGGTATCTCGATCAGGCAGGAGAAGACATGTTTGAACGGTTCACCGACCGGGCCCGACGGGTGGTGGTCCTGGCGCAGGAGGAAGCACGCCTGCTCAACCACAACTACATCGGCACCGAACACATCCTCCTGGGTCTGATCCACGAAGGCGAGGGCGTCGCTGCCAAGGCTCTGGAGAGTCTGGACATCTCCCTCGAGGGCGTGCGGGCACAGGTCCAGGAGATCATCGGCCAGGGCCAGCAGGCCCCCACCGGCCACATCCCCTTCACACCGCGGGCCAAGAAGGTCCTCGAGTACTCGCTCCGCGAGGCCCTGCAGCTCGGCCACAGCTACATCGGCACCGAGCACATCCTCCTCGGCCTGATCCGTGAGGGTGAGGGCGTCGCCGCGCAGGTCCTCGTCAAGCTCGGCGCCGAGCTCAACAAGGTCCGCCAGCAGGTCATCCAGCTGCTCTCCGGCTACCAGGGCCAGGGCGGCCAGGGCGAGAAGACCGGCGCCGGAGTCGGCCAGGCCACCGGCGAGGGCACCCCTGCAGGGAGCCTCGTCCTCGACCAGTTCGGCCGGAACCTGACGCAGGCGGCCCGCGAGGGCAAGCTCGACCCGGTCATCGGGCGCGAGACGGAGATCGAGCGGGTCATGCAGGTGCTGTCCCGCCGAACCAAGAACAACCCCGTCCTCATCGGCGAGCCCGGCGTCGGCAAGACCGCGGTCGTCGAGGGACTGGCCCAGGACATCGTCAAGGGCGAGGTTCCCGAGACGCTCAAGGACAAGCAGCTCTACACGCTCGACCTCGGCAGCCTCGTCGCAGGCAGCCGCTACCGCGGTGACTTCGAGGAGCGGCTGAAGAAGGTCCTCAAGGAGATCCGCACCCGCGGCGACATCATCATCTTCATCGACGAGATCCACACCCTCGTCGGTGCGGGTGCCGCCGAGGGCGCCATCGACGCCGCGAGCATCCTCAAGCCGATGCTCGCCCGCGGGGAGCTGCAGACGATCGGCGCGACGACGCTCGACGAGTACCGCAAGCACATCGAGAAGGACTCGGCGCTCGAGCGACGGTTCCAGCCCATCCAGGTGCAGGAGCCGACGCTGCCGCACGCCATCGAGATCCTCAAGGGCCTGCGGGACCGGTATGAGGCGCACCACCGCGTCACCATCACCGACGGCGCGCTGGTCGCGGCGGCCAACATGGCTGACCGCTACATCAACGACCGCTTCCTGCCCGACAAGGCGATCGACCTCATCGACGAGGCGGGCGCGCGCCTGCGCATCCGCCGGATGACGGCTCCGCCGGACCTGCGCGAGTTCGACGAGCGCATCGCCCACCTCGTCCGCGAGAAGGAGTCGGCGATCGACGGCCAGGACTTCGAGCGCGCCGCCCGGGTCCGCGACGAGGAGAAGCGGCTGCGCGCCGAGAAGGCCGAGCGTGAGGCCCAGTGGAAGTCCGGCGACATGGACGTCGTGGCCGAGGTCGATGAGGAGCTCATCGCCGAGGTCCTCGCCGCCAGCACCGGCATCCCGGTCTTCAAGCTGACCGAGGAGGAGTCGAGCCGACTGCTCCACATGGAGGACGAGCTGCACAAGCGGATCGTCGGCATGGACGACGCCGTCAAGGCCCTGTCCCAGGCCATCCGGCGCACCCGCGCCGGCCTGAAGGACCCGCGCCGTCCCGGTGGCTCGTTCATCTTCGCCGGTCCGACCGGTGTCGGTAAGACCGAGCTCGCCAAGACGCTCGCCGAGTTCCTCTTCGGCAGCGAGGACGCGCTCATCAGCCTCGACATGTCCGAGTACTCCGAGAAGCACACGGTGAGCCGGCTCTTCGGCTCCCCGCCCGGCTACGTCGGCTACGAGGAGGGCGGCCAGCTCACCGAGAAGGTCCGCCGCAAGCCGTTCTCGGTCGTGCTCTTCGACGAGGTGGAGAAGGCTCACCCGGAGATCTTCAACAGCCTCCTGCAGGTGCTCGAGGACGGCCGCCTCACCGACTCGCAGGGCCGGATGGTCGACTTCAAGAACACCGTCATCATCATGACGACCAACCTCGGCACCCGAGACATCTCCAAGGCGTCGATGGGCTTCTCGGCCGGGCCCGACAGCCGCTCCGACTACGAGCGGATGAAGGCGAAGGTCACGGATGAGCTCAAGCAGCACTTCCGGCCGGAGTTCCTCAACCGCGTCGACGAGGTCATCGTCTTCCCGCACCTGTCGCGCGACGAGATCACGCAGATCGTCGACCTCGAGATCGCCAAGCTGGACAAGCGGCTCAAGGACAAGGACATGGGCATCGAGCTCACGCCCGAGGCCAAGGACCTGCTCGCCAAGAAGGGCTACGACCCCGTGCTCGGCGCGCGGCCCCTGCGCCGCACGATCCAGCGCGAGATCGAGGACGCCCTTTCGGAGAAGATCCTCTACGCGGAGTTCAGCTCCGGCCAGTACGTCCGGATCAGCACCGAGGGCGAGGGCAAGGAGGAGCGGTTCACCTTCAGCAGCATGGCCCACCCCGGTCACCGCCCCGCCGACGACCTGCCCGAGCTGCCGGAAGGTGCGGCGCTCGACGAGGCACTCGGCGCCGACCTCGTCGGTGTCCCAGACCCGACCCGCGACGTGACCGGCAGCGCCGGGCCGAGCGCGGGGTCGGGCACCGAGACGGCCTGACCCGCCACCACCCGGAGGGGCCGAGGACGACGTCCTCGGCCCCTTCGTCATACCCAGGTCGTAGCCACGCCGCCCCACCTCCAGACCGACGGTCGACGCGGCGGGCGGCCTGCCCGGGCGAGCCTTGGGGCATGACACAGACTCAGACATCACGCAGCCGTATGCCGCTGGGCGCGCGCTCGCGGGACCGTTCCCTCCCAGCCCCCGACGGGCGCCTCATCGCGCGAGACCTTGTCATGCGCTACGGCTCCGCATCGGACGGCACACTTCCCGCGCTGGGCGGACTGTCGCTGACGATCCAGCCGGGCGAGAGCGTCGCCGTCATGGGGCCGTCGGGTTCCGGCAAGACGACCCTGCTCCACGTGCTCGCGGGCATCCTCGGCCCGACCTCGGGCCAGGTCCTCTGGAACGACCGGGACGTGGCCAGGCTCAGCGATGCCGACCGGACGCTGCTGCGGCGGCAGGACTTCGGCTTCGTCTTCCAGCAGGGCATGCTGCTGCCGGAGCTGCCCGCGGTGGAGAACGTCGCGCTGCCGCTGATGCTCGGCGGCGTCCGTCGGAGCGAGGCGTCGGGCCGGGCCCGGGCGCTCTTCGAACCACTCGGCCTTGCCGGCCTGGAGCGGCGCCGGCCCGGCGAGCTCTCCGGAGGGCAGGCACAGCGGGTGGCCATCGCCCGGGCCCTCGTCGGGCGTCCGGGTGTCGTCTTCGCCGACGAGCCGACCGGCGCGCTCGACCAGTCGACGAGTGCCGAGGTGATGCGGCACCTGACCGCCCTCACCTCCCACAGCGGCGCGTCGCTCGTCGTGGTGACGCACGACGAGAACGTTGCAGCGTGGTGCTCCCGCATCGTGCGCATGCGTGACGGCCGCATCGACGGCGCGGAGGTGCAGGCATGACCGCGGCGCTCTCCCTGTGGTGGCGCATGCGCACCTTGGACGCCAGGGACGACCGGGTGCCCGGGCTGCTGTCGGTCATCGCCTTCGCCGTCGCGACGGGCGCGCTGCTCGTCAGCCTCGGCGGCCTGCACGGGTTCGAGACGCGGAACGCCGCTGACGTGTCCGGCCCGGACGCCCTCTGGCCGACGATCGGGGAGACCTACGTGACGCTGGCCTGGGTGGCCGTCACCTGCCTCGTCATCCCGATCCTCACCCTCGGCGGCGTCGCGGCTCGGCTGGCCATTGCCCGTCGTGACCAACGGCTCGCCGCCCTGCGCCTCAGCGGCGCCACGTCCGCCCAGGTCACCGTCATGACGCTCGCCGAAGCGGCGACCCAGGCGCTCCTCGGCGCCCTGGCGGGCGTGTTCGTCTATGCGGCGGCCCTGCCCCTCGTGGCGCAGCTGAGCTTCCAGGGGCGGACCTTCGAGGTGTCAGAGCTCATCCTGCCGATCGGCCAGGTCGCCCTCGTCGTCGTTGCCGTCGTCGCGGTCGCCCTCAGCTCGGGACTCTCCTCCTTGGCCAAGGTCGTCATCGGACCGCTCGGCGTGGCGGCGCGGACGACACCGCGCCGGCTCAGCGCCGGGCGACTGGTCGCGGCCGTGATCGTCGGGGTCGTCTGGTTCGTCGCGATCAACTCGATGGACCGGCCGGCCCGCGCCACCGCCGTCGTCGTCCTGTCCGCGATGATCCTCGCCGTCAACGGCCTTGGCCCGTGGGTCGTCATGGTGGCCGGGCGGGTCGCCGCCCGGTTCGCGCCCACGTCGGCCACCCTGCTGGCCGCCCGGCGCATCGTCGACGACCCGAGAAGCACCTGGCGGGCGGTGGGCGCCCTCGGCCTGGGCATCATCGTGACCGGGTTCACGACGCTCGCGACCTCGGAGGCGAGCCAGCAACGCGCCGCCGATGCCGTCATGGCCAGGGACATGTCGACCGGCGCCATGGTGACGCTCGCGATCATCACGGTCATCGCGGCGACGTCGACCGGCGTCGTCCAGGCCGCGCGGGTGCTCGACCAGCGGGCCCAGTACCGCGCGCTCAGCCTCGCCGGCACTCCCCTGTCGACCCTGCACCGGGCGCGCTCCCACGAGATCGGGCTCCCGCTGGCCGTGACGGTCGTCCTCTCCGCTGGTTTCGTCCTGGTCCTCATGCTGCCGTTCCTGTCGTACCTGGACATGACGCTCGTCATCCGGTTCCTCGTGGCGGCGGCCGTCTCCGCGGCGACGATGATGGTGTCGGTGGCGGCCTCGCGGGGCCTCGTCCGCCGGGCGGCGGGCGTGACGCCCTGATCGGTGTCGCCCCCTGACACGGAGGTCCGGTCGTCTACGGTTTCCCTGTGATCCTCGGACCTGCACGTCACCGCCGGGTGGCCGCCCTCACCGCGTCGGTCGCCACCGTTGCACTGCTGGCCGCCTGCACCGGAGACTCCGAGCCTCGGGCGGGCGGCACCAGCGCGGGCGGGGTGACAACCCCGACGGGCGCGCCGGCGCCAACGGCCCCTGTCGAGGGCGCCCCAGCTGACCTGGCCTCGCTCGTCGAGCGCCTCTACGGCGGCGCCGACCTCGGTAAGGCGGCCAACGCCGAGACCGCCAAGGTCCTCGCCGGACGAACCGGACCTGGCTCGACCGTGCCGGCGGGTGCCAAGGCGGCCGTGGGTTCCTGGTTCGACACGCCGATCGCCGTGGTCACGGCCGGGGACGACGTGACCTTGGCCGTGGGCCCGACGTGGCAGGTCGTCGGAGGCTGGTGGCCGTCGCTCGGCACGAAGGGCCCCGCCCTGGGCGGCGGCCCACGCTGGGTGCTCGCGCTGGGCTCCGATGCGCGCAAGGGACAGAACCTGGCCCGCTCACGGGCCGACACGCTCCAGGTCGTCGGCCTCGACGGCACCGGAGGCGGTGGCGTCATGGGAATGGCCCGGGACCTCTGGGTGCCACTCAGCACCGGTGGCAAGGGCAAGATCAACTCCGCGATGGCACTCGGCGGGCCGGCAGCTCAGCTCGCCACCGTCCGCAAGGCGACCGGACTGCCGATCGAGGGCTATGCCGTCATCGGCTTCGAGGGCTTCAAGAAGCTCATCGACGACCAGGGCGGCATCCCCATCGTCGTCCCGGAGACGGTCAACGCCTCGCACGCCCGCCTCGTCATCAAGAAGGGTGCGCGGGTGCTCAGCGGCAAGGAGGCCCTCGCCTACGCCCGCGAGCGCAAGACCCTGCCCGATGGCGACTTCGGACGCTCGCGGCATCAAGGGCAGCTCCTTGTCGCCGCGGCGATCAAGGCCAAGCTTGCCGGGCCGATCGCGGTGCCCGGCGCCCTGACCAGCTTCAGCAGCGTGGGCCAGAGCGACCTCTCCGCCGAGGAGATGCTCACCTTCGCCGCCGGCCTCTACCGGGTCAATCCCACCAAGGTCGGACGCGGGGTCGCGGCTGGGCCCTTCGGCTGGGCCGGATCCCAGTCCATCGTCGTGCTCGGTGACCAGGCTCGGCGGCTCTTCGCGTCGTTCGCGGACGGCAACCTCTCGTGACCTCGACCCCGTCAACTGACGATGTGGTGCTCCGGCGTGCCCGAACCTCCGATGTCAAGGGAATCCGCTCCCTCGTCGCGCCGCTGGCCGAGCGCCGGGTGCTCGTGAGCAAGGAGGCGGTGACCTACTACGAGAGCGTCCAGGAGTTCGTCGTCGCCGAGCGCGACGGCATCCTCGTCGGCTGCGGGGCCCTGCACGTCATGTGGGAGGACCTTGCGGAGATTCGCACGCTCGCCGTGACCGACCACCTGCTCGGCACCGGCCTCGGTGGCCGCATCCTCGAGTCCCTCGTCGAGGACGCCCGCCAGCTCGGGGTCCGCCGGCTCTTCTGTCTCACCTTCGAGGTGCCGTTCTTCACCCGTCACGGCTTCGTGCCGATCGAGGGTCAAGCGGTCTCGGCCGAGGTCTACGCCGAGCTGCTCCGCTCCTACGACGAAGGCGTCGCCGAGTTCCTCGACCTGGAGCGCGTCAAGCCCAACACGTTGGGCAACACCAGGATGCTCCGCACGCTTGAATAGCCCGTATGCCGCTGAGTTCACTTCCAGCGCAAGCCAGCTCAGCGGCATACCCCTTTGTTTGTCTACTCGCGGGAGGTCGCGTAGATCCGGCGGACGACATCCTCGATGTCAGGCTCCTCGATCGTCAGGTCGCGAACCTCCGCGCGACGGGACACCTCGGCGAGCACTGCCGCAGCCGTCGTCTGCGCCGGGTCAAAGGCGAGCCGCTGGCGCAGGCCATCGGACTCGAACCCGACGAGCCGCGCCCTCGCGACTCCCTCGAGGGGCGACGTCGGCTCGGCCAGGTCGATGACGAGAAGTCGCTCGGCACCCACCGTGGCCGCAAGGCCCTGGAGGGTCCCGTCGAAGGCCAGTCGGCCGTGGTCGACGACGAGCACCCGGTCGCAGAGCCGCTCGATGTCGCCCATGTCGTGGGTGGTGAGCAGCAGCGTGGTGCCGAGCTGGCGGCGCTCCTCGACGAGGAACTCACGAAGCCGCTGCTTGGACAGCACGTCGAGGCCGATCGTGGGCTCGTCGAGGATGAGCAGCCGAGGCGAGTGCAGCAGGGCAGCGGCGATCTCGGCGCGCATCCGTTGCCCGAGCGACAGGGAGCGCACAGGTGTGTCGAGCTGCGGACCCATCTCGAGCTGGTCGACGAGCCGAGCCGTGCGGGCCCGCGCCTCAGCGGGATCCAGCCGATGGATCGCGGCGAGAATGGTGAAGGACTCGTGCAGCGGCAGGTCCCACCACAGCTGCGACCGCTGGCCGAAGACGACCCCGACCTGACGGGCCACGTCGATCCGTTGCCCCATCGGGTCGAGTCCGCACGTCCGCGCCAGGCCGGAGGTCGGTTTGAGAATGCCGGTCAGCATCTTGATCGTCGTCGACTTGCCGGCTCCGTTGGCGCCGATGTAGCCGACGGCCTCGCCCGGCTGGATGGCGAAGGTCATGTGGTCGACCGCCCGGGTGCGCCGCGCGCCACGCCGGAAGTCGCGGACCAGGTCCTGCGTCTCGATGATCGGTGCCGACGCGGTGTCGACGGGTGTCACGGTCAACCCCCTGCTCCCTGGTAGCGGCGCGTGCCGGCCCGCCAGCAGATGCCGGCGATGACCCAGGCGAAGACTGCTGCGAGCGGCGTGCACCAGGCCAGCCAGGTCGGTGTGAGCACGTTACCCGGCAGGTCGAGGATGGCGATTGCCGGGAGGTAGGCGACGAACGCGGTCGGGACGACGAAGGTCCAGAAGATCCGCAGCGGATCGGGGAAGACGCGCTGCGGTTGCTGGGCGGCGTAGGAACCGCCGTAGGTGAGGGCGTTCGTGAGCTCCGCCCCGTCGACGACGAAGAACTGCAGACCACCGGCAGCGGTGAAGAGCGCGGAGAAGATGGCGGTTCCGCTGACGACAGAAAGGATCAGCAGGACGACAGTTCCTGTGTCCCAAGCGATGTGAGCCTTTGTCAGGGCAATCGCGAGGACGATGACGGCCACGGTGAGCCGCCCGATCCTGCGCAGGGAGATCTCGCTCGACATGAACTGGGCGAGGAGCGGCAGCGGCCGCACGTAGAACGCGTCGATCGTGCCGGCGCGAATGTACGTGGGCAGCTGGTCGAGATGGCCAACGACCATGTCGGCGAGCGAGAAACAGATGTTGGACAGCGCAAAGACGAGCAGGGCTGCCGTGAAGTCGAGCCCGCCGAGGACATCGACGTTGTGGAAGATGACCCAGACCTCTGCGAGCTCCGTGAGCCCGACGCCCACCGTTCCGAGGATGTCGGTGACGAACGACGTACGGTACTGCAGCTGCGCGCGGATGCGGGAGCGGAGGATGGCTCGATAGGGCGTCAGGTCAACCACCCTGTACCTCCAGACGGCGACGGCCACGGTGCAGGACCACCTGCCCGAGCGCAATGATGGCCGCTCCCCAGGCCACCTGCCCCGCGAGGGTTGTCCAGATGGCGCCTCCATCGACGCGTCCGGAGAGGATGTCGAGCGGGTTCTGGAGCATCGCGGGGAACGGCGTCCACTGCGCGAACGTGTGAAGCCAGTCGGGGAACCACGGGATGGGCACGTAGAGACCGCAGAGGAAGCCGGACGTGATCATCCAGACCAGCCGAATGCCGCGCACCTCGATGACCCAGAAGGCCAGCAGGTTGACGATGAAGGTGCCGGCGAACGCGACCACGACGGCAAGGACGACCGAGACGAGGCCGAGGACCCACGAGTCCAGCCCGGGCGGGGCTGCGAGGTCATAGAGCAGGGCGCCGATGAGCAGCGTTGGTGCGCCACGCACCATGAGGCTGATCCCCGCGCGACCGAGATCTCCTGCGAGGTAGGTGAGCTGCGGGTTGAGCGGCCGGAGGAAGTCGATCGCGATGTCGCCGGTGCGCACCCTGTCGCCGACCTCCTGGAAGCCCCAGATGTTCACCGCGCCGAGCAAGGCCTGACCCCACCACACGAAGGCGAGCACCGTGGGAGCGTCGTATCCGCCGATCTGGCTCCCTGCGGACGTGACCGCGGCAACGAGCACGGACGCACGGATGAGGCCGAAGACGGAGTTCGTCGTCATCCCGGCCAGCATGGCCAAGCGATAGGTGGAGTGCCGCCGGAAGCCTGCTCTGACCAGTAGGGCGAAGGTTCTCATCGGTCAGCCAGCATGGCGCAGGACCGTCCCCATGCGTAGGTCAACTGCCAAAGCCAACCTCGTGCCGTATGCCGCTGGGCTCGCAGCATCGGGCCGATTCCGTTGCGCTGCAGTTGAGTCCGCGTAGTCCGCTGTGGAAAAGTCTTGCGGCGATGTTCGAACATGTGTTGGAATGGGGGTAGCCGGTTCCGTGTCGTCAGGGAGGGGGACCGTTCGTGTCGTACCTGCACCCGGACGACGTGCTGGCCCGCTCCGTGGCCTTGGCCGAACCGCTCGGCGACGGCTCGGGGGACGCCTGGGACGAGGTGTGGGGCGAGGAGGACTGGCAGGAGCGGGTGCTCGCGGCCCAGCTGGAGCAGGCGACGCTGGTCCCGGGCGTCTACGAGCAGCTGAGCCCGCAGGCGCTGGCCGACTACCCGATCCGGCCCCTGGCACCCGCCGATGAGAGCGCCGTGGGCACCGCGGGCAGCGACGACGGCGACGGGCCCGCGGATGGACCGGTCGGGTTGAGCCTGCGGGAGGCCGGGGAGGCGATCCTGGCCCGGGTCGAGGCGCTGGAGGCGGACCGCTCCCGCCTCGACGGGCGGATCGTGGACGCGTACGGGGCGCTACACACCGTGCTGGATGCGCAGCTCGCGCACCGGGTCGAGGGCATCTTGGGGTACGCCGCGGCCGGGGTGAGCGCCGGCGAGCTGGCCGTGATGGAGCTGACCACGGCGACCGCGGTCCCGGCCGGCGAAGCGGCCCGCCGGCTGCGGCTGGCCACCGACCGGGACGGCTGCGCCGGGCTGCGCTCCCGGCTGGCCGCCGGGACGGTGTCGCTGCTGCACGCCGCGCTGATTGCCCAGGAGTGCGCCGCGCTGGCCGCCGCCGAGGGACTCGACCAGGAGCGGGCCGCTCAGGTCACCGGGGCCGTGACCGAGCGGGTGCTGACGCTGCTGCCGGACGGGTCCCGGCCCGGGCACGCGCTGATCCGGGCCCGGCTGACCCGGGTGCTCAAGAAGCTGGCCGATCCCGCCGCGACCCGTGCCCGCCGGACCCGGGCACGGGCCCGGCGGGCGCTGTGGGGACAGCTGGACGAGGACGGGATGGGCGTGCTCTCGCTGCGCACCGGCGCCGAGGCGGTGGTCGCGGTCCTGGACCGGGTCGAGCACCTGGCCCGGGCGATGCGTCAGGCCGGTGACCCGCGCACCCTGGACCAGCTGCGGGCCGACCTCGCGGCGGAGGCGCTGCTGCGGCACGGCTACGGCCCATGCCCCACCCACGCCGTCGCCGCCTCCGCGGGCGCCGCCGCTCCGACCGGTGACACGGACGACGGCGCGAGCGGCGACGTGGACGGCGGTGACCACGGGAATGACGCCGTCGACGTCGACGGGAATGGCGACGGCGACGGGTTCGGTGGGCAGGGCCCGGGGTGTGGCTGCGCCCCGGCCGCGCCGCCGGCGACGGCGTGGATCGTGGTCCCGTTCGAGGTCGCCACCGGCGCCAGCAACGCCGCCTGCGAGCGGCCCGGACACGGCTGGGTCACCGCCGAACACGCCCGCGCGGTCATCACCGCGCCCGGCTCGGTGTGGCGCTGGCTGGCCGTCGACCACGCCACCGGACGAGCCCTGCAACTGGGCACCGACCGGTACCGGCCCACCCCGGCGATGACCGAACAGGTCCGCGCGATCGACGGGCACTGCCGCGGCCCCGGCTGCCAGATCCCGGCCAACCGCTGCGACCTCGACCACCACGTGCCCTACCCGCACGGGCCGACCAGCGTTTCCAACCTCGGCCCGCTGCACCGGCGCCACCACAACCTCAAGACCGCCGGGCTGTGGGACTGCACCCCACTGCCCGACACGGGGCCGGGCATCGCGGCGACGCTGGCCGCCCGCAACCAGCGCGGCCTGGCCTGGCGCACCCTGACCGGACGCGACTACATCACCTACCCCAAGTCATGGACCGAGGCACTCGGTGACCCCGACGCCCCCGAGCACGCCCCACCGTCCCGGCGCCCACCCGAGACCCCCCGACAGCGCCGCGCCCGCGAAGCCCGGGAACGACGGCAACGCCCCGACTGGAACGACCCACCACCGTTCTGAAATCCGATGAGTTCCTCGCGGCATCGCATGTCACGCCGGGGCCGACATAGGTTGGACGTGCTGACCACGTCAAGCCCGACCGGCCCACGAGGAGAAGCATGCTGCCGACCGACCACTTCATCCGTTTCGAGCGCATCATGTCAGCGGAGCAGACTGCACGCGGCCTGATCGCCGAGGTGCACACCGAGAAGCTGCGGATCGACCTCGTGCGCGATGACGTCGTGCGGATCAAGATCAGCCGCGGCGGGGTGTTCGACGAGGCGCCCACGCACGCCGTCTGCGCTGATCCCCTTGCGGAGCCCGTCCAGTTCCAGTTCGAGCGCGACGAGGAGCGCGTCCGGCTGACGACGTCCGGCCTGGTGGTCTCGCTGTGGCTGGACCCGTTCCGGATCGATGTCCACCGCCCTGACGGCACCCCGGTCGTCGAGGCCGCCGCCGATGAGCAGGGTCGGTACTGGACGTACGCAACCCTCAACGACGCCTTCACGATCCGCCGTCGGTGCGGTGGAGCGGATCGCATCTTCGGCCTGGGCGAGAAGAGCGGCCGGCATGACCGGAAGGGACGCGACTTCACCCTCTGGAACAACGACGTCCTGAGCGAGGTCGGCTCCCTGGAGTTCACCTCCGGCAAGGAGCCCGGCGACCCGCGCGGCGACCGCACGAGCACCGAGTTCGACCCCTATTACGTGAGCGTGCCCTTCTTCCATCACCAGCTGTACCCGCATGGGCAGATGAGCGCGTCGTTCGTCGACAACGGCTACCGCGGCCACTACGAGTTCTCGCCCGCCAACGAGTACCGCATCACCTTCGACGGCGGGCAGTACACCGAGTACGTCTTCGCCGGACCGCACATGCCGTCCATCCTCCAGTCGTACACCGACCTCACCGGCAGGATGCAGCTGCCGCCGCTGTGGGCGCTCGGGTACCACCAGTGCCGGTGGCACAAGTACGACCAAGCCGCGGTGGAAGCACTCGGGCAACGGCATCGCGACGACGACTTCCCGTGCGACGCGCTCTGGCTCGACATCGACTACATGGACGGCTACCGCGTCTTCACGTGGGACACCGAGTCCTTCCCGGATGGTCCAGGCATGGTCAAGCGCCTGCGAGAGAAGGGGTTCCGCGTCATCACCATCATCGACCCCGGCGTGAAGCACGAGCCCGGCTACTGGGTCTTTGACCAAGGACTCGAGCGCGACTTGTTCTGCCGTACCGAGGGTGGCGACGTGTACGTCGGCCAGGTGTGGCCGGGCAACACCGCCTTTCCGGACTTCGTGACCGAGGAGGCGCGTGCCTGGTGGGGCGAGCTCAACGCGGCCCACGTCCAGTCCGGGCTCGCCGGCATCTGGAACGACATGAACGAGCCCGCGACCGGGGTCATCTCCTCCAAGACAATGCGGTTCGGGCACGGCGAGTTCCCGCACGAGCGCTACCACAACCAGTACGCACTGCTCATGGCGATGGGCACGACCGAGGGACTGCTCGAGGCCATGCCCGAGCGCCGCACCTTCATCCTCACGCGGGCGGGTTTCGCGGGGATTCAGCGGTATGCCGCCAACTGGATGGGAGACAACCAGTCACGCTGGGACCACTTGTGGCTGAGCATCACCATGGGCTGCGGCTTCGGCGTCTCGGGCCAGCCGTTCGTCGGAGCCGACATCGGCGGTTTCCAGGGAAACGCCAACGCCGAGCTGTTCCTGCGCTGGATGCAGTACGGCGCCCTCACGCCGTTCTGCCGCAACCACTCGGAGACGGGCTACATCGACCAGTACGCCTGGGCCTTCGGTGAGGTCATCCACGACCTCGTGCGTGCGGCGGTGCGGCTGCGATACCGGCTCCTGCCGTACATCTATGCGTCCTTCGTCCGCTCGTCGGAGACCGCAGAGCCGGTGCAGCGCCCCCTCGTCTTCGACTTCCAGTACGAGTCCGCTGCCGCGGACATCGACGACGAGTACCTCTTCGGCCACGACCTGCTCGTGGCACCCGTCGACGAGCCGGGGATGACGGCCCGTCAGGTCTACCTGCCGGCCGGCGGCTGGTACGACTGGTTCGGTGACGAGGCCGACGAACCGCATGTCGGCCGGAGCTATGTCATCGCGCCCACCCCGATGGACCGGATCCCCGTCTACGCCCGCGCCGGCTCCGTGATCCCGATGTGGCCGGAGGCCCCGCCCTCCACCGACGGCTACCACCCCGAGGTCGTCGAGCTGCACCTCTTCGTGCCCTTGGGCGATGGCCACTACGAGTCCCGGCTCGTCGAGGACGACGGCCTCACCTTCGCCTCCCGCGACGGAGCCCACCTGTCCACCACGTTCACCGTGACCCGCAGCGGTGACGACGTCATGCTTACGGGCGAGGCGACCGGCGACGGCTATCCCGAGTTCCGGCGCACCGCCTTCCGGCTCGTCGTCCACGGAGCGCAACCCGACACGGTTCGCCACGACGGCTCGGACGTGTCGCCCACCGATGGCGGGTTCGTCCTGCCCAACGGCGGCAGGGACCTCCAGGTCGAGTTCTCCGCCTGACGAGATGGCCGGCTGACCAGCAAAGCCAGCCCAGCGGCATACGGCTCGGGAGAATTGACGGGAAGGGTCCACGGGTCGCCTGCCGCACGAGCGTGAGTCCGGCACGGCTATCCCGTCACTTCTCCCACCGAAACTGCCTAGGCACGAACTGCCCACTCGACACACGAGCCAACCCAGCGGCATACGGCATCGTCTCAACCCGGCGCGGGACCGTGTGAGCGGCGCAGGCGGATCCAGCGAAACCCGTAGGGGCCGACCTCGAGGCGCGTCGGGTCGAGCTCCCCGTCGTACGGGTGGTCGGAGAAGACCTCGACCGGTGGCTGGTCCCCGACGGGGACGTCGTGCAGCTCGACGAGCTGGGGCGAGTCTCCGAGGTTGTGCACGAAGAGGATCACTCCGGTGGAACCTTCGGCCACGTGGGCGAGGACCGGTGCGGGAGTGTCGTCGATGATCCGGTGGCTGCCGGCTCCGATCTCCTCGCACTCGCGCAGGGTGTGCAGCATCCGGTCGAACCAGGTGAGCTGCGAGTCCGGCATGAGCCGCTGGTCGGTGACATTGACGTCCTTGAAGCCGTAGGGCGACGCCTCGACGAGCGGACGCAGCAGGCGCTCCTGCGGTGCCGTCGAGAAGCCGCCGTTCTCGGTGCCCGACCACTGCATCGGAGTCCGGATCGCGTCACGCTCAGGGAGCTCAAGGTTCTCCCCCATGCCGATCTCGTCGCCGTACCGCAGCACCGGCGTACCCGGCAGGGTGAACTGGAGGCTGTACGCCAGTCGGACCCGCGCCTCCTCCCCGTCGAGCATCGGCGCGAGCCGCCGCCGGATGCCACGCTCGTACAGCTGGTGCTCCGGATCGGGCCCGAACGCCGCGAACACCTCGGCCCGCTCGCCGGGACTGAGCTGCGACAGGTCGACCTCGTCATGGTTGCGCAGGAAGGTCGCCCAGGCCGCATTGCGGGGCAGCGGAGGCAGGGAGGTGAGCGCCTCGGCGAGGGCGCTCGCGTCCCTCCGCGCCAGGGAGAGCATGAGCGCCTCGTTGAGGCGGAACGCGAAGAGCATGTGGACCCGGCTGGCGCCACCGTCGGCATCGCCGAAGAACTCGAGCAGCTCATCGTCGGGCACGTGCGCCTCGGCGAGGAAGATCGCGTCACCGCGCAGCCAGGACAGGCGGTCGCGCAGCTCGACGAGGAACCCATGGGCACGCCCCTCGGCGCCGTCAGCCGTCATCTTCTCGATGAGGAACGGCGCGCCGTCGAGGCGGAATCCGCTGACGCCCAAGCGCTCCCAGAACGTGAGGATCTTCTTCATCTCCGAGCGCACCTGGGGGTTGAGCACGTTGAGGTCCGGTTGGAAGGCGTAGAAGCGGTGGTGGTACCACGCCCCGGCCGTCTCGTCGTAGGTCCAGGTGGACTCCTGGACGCCGGGGAAGACCATGCCCTCGTCCCGGTGCTCCGGCTCGTCCTCGGACCACACGTACCAGTCCCGGTACGGCGAGCGGGGATCGGAGCGAGCCGCCTGGAACCACGGGTGCTGGTCGCTCGTGTGGTTGAGGACGAGGTCGAGCATGACCCGGATGCCGCGCTCGTCGCACTCGTCCATGAACTCCGCGAAGTCCCCGAGACTGCCGAGCGCCGGATCGATGTCGTAGTGGTTGGCGACGTCGTAGCCGCCGTCGCGGAAGGGCGTGGGGTGGATCGGGTTCAGCCACAGGATGCTGATCCCGAGGCGGCTCAAGTGGTCGAGCCGGCTCGTCAGGCCGGCGAAGTCGCCGATCCCGTCACCGTTGGAGTCCTGGAACAGTCGCACGTCAAGGCTGTAGATCACCCCGCTGCGGTACCACCGTGCTGTCACTCCAGACCCCTACCCAGCCCTACCGCCCTCGATGTCGATCGGCCTGACCGCCGGCCCCGCGATGACCTGGCCGTCCGAGTCGAACCGCGAGCCGTGGCAGTGGCAGTCCCACGTCTCCTCGGCGACGTTCCACCGGAGCCGGCACCCCATGTGCGAGCACCGCGGCGCCTCCCGCCTCAGCTCGCCGGTCACGAGCTGGGCGGCGACCTTGAGGTTGCCGGTGACGAGCTTTGGCACCGAGCGCATGCCGTCGGTGCGTCGCGAGTCGAAGACGGGGAGCCAGGCAGGGTCACGGCCGGCCAACAGGTCGCTGAGCATGAGTCCGGCCGCGCTGCCGTTGGACAGCCCCCACTTGCCGAGGCCCGTTGCCACATGGACGTGCTGGTGAAGTGGGCTGCGGCCGACATAGGGGACGCGGTCCGGCGTCACGTAGTCATGGGCGCTCCACCGGTGTGACACCTCGATCACGTCGAAGGTGTCGCGGGTCCACTGCTCGAGGTCTGCGTAGCGGCCCTCCGTGTCGACGTCCGCGCCGACCTCGTGCCCGCCGCCCACGACGATGAGCCCCTCTGGCCCGGCGTCCGGCCAGGGGCGCGTGGACCGCACCGGCTCGTCGAGCGAGATCGTCATCTCGACAGGCGCCGCGTGACGCAGGCGCACGGCCAGGCCGTAGGACAGGCTCGGCCTGGTGCGCGCGAAGTAGCCGCCGAGCAGGCCGATGGGCAGGAGCGTGGCCACCACGGCACTCGTTGCCTCGACCGTGCCTGCCTGGGTCTCGGCCGTGACCCGGCCGTGCGCCTCCGCGACGTGGGTCACGCGGCTGCCCTCGTGGATGGTGCCGCCCGCCGCGACGAGGGCGTCCGCGAGCCCTTCGAGGTAGTGACGGGGGTGCACGTGCAGCTGGTTGGTGAATCGCACCCCGGCGGTGATGGGGAAGGGCAGGCCTGACTCGTTGACGAGCGTCGCGGGAAGTCCGAGGCGCTGCGCCGCCACCGCCTCGTCCTCCATGACCCCAATCCCCTTGGCGTCGTTTGACGTCGTGTAGACGAGGGCGTCCGCGCGGGTCGGCGAGCAGTCGATGTCGAGCTCCTCGACGAGGTCGGCGACGAGGTCGACGCCGGCCCGGTTCGCGTCGGCATACTGGCGGGCCCGGTCGACGCCGGCCCACTCGACGAGGTGGGCATAGATCAGCGAGTGTTGTGCCGTCACCTTGCCGGTCGTGTAGCCGGTGGTCCCATCACCGATCCGACGGGCCTCGAGCACGACGACGCGCATCCCCGCACGCGCGGCGAGCAGTGCCGTGGTCAACCCGGAGATGCCAGCGCCCACGACGACGACGTCGGCCTCGGCGTCACCTGCCAAGGGCGGCGCCGGCTCCCTGCGGTGGCTGGGAACCTCGAGCCACACGCTGCCGTGCCTGCCTGCCGGAGTGCTCATGACCTTGCCTTTCGTCGTGGTGGTCCCGATGCCGTATGCCGCTGAGCCGGCTTCCCGGGTCAGCCGTCCCGGGCGTGGTGCGGGTGCCTTCGGTCGTCACGCGTCGCGACGATGATGCGAGCGGGGTCGAGGCGGATCTCGGTGACGTCCGCAACGTCGATGAGCAGGTCGTGCCGCTGGAGCCGTCGGAAGAACCGGTGGAGCAGGAGCGGGCCGAGGTCCGGGTCCGCGTGGTATCCGAGCTCCGTCCCGAGGACCGACTGGGTGCACTGGATGTGGGTCACCCGCCACGGCTCGGACCTCGAGTCGCAGCGCAGCTCGATGACGGTCCCCAGCCGGTGGCCCGTGTCGTCGACGACGGGGGCCCGCAGCAGGTCGCTGACCCAGCGACAGCCCGGCAGCGGCGGCCGGGTGGGTGGCTCGAGCACGTTGACCGGCCGGCTCGGGCCGCCTCCCTCATCGCGCGCCGGATCCGCTCCGCCCTTGGCACCGGGGATGCGGGAGACGACGAAACGGCGGAGCCAGTGCTCGAGCTCGAAGCTCTCGGCGAGCGCCTTGGTCGACGGGGCATCGACGGTGATCGCCGACCCGAGGGCGGCGATGTGGCCGACCGGGATGACCGTGGGCTGGGGATCGGAGTCGGTGCTCAACCGTCGCCACACCGCGCCGACCCATGTGCCGAGGCGCCCGGGCAGTCGCTGGCTCAGGGCTCCGATTCCGACGGCACAGCCGGTGACCGCCAGCGCTGTCCCGGTCGGCGTCAGCTCGAGGTCGTCGATGTTGCCCACCAGCTCCTTCTCCGGGCCGACGACCTGATGATCCAGCACGCGCAGGACGACGTCGAGGCGCGCGGGCCGGTTCACCGGGTGCCCTCTCGCCGCCAGGTCACCAGCCATGTCACTGCCCCGCTCTCGTCAGGATCATCAGCGGGACCGCCGCCAGGGCGGCCACCACCACGACGACCAGATAGACCGTCCCCAGCGTGTTGGCAAGGCGGCCGTTGACGTACGTGCCCATGTAGGTCCGGTCGTTGGCCACGACCAGGATCGGGAAGTAGGTCAGGGGGAGCGCCACGGCGCTGAAGACGATCGAGTACTCGGTGAGCATGATCGGGTCGGCGGTGGTCAGCAGCATTCCAACGGCGACGATGGTGCTGAGCAGGATGACGGTGTGGAAGCGGGCGGCCCGAAGCGGCTCGACGAACTTGCCCCACTGCCACCCGAAGTACTGCGCGATGCTGTAGCCGACCGAGAGACCCGTCTCGCAGGCCGCGCCGAAGGTGGCGGCGAAGAAGCCGAGGAGCGCGAAGGCCAGACCCAGCTTGCCGAGGGCAATGCCGACGGGGAGCCCGACCTGGCTGAGGCTGTCGACCTGGATGCCCTGTGGGAAGTAGACGACCGCGGCCACGCCGGCGATGGCGAGCGACAGGAGCCCGCCGAGGGGGAAGCCGATGAAGACGTTGGCGCGCATCAGCCCGAGGTCCTTCTTGCCCCACCCCTCCTCGACCCCTCCGCTCGAGAAGAAGAAGACCTCATAGGGCGTCATGGCGGCGCCGAAGAGAGCGATCGCGTAGTAGAAGTACACGGGCAGCGTCTCGCCCTCCGGCACCGCGGGGCGACTTGCCGACTCCCAGAGGGCGGACCAGTCCGGACCGAGCTGCCACAGGGCGACCGCGAAGACGATGAGGGCGAGGCCGGCGAGACCGAAGACGTTCTCGAGGACGGAGAACCGAACTCTCCAGAGGACGATCCAGACGGTCGCGCCGACCACGGGCATCCACAGGTACGGGTTGACGCTCGTCACGAGCTCGAGGGCGAGCGCCACGCCGCCGATCTCGGCCGCCAAGGTCAGCAGGGTGACAGCCATCGAGGCCGCGAGGCTGAGCAACCCCATCCTCGGACCGAGCCGCTCGCGGATGAGGTCGAAGGTCGCGCGTCCGCTCACGGCGGCGACCCGACCGCTCATCTCTGCGAACACACAGATGCCGATGATGCCGACGATCACGACCCAGGCAAGGGAGAACCCGAAGCGGGCGCCGACGAGACCGTTGGCGACGAGGTCGCCGATGTCGACGAAGCCACCGATCGCCGTGAGGATCCCGAGGGCGACGGCAAAGACCTTCTTCACTGGAGTGCCTCGGCGTGCTGGTCCATGGTGTCTGCGGTCCGACGCAGCTCGCTGGCGACCGTCCTCATGGCGTGCGAGTCGCCACGCCGAACCGCTATCCGGGCCTCGGCGAGCAGGTCGCCCGTGGTTCCGAGCTGGTCGAGCACCTCACGGCGGAGCTGGTCGAGCGCGGGATCAGGCGGATCCACGGTGCCGAAGCTCGCCTCGACCGGGCCGATCGCCTCCTCCGCCTCGGTGACGACGGTGTCGGCGTAGGCCGCCGTGATGCGCTCGTCGACCCGGGCATCGAGCGCCAGGGCCGCCACTCTGGACGTGGACACGGCGGAGTCGAGCGCACCGATCGCGTTGTGCTGGAAGGCTCCCGAGTCGAGCGCAGGAGCCACGCATCCCGACAGGACCAGACACGCCGCGGCGGTGGCCCACCACGGTGACCTCATCGGCGTCCGCTCAGGAGCGTGTGCACCAGGAAGCCGAGCAGCCCGATGAACACGAGCCAGCCGAGGGCGAGGGCGAAGCCCTCGGTCATGACCATGACGCGCGACCGATCAATGGTTGCGCAGGGCCCTGATGAGCTCGCCCTTGTCCATCCGCGACCGGCCCTCGATACCGATCTCTCGGGCGCGCTTGAGCAGCCTGTCCTTGGTCCAGTCCTCGTAGTCGCCCGACGAGCCGCCCTTGCGGCCGACGGAGCTGCGGGAGGACTTGGCTGCGGCGTTCGAGATGCGGGCGGCCTTCTCCTTGCTCGCACCGTCCTCACGCAGCGACTCATACATCTTCTTGTCCTTGACGGACGGGCCGGGGCCACGACGAGGCATGATCTTTCCTTTCTCCGAGTTGTGGAGACGCCTCTCCCGTACCCCTGCCAGCCGCCTGCAACCGGCGCCGATCAGCGCGGCCGAAGTGACTGCAGAGCCTGCTCCTTGGCGGCGGTGAACTGCTCGCCGAGCTCGCTGAGCTGCTGGTTGTTCGCTGCCTTGCCGAAGGCGGGGAGGATCTGCTCCTCCTCCTCCTCGATGTGATGCCGCACCTCGCCGATCATCGCCGCGATGAGCCCGTCGACGCCGGGAGCGCCCGGATCCGAAGCCAGCAGCTGATCCAGCGTCTCCTCGACGTGGTGGTGCTCCTCGAGCCCGTCGTCGACGTCCGACGACTCGTCGGGCACGGTCGCCTTGATCGCCGGGTAGACCACCTGCTCCTCGGCCTTGGAGTGCGGGACGAGCATCTCCTGCACCTGACGCAGGAGGTCGGGGATCTCGGTCGGCTCTGCCTTCTCGAGCTTCTTGAAGACGGCCTCGAGTTTCTGGTGGTCTTCCTTGATCAGCGTGACGACACCGGACATGTGCGCCTTCCCTTCGGGTCGGTGGTGGTGGGAACAGTTGCCGCTCTGTTACTGCCTTGTGCTCGCTACCCGCTGGAGCTGAGTCGAGTCCGCGACCTTGCGCTCGGCGAGGTACGCCAGCCGCTTCAGCGCCTCACCGTTGCGGGCCGTCAGCATCGGGTCGCGCACCGGGCGGGGAACGACCTTGGCAGGTCCGGCCGTGGCGTCCTCGGTCATGACGACACGCGTCCCGCCCTCCTCGGCGGTGCACTCCAGGCGGACCCGGCCCTCCCCGGTCGGCCAGGCTCGGACCTTGAGCTCGATCGCGCGGGGCCGATCGATGCTGACGACCGACGTCGTGTCGTCGATGAGCATCGGCCACAGGCCGACGGAATGGTGGATCTGGCTACCAGCCTGGGGCCACGTGCCGTCGACCTCCCGGATCCGCGCTGCACCGACGACCCATGAGGCGAAGCTCCATCCGTCCGCGAGGACCTCGAAGACGTCGTCGGGCGCGCAGCGCATGAAGCGAGTGGTGCGGCTCATGGTCGTTCCTTACCCACCCGGGCGGCTCGACACCGGGACCAGCCGCCGCTGGGCCAGCCGCAGCCGGTCGTGGAGAAGGGCTGCCCGCGCGGCATTCGACCCGCAGGCACCGTGGACGCCGCCCCCCGGATGTGCCGATGCCGACGCCAGGTAGAGGCCCCGGATCGGCGTCTCCGCTCGTCCACGCCCCGCAACCGGACGCCAGAAGAGCTGCTGGTGCATCGCCGACGTGCCGCCGTTGACCGCTCCGCCGACGAGGTTCTCGTTCCGCCGCTCGAGTGCCGCTGGCCCGAGCGCCCGACGGTCGAGGATCGTCTCGTGGAAGCCGGGGGCGAACTCCGCGATCCGGGACTCCACGTGGGTCGCGAGCTGCTCGGCCTGCGCCTCGTCAACCGGGTCGGCTGGCGCGCGATCCGCGGCGGAGGCACGTTGCGGGACATGGATGTAGGCCCACATGGACTCGCTCCCCTCCGGTGCTCGAGTGGGATCGGTGGCCGCCATCTGGCCGAGGATGACGAGCCCGCGCTCGGGCAACCGGCCCGCGGCGAGCTCGGCCCCGGCGATGGCGAGCGCCGCGACACTGTCGGCGAGGTGGACCGTCCCCGGCATGAGGTCCGGTCCCGCGGCCCACGGGACGGGCCGGCTCAGGGCCCAGTCGATCTTGACCGTTCCGAGGTCCCACTCGAAGGCACCCATCCGGCGGCGCAGCCGATCCGGCAGCTCGGACCAGGGCACCAGGCCGCCGAAGAGGGCCGGCGCGCTGACATCCGCCAGGACAGCCCGGCTCGCCCGGATCAGCTCCCCCGAGTCCAGCCGGACCCCGACTGCCTGGCCGGACCGGACGACCACCTCTCGCACATGGGCCCCGGTCCGCACCCGGCCGCCCCCTGCCTCCAGCCGTTTCAGCAGCGCCGCAGTGAGCTGCCCGGCGCCGCCGCGCGGCACGGGGAAGCCATGGGACTGCCCGAGCATGACGAGCAGCAGGCCCATGAGACCGGAGCCCGGCGCGTCCATCGGGATGTCGGCATGAGCCGCATTGCCGGCCAGGAGCAGCTTGGGCGCCTCGCCGCCGAACCACTCGTCGCCCAGCCGCCGCGCCGGGAGCAGGAGCTCGCGCAGGAATGCCAGCCCGCCCAGTCGCGGCGCCTTGAGGCCGAGCCGCACACCGGGCCGGACGGGCGGGAAGGGGGTGAGCAGCGCCCCGATCAGGTCCTCGCCCATCTGGTCCCACAGGGAGCAGGCTCGCATCCACGCCTCCCCGTCGCCACGGTGGAGTTCGTCGAGAGCGGCCGCAGTGTCCTCCGGCCGTGGATGGACGAGTGCCCACCGGCCTCCTCGGAGCGGATTGCCGACCGGCGCAGGCGCCCGCACCCATTCGACGCCGAAACGCTCGAGGCCCAGCCCCTGGATCGTCGGCGACGCCGCCGCGAGTGGGTAGAAGGAGCTGAACGTGTCGTGGATCCACCCCGGTCTGACGTCCTCGGCGCTGCGCACCGCGCCGCCCGCTGTCGGCTGCGCCTCGAGGACGAGGACCTGCCATCCAGCGTCGGTCAGGAGGTTGGCCGCGACGAGGCCGTTGGGCCCGCTGCCGATCACCACCGCGTCATGCTGCATCCCGTCCACGGCCCCTCCCCTACCCATCTCGACGCAGCGGGGCCGGCCCGTCGCCGACCAACCACATGGCCCACCGACCCTGTGGTTGGTCGCCGGGAACGGGTAACCATCGGGCACGGAGGTGCCATGCGCATCACAGTCATCGGCGGGACCGGCAACATCGGTTCGGCGACGGTAGCCCGGCTCGCGCACGAGGGGCACGAGGTCACGGCTGCGGCGAGACGGCTGCCCCGCCCCGACCGGATCGGCAGCGTGGCCACCTGGTGTCACGTTGATGTGACCGCGCCCTCGGCGGCTGAAGACCTGGCCCAGCTGCTCCGTGGAGCCGATGCGTGTGTGTACGCAGCATGGGCGATCCAGCCCATGCGGCGCACGAACTACCAGGAGCAGGTCGGGGTGCAGGGGCTCACCCGCACCATCGCCGCCTGCAGGGTTGCCGGAGTGCGCCAGCTCGTGGTGCTGAGCTCGACCGGGGCCTACACACCGGGCCGAGATGGGCGCCGGGTCGACGAGTCGCACCCCGTGACGGGTAACCCCAGGTGCTCCTACAGCCGACAGAAGGCTGCTACGGAAGCCGTGATCGCAACGGCGCTCGGGACCGTGGACCTCAGCGACCGACTCGTCATCAGCTGCCCGCGTCCCACCCTGGTGGCCCAACGATCAGCTGCCGGCGCACTCGGACGGGTCGGCGTGCCACCGATCCTCCCCCGGCGCCTCCTGCCGCACCTACCGGTCATGCCGCTTGGTCGAAACGCGCAGCTGCAGGTGGTGCACGCGGACGACGTGGCCGACGCCATCGCCCGGATCATCGAGTCCCGGCTCCCCGGCCCGGTCAATCTCGCGGCGCCGGATGTCCTGGGACCGCGAGAGATTGCTGCGCCGTTGGGAGGCAGGCCGTTACGGCTGCCGGCCAAGCTGCTGCTCCGCCTCACGGACGCACTCTGGGCGGCACATCTCTTGCCGCTCGAGGGAGGATGGCTGCACATGGCCACGGAGGTGCCCCTGGTCGACAGCGCCCGGGCGCACCGGGAGCTCGGCTGGCAGGCCGGGCATTCGGGAGCCGACAGCTGGCGGGAGCTGGTCGAGGCGGTGGCGCGCGCGGACGGAGGGAACACCCCGGCCACGCGGCGGCGCTCGATGATGGACGATGCCCTGCGACTCGTCACCTCTGGGCCCGTGACGCGCAGGACGCGGACCTGACCACGGCGTGCTCTGCCGCCGTCAGCTCTGCCGGTCGCCGTCCTGCGTGGCTTGCTCGAGGTCCTCGTCGGAGAGGAGCCGCACGTCCGGGTCGGCGGTGTCCGTCTGCGCCGGGATGCGGAGCTCGTCCATGTAGGGCGTGGGCTTGCCCCGCCGGTAGTCGAGGAACTCCTTGGCGTAGTACTCCCGAGCCTGCTCCGCCGTCTTCTCGCCCGTCACGATGTCGTGCGCGAGGTTGAGCGCCAGGGTGTTCGCCTCCTCGTCATGACACCGCGCGGAGAGCTCGCCGACCGTGCGCTCGACGACGACGCTCCCATCGAAGATGGCCAGGGCGGACACCTTGCCCGGCGGCACACGGTAGTCGATGACGGACTCCACGGCGTCGATGTGTGGCGCCGGGAAGTCGTGCCGGTGGGCGGCCCTGGTCGCCACGACCCGTTTCCAGGGGCCGACCCCGTGCCAGACCAGCTGCTCCTGCGTGGTCTCCTGCGGCTCGCCGTACGCGTCGAGGACGAGTTGCGCGGCCTCCTTCGAGTCGTCCGGCCACGCGGCGATGATCTCCGATGCCTGGTTCCGCGTCTGGGTGGACATGTCAGATCACCTCCGGGTCGGTGGGTGGTGCGGGCTCCGACGGACTCGGTGGGCCCGGGTGGGAGGGAGTGGGATACGGCTCCGGGAAGGGCGCCGGACCCGGAGTGGGATCCGGACCGGGGAACGGCCCCGGCGGAGGCGGGTCTGGCGCAGGGCCGGGCTCCGGGGGCGGCATCGGCCGGTCCGGGGGTTCCGGGATCGTGTCCGACCTCGGTGTCGTCCGCGGTGTCGTCGGCGGCGTGGTCTGCGTCATCATGAGCGGCGCCTACCCCGAGGGTGCCACCTCTAACTGCTGCGAGCCTCACCCAAGGAGACGGACGACCGCTCGCTCGAGTGCTGCGCGGCCATTGACCTCCGCAAGGTCACCGTCGTGCAACCGCTTGCGGTCCGCGGCCGAGGCCCGGCCGAGCGCCCGAGCGATGGTGTGCCCAACGGCATACTGCTCGACCACCCGGCCGTCGACGTAGGACCGGCGGGCGACCGCCGGGGTGTTGCCCAGGTGCTCGGAGACGAGGGTCATGACGTCCCGCTCCACCTTCTTGCGTGCGCGTTCCGAGGATGGAGGGGCGCCATCCCCGCGTTCGGCGAACGCCGCTGCTGCGAGAACCGTTGCGGCCCACGTCCGCAGGTCCTTGACGCTGTACTCGTCCCCGACGAGTTCCTTGAAGTCCCTGTTGATGTCCGCCGAGGAGAGCTCGCACCACTGGTCGCCGTCCCGGTACTGGAGCAGGCGCTCGGTCGGCCCGCGGCTTCGCTTGAGGGAACCCACCGCCCTGGCCAGTGCCGGGTCACGCACCTCGGCCTCACGCTCCACACCGGACTTCGCGGGAAAGCAGAAGGAGACGACGTCGCCGGTGACCGTGACGTGATCCTTGGCGAGGGTGGCGACGCCGTGGCTGCCGTTGTCGCTCTCATACTCTTCTCCACCGGTCCGGAAGAGGCCCGCGTCGAGGAGTCGCAGGGCTGTCGCGCCGACGCGCTCACGACCCAGCCCAGACCGTCGCAGCCGCCGCCCGATCTCGGCTCTCGCCTCGGGGAGGCGTCGGGCGAGGGTGAGCACCCGATCGTGCTTGTCGCGGTCGCGGCTCGCGTGCCAGGCCGGGTGGTAGAGGTACTGTCGCCGCCCCGCTGCATCCGTCCCGACCGCCTGGATGTGGCCGTTGGGCCAAGGGCAGATCCAGACGTCCTCCCAGGCAGGCGGGATGACGAGCGACCGGATCCGCTCCTTCGTGGCCGCGTCCACCGGTTTGCCCTCTCGGTCGACGTAGCCGAAGCCCTTGCCTCGCCGGACGCGCCTCAACCCTGGCTTCGCGACGTCGCTCCTCCGCAGCCGCATTGCCCACCTCCACCCACTCCTCAGTGCAACAGAGCGATTACCCACTGGTGGCGTGGGTACCTGCCTGCTGACCCACTCGACACGAGCGCGAGGAAAGTATGTCTTCGCCCGAGAGCCTGCTGCGCGTGCTGCGCCGCCAGCACGCGCACATCGCCTCGCTCGTCTTTCGGGTGACGGACTCCTCCGGATCGGAGCGCGGCGCCGCGGTGGCCGACCTGCTGCACTACGTCGCCCTCCACGAGTCCGCCGAGCAGACGTTCATGCATCCGGTCGGCCTGACGCGGGTCGGTGACCTGGCAGCCGTCCAGGGCCGGGTCGTCGAGGAGCGTGAGATCGAGGCAGTCATCACGCACCTCGAGGATCTCGACTCGGACTCGATGGACTTCATGATCTACTTCGCCCTGCTCGAGGAGGCGCTCGCCGGCCACACGCGTGCCGAGGAGGACATCGAGGCCCACACCATCAGCGACGCCGTTCCGGAAGACGTCGTGCAGTCCATCGCGGCCGGTCTGGAGCTCGTCGACGCGTGGATGGACCCGGCGACCCACTCGATCAGCGGATCGGTCGCCCAGTTGCCGTGGACCCCGGGCCAGCGCAACGGGGCGAGTTTCGCCGAGCTGTACCGCAAGAGTCTCGAGGCGTTCGAGGCTGTGTCCAGAATTCGGTGATCCGCTCGACTTGCCTCTGATGGCACTCCGTGCGACGCTTCGCAAGAGGCGGATCGGTGGAAAAACGCGCCGATGGGTCGCCAGCATCGAAGGCAAGCACAACATGACTGCACCACCTTCCCTGCCGGGCCACAGTGTCAGGGCCGAGCCCCGCGGCGAGCTTGGCGCGCGGTTCGCGGCGTTCGACTGGTCCGGCACCTCATTGGGCCCGATCTCGACCTGGCCCTCGGAGCTCCGAGGAGCCGTGAGCATCTGTCTGACGTCGCGCTTCCCCATGCTCATCTGGTGGGGGTCCGAGTACGTCATGATCTACAACGACGGCTACCGGCCGATGCTCGGCACCAAGCATCCGTACGCCCTCGGGTCGCCGGGCAAGGCGATCTGGCCGGAGATCTGGGACAGCATCGGCCCGATGCTCGACAGCGTCATGAACTCCGGTGTCGCCACGTGGTCGCGTGACCAGAAGCTGATGCTGGATCGCAACGGCTACGTCGAGGAGAGCTACTTCACCTTCTCGTACAGCCCGATCACCGGAGACTCCGGCGACGTGAGCGGCATCTTCACGGCCGTGGTGGAGACGACGGACCACGTTCTCAGCGAGCGCCGGCTCAGCACCCTCGGCGTGCTGTCGCGGCGACTCGGCGAAGCCTCCGATGCGGACGACGTCCGCCGCCTCGCCACGGCCGTGCTCAAGTCCAATCCGCAGGACCATCCGCTGGCGGTCATGGTGGACGCCCGTGCCCTGCCGGAAGACCCGCGGGACCTCATGGTCCCGGAGGCCCTGAAGGCCGACGTGTCCGCCGCCGCGACACAGGCGGTCACGCTGAGACGTCAGGTGCACCACGATCTGCCCTCACCTGTCCACCTCGACAACGGCGGGACCACCGTGGCCGTCGCTGGACTGCACGCCCTTCCCATCACCTTGCCTGGCGACGACGAGATGTCCGAGGTCCTCATCATCGGCCGCTCGGCGCACCGCCAATGGGACCCGGCGCTCGCCACGTACGTCGCCCTCTGTGTCACCCATCTCGGGACCGCGCTGAGCGACATCCGGCTCCTCGACTCCGAGCGGCACCGAGCCGAGACGGCCGAGGCGCTGGACGCCGTGAAGAGTGCCTTCTTCACCAACCTGAGTCACGAGCTACGCACGCCCCTCACCCTGATCAGCGGCCCGATCTCGGACGCCTTGGCAGACCCGCGCCTGAAGGATGACCAGCGCGAACGGCTGCAGCTGGTCGACCGCAACACCGTGCGGCTCGCCCGCATGGTCGACGCCATGCTGGACTTCGGCCGCATGGCCGCGAGCAAGGTGCAACCGCATCTCGCCGCGCTCGACGTGACCCTCCTGACCCGCACCATGGCGGAGTCCTTCGCCCGCGCCTTCCGCCGTGCGGGGCTCGACTTCGTGGCGGAGCTCGACGAGGCAGACCGCCCGGCCTACCTCGATCGCGACATGTACGAGCGCATCGTGCTCAACCTGCTCAGCAATGCCCTGAAGTACACGCCGTCAGGTTCCGTGACCGTGCGCCTGCGGGCCGAAGCGGACGGCTTCGCCGTGGCGGTGACGGACACGGGGATCGGCATCCGCAAGCGCGACCTCGACCGGGTCTTCGAGCGCTTCGAGCAGCTGCCTCGACCCGGCAGGGCCCGGTCCCACGAAGGAGCGGGCATCGGCCTGGCCATGGTCAAGCAGCTGACGGAGCTCATGGGCGGGACCGTCGAGCTCGAGTCGGCGCTGGGTCGTGGCTCGACCTTCACCATCCGCCTACCGTGGGGCGAGCCGCCCTCGGGGCCGGCTGAGGGCCGCTCGATCACCCCCCGAAACATCGACGCCTTCCTCGCGGAGACGGAGGGGTGGGACCTGCCGTATGCCGCTGAGCCGGCTCCCGAGATGACCGGACCGCAGGCGGTGGCGCAGTCCCCGACCGGGCCTGTCGACGCAGTCGGGAGCGGACGCCCACGACTGCTCGTCGCGGAGGACAACGCGGACATGCGGACGTATCTGCGCGGCGCCCTCTCGGCCGACTACGACATCGAGCTGGTCCCCGACGGCACTGCTGCCCTCGAGCGATCCCTGGCCGAGCGTCCTGACATCGTGCTCGCCGACGCCATGATGCCCGGCCTCGACGGCTTCGCGCTGACCCGGGCCATCCGCAAGAACAGCGCGTTGCGCCACGTCCCCGTGCTGATCCTCTCCGCCCGGGCAGCGGAGCGGGACACGGAGGAGGGGCTCACGTCGGGGGCGGACGACTACATCTCCAAGCCCTTCTCCCTGACGGAGCTGCGGGCCCGGCTGGCCAGCAACCTCGAGCGCTCCCGTGCCCGCCTGCGCGATGCCGCGTGGCGGCGTGCGGTGATGGAGTCGTTCAAGGACGCCCTTCTCATCACGGACGCCGCAGGGCACGTCATCGAGGTCAACGAGACGTTCACCCAGCTGCTCGGGTACTCCCCGCTCGACGGCGGGCTCACCGTGCCGTACCCGTGGTGGCCGGCCGCCAGCCAGCCCAAGGACGCTGGCGCCGACCAGCTCACGGATCGGGAGCAGGTCGAGCAGATCATGGCCGATGCCCTGGGCGGGTCGACGGTCCGCGGCCAGGAGTGCCGCCTCGTGACGAAGGACCAGCGGGATGTCTGGGTGCTGGTCAGCACGCAGCAGGTCGAGGGCTTCGGCGACCGGCCCGACTACGTCGTCATGACCCTCGAGGACGTGACCCGCGAGCACGCTGCGCGGGCTCGCCGTCACGCGGCCGCCGAGCTGAGCGCAGAGTTCGGCAGCGCCGCAGACCTGGAGCAGGTGCTCGAGGCCGCGGTCAACGGCTTCGCCGACCTGTTCGACGGTACGTCGACCGTGCGGGCCCTGGCGGGACCCGAAGAGCACGTCTTCACCGCTGCGGGGCCGGTGCGGCGCTCCGACGTGGACGCCGCCTTGTGGCAAAGCCTCACTGCGGCCGAGCCGGAGGCTCCATCACCGAACGAACCGGTCCGGGGGCTGCTCATCTCCCCGCAGAACCATCCGTCGTCGGAGTGCCGGGTGTGGGTCCAGTTCCCGCGTCCCCGGGTCGTCGCCACGGACGAGCGGATCGTCGGAGACTTGCTCGGCCAGGCGTTCGCGCTCGCCGTGGACCGGGTCGTCGCGGCCAACACCTTTGCCGACCGTGAGACCCACATGGCCCGCGCGATCGAGAGCCACCGGCTCATCGGCCAAGCCATCGGCATCCTCATCGAGCGCCACCGGGTGACGCCCGCCGAGGCGTTCGCCAAGCTCAAGAAGGCGTCCCAGGACCGCAACATCAAGCTGCGCGAGATCGCGGCACGGGTCATCGAGACGGGGGCCGAGCCGGACGACGCCGAGTGACCCGCGTCCCCGCCGCGGGGGCCACCGTCAGTCGTCCGACGCGGTCTCGTCGTGGGGCAGGCCGACCGGCTTCGACTCGGGAGAACCCCGCTCGCGCAGGAAGATCGAGAACACCGCCATGGTCGCGATGGCGAGCATCTCAGACTGCCAGTTCTGGAACGTCCGGCCCCAGAAGTCCGGGGACACGAGGTACTGCCCGAGGCTGAGCGGCTCGAGAAGGTCGCGCATCCGCTCCTCGTTGTTGGCCACCCGTCCCGCCACCGCCTGCGCCGTCCACGCGAGGACGAAGATCGCCGTCATGGTGATGAGCAGCGAGTGCGAGTAGGCGGCGGTCCGCCAGCCACCGGCCCGCGCCCACGCTGGTGAGTCCTCCCGGGCGTATCGGCCGAGCAGCTGCTTCTTGTCGGTTTCGCGACCCTCGCTTCCCGGCTTCTTCGACTCGGAGGACCCGCGCTGGACGAGCCAGATGGTGAGGAAGATGAACACGGTGAACTGGAGGTACTCGGACTGCCAGTTCTCTGCAGTGTCGACGGCGAACCGCGATGAGGTGACATAGCGCCAGAGCGAGATCTCTTGGAGACCGGCGGTGCGCGCCTCCAGGTTGTAGCCGGCGACACCCGAGATCGCCTGACCGACAAGGCTGCCCATGAGCAGTATCAGAAAGGCCAACGACAACGCGTTGTCCCTGAGGAAGCCTCGCCGTCGCTGGCCGTTCATCGCTGCAACAGCCCCATGGCGATCTGGAAGCAGAGGCCGGCCGCGATGACACCGATGAGCACCCAGAACATCACTCGCATGTCAGTCCCCCTGGATGGCGCAGTCATAGGGCACCGCCGCGTCCTCGGACACCTTCGTACAGCCGGCCGCGACAACCTTCCAGCCATCGTCGAAGAGGCTCAGGAAGACCGCCTGGCTGCTCGTCGTGACGAGCGCCGTGTGGCCCGCGACCTCTGGTGGCACGTCCGGCACGTCCGAACCGGAGGAGGCGGACGGGAGCCCGGATGACCGCAGGCCTTTGGCGCAGTTGCCGTCCCCGTCATCGGCGGCCTTCTCGCGGGTGCGAGGAGCCAGCAGCCCGCACGCCGCACCGGGATCCCTGGAGGCGAGGTCGACGAACCGTGTGGCAGCGGCGGCGGCCGACGGCGCCTCCGATGAACCGCAGCCCCCGAGCGCGAAGGCGAGGGGCAGGCAGATCACCCACGCGCCTGCCGAGCCCAGCGGCATACGGCTGGTCACCCGGGAGGCTCGTCCGGCTCTCCCTCCGCGGGGCCAGTCGGCTCGGCGGAGGCCGGCGTGTCGCTCTCGGCGGGGTCGGGTCGGACGACGAGGTCGGGGACGACGATCTCCTCCTGTCCGGGCGGTGCAGGCGGATCGGGCGTCACCGGCGGGAAGACCCCGCCGTCTGACAGTAGACGCGATTCACGGGGAGACATGCCTTGCACCTACCCAGCCGACCGCGCGGGTCACTGGCGAAGGGTCGGCTCCCAGGGCCGGGCGGCCACGCCGATGGTGTTCCACGCATTGATGGTGACGATGAGCGCCAGCAGGGCCCCGACCTCCTCCGGCGCGAAGTGGTCGGCCACCGCGGCGTACTCCTCGGCAGGCACCTTCGTCCGGGACGCCAGCGTCACGCACTCCGTGAACGCCAGGGCAGCCCGCTCGCGGGCGGTGAAGAACGGCGACTCCCGCCAGACTGCGACCGCCATGAGCCGCTGCACGCTCTCCCCCGCCGTCAAGGCGTCGGAGGAGTGGGAGTCGACGCAGTAGGAGCAGCCGTTGAGCTGGGAGGCGCGCAGCCGGACCAGCTCACGGAGGGCCACGGGGAAGCCGACCCGATCCAGCGCGCGGGTCGTCGTCGTGTCCAGATGGCTCAGCGCCTTGGTGAACGCAGGCACGGCGGCGTCGATGTCGAGGCGGACGGGGATGCTGTGAAGCGGGTCGGTGATGGTCGTCATGGGATCGACGCTAGGCGCCCATCGGACCATCCGGATGAGCCAATCCAGGACCGGTTTGCTGGTCCGCGCTGCCGAGAGCGGCACCAGCGTTTAGGCTCGACGGCAAGGCGCACGAGGAGGACCGTCGATGACGAATCAGTCCCATCCACCGTCCGGGTGGTACCCGGTCGGCGACAGCGAGCGGTACTGGGACGGCCTGGCGTGGACCGAACACGTCCGGGCTCCCGCCGCTCCGCCATCACAGCAGCCGCCGGCGGTCGACAGGCACGGGTTGCGACACCAGGCGCACCCGGCACAGCAGTGGCCGGCGCCCCAGCCGCAGACCTGGGTCCAGCCCCATCCACTGCCGGTCGGCTACGTCGCGCCGAAGAGCCCGGGCCTGTCGCTGCTCGCCTCGTTCTTCGTTCCGGGGCTCGGGTCGATCATCAATGGCGACGTCGGCAAGGGCCTTGTCATCATGCTCGGCTACTTCGTCAGCTTCCTGCTCGTCATCATCATCATCGGGATCTTCGGCGTCGTCGGCTTCTGGGTGTGGGGTCTCGTCGATGCCTACCAGGGGGCGCGCCTCTGGAACGCCCGGCACGGCTTCGTCGGCTAGCGACTCAGCGGCCGGTGCCGCCGTAGACGATCGCGTCCTCGGACGAGTCGAGGCCGAACGCGGTGTGTACGGCGCGGACCGCCTCCTCGAGCTGGTCCACGCGGGTCACCGCCGACACCCGGATCTCCGACGTCGAGATCATCTCGATGTTGATGCCCGCATCGGCGAGCGCCTTGAAGAACTTGGCAGAGACGCCCGGGTGGGACCGCATACCCGCGCCGACGAGGGCGATCTTGCCGATGCTGTCGTCGAAGCGCAGGTCCTCGAAGTCGACGTCGTGCTTGATGCCCTGCAGCACGGAGATGGCCTTGGGCCCGTCGCCCTCCGGAAGGGTGAAGGAGATGTCCGTCTTGGCCGTCTCCGCGGCGGACACGTTCTGGACGATCATGTCGATGTTGATGCCGGCCTCGGCGATGGCGCCGAAGATCGTGGCCGCAATCCCGACCCGGTCGGGCACGCCGACGATGGTGATCTTCCCCTCGCTGCGGTCGTGCGCGATGCCGGCGATGATCGGTGCTTCCACAGCGCCTTCTCCTTCGTAGGGGTTGTCCTTGATCCACGTGCCCGGCTTGCGGGACCACGATGAGCGAACGTGGATCGGGATGCCGTAGCGCCGTGCGTACTCGACGCAGCGCAGATGCAGGATCTTCGAGCCGTTGGCGGCGAGGTCCAGCATTTCCTCCATGGAGACCACGTCGATCTTGCGGGCGCTCGGCAGGACGCGGGGATCAGCGGTGAAGACGCCGTCGACGTCGGTGTAGATCTCGCACACATCCGCGTCGAGCGCAGCCGCCAGTGCCACGGCGGTCGTGTCGGATCCACCGCGCCCGAGCGTGGTGATGTCCTTGGTGGTCTGGCTGACGCCCTGGAAGCCGGCGACGATGGCGATGTGGCCCGCGTCCAAGGCGCTCTGGATGCGACCCGGGGTCACATCGATGATCCGAGCCGCCCCGTGCGCCTCGTCGGTGATGACGCCGGCCTGGCTTCCGGTGAAGGAGCGAGCCTCGGCCCCGAGCTGGGCGATGGCCATGGCGAGCAGCGCCATGGAGATCCGCTCACCCGAGGTGAGGAGCATGTCGAGCTCTCGGGCCGGCGGAGCGGGAGTGACCTGCTCGGCCAGGTCGAGCAGATCGTCCGTCGTGTCGCCCATGGCCGAGACGACGACGCACACGGCGTTCCCGGCGCGCTGTGTCTCCACGATCCGGCGCGCGACGCGCTTGATCGACTCGGCGTCAGCGACGGATGACCCCCCGTACTTCTGGACGACGATGCTCACATCAGGCTCCCGGTTGACGCTGGTGCGGGACTCGCAGTCTATGACTGGGTATCAGCACTCCCCGGACCGTTCGGCATCGTGAGACGTCCAGCGACCGGGCCTGCCGGCTCCGACTCACAGCGGCACGCACAGTCCGGCACACACGCAGTTGCAAGCCAGCACTCGGTAGGACACTGGCACTCCTGCGGTTCCGGATCCGTACCGGGTGCGGGCGGGCGGGGGCCGTAGAGGATCCGGCGGCGCCTGGCCTCCAGTTCGGCCACCGTGGGGTGATCTGCCGGCTCCTCACCCGGCAGTCGGCGACGGTCGCGCTCCTCCCGGTGGTGGTACCAGGCGTTGGGAGCCGGGCGCTCCGACCGGTAAGCCGTCAGCCGGGTGCTCGGCGGTTGGTCCGGCGGATCGACGTCGAGGTGGGCTGGGAGCCTCCGATTCGCGTGGTCGCGAACCACTCCCCTCGCAATGGGACCGACCAGCTCCCCGGCCTCGTCGACGACGGCAACCCGAAGTCCTCCGGCACGGAGTATCCGCCGGAACATCGTCACCGTCACGTCGCGACGACCGGACTCGATCGCGGCGATGGTTGCCTGACTCACGCCGACTCGATCGGCCAGGTCACGCTGGCTCAGGTCACCACGTCGTCGGGATCGGATGACGAAGCGCGAGACGTCGAAGTCCTCGCGCTCAGCTCTCCCAGCAGCCACGAAACACACCTCCTCGGCTGCCCCAGGAGAACCCTCGCAGTCGGTACTGACAGCGCCAGCGGCGCCCCTGTCCAACGGGGGACTGGCCCGCCGGAGGCTGGCCCGCTGAGTCGCCACGCTGGTCAGTGCGTTCCCGATCAGCAACACACTGATTCGTCTGGCGGGTCAGTGCGTCGGCGATCAGCAACACACTGATTCGTCTGGCGGATCAGTGGGCCAGTCTGGCGATCCGCGCCCTGCCCTCCGTCGCGCAGGACAGATCCCGAGTCAGCACGCGAGTCACGGATGCAGAGCGTCGAACTCAGCCTCGGAGACCCGTTCCTCGTCCGCGTCCAGCCGCAGGTGGGACAGGATCGAGTGCAACGCGCGCATCGATGCGAGCGCCCGGTCGCCCCACGACGACAGGTAGCTGAACTGCCACCACCACAGCGCCTCGATCTTCCGACCGGCCTGGTAGTGCTTGAGCCCGTGCGTCAAGGCGAGGGCGACGTCGGCCAGGTCGTTGGTGATCGAGCCGTCAGCTCGCTCCGGCGAGGTCACTGGATCAATGACGTACACGTAGTCGTCGATGCCAGCGAGGAGGTTCGCGAGCCCGTCTCGGAGCGGGTCGGGGTCGTCATCCGGACCGGGATCGGCTTCATAACGCTCCTCGAGGACGACGTCCTGGATCGCGCCGAGCCGGGAGCCAGCGACGAGGACCTGGGACACGGCGAGGGTGAGCAGCGGGATGGCAGTGTCAGGTGAGTTGCCGGACGCCACCTCTGTGACCGCGGTCAGGAAGGCACTCGCCTCGTGTGCCGTCAGGTCGGCGAGGCCTCCGAGCTCGTCGGTGGTGCGGGTGGTGTCGTCCGTGGTCATCACAGCCCCTTGCCGGTCTGGCGTGTCGTATGCCGCTGAGCTGGGTGTCGCTCGCCCGTCCAGTCTGCCGGGTGGCCCGGTCAGGCGTCGACCCGGCGCCGGCCCTCGAAGGCGCGTCCGAGCGTGACCTCGTCGGCGTACTCGAGGTCGCCGCCGACCGGCAGGCCGGAGGCGAGCCGCGTGACCGTGACGCCGACGTCGCGGAGGAGGCGAGACAGGTAGGTGGCGGTCGCTTCGCCCTCGAGGTTCGGGTCGGTCGCGATGATGACCTCCTGCACGCTGCCCGATGCGAGCCGCTGCATCAGCTCGCGCACCCGCAGGTCGTCGGGGCCGATGCCGTCGATGGGGCTGATCGCGCCGCCCAGCACGTGGTAGGTGCCACGGAACTCGCGCGTGCGCTCGATCGCCACGACATCCTTGGGCTCCTCGACGACACAGATCGACGCGTGGTCGCGTCGTGGGTCCGCGCAGATCCGACACCGCTCGGCCTGCGCCACGTTGCCGCACTCCTCGCAGAACCGCACCTTGGCCTTGACCTCGGTCAGCGCCGTGACCAGCCGGGCGACCTCCTCGGGGTCGGCCTGGAGCAGGTGGAACGCGATTCGCTGCGCACCCTTGGGACCGATGCCCGGAAGTCGGCCGAGCTCGTCGATCAGGTCCTGCACCGCGCCTTCGTACACCCCTGCAGCCTAAGCCCCCCGATGGCCAAGCCCGGCACGTGGCGACGGTGTGGCTCAGTCGTCGTTGACCCCGCTGGGGACGTCGTTGTACGCGCTCACGCGCTCCTGACCGGTGAGGGCCGCGATGGCCACCATGACGTCGTCAGTCAGCTGCCGGCGGGCGCGGCCTGCGGGGAGTCCCGCATAGGCCTCCACACCGATCGGCGTGCCGAATCGAACGGTCACCTTGGCCAGCCGCGGGAAGCGGGCTCCGACCGGCTGGATGTCCTGGGTGCCGATGAGGCCGACCGGGACGACGGGGACCTGGGCGTTGAGGGCGAGCCAGGCGACACCAGTGCGACCACGGTAGAGGCGCCCGTCCCGAGACCGTGTCCCCTCCGGGTAGATCCCGAAGGCGTCGCCTGCCTTGAGCACCTCCAGGCCCTTGTCGAGGCTCTCCTGGGCCGCCGTCGGTGACTGCCGGTTGACGGGGACCATGCCAACAGCGGAGAAGAACCCCTTCTGCAGGAGTCCCTTGACCCCGTCGCCGGTCCAGTACTCCTCCTTGGCGAGGAATCGGACCTTTCTCGGAGACACGAGCGGGATCGCGAAGGAGTCGATGAAGGAGAGGTGGTTGCTCGCGAGGATGACTCCCCCGTGGAGCGGCACGTTGTCCTTGCCTTCGATGGTCGGGCGATACAGCAGGCGGCTCAGCGGCACGAGCACCCCATGACCGAGGCTGTAGAACATGCGCTCACTCTAGGGCGGACCTGTGGTCGGCGCCCGCCACGACGTCAGACGAGACCGGCCGCCACCCAGGCCACGGCCTCGACGTCGAACGGCGCCGGCGGCAGCAGCTCGCGACAGCGCTCGCGCAGGTCGTCCCGCGCCTCGTCGCCGAGCGACGCGAAGTACTCACCCGCCGGACCGACCCCATAGGTGTAGGGCTCCCACCATTCGTCGAAGCTCTGGTGCGGAACTCGGATCGTCAGCTCGCCAGAGCGGATGGTCGCCAGATCGGCGGCCTCGAGGAGACGGCCCAGCTCGCCCTCCCGCGCCCCGGTGAGGTCATCCTCCGTGCGCGCCTCGGGATTGAGATCCGTCGCTGCCCGCCAGAAGGTGGCCAGTGGCGACCGGCCACCCGCGAAGTCCCAGACACACGCCGAGACGGCGCCCCCGGGACGGGTCACGCGGGCCATCTCCGCCAGCCCGGCCAAGGGGTCCTTCATGAAGTGGACGACCAGCTGGGCCATGGCATGGTCGAAGAAGTCGTCCGGGAACGGCAGCTGCTCCGCCGAGCCGTACTGCACGTCGAGCCCGGGCAGCCGAGCTCGGATGGATGCGGGGAAGGGCTGAGACGGGTCGACCGCAGAGACGGCGTTGACGCCGAGTCGTTCGACGAGTCGCGCTGTGAGAGCGCCCGGTCCACTGCCGACATCAAGCGCGCGGTCCTCCGGGCGCACGCCGACCCACTCCACGAACTGCTCGGCAAGCGGCTCGGAGTAGCGGCCCATGAACTGCGCGTACGCGTCCGCAGCGACGTCGAACACGGACCCGAGGGTACGCCGTCAGGAAGTCCCGGGTACGACGTTTCGTGGCAATTGCTCCGAGGAGGGCGTTACTCCTCCGACTCGGAGATGACGCGCCCGCCGAGAACCTTCTCGATCACGGAGCGCCCCACGTCGCCGGACAGCTCGATGTCCTCGTCGTCGTCGCTGACCCCTGCGTCGTCGGTGACAGAAGAGGCGTCATCGGCTCCGCCACCCGACCTGCCGGACGCGCCTCTGCGGGCAGCATCGAGCGACTCGCGCACCGCCCCGGCACCCGGTGCCGCCGGCGGCGCGGCGCTCGTGGCCCAATCTGGGGCGGCTGCCGTGGCGCTGCCCCAGCCTGCGTTGTCCTCGAGTGATCGACCGGTCGGTGCAGGCGGCCCGGCGTCGGCCACGGGCTCTGGCGCGGGCCGGACCGCACCGGCGGGAGGAGCCACCGCCGCTGACTCACCGGCGTCGGCCACGTGTACACCGTCGATGACCGCCTCGACGCCGAGCTCGTCGATGAGGGCCTGCCGGACGATGTCGGCGTGGTTGCCGGCACGGAAGGCGTTGGTCAGCCCGGCGGTCGAGATGCCCAGCGTCAGGGTCTTGCCGTCGTAGGCCATGACTTTCGCATGCTGCGAGACGAAGGTCCACGTGCCGCGACGCATCCCGAAGATGCGCCCCAGCACTTGGGGCCAGGCGCGTCGGATGGCGTCGGTGTCCATCGCAGCGGGCGGCGGCGCGTCCTGCACACTCGACGGGGCGGGCGGCGGCGCGTCCTGCACACTCAACGGGGCGGGCGGCGGCGCGTGCTGCACACTCGACGGAGCGGGCGGCGGCGCGTGCTGCACACTCGACGGTGGGGTGGAGGCTGGGACGGCGGGTGCGGGCGGGGGCGAGCTCGGCGGCATACGGACCGATGGCGCTGGTGCAGCGGAACCGCCAGCGCCGCTGGGGACCCCGCCGACCTCGAGACGGCGCTCCAGCCGGTCGAGGCGTGCGGCGAAGCCCTGCTCGCCTGACGCCGCCGGCAGGAGGATGCGGGCGCAGATCAGCTCGAGCTGCATCCGCGGCGCGGTGGCGCCCGTCATCTCCGTGAGCCCGGTGTTGACGATGTCGGCCGCCCGCGAGAGTGCCCCCGGGCCGAAGGCCGCCTGCTGGACCCGCATCCGCTCGAGCTGGTCCTCCGGAGTCCCGCGCAGCACCTGGCCCGGCTCGGGCACCGCCGCGACGATGATGAGGTCACGCAGCCGCTCGAGGAGGTCCTCGATGAATCGCCGCGGATCGTGGCCCGACTCGATGACCTTGTCGACCTGCCGGAAGGTCGCGGCGCCATCGCCCGCTGCCAAGGCGTCGATCGTGGCGTCGAGCAGCTCGCCGTCGGTGAACCCGAGCAGGGACACCGCACTCTCGTAGGTCAGCCCCTCGGGTCCGGAGCCGGCGATGAGCTGGTCGAGCACCGAGAGCGAGTCACGCACCGAGCCGCCGCCGGCCCGCACGACGAAGGACAGCACGCCCGGTGCGACCGGTACATCCTCCTGCTCGAGGAGATGCTCCATGTAGGCCGTGAGCTTGACCGGCGGGACGAGCCGGAACGGGTAGTGGTGGGTCCGCGACCGGATCGTGCCGATGACCTTCTCCGGCTCCGTGGTCGCGAAGACGAACTTCACGTGCTCCGGCGGCTCCTCGACGATCTTGAGCAGGGCGTTGAAGCCCTGCGGCGTCACCATGTGCGCCTCGTCGATGATGTAGATCTTGTAGCGGCTCTGCGCGGGACCGTAGGAGGCCCGCTCGCGCAGGTCGCGTGCATCGTCGACGCCACCGTGGCTCGCGGCATCGATCTCGATGACGTCGACGCTGCCCGGGCCCCCGCGGGCGAGCGCGACGCAGGAGTCGCACTCGCCGCACGGCTCTGGGGTCGGCCCCTGCTCGCAGTTGAGGCACCTCGCGAGGATGCGCGCGCTCGTCGTCTTGCCGCACCCGCGGGGGCCGCTGAACAGATACGCATGACCCACTCGCCCAGTGCGCAGCGCCTGCATGAGCGGCTCCGTCACGTGCTCCTGGCCGATGACGTCGGCGAAGCGCTCGGGCCGGTAGCGACGGTAGAGGGCGGTGGCCATGCAGGAACCCTAACCGCCACCCCCGACGACGTCGCATGCCGCTGGGCCGCGTTGTGGACGCCCCCCGCCCGGACGCCCACCACCTCCCGCAACACGCCCGGCTCCTCAAAACGCACCCCTGAAGCAACAGGGTGAGTTGCGAGGAGCCGGGCGTGTTGCGGAGGATGGGGCCTCCGCGCCCGCTACGACGCCCCGTAGGAGTTCCATGTCGCCCCGCATCCTCTACAGCCGGATCGCCCTCGCCGAGGTGGTGTCCTGGACGCTCCTGCTCACCGGGATGTTCCTCAAGTACGTCACGCGGACGACCGAGCTCGGCGTCACGATCTTCGGATTGGTCCACGGCATCGTGTTCATCGCGTTCTGCCTCGTCACCGTCCTGCTCTGGGTCAACCAGCGGTGGACCGTCCGCGAGGGCCTCCTCGGGCTCGCGAGTGCCGTGCCGCCGTTCCTCACCGTGTGGTGGGAGCGCCGGCTCGACCGAGCCGGGCGCCTCGACGGGGGCTGGCGCCTCGGCCGCGACGGGGAGGCGCCGGCCAACCCGGCCGAGCGTGTCGTCGCGGCGCTCCTCGCGCGCCCGGTCGTCGCCGTCGCGGTCGGGTTCGTCGCGGTCGCCGCGTTGACTGGTGTCGCGCTGGTGGTCGGTCCTCCGGTGGGCACCGAGGGCTGAGCACCACCCGCCGTAGAGTGACGACCGTCTGCACCCGCAGACAGTCGAGGGGGTCCCATGAGCAGGGTCGCGGTGCTCACAGGTGAGGTCCGCGCCGAAGCGGTGAGCAAGACCATCGACACCACCACCCTCCTGCGGGCAACCGACATCGAGGCCGACCCCGGCGAGTGCGTCGTCCTGCGCGGGCCCAACGGCTCCGGCAAGACCACGCTGCTGCGGATCATCGGGGGCCTCCTGACACCGTCGACCGGCCGCGCCTCGATCGGTGGGAGGGCGGCCGACGAGCGCGATCCGGCCATTCGTGCGGCGGTGGCCGCACTCATCGGCGTCCCCACGACCTACCGCGACCTCACCCTGATCGACCACCTCGTCCTCATCGACTCCACGTGGGGCCACGACCCCACGACCTCGGACGAGAGGGGGATCGAGCTGCTCGACGCGCTGGGGATCGGCGAGCTCGACGACCGCTTCCCGCACGAGCTGTCGTCCGGCCAGGAGCAGCTCTTCCGGCTCGCCCTGACCCTGACCCGGCCCTCGAGCGTGCTTCTCCTGGACGAACCCGAGCAGCGCTTGGACACGACACGCCGCCAGGTCGTGGCCCGCCTGCTGCACGAGCGTGTCGCTGAGGGAGCGACCCTCGTCATGGCGTGTCACGACCCGGTCATGACGGGAGCGCTCGCCACGCACGTCGTCGACGTGGATCCTGCGCGGTGACGCCTCGGCGCGGGGCCATGGCGAGCGACGCGGGGCCTCCTGAGGACGCCACGACCGTCCTCGAGGTCGACGACCACGATTGGCTGGGACAGGCGGACTGGATCATCGGCGGGGAGGCGGCGCGGAGGGCACGGCGCCAGGGCATCTACGCCGGATACGTCCTCCTGCTCTTCGCCGCGATCTACGGCTTTCCCCTGGTCCAGGCCCTCTTCCGCACGACCGATCGCGAGTGGCTGCGGGACCAGGTCGCCTCGCCCGCCGGCCTTGCCGTCATCACCGCTGGCGTCGTCGCGGTTCTTGCGTCAGCCCTCTGGGCCGGACGAATCCGCGGACCGGTCGTTCCACCACTCCCGTGGATCGACCTCGTGCTGGCCGCGCCCATCGACCGGGCGCTCGGGGTACGCCGTTGGTGGCGCTTCGCCGTCATCGGACTGGGCTTCGTCGGCGGCATCGTCGGTCTGGTCCTCGGCAGCGGACTGGCGTTTGCCCAGGTGACCGGCGCGGTGGCGATGGGCGGCGTGGCCCTGGCGGGTGTCCTCATCGGACTGGCGGCGGCACGCCTGTGGCTGTGGTCCCAGGCGTGGTCCGGCCCGAGGCGAGAGGGAGTGGGTCGCCGGCCCTGGCGGGTGCCTGACACGCTGCGCACCCTGCACGCCGAGGCGCTGCGCCGCCACTCGGCCAACACGTCCACGCTGGCTGGCTCCGCCCTCACGGGCAACCTGCGATCGGCCCGGCTGGCCTTCGCTCCGGCCGTGCGACGAGCTCGAGGATCGCGCCTCCGGCCCGGACGGCCGGTCCCGGTCATCGTCCGACGGGATGTGCTCGGCCTGCGTCGGCAGCCCGCGGCCCTGCTGTCCGGTGCCGCCCTCGTGGTCCTCGGTGCCGTGGTCGTGACGTGGGCCCTGACCCGAGCCGCAGCTCCGCCGATCGCCTTCGGGATCGGCATGGTGCCGCTCTACCTCGGATTCGGGTCGTGGGCCGAGGGGCTGCGCCTCCAGGCCGACAACATCGGCACACCCTCGCTCATCGGCGTCGGACCGCTGACCCAGGCCGCCGCGCACCTCGCCATGCCGGCGACCCTGACCCTGGGCGCCCTCGGCATGGCAGCCGGCCTCCATGCTCTGGCCGGCGGCGCCTGGGCCGGTCGGAGCGCGACGGTCCTCGCCGCCCTCGTGCTCCTCGTGGCCCTGCTCGGCGCGGGCCATCTGCTGGCCGCCTTCCGCGGCTCGCCGACAGCGGCCTCCGGACCGACGGGAATGGTTCTCTGGTACCTCCGACCCGTCACGCTCGTCGTCGTCCTCGGCGCCGTGACCTGCTATGTGCTCCGCGAAGGACTGGTCGGAGCCGGTGTCGGCGCCGGCGGTGCGGTGGCCGCCATGGTGGGCTGGGGCCTGGCCCGAGTGCAGCGACTCACCCACCTGCACCGCTCCCAAGAGGCCTGACGGCCAGCGGAATACCGGGCACCGAGGGCGCCGGCCTCCGACACGGAGCACCTCCGCGGACGCCGGTGGGCGCAAACGCCCTAGAGTCCGGAGGGTGGACGACCTGCGCATCCGAGACGTCACCGAGGCCGACCTGCCCTCGGCGCTGGTCATTCGTACCCGCTCCTTCGGTCCCCTCGGCCCCGGCGGGCAAGCGTGGTGGGACCGCGTGGCCAAGGAGGTCATCCCCGGTCGCATGCTCGCCGTCGTCGACGAGCACGACACCGTCCTCGCGACGGGCCGGGCTCGCCCGTACGAGCAGGTGTGGGGCGGCCGGCACCTGCGGATGGGCGGCATCGCCGGCGTCTACACCGAGCCGAGCGCTCGCGGGCAAGGGGTCGCCACGCTGCTCATGCGCGGTCTCGTCGAGCGCATGGCGCAGCTGGGAGACGTCGTCTCCTGTCTGTTCCCCACGGCACCCGACCTCTACCGGAGCGTCGGCTACGAGGTCGGTGGCGTCCACACCCGTTATTCGTATGCCGCTCACGACGTCCGCGCGGCCCGTTCCCGAAGTGGTGGGCTGCGTCCCAGGCCCGCGGTGCCGGGTGACGCCGAGCTGATCTGCTCCCTCATCCGGGGTCACCAGGAGCGCGATGCCCTGAGCGGCCCGATGCTGCCGACCGTCGAGACGTGGCGGCAACATCTCGAGGACGAGGAGCTGATCAACTACGTGCTCGACGACGGGGCTGGACGGCGCGGCTTCGTCTCGTACTCCCTCGCGGAGGAGGTGCTCACCGTCGAGGAGCTGGTCGCGGAGTCGGCCGAGGCGACGGCGGCGCTGTGGGCCGTGGTCGGGTCCGGGTCGTCCGCCGCTCCGACCGTGCGCAGCTACCTCGACCCGCGAAACCCGGGCCGCCTCGTCTTCGGCGGACTGCCCGACGTCGACGTCCGCGAGCACGGCTGGATGCTGAGGGTCATCGACCTGCCGGCGGCGATGGCGGCACGTGGCTTCTCGGCGCACGTGACGGCGTCGGCGCAGATCATGCTCGACGATCCCGAGGTCCCCGCCAACACTGCGACGTGGGCGATCTCGGTCGCCGCCGGGGCCGGGCGGGCCTGGAAGCTGTCCACTCGACCAGGCGCGCGCCCCGCCCCGGTCGACAGTGCGGCTCCGGGCGGAGGCGCCTCAGCGGCATCCGGGATGGGTCGTGGACCGGTGCGGCTGGGACCGCGCGGAATGGCGGCCCTCTGGTGCGGGTGGACGATGTCACGACTCCGCCTCGCCGGGCTGGCGACGGGTGGCGACCCGGCGGCGGATACCGCGCTCGACGCGATCTTCTCGTGCACACCCTTCATGACGGAGTACTTCTGATGACCCCCGACTTCACCCGCAAGCCGACGCTCGAGGGCGAGCTCGTCGTCCTCCGTCCTGCCACCGCGGCCGACGCGGTGCCGCTGCGCGCCGGACTGGCCGATGTGGAGACGGCGCGGCTCACGGGAGCGATCCACTCGGCCGAGGAGGACTTCACCGCGAGGTGGCCCGTGGCCGAGCTGGAGGCGGTCTATGCCCGGTGGGCGACGGCGGACGACCGCATCGTCTGGGCGATCGTCGAGCGGTCGACCGGCGCCGTCGTCGGCGAGTCGGTCCTCAACGACCTGGACGCGGCCAGCCTCTCGTGCGGCTTCCGGATCTGGATCTCCGGCGCTCGGGACCGCGGCCTCGGCACCGAGGCGACCCGGCTGACGATGCGGCACGCGTTCGACGAGCAGGGGCTCAACCGCGTCGGGCTCGAGGTGTTCGACTTCAACCCGCGAGCGCGACGGGTCTACGAGAAGGTGGGGTTCGTCCTCGAGGGCACCAGGCGGGAGGCGTTGCGCTACGACGGCAGCTGGGTCGATGCGCACGACATGGCGATCCTCGCCCGGGAGTGGCGGGCCCACCGGGGGCAGCCAGAGCTCGATCCCATCCCCCGCGGCTGAGCTGACGGCCCCGGCCTGAGACGGCCACCGCAGCTCGGTTCAGCGGCGGGCGGGCTCGCGGACGGCCGGGAGCGCCACGATGGCCACGGCCGCCATGCCGCCGACGACGAGGAGCGACCGGAGGATGCCGACGTGGTCGCCGAGGAAGCCGAGCAGGGGCGGCCCCGCGATGAAGGCGGTGTAGCCGATCGTCGACACGACGCTCATGCGGGCCGGGGCCCGGCGCGGCTCGTCCGCGGCGGCGCTCATGCCGACGGGGAAGCCGAGGCTGGCCCCGATGCCCCAGACGGCCGCACCGACGAAGGCGAGGACGGGGCCGCCGAAGACGACGAGGAGGCTCCCGGCCACCGCGGCGACGAAGAGCACGCGGAGCACGGGCAGGCGACCACGCCGATCGAGCAGGCGCGTGCCCAGGATCCGGCCGGTCGTCATGGCGGTGAGGAAGACGGCGAAGCCCAGTACTCCGGCCCACCGCGGCAGGTCGTAGCCATCCGAGAGCGCGACCCCGATCCAGTCGTTGGCGGTGCCCTCGGTAAAGGCGGCGGCGAACACCACGACCCCGATGAGCAGCGTCCGCGGCTCGCGCCAGGCAGACGCGATGCCGGCCTTTGCGCGCCCCGGCTCGGAGTCGTCGGCAGCCCCATCTTCCGCATCGCGCGGGAGGAACGCGCGCGGGAACCACGGTGTGACGAGCAGCAGCAGGGCGGCCGTGCCGACGAAGTGCAGGAGGACGCTCACGTGCAGGAACGAGAGCCCCGCGCCCGCCAGGGCCGAGACGACCGTTCCGCCGCTGAACGCCGCGTGGAAGTGCGGCATGATCGAGCGAGACAGGCGACGCTCGACCGCGGCGCCCTCGAGGTTCATGGCGACGTCGAAGACGCCGCTGCCGAAGCCGACGAGGAGCAGGCCCGCCATCGCGACGCCACGGCTGGTCAGCGCCGTGACGGCGAGGCCGACGACGACAAGACCGACCACCTGGACCGCGGCAGCGCCGAGCGCCGCCCTGGCGGCACCGGAGCGGTGGACGAGCCAGCCGGACAGCGGCAGGCCGACGACCGCCCCGATCGACAGCGCGAAGAGGGTGAGCCCGAGCTCCCCGGCGCTGAGACCGAGCTGGTGCTTGATGTCCGGCACCCGCGAGGCCAGCGCAGCGAAGGCCGCCCCGTTGACCGCGAATGCCGTGAAGACGGCGTTGCGCGCCGTTCGGACGACGGGCCGCGGCGGTGCGATGACGGACATACGGCGAGCCTCTCGGGCGGTCACGGGCAGCGGGTCTCGGATGGAGGCGTCGAAACGATTCGATCGAAACGATTCGAGTATGATGCCTCGCATGGCGCCTCCCAGTCAAACCGATAGCCCACGTCGCGGACCCCGCCCCCAGCGGCCCACCCTGCGCGATGTCGCGACCCGGGCCGGCGTCTCGGTCTCGACGGCCTCGCTCGTCTTCAGCGGCAAGGGCCCAGTGGCGGCGGCGACCGCCGAGCGGGTGCGCGCCGCATCGGCCGAGATCGGCTTCGCCGGCCCGAACCCGCTCGCCACCTCGCTGCGCCAGGGTCGCGCCGGCGTCGTCGGGGTCGTCGTCGAGGGCCGGGTCCGGATCGCCTTCCGGGACCCGTTCGCCATCTCCGTCCTCGACGGGCTCGCGGAGGAGCTCGACGCGATCCCGACCGGTCTGCTGCTGCTCGGCCAGCCCGCCGATGACGAGGACAGCCTGCTCCCGCTCATCGCGGGCCTCGCCCTCGACGCCGTCGTCTTCTCGCTCTGCGGGCCGGAGTCCTCGCCTCTCGTCGACCACCTCTCGGCGCGCGGCATCCCGATGTTCGGCACGGGCGTCCCGGACGACAAGCGCGTGACACAGGTGCGCATCGATGAGCGGGCGGCAGGAGCCGAGATCGCCCGCCACGTCAGGCGCCTCGGACACCGCCGCGTTGCCCACGTCGCGATGTCGCTGACCGCCCGGTCGAGCGCCGGCGCCATCAGTCCGGACGACCTGACGGGTGACACGTACCTGTCGTCACGCGGCCGTCTCGACGGCTTCCGCGACGTCTTCGGGGCCCGAGCCGAGGCAGTCCAGACCGGGGACGGCTCGTCCGTCGAAGGTGGCATCACGGCC
>NZ_JBEDUL010000026.1:0-36692 GCF_040414665.1 Intrasporangium sp.
GGGATCAGGCGGTCATGCAACCTCAGGTCGAGCACCCGGTCCCACGCAGCGCGGGCGGAAAGGGAGGTGTCGAGGCGGACCTCGAAGTGCACCATGTCGCGACCCTACGACAGCCAGCCGACGCGCAGGGGAGGGTCGGCAGGGAGCGAGCCCAGCGGCATACGGCACTATCCCAAATCACAGTGTCGAAAGCGGGAGGCGGCGTTCGACGGGAGCGTGACAGGGTGGGACCGGCCCAGCCCGTCACGAAGGAGACCGACATGCGATACCTCATGATTCACAAGCTGGACGAGAGCCTTCCGGAGGCCTGGAACCCGAGCCAGGAGTTCATCGAGAAGATGAACGCCTTCATCGGCGAGGTCCAGGCGTCTGGGATCCTGCTCGCCGCCGAAGGCGTCCACCAGAGCAGCGAGGGCGCGATGATCCGCAAGGACGCCAAGGGCCTCTCGGTCACCGACGGCCCGTTCACCGAGGCCCGGGAGGTCATCGGCGGCTTCGCCCTCGTCAACGTGGCCGACAAGGCCGAGGCGATCGAGATGGGGCGGCGCTTCGCGGACCTGTTCCCGGAGGTCAGTGTCGAGGTTCGCCGCGTCTTCGAGGAGACGGACTTCGACGAGCAGCCCCAGTGACGCCGAGCACCGGCAATCCGTGACGTCCACCCCACTGGCCCCTAGGGTCGGTGGGGTGAACATCATCTTCGTCGAGCCGGCCTTCCCCGCGAACCAGCGCCGCTTCGTCCACGCCCTCGCCTCGGTCGGGGCGGACGTCTACGGCATCGGCGAGTCCGATGAGGCCCACCTCGGGGACGACCTCCGCGGGGCCATGCGTGGTTACTACCGGGTCGGCTCGGTGACCAATGTCCAGCAGCTGATCGACGCCGTCCGCTTCTTCCAGGACAAGGTGTGGATCGACGCGCTCGAGGCGACGGTCGAGGCGCACACGATGCCGGCCGCACAGGCGCGAGAGGCGACGAACATCCCCGGCACGAGCGTGCGCACCACCTGGCTGTGCCGGGACAAGCCGTCGATGAAGGACGTGCTCCGCGCCGCCGGTGTGCCCACGGCCGCGTCCGCCGCGATCGACTCCTCGACTGAGGCGAAGGAGTTCGCGGACCGCGTCGGCTACCCGCTCATCGTCAAGCCCCGTGCGGGCGCCGGCGCCTCGGGCACGGTGCGCGTCGACAGCGACGACGACCTCGCGCGAGCGCTGCAGCGGTTCGGTGAGGAGGGCGCGACCTCGCTCGCCATCGAGGAGTTCGTCGAGGGGCACGAGGGCTTCTACGACACGATCACGCTGGACGGACGGGTCGCGCACGACTGGGTGACCCACTACTACCCCAACGTCCTCGAGGCGATGCGTCACCGGTGGATCTCGCCGCAGTTCATCACGACGAACCGGGTCGAGGGCAACCCCTTCTACCAGGAGGTGCGCGAGCTCGGTCGGCGCGTCATCGATGCCCTTGGCATCGAGACGTCGGCGACGCACATGGAGTGGTTCTACGGCCCGAAGGGTCTCCGGTTCTCGGAGATCGGCTGTCGCCCCCCGGGCGTGGGCGCGTGGGACCTCTACTCTGCCGCCAACGACGTCGACGTCTACCGCGAGTGGGCACACGTGATCGCCCACCGTCGCCTGGACCAACCGATGAAGCGGACGTATGCCGCTGGGATCGTCGCCCTCCGACCGGACCGGGACGGGGTGGTGACGGGCTACGACGGCATCGACGAGATCCAGCACCGCCTGGGCGAGTGGATCATCGACGGGCACTTCCCTGCGGTCGGGGAGGGGACCCAGCCGGTCGAGGCCGGCTACATGGCCAACGCCTATGTGCGGCTGCGCCACCCCGACTACGACGCCGCTCGGGCGATGCTCGACGACATCGGTCGCACCGTCAAGGTCCATGCCGGCTGACCTCCCTGGGCACCTGGTGACGACGATTCTTCTTGGGCCGCAACGGTTTACGACCACGGTGCAGGCGATCCTGCGCAGCCTTGACCGCGAGGGGCCGGTTGCGATGATCAACGCCGGGTGGGAGGAGCGCGAGTCAGAGGACGCCGAGCTGCGTGGGGTGCTCGACGATCGAGGGGTCAACCTCAGCCTGTACGGACGGGCCGTCGAGGCACTCGGCAGTGACCGGGACCTTCGCATCGCCATCCGCGAGCACCGCACTCGCCACGCGGAGCTGCGGGCGTTCTACGGCATCCGGCTGCAGGCCGCATGGGACACCGTCTTCGCCGTGATGCGCCGCACGTCGAAGGACGACATCGCCGCAGGCGCGCGGCGGTCCGCGACGCAGGCGCTCCGTGACGTCGACGACTGGTACGCCTACGAGGTCGCACGGATCGTCGAGACGACCGCGACCTCCGAAGTGGTCCAGTCGAGCGAGGCGTTGGCGCGCCAACGTCACGAGGTCGCCGAGATCGTCTCGGAGGCAGCGGTGGTGGCGGTAGCCGGGGGCCATGTCGGCATCCTCATGGAGACGCTCCGGCTGCTCGACGTCGTCATCCCGGTGCAGACGCCCGTGATCGCCTGGTCGGCGGGTGCGATGGCGGTGTGCGACCCGGTCGTGCTCTTCCATGACTTCGCGCCGCAGGGGGTCACGGCGCCGGAGGTCCATGACCGCGGCCTGGGGCGGTTGCGCGGGGTCATCCCGCTTCCCCATGCTCGGCGCCGCCTTGCGCTGGAGGATCGGGACCGAATGGCGCTCTTCGCCCATCGCTTCGCAACCCACCGCTTGGTGCCGCTCGACGACGGGACGATTGTCCGGTTCTCGGGTCAGGTCGGCGCGGGCGATGCGGCAACGGTCCTGCCCGAGGGCGCTCGGTACGTCAACAGCGACGGTGTGGTCGACACGTGGGGGGCCGCATGACTGCTCGGCTCGCCATCAACCGCCTGCGAGAGCGCTCGCCGCTCGACGGAGCCGCGGTCGACCGCTTCCTGACCCGCCATGGCTCGCCCATCATCGAGGGCGAGCGGGCGACCTTCATCTGGCGCGGCGAGGCCGACGGGGCCCAGGTGCGTCACCGGGTCGTCGGCCTGCCCGATCCGCTTGCGATGAAGCGGCTGCCCGGGACCGATCTGTGGGCGGTGACGACGGTCCTGCCGGAGGGATCGCGGGTCGAGTACCAGATCGAGGTCCGGCGTGGCGCGCGGCACGAGCAGTTCAACGACCCGCTCAACCCCCGGCTGGCGCACAGCCCGCTCGGGTCCTCGTCGGTCTGTGCCAGCCTCGGCTACGAGGTGCCGGACTGGGTGCGGTTCGATCCGGAGGCGAGGCCCGGCACGCTCGTCGAAGAAGGCATGCGCAGCAAGGCGCTGCGACGCGAGCAACGCTTCCACGTCTACCTGCCGGCCCGGTTCAACCGAGCGCTGAGATATCCGCTGCTCGTCGTCCACGACGGCACCGACTACCTCAACTTCGCGGCGATGAAGACGGTCCTCGACAACCTCATCCACCGCCTCGACGTGGACCCGCTCGTGGCGGTCTTCGTCCCGCCGGGGGATCGACTGCGTGAGTATGCGAACCACGCCCCCCATGCGCGGTTCATCGCCCGCGAGCTCGTGCCGCTCCTCCTGGAGCGGCTGCCGCTCGTCGACTCTCCGGAGGCCCGCTGCCTCATGGGGTCGAGCTTCGGGGGGATCGCGTCGCTGTCGACGGCGGTTCGCTACCCGGGGTTCTTCGGCTCGCTGCTGCTCCAGTCCGCGTCGCTCGTCTTCACTGACATCGGCTTCGAGCACGGTGGCGGCCCGGCCTTCGACCCGGTGGTCAAGTTCGTCAACCGCTACCGGACGCGGCCGACCGCTGTGGTCGACCGGATCTACCAGTCCTGCGGGGTCTACGAGCCCCTCATCACCCCGAACCGGTCGATGGTGCCCGTGTTCCGGCAGACCGGGATGGCAGTCCGCTATGTCGAGGCCCGCGATGGCCACAACTGGGAGAACTGGCGTGACCGGCTCGGCGACGGGTTGTCCTGGCTCTTCCCCGGACCGCAGAAGTTCGTCTACGAGTAACTGGGCGCTGCGCCGGAGCGGTTAACCGCTCGCGTGCACCCAACCCCCCGCGGCCGGCGGGCTCACATCGTGCTCCGCCTCGCGGAGCAGAATACGAGCGCGCGGGTGGGGGGTCGCTTGGGGGCAGATCGGCCTATCGCTGCCTGACTCGTATCCTGCTCCGCGAGGCGGAGCAGGATCCGATGCGGCTGGGTGTCTGGCCGCTCATCCGGCGCCTCCCCTGAGCTGCGCGAGCGACGGAGCGCCACTCCGGGGTGCCGTTGGCGTGGACCGCCACGGCACTGCGTGGTTGAGTTTGCGCAACCGGGAGAGAGGAAGCGCGATGAAGACGAGCGACCGTTGGCACTCCGACCGGCTCCGGACGGAGATCACCGTGGCCCGCTGGGGCACCTACGGTGTGCCGGTCCTGCTCTTCCCGACTGCTGGCGGGGATGCCGAGGAGGTCGAGCGGCACAAGATGGTGGCCCATCTCGCCCCGCTCATGGACGCAGGCCGGGCCAAGGTCTACTCCTGCGACAGCGTGGCCGGCAAGGCCATGGCAGAGCGCTCCGGGAGTCCCGACCAGCTGATGGCCCTGTTCAACCTGTTCCACCAGGCCGTCGCCGAGGAGATCATCCCCGCGATCCACAGCGACTCCGGCGGACGGCTGCCGGTCGTCGTTGCCGGGGCGTCGATCGGGGCATTCAACTCGCTCGCGATGATCTGTCGGTACCCCCACCTGATCAGCTCCGCGGTCTGCATGAGCGGGACCTACGGGATCGAGAAGTTCATCGGCGGCCGCTTCACCGACGACCTCTACTTCAGCTCGCCGCTCCACTTCCTGCCCGGTCTCGAGGGGCACGGACTCGATACCCTGCGCCAGCGCATGGTCGTCTTCGCCTCGGGCAGCGGCGCCTGGGAGGACGTGGGCGAGTCCTGGGCGGCCGCGAAGGTGCTGGGGGCCAAGGGCATCCCCAACAGGGTCGACGACTGGGGTCCCGGCTACGAGCACGACTGGCCGACGTGGTGGGAGATGCTGCCGCTCTACCTCGACGACCTCCTGCCCTGACCTCACCGTTGCACGCGTAGTCGTGCCGGCACCCTGGGCGACCTGGGTATGGGATGGCTGTTAGTGCCCATGAGCGCGTCACGCCGCCACGGTTAGGATGGCCACGCCGACAGGGGGCCGAGTGGCTGCCTGTGTCGCCCCTCGCCCCGCCTCTTCGAGGCTGGTGGTGTCTCCATCGAAGAGGACCTGTCAATGCGTCGATCCCGCACCGCGCTCGCGGGCGTCGGCATACCCGTGGTCACGGCGCTGCTCCTCGGCGCGTGCACGGCGACCGCTCAACCCGTGCTCCCTCCGACGCCGTCGGCGGCGACTGCCACTGCCACCGGCGCGGGCACCCCGACCCCGACCACAACTCCGGTCGAGCGACCCCCGCTCGTCGTCGAGACGCTGTTCGACTTCACGTCCCTCGATCCGTCCACCCTGGTTGAGCGCAGCGGTCGCCTCGTGGCCGACGCGGTCTACGAGACGCTGACGACGCTCGACCCCGAGGATCCGACGACCGTCCGTCCGGGGCTCGCGGAGTGGACCACGTCTCCCGAGCGCACCTGGCTGACCCTGCGCCTGCGGCCGAACGTGACGTTCTCGGACGGGAGCCACATCACCTCGGACGACGTCATCTACACCCTCTCTCGGGCCCGCCGTCTCGGTGGGGCCGCGGCTCAGCTCCTCGGTCCGATCAGCCTGACGAAGGTCGACGACCGTACCCTGACCGTGACCTCCCCCCACACGAACTTCGCCCTGCCCGCTGTGCTCGCCAACCCGGCCTTCGGCATCCTCAACGCCGACGTCGTCAAGGCCAACGGCGGACCCGTCAGGCCCGGTGACGCCGCGACGACGTGGCTGACGTCCCACTCCGCCGGATCGGGCCCGTACGTCATCGACGGGGTCGAGCCGGGCCGCTCGATCACGCTCAAGCCGAACCCGAACTGGGCTGGCGACCCACCAGAGTTCAGCGACGTCATCATCCGCAACGCGACACCGGCCCGGCAGGCGCAGGACATCGAGAGCGGCGCGGCCGACATCGTGCTCGACCTGCCGCCCGACCGCGCCGACGCCATGCAGCTGCGGCCTGCGGTGTCCAGCGTCGCCATCACGTCGCAGACCTCACCCACCCTCGCCTTTCTGCTCCTCAACGACGACCGGGCGGTGAACGCCTGGACGGGCGACCCGGACTTCGTCACTGCCGTGCGGCTGGGAATCGACATCCAGGCGATCACCGAGGCGGCTGGCGCCGGCGCCACCCCTGCACTCGGCCTCGTGCCTCGCGGCCTCCCCGGGGCCTTCGAGCCGCCAGCTCCCCCGCCGACCACGTCGCCGGCACCGACCACACCGACGACGCCGGCCACCCCAAGACCGCCGGTCACGCGGCCGCTGACGACGCCCGGGACCCCGAGGTCGGCGCGCTCGACCACGCCTGCGCCCACCGGCACGGCAGCACCCATTCCGACTGCGACACCGACCGCTCCCCCGGTCCGCGACCTCACCGCCGCGAAGGCCGCGCTGGCCCGCTCTGGCTACCGAGGCGCCCCCATCCGCCTCTCCTACGCGAGCGACCGCCCGGTCCACGGCATCGACCTCGGCGTCGTCGCCAGGGCGATCCGGACTCAGCTGGCCCAGATCGGGGTCCGCGTCACCCTTGCCCCGGCGCCCATGGCGAAGGCCCTGGCCGACTACGAGAAGGGCACGAACGCCATGGGCCTCTGGAGCTGGACGCCCCCGTATGTCGATGCCGAGGCCGCCCTCGCGTTCGGACCGGGCGGCCTCGTCGCGAACCGGGCCCGCTGGGTACGCGGCGCGAACTCGGCCATGGACGCGCTGACCGCACAGACCCGCAGCTCCTACGGCGACGACCGTCCGGGCGCGTTCGCGCGGTGGCAGCTGCAGATGAGCCAGTTCGGCCCGTTCGTCCCCTTGTTCCAGCCCGCCGCCCACCACGCCCACGGTGACCGCGTGACCGAGGTGCCGCTCACGCCGCTCGGCATCATCGACCTCGCCAGCGTCCGTTAGGACGACTCCCGTATGCCGCTGAGCCCGCTCCCGCCCGTCCGTGGCCTCGTGCTCGCGGCTGGGTCGGGCAGCAGGATGGGCCGGCCAAAAGCCCTTGTCCATCCCCGTCCGGATGCGCCGACCATGGTGGAGCGCGCGGTCGACGCCCTCGTCGGAGGCGGTTGTGGCGGGGTGACGGTGGTCGTCGGTGCTGCGGCCGACGAGGTGGTGGCGGTGCTCGACGAGACCTCATGGGAGGTCGACGTCGTGACGTGCGAGAACTGGTCCGAGGGGATGGGGGCATCGCTGCGGGCCGGCATTGCGGCAATGACTGTCAGGACCGACGTCGAGGCGGTCCTCATCAGCCTGGTCGACCTACCGGACGTCGGCCCCGCCGTGGTCCGACGCATCCTGGACACAGCGTCGGGCGACTGGCGCTCGGCGCTGGGCCGAGCGGCCTACGGCGGCGTTCCCGGTCATCCCACACTCATCGGGCGGGACCACTGGGCGGCAGTCATCGAGGTTGCCCGGGGCGACCGGGGGGCCCGGGACTATTTCCGCGCGCACGACCACCGACTGGTCGAGTGCGGCGATCTCGCGACCGGACAGGACGTCGACTTCCCGGCAGATCTCGACAGGTGAGCGGGCGCAGACGTGTCGTGGTGCTGTGCTTCCACGTTTCGCGTTTGTCGGCAATGCTCAGGTCATGGACACCGTTTCCGAGCGCGTCAGCGGGCCTGGTCCGCGGCGGCTGCCTGCAGAGACGTTCGCCAGCCCGAGCGACGTCGCGGCGGCCCTCGGAAGGACCGGCTACCTCGCTGACGACGCGCTTGCGACGGTGGCCTTCCTCGCGATCCGGATGGGTCGCCCGATCCTGCTCGAGGGCGAGCCCGGCACCGGCAAGACCGCGCTCGCCGAGGCGCTCGCCGAGTCCCTCGACCTCGAGCTGATCCGCCTCCAGTGCTACGAGGGAATCGACGCCACCCAAGCGCTCTACGACTGGGACTTCCCACGCCAGATCCTGCACCTGCGGACGGTGGAGGCGCTGTCGCGCGATGCGCGACGTGACCCGAGGGAGCTCGAGAACGAGCTGTTCGACGAGCGGTTCCTCCTCGCCCGGCCGGTGCTCAGAGCGCTGCGCAGGTCCCCGTGCGTGCTGCTCATCGACGAGATCGACCGTGCGGATGACGAGTTCGAGGCGTTCCTGCTCGAGGTCCTCTCGACGTGGCAGGTCACCGTCCCGGAGGTTGGCACCATCGCGGCGACGACCCCGCCGATCGTCGTCCTCACCTCGAACCGCACTCGCGAGCTGCACGACGCCCTCAAACGGAGGTGCCTCTACCACTGGATCGACCACCCCGGGCTGGCGCGCGAGCTCGACATCGTCCGGACCCGCCTGCCTGACGTGCCACCGGTCCTCGCCGAGCAGGTCGTCGGGGTCATCCAACGGCTGCGCAACGAGGCCGGCCTGATCAAGCCGCCCGGAGTGGCCGAGACGCTCGACTGGGCGCGCGCGCTCGTGGCACTCGGGGCCGCCACGCTCGATCCCGAGGTCGCCGCGGCCTCGCTCGGCTCGGCCGTCAAGTACCGAGAGGACGCGGAACGCGTGCGGGCGATGCTCGAGCGGGTGCTGACGGGATGACGACGGTCGAACTACCGCAGGCTCGCTGGGCGGCCGAGGAGTGGCTGCTCGGCTTCGCCCGCGCGCTGCGCGCTGCCGGGCTCCCGGTGACGGCCGACCGTGAGCGGACCTTCCTGCTTGCTCTGACCGAGGTCGGCCTCGGCGAGCGGCGGCAGGTCTACTGGACCGGCCGCGCCACCCTGACCTCGTCCCCGGCGGACGTCGAACGCTATGACCAGGTCTTCACGTCGTGGTTCAACGCCGAGCAGCCCAAGCAGACGAGGCGGGTCGAGCGGGAGGCTCCGCCCGCCGCGCAGGCCGGGTTGGAGGACGCTGGAAGTGCTTCGGGCGAGGACCCCGGCGAGGAGCTGGTCCGTGCCCGTGCCAGCGGCCAGGAGATCCTGCGGCACCGCGACCTCGCGACCCTGAGCATCGAGGAGCGGCAGGCGCTCGCTCGCCTCTTCGGTCGACTCCAGCCGCGGACCCCCCGCCGCCGCGCCCGGCGCCACGTGCGATCGCGCCTCGGTGCGGTCGACGGGCCGGCCACGCTGCGCGAGCAGCTCCGCCGGATGGGCGAGCCGGGCCGCATCCATCACCGCACCCGGGGCTCGCGCCCGCGCCGGGTCGTGCTGCTCCTCGACGTCTCGGGCTCGATGAGCTCCTATGCCGACAGCCTGCTGCGGCTCGCTCACGCCTTCGTGCAAGCGGCCGGACCCCGCGGTTCCGTCGAGGTGTTCACCATGGGCACGCGCCTCACCCACGTGACCCGCGCGTTGCGCGAGCGCGACCCGGATCGGGCGCTCGTGGCGGCCGGGGAGGCCGTCCCGGACTGGTCGGGCGGGACGCGGCTCGGCGAGTCCATCGGCGCCTTCCTCGATCGCTGGGGGCGTCGGGGCATGGCCAGGGGTGCGGTGGTTGTTGTCTTCTCCGACGGTTGGGAGCGTGAGGGTCCGGAGCTGCTCGGCGAGCAGATGCGGCGCCTGGCAGCCCTGGCCCACCGGGTGGTCTGGTCGAACCCGCACCGCGGCAAGACCGGGTACCAGCCGGTGCAGCAGGGCATCGCCGCCGCTCTTCCGCACATTGACGACTTCGTCGCGGGCCATTCGTTCGCGACGTTCGAGGAGCTGATCGAGGTGGTGGCCCGTGCGTGAGGTGCTCAAGGAGCTGATGGGCTGGTGGGACGCCGGCGAGACCGTCGGGGTCGGCACGGTCGTCGGGACGTGGCGGTCCGCGCCGCGCCAGCCCGGGGCATCGATGCTCGTGGGCCCGGGTGGCGAGGCCGTCGGTTCCGTGTCCGGTGGATGCGTCGAAGGCGCCGTCTACGAGCTCGGCCAGGAAGTCGTCGACACCGGCACCCCCGTCCTCCAGCGCTACGGCATCAGCGACGACGACGCCTTCGCGGTCGGGCTGACCTGCGGTGGCATTCTCGACGTCTACGTCGAGAAGGTGTCCAAGGACACCTTCCCGGAGCTCGGTGCCGTGGTGGCCGACATCGAGACCGGCCGCCCGGTTGCGGTCGCCACGGTGATCGAGCACCCGGACCCGGCCTGGCTCGGTCGGCGCCTCGTCGTCCATCCCGAAGCGGTGGAGGAGGAGGGCACCCGAGGGAACGCCGGCGCGGAAGCCGGCTCAGCGGCATACGGAAGCATGTCGTTGGGCAGCGCTCGGGCTGATGACGCCGTGCGCGACGACGCCCAAGGCCTGCTCGCGCAGGGGCGCACGGCGACGTTGAGCTACGGGCCCGACGGCGAGCGCCGGGGCGAGGGCATGCGCGTCTTCGTCCAGGTCCACGCGCCCAAGCCGCGGATGCTCGTCTTCGGCGCAATCGACTTCGCGGCGGCCGTGGCCCGCGTCGGCAGCTTCCTCGGGTATCACGTCACCGTCTGTGACGCGCGTCCCGTCTTTGCGACCAAGACCCGCTTCCCGGCTGCGGACGAGGTCATCGTGCGCTGGCCGCACGAGTACCTCCGTGAGGAGGTGGAAGCGGGGCGCATCGACGGCCGGACCGTGCTCGCCGTGCTGACCCACGACCCGAAGTTCGACGTGCCCCTGCTCGAGGTGGCGCTGCGCCTGCCGGAGGTGGCCTACATCGGGGCGATGGGCTCCCGGCGCACGCACGAGGACCGGCTCGAGCGACTGCGCGAAGCTGGTCTCACGGACGAGGAGCTGGGCCGCATGTCCTCGCCCATCGGCCTCGACCTCGGGGCGCGGACGCCGGAGGAGACCGCGGTCTCCATCGCCGCCGAGATCATCGCCCTTCGCTGGGGCGGTCAGGGCGAGCGGCTCACCGAGCTGGCGGGGCCGATCCACCACCATCACCCGGCACATGAGGAGTCCCCCAGCTGAGGTGGGCGTGGCGCACAGGTCGCGTTTTCAGGAAGTCCCCAGCCCAGCGGCACACACCGGTGCCGTACGCCGCTGGGGCGCGGCTTCGGCACATCGCGGGCGCCGGGTTCACGAAACAACCGGCCACGGTGGGTTCAGAGCCCCTCGGCGAAGCCCTCCCGCCAGCTGGGGTAGCGCAGCGTCCAGCCGAGCTCACGCTTGGCCTTGGCGTTGGACGACCCTCGGGCGTTGGTCATCATGTTGACGCCGTGCTCGCCGATGAGCAGACGGGCCAGCCAGGTGGGCACGTGGCGCGGCGGCGGCGCATCGAGCTCGCGGGCCAGCGCCGGGAGCCAGTCGGCGACAGCGACCGGCTCGTCGTCGCAGATGTTGTAGAGGCCTGGGTTACCGCGTTCGACGGCGGCTACCGTCGCAGCGGCCGCGTCGACGGTGTGGGCGAACGACCACAGGCCCGCGCCGCTGCCCACGACCGGAAGCCTGCGCTTGAGGATCAGGTCGACCATCGCGCTCTGCTCGCCGCGCGCCATGCCCGTGCCCGGCCCGTAGAAGCCGCCATAGCGCAGGACCAGCCCTTCGAGGTCGGTCTGCGCGGGCACCGTCTGCTCGATGAAGCGCATCGCGTCGAGGCTCTCGCGGGCCTCCCGCCCGACGTGCGGGTCCAAGGGCGTCAACTCGTCGGCCAGGCCGGTACCGCTGCGATCGTTGGTCCAGCCGGTGTAGCTCTGCGCGATGAACCGGGTCACCCCATTGGCCCGGGCGGCCTCGAGCAGGTGCCGGGTGGCCTCGGTGCGCAGCCGGTTCGTCGCGGCGAAGTCCCGGTCGAAGTGCTTCGGGTTGATGCCGCCGCTCAGAGCTGTCAGCTCATGGATGATGACGTCCGGCTTGGCCTCTTCAACGGCGGTCAGGACTGAGCTGCGATCGAGGCCGTCCATCCGGATCGGCGTCGCTCCGGCCGTGGTGATCGCAGCCGTGTTCCCCGATCGCGTCGTGCCGAAGACCTGGTGTCCGGCCGCGACGAGGGCTGGGGTGAGGCTGTGGCCGAGGGCGCCGCTGGCGCCGGCGAGGAGGACTCGCATGATGGCTCCTTCGTTGTTGGGATTCCGTGTCTGTATGTCCCCTCCGACGAGGCGCGGCGGCCTGATGTGACAGTGCCCATGGAATCCTTGAGCCCGTGACTGTCATCGCGGAATCTCATGACGAGATACGTCCACTGATGTTCTCGATCGCCTACCGGATGCTCGGGAGCGTCGTCGAGGCGGAGGACGTCGTCCAGGAGGCGCTCCTTCGGATGACGCGCGCCACCGCGGAGGGCGAGGAGCCGAGGAACCTCGACGCCTGGGCGACGACGGTGACCACGCGGCTCGCCATCGACACGCTCCGTTCGGCCCGGATGCGACGGGAGTCGTACGTCGGCACGTGGCTGCCCGAGCCGCTCCTCGGAAACGGCGAGGACGACCCTGCCCATCGGGTCGAGCTGGACGAGTCGGTGTCGGTCGCGATGCTCGTGCTCATGGAGACCCTGACGCCGCACGAGCGGGCGGTCTTCATCCTCCGTGAGGCGCTCGGCTACGACTATGCGGACATCGCCACGATCGTCGAGCAGTCGGAGGCGACCTGCCGGCAGCACTACTCGCGGGCGCGCAAGCACCTCGAGGCGGGCACGCCGCGGTTCGAGGCCTCGGCCGAGCGGAGGGACGAGCTGGCCGCAGCGTTCCTCGAGGCGGTCAAGGGTGGTGGGCTCGAGGACCTCGAGCGGCTCCTCGCCGATGACGTCGTCTTCTGGGCGGATGGCGGTGGCAGGGCGCCGGCGATCGTCCGACCGATGCACGGTGCGGTGGCCGTGGCCCGCTTCCTCGCCGGGCTGGTGCGGCGGGGTGGTCCGCTGGGCGTCCGCCTCGAGGCCGCCAACGTCAACGGCGGGCCGGGAATCCTCACGATCGGCCCGTCGGGAGAGCTGCTGGGCACGCTCGCCGTCGAGTTCGACGGCGACGGCCGCGTCGTCGGGCTGCGCAACCAGATCAACCCCGACAAGCTTCGCCACCTCGGGCAGGTCGGGGACCTCAACGCCCTGATGCGCGGCGACGTATGACGGCGATCATCCCCGAGGGGTGATTCGGCTCCCGACCGGATTCCGTACGGTCGCAGCACGACGGTCTCTGGTCCGCTCCCTCAGAGGGAGGTTTGTCCTCATGCAAGATCAACCTGCGACTGCAGACGATCGGCGGGAGAGCTCCAGGGATCGCCGCCTGATGCTGCTGCTCGCCATGGCGATGTTCGTCCTCGTGGTCGACACCTCCCTCATGAACGTGTCGATCTCGGCGGTGGTCAGGGACCTCGATACGACCGCCAGTGGCGTGCAGTCCGCAATCGCACTCGAGGCACTGGTCTCGGCGGCCTTCATCTTGATCAACAGCAAGGTCGGTGACCTGATCGGCCGCAAGCGTGCCTACGTCCTCGGACTCATTGGATACGCCATCGGTGCGGTGGCCATGACCCTGGCGCAGAGCCTGACCGCCATCGTCATCTTCTGGGCGATCATCGGCGGACTCGGTGCGTCGTTGCTCCTGCCGGCCATGCAGTCCCTCATCCACGGCAACTTCACCGGTGCCGCGCAGCGGCAGGCCTACGCGATGGTGGGGGCGTCGGCGGCGATCGCCGCCGCGGTGGGCCCGCTGCTCGGTGGCGTCGTCACGACCTATCTGTCCTGGCGAGTCGGCTTTGCCCTCGAGGCCGTGATCATCGCGGTCGTCCTCAGCCGGATCCAGCTGGTCCGCGACGTTCCATACACCGGCTCGCGCCGAATCGACCTCGTCGGGGCTCTCCTCTCCGTGGTCGGCATGGGTGGGGTCGTGCTCGGGATTCTCGTCTGGCAGGAGGGCGGGGAGCGCGTCGGGCTGCTCATGGCGATCGGAGCCGTGGCCCTGGCGGCCCTGGCCTGGTGGCTCATCCACCGCAAGCGGGCGCAGCGGGTGACGCTCCTCGAGCCGGACCTGTTCCGGCATCCCAACTTCACCGCGGGCGTCACCGGTCAGATGCTCCAGCAGATCACGCTGGGCGGCGCGATGATCGCGCTGCCGCTCTACTTCCAGATGACCTTGGAGTACAACGCCATGCAGGCCGGCCTCTCGTTGGCCCCGCTCTCGCTCACCATGTTCGCCGCTGCCCTGATCGCCGGGCGGAAGGCCGGGGACCGACGTCCCGCCGCCATCATTCGCGCCGGGTTCCTGCTGGCCAGCATCGGGATCGCGATCATCATCCCGTTCGTCCCACGAGCGAACAGTGGCTGGGCGACCGCGATTCCGCTCGTGATCACCGGCGCCGGGTTGGGCCTGCTGGTGTCCCAGCTCAACAACTACACCCTCGCCCCCGTCGAACCGGAGCGGATCAGCGAGGCCGCCGGTGTGAACTCAGCGGCAGGCTCCTTCGGGCTCTCGTTCGGGCTCGCGATGGCCGGTGGACTCCTGCTCGCCGCCCTGTCGTTCAGCTTCACGAACCTCACCGAGAACAGCACGGTGATCCCGCCAGCCCAGCAGCAACAGATCGCCGCCGCGCTCGAGGAGAATGCCGAGGTCATGAGCAACACCGCGCTGTCCGAGCGGATCACCGGCCAGTCGCCGGAGGTGGAGGCAGCGGTCCTGGAGATCAACACCGATGCTCGCAACCGCTCGCTGCAGGTCGCCCTTCTCGTGCCACTGCTGGCTGGTCTGGCCGGACTCGCCAACTCGTTCCGGATGATGCGCCTTCCCGACCTGAAGCCGGCCGCGCCGCTCGAGGGAATGGACCTCGGCTGAGTTGCGCACGCAACCTGGCCATCCATTCGCGCCGCCCTCCTGGTCGAGTGTGCAGTAGACGCCGCAGACGGCGGCGCTCTCCCGGCGGCACGTACTGCACACTCGACGAGGAACTCACCCCGCCGGGAGGGTTGGGAACGTCGGGAGCCGGCACAGCGGCATACGGAATTGGCCGTATGCCGCTCAGCTCAGTTGCGCACGCAACCTGGCCATCGGCTCGCGCCGCCCTCGTGGTCGAGTGTGCAGTAGACGCCGCAGACGGCGGCGCTCTCCCGGCGACACGTACTGCACACTCGACGTGGAACTCACCCCGCCGCGAGGGCTGGGACCGCGCGCGGCGCTCAGTAGGTGCTGGAGCGCTTCCAGAGGTTGATGCCGGCCTCGACCGCGTGCTCATCGATGCGGTTCAGCTCGTCCGTCGAGAAGTCGAGCCCGTCCAGGGCGCCGAGGCTGTTCTCGAGCTGCTCGACGCTCGAGGCGCCGATGAGGACCGAGGTGACGCGTTCGTCGCGCAGGGCCCAGGCCAGGGCGAGCTGGGCTAGGGACTGGCCGCGCGACTGGGCCAGGTCGTTGAGGGCGCGGACGTGCCGCAGCGACTCGTCCGTGAGCAGGTCGGGGCTGAGGGACTTGCCCTGCGCGGCCCGGGAGCCCTCCGGGATCCCGCCGAGGTACTTGTCGGTGAGCATGCCCTGGGCCAGGGGCGAGAAGGCGATGCACCCGACACCCTCGTCGCCGAGCACGTCGAGCAGCCCTTCCTCGATCCACCGGTTGAGCATCGAGTAGCTCGGTTGGTGGATGAGCATGGGGGTGCCCAGCTCGCCGAGGATCTCGACCGCCTCGCGCGTCCGGGTGGCCGAGTACGAGGAGATGCCGGCATAGAGCGCCTTGCCCTGCCGCACGGCGGTGTCGAGCGCGCCCATCGTCTCCTCGAGCGGCGTCGTGTCGTCGAATCGATGGGAGTAGAAGATGTCGACGTAGTCGACCCCCATGCGGGCGAGCGACTGGTCGAGGGACGAGAGGAGGTACTTGCGGGAGCCGCCGCCCTGGCCGTACGGACCGGGCCACATGTCGTAGCCGGCCTTCGTCGAGAGGATCAGCTCGTCGCGGTAGCGCCTGAAGTCCTGCGCGAAGATCATGCCGAAGTTGCGCTCCGCGGATCCGTACGGCGGTCCGTAGTTGTTCGCGAGATCGAAGTGGGTCACGCCGAGATCGAACGCACGACGCAGGATGGCCCGCTGCCGGTCGAGGGGAACGTCGTCCCCGAAGTTGTGCCAGAGACCCAAGGAGATGGCGGGGAGGTCGAGGCCGCTCGCCCCGCAGCGCCGGTAGGTCATCGAGTCGTAGCGAGAGCGTGCTGCCTGGTAGTCATCGGCATGGAACGTCATGCGCTCAGTCTGCCGGGTGCGGGAGTGCTGGCAGGTGGGGGTGCGCCGGGAAGTGAACTCAGCGGCATACGGCAGCGTCGTTCGAGGTATTCGGATGGAGGTGTCATGTCGCTCTCGAGAGCGATGGGCCACCTCGAACGGCAGTTCAGCTCCCACCCCTTGCCTCCCGCGACAGGGCAGGCAAGACTCCGGATTGTGACACCCCGTGGATCCCCGCGGTTCGAGGGATCCGTCATCTGCAGCGCGGCAGGAGGGCAAAGGCATGACCCGTATCACCGTGACCGTTGACGGAGTGGAGTACTCCGACGACGTGGAGCCTCGGACCTTGCTGGTCCATTACCTGAGAGAGACCGTCGGCAAGACGGGCACGGTCGTCGGTTGCGACACGAGCAACTGCGGGGCGTGCACCGTCCACCTCGACGGGCGAAGCGTGAAGTCCTGCAATGTCCTGGCCGTCCAGGCGGACGGGCACGAGGTGACGACCATCGAGGGCCTGGCGCCGACTGCAGCGGCGGACGGGCAGCTGCACCCGATGCAGCAGGCCTTCCACGAGTGCCACGCGCTCCAGTGCGGCTACTGCACGCCCGGGATGATCATGCAGGCCGTCGACCTGCTCAAGGACAACCCGAACCCGACCGAGGAGCAGATCCGCGAGGGGCTGGAGGGCAACCTTTGCCGCTGCACCGGCTACCACAACATCGTCCTGGCCGTGAAGCAGGGCGCCGAGGCGATGTCCAGCACGCCGGTCCCAGCCGGCGCCGACCGTGAGGGGGTGGCGTCATGACCATCACCGAGGACACCACCACCGTCGCCGACGGGAACGGCAACGCCGAGCTCGGCAGGGCGCGCCGCCGCAAGGAGGACCAGCGCCTCATCACCGGCCGCACCCGCTGGACCGACAACATCACCCTCCCGGGCATGCTCCACATCGCGATGGTCCGCAGCCCCTTCGCACACGCTCGGATCGCATCGATCAACACCGAGGAGGCGCGGGCGGCCCGCAACGTCGTCGCCGTGTTCACCGGCGAAGATCTCAAGGACGTCCAGGGCGTCAACGCCAACGCCTGGCCGATCACCGCCGACCAGGTCACCCCGACTCACCTGCCGATGGCGGTCGAGCGGGTTGCGTGCGCCGGTGAGATCGTCGCCTGCGTCGTGGCCCGCTCAGCCGCCGCGGCCCGCGACGCGGCCGAGCTCGTCGACGTGGACTTCGAGGAGCTCCCCCCCGTGCTGGACATGAAGGAGGCCCTGAAGGACGAGGTGCTCGTCCACCCGGACCTCGGCACGAACCGGTCCGCGCTGTGGACGCTCGACTCGCAGGAGGCCGGCACCGGTGACGACGTCGACGCGGCCATTGAGGCGGCCCGCGCCGACGGTGTCGTGATCGAGCGCGAGTTCCGCCAGCAGCGGCTCATCCCTGCGTTCATGGAGCCGCGGTCCGTCGTCGTCGACCCGACCGGTGAGCAGATCACGATGTGGTCGGCGACCCAGATCCCGCACATCCTCCGATTCCTGCTCGCGCTCACCACGGGCGTCGCCGAGTCCAAGATCCGCGTCGTCGCCCCCGACGTGGGTGGCGGCTTCGGCGGCAAGCTCCAGACCACTCCAGAGGAGTTCATCGCCTTCGCGGTGGCGCGGCAGCTCGGCAAGCCGGTCAAGTACTCCGAGACCCGGTCCGAGTCGCTCGTGTCGGGTCACCACGGGCGCGACCAGTGGCAGAAACTGACCCTCTCGGCGACGAAGGACGGCACCGTCACCGGCTTCAAGGTCGAGCTGCTCGCCGATCTCGGCGCCTACGTCGCGCTCGTTGGCGGAGGCGTCCCGGTCCTCGGCGCGTGGATGTTCAACTCGATCTACAAGTTCCCCGCCTACCGGTTCAGCGTCCAGACTGTCCTGACGAACAAGACCTGGGTCGACGCCTACCGCGGAGCCGGCCGGCCGGAAGCGACCTTCGGCGTCGAGCGGATGATGGACGAGCTCGCCAACGAGGTCGGCATGGACCCGCTCGAGCTGCGGGAGAAGAACTGGATCAAGCACGAGGAGTTCCCGTTCACGACCGTGGCGGGGATGACCTACGACTCTGGCAACTACGAGGCCGCGACGGCCCGAGCCAAGGAGCTCTTCGGCTACGACGAGCTCCGGGCCGAGCAGCAGCGCCGCCGCGAGAGCAACGACCCGGTCCAGCTCGGCATCGGGATCTCCACGTTCACCGAGATGTGCGGCCTCGCCCCGTCCCGGGTCCTCGGGCAGCTGAGCTATGGCGCCGGCGGCTGGGAGCACGCGACGATCCGCATGCTGCCGACCGGCAAGGTCGAGGTCGTGACGGGCACCTCGCCCCACGGCCAGGGCCACGAGACGGCGTGGAGCCAGATCGTCGCCGAACGGCTCGGCGTGCCGTTCGAGGACGTCGAGGTCCTCCACGGAGACACCCAGATCAGTCACAAGGGCCTCGACACCTACGGCTCGCGATCCCTCGTCGTCGGTGGTGAGGCGCTGGTCCTCGCGGCGGACAAGGTGATCGAGAAGGCGAAGGTCTTCGCGTCGCACCTGCTCGAGGCGAGCGAGGAGGACCTCGAGTTCTCGGGCGGGCGCTTCGGGGTCAGGGGCACGGACAAGGGCATGACCCTGGCGGAGATCTCGACGGCGTGCTTCACGGGGCACAACCTGCCCGAGGACGTCGAGCCGGGTCTCGACGCCGAGGCGACGTACGACCCGGTCAACTTCTCCTTCCCGCACGGCACCCACCTGTGCGCCATGGAGGTCGACACGGAGACGGGCGCGACGACGATGCGCTCATACGTCTGTGTGGACGACATCGGCGTCGTCGTCAACCCGCTCATCGCCGAGGGCCAGGTCCACGGCGGCCTCGTCCAGGGCATTGCCCAGGCGCTCTGGGAGGGCGCCGAGTACGACGAGAACGGCACCCTCGTGACCGGGTCGTTCGTCGACTACACGCTGCCGACGGCCGCCGACACGATCAGCTTCGTCACCGACCGGACGGTCTCGCCCTCGACGACAAACACCTTGGGCACCAAGGGAGTCGGCGAGGCCGGCACGATCGCCTCGACGCCCGCCGTGGTCAACGCGATCGTCGACGCCCTCCGTCCGATGGGCGTCCACGACGTCCCGATGCCGTGCACGCCGGAGCGCGTCTGGCGGGCCATCCAGTCGGGAGGCGCCGAGCGCCAGGTCGACTCGTCGGGCGATGCCCAGCCGCACTTCGACGCGGGCGCCCCCAACCAAGACACCCCTGAGCAGGAAGGCGGTGCCCAGTGATTCCCGCATCGTTCGACTACGTCGCCCCGACGACCGTCGCAGACGCGCTCGCGGCCCTCGCCGAGCATGGCGACGACGCCAAGGTGCTGGCCGGTGGGCAGTCGCTGTTGCCGATCCTGCGCATGCGGCTCAACACTCCCGGAGTCGTCGTCGACCTCGGCCGAATTCCCGAGTTGGCCGGGATTTCCGAGGAGGGTGACACGATCGTCATCGGCGCCATGACGCCGTATGCCGCTGTGCTCGCTTCCGAGGCCGTCTCCACTCACGCTGGGCTGCTGTCCAAGGCGATCGCGACCGTGGCCGACCCGCAGATCCGGCACCGCGGGACCGTGGGTGGCGCGCTCGTTCATGCCGATCCGGCCGGCGACGTGGGCGCCCCGGTGTTGGCGTTGGGAGCGGAGCTCGTCATCGCCGGCGCGGGTGGGGCGACCCGCACGGTGGCGGCCGACGACTTCTTCGAGGACCTCTTCACGACGGCTGTCGGGGAGGGCGAGCTGCTGACGCAGATCCGGATCCCCAAGCACACGGGATGGGGCTCGCACTACGAGAAGTTCGTCCGGGTCAGCCACCAGTGGTCGATCGTCGCGGTCGCTGCAGCCGTCCGGGTGGAGGGTGGCGCGATCGCCGAGGCCCGCGTTGGCCTGACGAACATGGGCTCGACCCCCTTGCGCGCCAAGGCGGTCGAGGAGGCACTCGTGGGCCAGGCGCCGACGGACGAGGCGGTACGCGCTGCGGTTGGGCGCGTCGCCGAGGGCACCAACCCGCCCTCCGACCTCAACGGCGCGGCGGACTACCGGAAGCACCTGGCCACGGTCCTGACCCGACGCGCCGTCCTGGCCGCAGCAGGAGGGTGATCGCCGGATGGAGCTGACGCACTCGTTCACCGTGCCGACGTCGGTCGACGACGCCTGGGCCCTCTTCATGGACCTCGAGCGGGTCGGTGGCTGCTTCCCCGGCGCAACCGTCACCGAGGTGACCGACGACGGGTTCTCCGGCACGGTCAAGGTCAAGGTCGGCCCGATCTCCCTGCTCTACACCGGGTCCGGGTCATTCGTCGCCAGGGACGATGAGGGCCACCGGGCGGTGATCGAGGCGAAGGGCAAGGACAGGCGGGGCAACGGCACCGCCGGGGCGACGGTGACGATCCAGCTCTCTCCGGACGGGAGCGGCACCCGAGCGGACGTCGTCACCGATCTCGCCGTGACGGGCAAGCCGGCGCAGTTCGGCCGGGGTGTCATGCAGGACGTCTCCGACAAGCTGCTCGGGCAGTTCATCGCCTGCATCGAGCAGCAGCTCGGGGGCGAGCCGGCCGGTGCCCCGGTGCCGGAGGCCACGGTCCAGGATGCAGCGGAAGCGGCCGCCCGGCCCGAGATCGTGACCGATGCCGTCCCCGAGGCGCTCCACGAGACGGGTACTCCGCTGTCGCTCGCCGAGAGGGTCGAGCGCTCCAAGGCGGAGGCGGCTGCAGGGGCAGCGACCGGCCAGCGGCGACCCGCGCCTGCGATCGGCGCCGAGGACGACGCCCTCGACCTCGGCTCGGCAGTCCTGCCGGTCCTGATCCAGCGGTACGCCGGCTACGCCGTCGCTGCCGTGTTCGGCATCATCATCGGCTGGCTCATGGGCAGACGGAGGTCCTGACCCACCGCCACCCCACCCAACCTCGTCGAGTGTGCAGTAGATGTCCGGCGCGGACTGCACACTCGACGGGGAGGGGACAGCACCCGTCTCGCCGAGTGTGCAGTTCGCGCCGTCGCACGGCCCTGATCTGATCTGGTCCGGTCAGGGATGGGCCGCACCGGCGGCGATGACGAGGTCCTCCCAGGACATACCGACGCTCTTGAAGACGTTCGGCCGGTCGGTCGCGCGCGTCACCTGCCCGGTGACGAGGTGGGTCATCGGATGCAGGAACTCGGTGGCGGTGGCTCCCTCATGGATCGCCATGATGACGTCTCCCGCCTCGCGCAGGGCTGTGGCGACGTCCTCGACGACGACGAGCGAGCGCCCGACCAGCCGCGAGTCGAGCTCGCGTCGGTCCGGCTCGTGGGAGCCGATCGCGACGACGCAGGCCCCGTCGGCCACCCACGTCCCGTCCAGGACTGGGCTCGCCGATGAGGTCGCCGTGACGACGACGGCGGAGTCGGCAACCACCTGAGCCACGCGGGCGTCATTCGTGCAGAGGCCGCTCGCCGCCACGCCCAGCGCCGAGACCTGATGGGCTGCTGCTCTGGCTCGTTCCACGCCGCGCCCGACGATGGTGACCTGCGTCGGCTGACGAATCTCGAGGATCGCCTCCACGTGACCCACGGCCTGGGGACCGCTGCCGAAGATGACGACGGAGGAGACATCGGCCGGAGCGAGTGCATCGATGGCGACGGCGGAGACGGCGGGCGTGCGGAGCGCGGTGATGGCCGTGCCGTCCAGGATGATGGACGGTGCGAGGGTGTCCGGGTCGAAGAGGACGTACAGGGCCTGGATCCGCTCGAGCCCTCGATCAGGGTTGCCGGGTGCGACCGACAGCGCCTTGACGCCGACGGCGCGCGGCGTCGACGACGGCATGATGAGCAGCTGGCCCCCGGCTACGACCGGCGAGAGCCGCTCCGGGTCGTCGGCCGGGTCGAAACCGTCAGCGAGCGCCTGCCGCACCAGGCGACGGGCGCGATCCGGAGAGACCGCATGACGGATCTGTGCTGCGTCGATCCAGCGAGGTGCGTCCATCACTGGGCACCAGCCGCACGTCGCGAACGCGCGGCTTCGGCAAGCCGTTCGACGCGCCGGGCCGCCTGCCTTCGGAGCACCCACTGGGTGGGCTCGTGGGCGAGCGTTGCGACGAAACCAAGCCCAGCGGCATACGAGATGACGTAGATGGCACGCGTGCCGTCAGCCTCAGCGTGAAAGCGCCACGACGCGCGGAGGTTCCGGACATGCGGTGGCACGCGCAGTCGGAGCGTGGGCTGGGAGTCGGCGAGTGCGCGCGCCACGTCCGGCGACGCGGCCACATGGGCGTCGGCGCTGACCTGTGGCATGGGCCGAGCCTATGCCGTTGGTCCCAGCCGACCGGAGCGGTACCGAAGGGCGATACCGGCCCGAGCAGCACAGGCCGGCGTGCCGGTCTCACCTCGATGCCGGTGACTGGGCCGCTTCCTCCGGTTCCGTGCGGCCGAGCCTCACCTGCAGGTCGGCGTTTGCCGGTTCGCCTCCCGCTTCACCCGGGGGACCGATGGCGGCCCCGTTGGCCATCTCAGCCGTCGTCGGCGCTCAGGTCGACCACGACCTTGACGTCATTGGGCCTCTTCTGCAGCGCCTCGGCGAACCCGCTCATCGGCACCCGGCGGGTGATGAGCCGCTGCAGCCAGCCCACGTCCGCCTTGGCCAGCGCGTCCGCGGCCTGCTCGTAGTTGCCCCGGTCTGCGTTGACCGAGCCGAACACCACCGTGTTGCCCAGCACGATCTGCTTGACGATCTCATCGAGGGGGGTCGGCGTGGTGCGGGTGTCGGAATCGAACCCAACGAGGCAGATGACGGCATCCGGGGCAGCCACCTGTGTCAGCGGGCCCAGCAGGGGCCCGTAACCGGTGCACTCCATGACCACGTCGGGGGTCACCCCGATCTCACGGACGTCCCCGGTATGGAAGTGGGCACCGAGATCCTCCACCAACCCCACCTTCGGCCCCGTGTCGTTGAGGTCAAGCACGTGCACCTCCAGTCCACGTTGCACCCCCAACAGCGCGGCGAACAGCCCGACCGGCCCGGCCCCGCTCACCAGCGCGACCGTGGGACGCCAGGAGGACCGGGCGAACATGTGGTCGGTCTGCTCCCACGCCTTCGCCAGCACCGACGCGGGCTCCATCAGCACACCGCAGTCCCCGAGCCGTGCGTCGAGCTTGATCGCGAAGTCGGGCTCGATCCGCCATCGCTGTGAGCCGTAGCCTTGGCGCTGTTTGATGCCGCGCTCGGTGTACTTCCCGTTGCGGCAGAAATCCCACTCGCCGTGGGAGCACGGCACGCACGGCACCGGGTCCGGACGCCGCACGATGCCGGCGACCAGGTCGCCGGGCGCGAATCCGCTGTCCTCGGCCGCCTCGAGGACCTCTCCGAGTGACTCGTGGCCGATCAGCAGCCGGTCCTTCCCTGCGGGCGGCCAGCCATAGCCCTCATGCCGGACGATGTCGGCGTCGGTGCCGCAGATTCCGAGCAGGCGCCCCCTGACCAGAATGCTGCCCTCCGCGGTCTCGGGCTCATCCACGTCGTCTACCCGCACCTGGTCCGGTTGGCCGGGAACTACAGTGATCGCCTTCATCCGTACGTCCTCTCCGTGGTGCTGGCCGGAGGCATGAGGTTCGGGTATGTGCTCTTGCCACCCCTTACCCCTCGGTGTTCCGGCAACGCGCGCTACGGGGCTGAGCGCCCCTTCCCGATCTCCATCCGCCCCGCCGAACTGGACCCGTCCCGAGCCTGGCGGATTCGCGTGGGGGGCCGGGGCGCCAGGAGGACCGATTCCATTCGGCGAGAGTCAGTTCGTGATGTCCTTGCCGGAGAACCGGGCCCAGGCCAGCAACCAGAACACGACGGCATAGCCGAGGTCGACGAGCAGGCCCTGACCGATGTCGGTGAGGTAGGGCGGATCGCGCAGCAGGTCGACGAACGACATCCAGTGGTCGACGAGGAGCCACGGGTGCAGCCAGTCGATCTGCGGGACGGCGTCCGCGATCCACGACAGGATCGTGAAGATCATCAGCGCGACCGTGGCGGCCAGCGGCTGCTCGGTCAGGGTCGAGATGAACAGCCCGACGGCGGCCAGGGCGGCGAGGCCGGCGGCGAGGTAGAGGCCGATGAGCGCGACCCGCCCCACGGCAGTCCAGAACGGCAGCTGCGTGCCGGAGAGGGTCAGCATGGGTCCGCTGCCGAAGATGGCGATACCGACGAGGGCGCCCGGGATGACGATGACGGCGACACCCCAGAGGGCGCCGATGCAGAGCGAGACGTACTTCGTGACGAGCAGGCGGGTTCGCCCGACCGGCACCGTGAGCAGGTAGCGAAGCGTGCCGGTGTTGGCCTCGCCCGCGATCGCGTCGCCCGAGAGCATCGCGATGGCGAGGGGGAGGAAGAGCCCGATTTCGACGCTCAGCGCGGCGAGCGGGACGAAGAGCCCGTTCGAGGTGATCGATGCGAGCAGGTCGGGACCACCGCCGCCCCGACCCGGGGAGCTCAGCTTGACGGCCACCGCCATGAGGACGGGGACCACGGCGAGGACGAGCAGCCCCATCTGGTTGCGACGCCGGCCGGCGATGAGGCGGATCTCCGAGCCGAGCAGCCGGAGCGTGCGCCACCAGACGACACCCCCTGCTGGCGCCGGTTGGCTTCCAGTCGGGGTCATGGGCGGGTCCACCCGGACCATGCTGTCAGCCGCTGACATCGAAGCCCTCTCCAGTGAGCGAGACGAACAGGTCCTCGAGGCTTGTGCTCGACACGGTGAACTCCTTGACGCCGACGCCACCGTTCACGAGCGACGCGACGATCTTCTCCGGCTCGACGTCTCCGGGGTTGGCGCGCACCCCGCCCGGCGCGGGCTCGACGTCGGTGAGCCCGAGCCCCGTGAGAACCTTCGCGGCGAGGTCCGGCTGGTCGGTGCGCACGACCGCGACCGCGGACGACGGGGCCCGAATCTCGTCGATGGAGCCCTGTGCCACCAGCCTGCCCTCGCTCATGACACCGAGGTGCGTGCACATCTGCTCGACCTCCGACAGCAGGTGACTCGACACAAAGACCGTCGTCCCGTCTGAGGCGAGGTCGGCAACCAGGTGTCGCACCTCGCGAGTCCCTTGCGGGTCAAGGCCATTCGTCGGCTCGTCGAGGACGAGTAGGTCGCGCGGCATGAGCAGCCCCGCCGCGATCGCGAGGCGCTGACGCATCCCGAGCGAGTAGGCGCGATAGCGCTTGTTGGCGGCGGCGAGCAACCCGACCCGGTCAAGGGCGGCCTCGATGCGGTTCCCGGACGTGCGAGGGTCGGCGGTGAGGTCCGCCGCGTCAAGGCGCTCGAGGTTGCCTCGACCCGACAGGTAGGGGTGGAAGGCCGGCCCCTCAACGAGCGACCCCACCCTCGGCAACACGTGGAGTGCACCGCCCGGCATTGGCTGACCCAGCACGCTGCTCGTGCCGGCCGACGGGCGAACGAGGCTCAGCAACATACGAATCGTCGTCGTCTTGCCCGATCCGTTCGGCCCGAGGAAGCCGTAGACGCTACCGGTCGGCACCGCGAGGTCGATGCCGTCGACCGCGGCCCTGCCGTGGAAGAACTTGGTCAGTCCCCGGGTCTCGAGGGCGAGACCCGGGGACGCGGTGACCGCGCGTTCGGTCACTTCGCCGCCAGAGCGGCATACAGCTGTGTTGGCCCGACGGCACCCACCGCGATCCGCCCGTTGTCCGTGATCACCGCCGAGAAGAGCGTGCCGTCGAGGAGGTGCCCGCGGCCCCACGACCCGGAGACCGAGGGCAGTGAGCCGAGTACGGAGCCGAGCTGGCCGAGCGAGCCCGGCTGCGACGAACCGGACCGGTCGCTCTGGCTCTGGCCCGACAACGCGCCCGGGGGCAGTGTCGCGACGATGACCGTGCTCCATCCGGAGCCGGAGACCTGCGGCGGGGTGGAGGTCTCGCTGGGAGGCGGGTTGGTCCCTGACGCCTTCGGCGGTGCGACGGGTGCGGTCCGCGCGCTCTTGTTCGTCACCTTCGTGCCGGGCGGCGGGGTGAACGCGAACTGCCGGGAATCAGGCTTGGCGAAGTCGATCGAGGTGAAGCCGACCTCGAAGGCCGGGTTGGCGAGCTTGGTCGAGTAGACCTGCACCCGCAACGGAACGTGGCGCGCGCCGTCGATGGCGATGCGGATCGAGGCGACGCGGGTCGCCTTGTCCTTCGGCGTGAGGACGAGCTCGTAGGCGGAACGGCCGGCGACGGTGGCGGTGCCGCTGGTCGTGACCGTGGTGTCCGTGCCCATGAGGGCCAGCGCTTGGCTCGCGGCCTCGTCGGGCGTCCGCGGCGCGGTCGTCGGCAGCCCCGAGGGTGCGTCGCTGGGAGGCGAACTGCTGCCCCTGGCCTGCGGCGACAGGTGCACCGCGGGGAGCTGGTAGTGGACCGCCGACTTGTCGGTGCTCGACCACAGCCAGAGGTCCTGCCCGTTGCGGATCACGTCGGACTCGCCGGAGCTGCCGACCAGCGCCAGCCGCTGGCGGGTCGACCCGTCGAGCCAGACCCGCCAGGTGTGCGAGCCGGAGAGCAATGAGGTGAGTGAGCTGCTGCTACCGCTGCCGGACATCGGCCCTGCGCCGCCGCCATCGAGGCCGGGGAGCGAGGGCAGCCCGAGGTCAGCCGTCTGGACGACCGTCCCCGACAGGCTGGTCACATCCGCTGACTGGACGTCGGCGAGCAGTTGAGAGGCGGTGCGGTGCGGCAGCCCGGCGTCGGCGTTGGCCCGCTGGCTCGCCACCGCGGCCGTCGCGCCGATGACGCCGAAGGCGGCCACCGGGACGACCCAGCGAGTCCATGGACGGTCGGTGAAGATGCTCATGGGGCCATCCTCCGCCGGCGGTGCTGAGAGCAACCTGAGAAGGACTCCGGGTGACGCGCGAGGGGCCTGCGACACGTGGCAAGGTGAGGAGGTGCGGGTGCTACTGGTCGAGGACGAGGTGCGGATGGCCACCGCACTCGTCCGGGGACTCGCCTCAGAGGGGTTCGTCGTCGACCACGTCGCGGACGGGACGAGCGGTCTCGAGGCGGCCCGGTTCGGCGGCTACGACATCATCGTGCTCGACATCATGCTGCCCGGGATGTCGGGCTACACCATCGTGCGCACCCTGCGCGAGGAGGAGAACTGGGTGCCCGTCCTGTTTCTCACCGCCAAGAACGGCGAGTACGACGAGGCCGACGGGCTCGACTATGGCGCCGACGACTACCTCACGAAGCCGTTCTCCTTCGTGGTCCTCGTGGCCAGGCTGCGCGCCCTGCTGCGACGCGACCCGGCGCCACGTCCCCCGGTCCTCGAGGCGGCCGGGTTGCGCCTCGACCCGGCCACCCACCACGTCGAGGTGGACGGGGCCGACGTGGACCTGTCACCCCGCGAGTTCTTCCTGCTCGAGCACCTGCTGCGCGCGCATCCGGCTGCCTGCAACAAGGATGAGCTGCTCGACCGGATCTGGGGCGAGACCGGCGACACCAATGTCGTCGAGGTCTACGTCGGCTACCTCCGCCGGAAGATCGGGCGTGCGCGGATCGAGACGGTCCGCGGCCACGGCTACCGACTCGCACAGTGAGCGGTGTGCTCGTGAGGCCGTCTGGAGCTGTGAGGCCGGGGCAATGGTGAGGTGGTTGGCGCCACGGCCGTGGTTCAGGTGGTTCGCCCGGTCCACGATCCGCGTGCGGCTCATGACCGTCGGACTGATCGGCGTGGCAGGCGCGCTCGCGATTGGCGGAGCACTCCTGTATGGCGTCCTCACCGTGTCGCTCACGCGATCCGTCGAGGCGGTGGCGCGGGCCAGTGCGGAGCAGGTCGCGCTCCTCGTCGACGCCGGGCGGCTGCCCGACCCCGTCCCGGTGTCGGGCGCCCAGGTCATCCAGGTGCTCGACCAGCAGGGTCGCGTCGTCGACGGATCCATCGCCGCCGACCGCCTCACCGCTCTCGTGACGCCCGACGAGCTGCAGCGGGCCCTCGCCGGTGGGTCGGTCGTCGTACCCGGCAACCGGTCGGGTCTCTCGGGCGGTCTGCAGGTCGTGGCGGTGCCGGCCGGCCCGCAGGGCGCGCCGCTTCATGTCGTCGCCGCGGCCCCGACGACCGACATCGAGCGGAGCGCCGCAACGGTGCGCACGCTGCTGCTCATCTCGCTGCCGCTCCTCCTGGTCGTCATCGGGCTCATCGCCTGGCGGGTCGTCGGTGCGGCGCTCGCACCGGTGGAGGCCCTGCGTCGCGGTGCGGCCCGGATCGACGCGAGCTCGTCCGAGACCGAGCGGCTCCCGGTCCCGCCGACCCACGACGAGGTGAGCGCACTCGCGACGACCCTGAACGCGATGCTCGACCGGGTCACCGCAGCGCGTCGGCAGCAAAGAGCGTTCACCGCCGATGCGGCCCACGAGCTGCGCAACCCACTCGCGAGCATGCGGGCACAGCTCGAGGTGGCCCAGCACCTCGGCGAGGCGGGCGACCTGCCTCAGGACCTCCTCGTCGACGTCGACCGGCTCTCGACGCTGGTCGACGACCTCCTGCTCCTCGCGCGGGCGGACGAGAGCGCAGCCGCCCGGGCCGCCTCGGACATGTCATCGCATGCGGCGCCGGAGCCGTCGCCGCGCGCGTCGTCACGCCGACTTGGCGAAGGTGACGCGGCCGACGTCGCGAAGCTGCTCGCCGACGTCGTGCGGGCCGCCGGCCAGGCCCGAGTCCCGGTCAGGGGGGCGCCTCGGCTGATCCCGGGGACCATCCGCGCGGCGATGCCTGAGGCAGACCTGCGCCGGGCCCTCTCGAACCTGGTCGACAACGCTGTGCGCCACGCCGCGACGAGCGTCGTGTTGGCCGCCGCGCGGACCGGTCACACGGTGCGGGTCACGGTGACCGACGACGGCCATGGCGTCCCGGTCGCGGACCGTATGCGCGTCTTCGAACGTTTCACCAGGCTGGACGAGGGCCGCGACCGGGACAGCGGCGGATCAGGTCTCGGCCTCGCCATCACCAAGGCGCTGGTCCGGCAGGCGGGGGGTGACGTCTGGCTCGAGGACGCGGCCCCAGGAACCCGAGCGGTCATCTCCGTCCCCGCGGTCCGTTGAACTCCGCTTGCGACGATCACGAAGAGTGACACGTTCTTCGAATCGATCGGCCACAGCGACTGGATTCGGCGCTCAGCGCCGTAGGCTCGTCGACTGTCAGTATCCGAATCTGATTGAGCCCCAATGGAGAGAATCAGCATGAGTGATCAGCACGAGCCCGGTCCGTTCGACCTGGAAGGGTCACAACCGGAGTACGGCCAGCCCGTAGACCCCACCACACCGTTCCCGTCCTCGCCGGCCCCATCACCGTCACCCGAGCCCACACGGTCCGCGACACGGCTTCAGGCGGGCTCATCCATGGACGGTGCCCTGGGCGCGGCCCGAGACTCGACGGGCTTCCTGCCGGCGCTCTTCGACTTCACCTTCACCCACTTCGTCACGCCGAAGCTCGTTCGCTTCGTCTACCTGCTCGCGACGATCGCACTCGGAATCGCTTGGCTCTTCTGGGTATTCGTCGGCTTCGCGCAGGGGGCCGGCACCGGCATCGCAGTCCTTGTCCTCGGACCCATCCTCTTCATCATCTACCTCGCGGTCATCCGCATGACGCTCGAGTTCTACCTGTCGATCGTCCGCATGAGCGAGGACGTCCACCACCGGCTACCCCAGGCCTGACGGACGACTCGCTCACACAGCGCTGGGCCGGCTTCCCCACGGGAGCCGGCCCAGCGGCATACGGATGCCGTATGCCGCTGAGCTCGCCACGTGCCCACGGGCACCACTACATGGCGCGGGCGAGGCTGCGGCGCAACAACCATGCACCGACGACGAGGGCCACCACCGCCATGGCCGTGAGGGCAGCGAGCTGCGGGAGGATGTCGACGAGCGTCCCATTGTGTCGCTGGATCTCGGCGAAGGCCTCGTAGGCCCAGGCGTGCGGAGTCACCTTCGACACGGTGCGCAGTGTGTCGCTGAACAGCTCGAGAGGGACCATCCCGCCGCCGAGGCCGGCCATGACCAGGCCGAGGCCGACGCCAATCCCCGAGGCCGCGCCCTCGTTGTCGATGAGCGAGCCGAGCACCATCGCCGCACCCGCGGACACGGCCGAGAAGGCCACGAGGACAAGTGCCGTCAGCCACAGGTTGCCCCAGTCGACGCCGAAGAGCAGGCTGGTCGCCACGACGATGTACACCGCCTGGAAGAGGGCGATGGTGAAGCGTCCGCCTGCTTGGCCGAGGAGCACCTGCGTGTTCGAGACAGGCGCCGCCAACGCTCGCGCGATGACGCCCTGTCGGCGCGCCTGGATGAGCGTGGCCGACCCGGCGAGCGACGAGAGGAAGGTGAACAGCAGCACCATCGACGACGCGCCGAGGTCGAACTGCCCGAGACCGGAGAACTCCTGTGCCAGCTCGTCGACGTCCTCGACCTGGACGGACGGCGCGGTGACCTGCGTCCGCGCGGTCGCAATGGCGCTCTGGGCCGCAGACGCAGTCATCCCGCGCCTGACCAGCGACGCGACCTGCGCCTGGTCGAGCTCGACCTTGTCGACCGCTGCTCGGACGATCTGCTGTGCGGCGATGGACGCGGACTGCGAGCTCGGCAGCATCTCCAGCTCGACGGGCTTGCCGGCCGTGAAGGCCGCGTTGGACCCGTCGGGGAAGCGCAGGCCGACCGTCGTGCGCCCCCGCGAGACCTCCTCGACGATGTCGTCCCAGTCGCCGAAGGCCACGGTCGAGTTGCTGGCCTCCAGCTCCTTGACGACGGCCTGACGGAGCGGCCCGTCCTCCCCGGCGATGCTGACCCGCCCGGTGGTGGCCGAGCTGCCGAACTGCGCGCCGATGACGACGACGAGCAGCAACGGGAAGATGAAGACGAAGAAGATGTTGGACCGGTCGCGCAGGAAGCGACGCAGTTCTGCGCCGGTGATGGTGAGCACGGGCCTCACTGGGTGGCCCCCCGATCGGGGATGAGCCGGGCGATGACGAGGACGATCACGGTGAAGCCGAGCAGGATGAGCAACGGAGTGCCGATGTCTCCCAGACCGCCGCCGCCCGACGTGATGCCCAGTCCGCGGATGAAGGCCGACACCGGGTTGAGGTCCATCACCGTGCCGACCCAGCCGCTCGCCGTGATGGTGAAGAAGGCGCCACCGGCAATGCCGAGGACCAGGGCGATGATCGACTGGGCGATGTTGGCCTGCTCGGCCGTCCGGGCCACCCGGGCGATGACGAACATGAGCGATGTGGCGGCAATGACCGCCGCCACGACGAGGACTCCAACCGCGACGGGCGAGCCGAAGTTGACGCTGAACAGCCGGCCACCCAAGGTCAGCAGGATGGCCGTGGCCACGACGCCGAGGATGAAGCTGACGAGAGCCTTCGCCGCGACGATGGTCCAGGTGGGCATCGGCATCGACTTGAGCCGGGCGAGCGTGCCCTGCTCCCGCTCGGCTACGAGGGCGGTGACACCGAAACCGACGGTGAAGAGGAGGAACAGGCCGGCCTGGCCGGCGACGAGCGCTCCGGTGGGTGTGAGCTGCTCGTTGGACGCCGTGCCATGGGCCAGCGTGATGGTCGCCTCGGCCGTCGCCACCTCCTGGCCGATGGCCGCGAGCTCCGCCGGCGCGAGGCCTGAGTGGGCGCCGGCTGCTGCTGCGAGCGCCCCGGCCGAGAAGCGGTTGACCGTCGACTCGACGACAGAGGTGACGATCGACTGCTCGATGCCCGTGCCCTGTCCGGACACCACGGTCACCGTCGTTGCCTTGCCCTGCTGCACGGCGGTGCTGAAACCCTCCGGCACGATGAGGCCGATCTGCACGCGTCCGTCACGGGTGAGGTCGTGGACCTCGTTGGCCGCGGCTTCCTGCACGGTGATGGCCATGCCCTCGACCCCGTCGAGCGACCGGACGACGTCGACGAGCGCCGCTCCGAGCTGGTCGCCCGCGGGCACGGAGGCCGCCACGGTCGTCGGCTGGAGCTCGGGATTGGTCAGGTCGCCGAGCACGAGGTCGAGGACGAACATCAGCGCCAGCGGCACGATGATCCCGAAGATGATGACGGACTTGTCACGGATGCGCTGACGCAGGTCGTACTGCGTCATCGTCCACAGCTCTTGCACCGGACCCCCTCAGTCCCGCAGCGCCTTGCCGGTGAGATGGAGGAAGACCGACTCGAGGTCCGGCCTGGTGATCTCCACGTCGGCGAGGGTCATCCCGGCACCGGTCGCGCTCGTCACGATCTGGGCAACGGCCGTCGGGGCATCGGTCACGGTCAGCTGGAGGGAGTGGCGGTCCGCGACGACCTGCTGCACGGACGGCAAGGCCCGCAGGGTGTCCGCGGCGGCGCTGGTGTCACCGCTGCCCGTGAGCCGGATGTGGTCCGCGCCCTCGGTCAGCCGGATCAGCTCGTCCTGGGATCCCTCGGCCTGAAGCTTTCCCGAGTCGATGATGCCGACCCGGTCGCAGAGCCGCTCGGCCTCCTCCATGTAGTGGGTCGTGTAGAGGACGGCCATGCCCTCAGTTGAGAGCCGCTCCACCGACTCGAGGATCTGGTTGCGCGACTGGGGGTCGACCCCGACGGTCGGCTCGTCGAGGATGAGCAGCGTCGGGTGGTGGAGCAGGCCGATGCCGATGTTGAGGCGGCGCTTCATCCCGCCGGAGAACTCCTTACTCAGGTCCTTGGCACGCTCGGTGAGGCCGATGAGCTCGATGACCTCGTCGACGCGCTGGCGCAGCTCCGTGCCGGTCATTCCCTGGAGTCGGCCGAAGAGGGTGAGATTCTCGCGCGCGGTGAGTTCCGGGTAGATGGCGAGGTCCTGCGGCACCAGGCCGATGTGCCGCTTCGGGGACACCGAGGACGGGTCCATCCGCTCCCCCGCGATGGTCACGGAGCCCGCGTCAGAAGGGATGAGGCCGGCGACCATGTTGATCGTCGTCGTCTTGCCCGCGCCGTTGGGCCCGAGCAGGCCGTACGTCTCGCCTCGCCCGATCCGGAAGGAGACGCCGTCGACGGCGGTCAGGTCGCCGAACCGACGAACCAGTGCGTCCACGACGAGCACATCGCCGGTCCCCGAATCGGTCCCACTCTCCTGCGCACTCGTCATTGATCCCCCTTGGGACGTCCCGCTGCGAGCCGTGCCTCGAATCCCCCACTCGTCAGGGTACAAGTGCGCGCCCGCGCCACTCCGGGAGGCCCAGGGCCGCAGCGGCGGCGAGGGCGAAGGCCACGCCGAAGACCGTGAACACGAGTCCGGTGCCGCCCAGGTCGAGCAGCCAGGGGACCGACAGCGGCGCAAGGATGGAGGCGATTCGTCCGAACGCGGCCGCCGAACCTGCCCCAGTCCCGCGCAACGACGTCGGATAGACCTCGGGCGTGACGGCGTAGAGCGCGCCCCAGGCACCGAGGTTGAAGAACGAGAGCGCGCAGCCGGCGGCGATGATTGCCGCCTCGCTGCCGGCCTGCCCGAACGCGTAGGCCGAGATGGCGGATCCGGCGAGGAACGTGGCGAGTGTGGCACGGCGCCCCCACGACTCGATGAGGTAGGCCGCCGCTGCATAGCCGGGAAGCTGGGCCAGGGTGATGATGAGGGTGAAACCGAACGACTTGGTCAGCGAGAAGCCTTGGCTGACGAGCAGGCTCGGGATCCAGATGAACGCGCCGTAGTAGGAGAAGTTGACCCCGAACCACGCAGCCCACAGGGCCGCAGTCCTGCCGCGGAGGCCATCGGACCAGAGCTCGGACCATCGCGCCGTGGGCCCGGGAGCGGCAGCGGGTGACTCGACCGGCGCGATGCCCGAGGCGGACTCGAAGGCCCGCACCGCCTCCTCCGCCTCGACGGATCGCCCCTTGTTCTCGAGGAAGCGGACCGACTCGGGCAGCCTGGCTCGCACGTAGAACGCGTAGGCGGCCGGCACGAGACCGATGAAGAGGGCCCAGCGCCAGCCGTCGTCAGAGGCGGGCACGACGATGTAGCCGATGAGCGCGGCCAGGACCCACCCGACCGCCCAGAACGCCTCCAGAAGGACCACGACCCGGCCGCGGATGCGGGTCGGGGCGTACTCGCTGACGAGCGTTGACGCCACGGGCAGCTCGGCACCGAGGCCGAGGCCGACCACAAAGCGCAGCGCGATGAGCATGGCCAGTCCGGTCGACAGCCCAGCGGCACCCGTCGCAACGCCGTAGATGAGCAGCGTCGCCGCGAAGACGTTGCGGCGGCCGATCCGGTCGGCGAGCAGGCCGCCAAGGGAGGCGCCGATCGCCATGCCGACGAAGCCGATCGAGCCGATCCACGAGAGCTGCGTGGGCGTCATCGCCCACTGCTGAGCGAGCGCCGCCATGACGAAGGAGATGAGCCCGACGTCCATCGCGTCGAGCGCCCAGCCGATGCCCGACCCGACGAGCAGTCGCCGGTGCTGCGCGTTGAAGGGCAGTCGGTCGAGCCGCTCGCTCCGGGTCAGCCGGACGTCAGTTGGGGTTGGCCGCGTGGTCATGGTCCGCGCCGTAGGCGTCCTCAGGGTGGTGCGGGTGGTCCGCGACGTGGGCATGGTCCGGCCCACCGTGGGGATGAGCGACCCCGCCGGGTGTGAGGGTGATGGCCTCCTCCCAGTCGGGGCCGTCCATCTCGATGGCCGCGGCGGGGAACAGGCCGTTCTCCTCCTTGTTGATGTGGTCGCGCAGCTCACTGACGAAGCGGTCGATCAACCCCGCCTCCCCGGACCTGATCCGCTCCGCCAGCTCGTCGAGTGCGGCGTGCTCCGCGCAGAGGACGTCGACGTGGTCGGTGAAGTCGGGGTTGCGCCGGAGCACGGCGAACATCCCCTGCTCCTCTGCCGTCGTGTGCGGGTGGAGCAGTGCGACGGTCTCCTCCAGCGACTCGCGCACACTGTGCGAGTCGGTTCCCTCTGACGCGCGGTGGAGGATCCCGGCGGCGTTGACGATGTCCTCGTGCTCGTCCATGAACCGTCCGACCAGCGAGATCGAGCGGCATCCGCAGTAGCTGCACATCGTCAGGACCCTCCGTCGCGTCGGGGTGGTTCGGGTCGGATCGAGGTCAGATCAGACGGGACGCGTGAGCCGCAGCGTCCAGGCCTCCGGGCCCTCCCCAAGGTACTCGATGCCGATGGCACCGAACTGCTGCTGCAGCTGGGCGAGGAGGGGCAGCGGGTTGTGCGGCGCAACGAGCTTCAGGGCGCCGCCCGCGGGGATCGCGCTGAAGGCCCCGAACACGGTGGCGTGGCGGATCGCGTGGGGGATGACGGTGACATCGAGGGTCGGTACGCCCTCGTCGCTGCAGCCACAGCCGCACGAGTGCTGCGACTTCTCCGTCAGGGGCAGTTCGGTCACGGGATACTCCTCAAGGTGGTTGGCCCTCATGGGCCTGGTTCGATGCTCGTTCGAAGGGCCGGATGGCCCGAGGTTTGGCGGTTGGGCCGACCTCGATCTACATTTTAAACGGTGATTGACGTGGAAAAGAACGAGGCCTGGGGTCCGCGCCCCTCCCGCACCGGCATGGCCGATGCGGTGGCGTCGCTGTCGGCGCAGCGTCGGCGCGTCCTCGAGGCGCTCGATGAGGAGCCGCGGTCGATCGCCGCACTCGCCCAGCTGCTCGGGCTCCATGTCAACACCGCCCGCGAGCACCTCGACGGCCTGGTCGACGCAGGACTGGCCCTCCGGTCACGCCTCACACCGACGGGTCGCGGCCGCCCGGGCTGGGGCTATGCGGTGCGACCTGGTGTCGGCGCCTCATCGGTGGGCGAATATGCTTCTCTCGCAGCGGTGCTCGCTGAGCACGCCGCTGCGCAGGGCGGGGATGTCGCAGGAGACATGGCCCGTCTCGGGCGTGGTTGGGGTCGCGGACTCGTCGGTTCGCGGGCAACGGACCAGGACGGCGAACCGGACCCGGAGGGGACCGTCCTCGACGTGCTCGACACCCTGGGCTTCGATCCCGAGGACCGCCCCCCAGTGGTTCGCCTGCGCCAGTGCCCCATGCTCGACGTCGCCCGTCGCCACCCCGAAGTCGTCTGCAGGGTCCACCTGGGCCTGGTCGAAGGGGTTCTCGAGGCAGCCGGCGGCGACCCGCACGGTGTGGACCTCGAGGCCTTCGCCGAGCCGGGCGCGTGCCTCCTGCACCTCGGCGGCCGGTAGCCCGCCTGAGCCACCGCCTCCCCAATCGAGTGAACAGGAGTCGGGCCGTCCACATCCTGCTCCGCCACGCGGAGCAGGATGTGATGCCGCCCGCCCATGTGCCGGGACACAGGCTTGATGCCGTATGCCGCTGAGCTCGCTCCCGGCCCATCCGGCCACCCAGCCAGGCCAGGTCACGCACCCGGCCGCACGTGCCGGGACGGGCGGGACATCCGGCGGGATCGGCGTGCGCCAGACTGGCTCCGTGGCCCACCCGTCCGTCGCCGACCACCGCATCGCCCTCCGTGCGGTCATCGGCCCGGCGGCAACCGAGACGATCGCCCTGGATCGCCACGCCCACCGGCGCCGCCT
>NZ_JBEDUL010000027.1:0-17215 GCF_040414665.1 Intrasporangium sp.
CACCCCGAGCGGCAACGGGTCGTCACCGGCAACGACGGCACGAACTCGTGGATGATCAGCATCAACGAAGCCCTCGGCTTCCGCATCGTCGAGCTCTGCCCCGCCTACCAGCGCAAGCTCGCCTGACCACGCCGCTTGCCCGCTGATTCGTCTGGCGAATCAGCGGGCAAGGTCGCTGGCCCCGAGCCCACTGACCGACCCGGCAAGCACCCTCCAATCGAGACGCGCCCGTAGAACTGTTCACTCGATCACCTGTTCACTCGATCAACGTGAGGGCGCCGATTCCGGCGCCCAGCACCGCAAAGCCCACGGCCGGAGTTACGTCGCCGACGAGGAAGAAGACGGCTCGGTTGCCGAGAACGTCCACGCCGACGATCGAGATGATCAGGATCCCGAAGAACACCAACAGGGCGGAGACCCCGGCAGCGACGTCAACCCAGCGTGGCCCGTGTACCGAGGCGGCCGTCGCCGTGCGCGGGCCGCGGTCGAACCGGACGAAGATCGCCACCAGCACGCCCGTGACTGCGGCCAGCACGACGAAGAGCACCGGACGCGTCAGCCACCAGGCCCACGAGGCCACCGGAGGCTGCTCCACGCCAAGTGCGCGCATCGCCAGGAGGACCGCCATCAGGCCGGTCAGGTGCCAGAGGAAGGCCGTCATCGCAAACGGCGCGGTCCGCACGACCGCCAGCCAAGCGCGGGGCCTGGAGAGCACCCGGTTCATGCCCGGCCGGAGCAGCACGGCCAGACCACAGATGCCAACACCTTGGGCGAGCAGGGCCGCGGTCGGCGGAGCCATGTTGGAGATCGGCTCCCCCGGCAACCCCACCATGGACGTCGGGTAGGGACCAATGGTGATCGCCGCCAGCATCGCGGCGTAGCCGCCCACGAACATGGCCCAGCCAACCCGCCGCGTCAGCCGGCCGTCCCGCCAGAGGAACCCGAGCTGGTGGAAGGCGAGCCACACGAAGACGAAGTTGAGGTTGCCGACGAACTCGACGGAGGTGAACCGTGCCACGTCGACGAGGAGAGCGAGCCCGACGAGGAGCCCGGCGGCATACGGCCCCCATGCTTCATGGAACGACCTCATGAGGGGAGCGAAGGCGCACGCCCCGAGGTAGATGCCCACGAACCACAGCAGCTGCGGCACGGCGACGAGCGCATCGCGCGCGAAGCGACCCTCGACGCCCGGCCGAGCGGTCAGCCCGCTGACGTGCGCGACAACTCCCAGCGCGACCCAGACCGCGAGGAAGGCGAGCGACGGGCGGAGCAGTCGCACGGCCCGCGCGCGGTAGAACGCTGCGTAGCGGCCCGGTGAACCCGGCGGTACGCGCCGGTCGAGTGAGTCGAGGGTGTAGGAGTGGGCGACGCCGCCGACGAGGAAGAAGAGCGGCATGACCTGGAGGAGCCAGGTCAGCGGCTGCAGCGCAGGGACGATGGTGAGGGCGTTGGTGATCTCGCCGTCGGGGGTGAGCACCACCATGAGCCAGTGACCGAGAACGACGACGAGCAGTGAGCCGGCACGGAGGGCGTCGACCCAGCGGTCCCGATTGGGCGGCGTCGCAGCTGCCGCCGCAGCCGCGGACCCGAGGGCTGTGTTCGGGCGACGACTCCCGGTGCGATGCGACGTCACGACTCCATGGAACTATGAAGGCGGGCCGTGCGCGTGAGTTCACGCGCTCAACCCGCCTTCCTGGGCGTCGAGGTGGTCAGTAGGCGTCGTCGCGCCGCTCGACGACGTCCGGACCGCCACGCCGCTCGGTGACCGTGGTGTGCCGCTGGCGCTGGGCGTTCTGGATGACGCCCATGATCAGGGCGAGGGCGCCGCCGACCATGAGGATGATCCCGACGGTGTCGAGGTCGGTGTTGAAGATGCTCTCATCGAGCCCGGTGAACGTCAGGATCGCCCCGAGAACCAGCAAGGTGACTCCGAGTCCGATACCCATGTCGTCTCCTTCTCCGTGTCTTCCGTGGCCGGCCACGTGCCCGCCTCGGGCAGCACTTACCCGCGACGACCGAGGATCACACGCACCAGTCCGACAATCAGGGCAATGAGGAGCAAACCAGCCGACAACCACAGTGCGGTCCGCGCCTCCGTCATGAGGCCGTCCTCCGCGAGGCCGTAGGCGGCGGTGACGACGGCGGAGCCAATGGGGTCGCGGACGACGCCGGCGGCTTCGTCGCGGCCGACGACCAAGGCGGTCGAGAAGGCGACGCTGGCCACGATGCCGCCGAGTCCAAGCAGCCCAAGGGCCCGGACCCTTTTCCGCGCCAGCAGGATGGACACAGCGGCGAGGCCCACGATGATCCACGGTGCGGCCGGGCCGGCAACGGAGCCCACGGCGTAGGTCCGTCGCGCCGTGGCGAGGTCGTCGGCAGAGAACAGTGGAATCTGGAACCGCGGCGCGACGGCGACGTCCCCCGCGACGCCGAATCGGCTGAGCAGCTGGTCCAGGCCGGTGAGCTTGATGGTGAGCGGCATGACGACCCGCCCGGTCGAGTCGACGCTGGCCGGCCGCTCGCCCTCCAGGACCGCCACGAACTCGCCGTGGGCACTGCGCAGGCCCGCGGCCCAGGCGCGGTCCACCTCGGGGCGAGCGAGCACGGTGCCGACAAGCTCGCGGAGCGGCGGCTCGAGCTGCTTGGCGACGCGGTCAGGCAGGTTCAGCTGGTCCTGCACGCTGGCGACGGTCCGGTCCGCAAGAGCGTCCCGGACCTCCGGAGACGACGCGACGGGTCGCAGCTCGGTGACGAACCGGTCGGTGTCGGTGCCGACGGAGGACACCCAGGCGACGAGCAGCGCAACCGGCAGGAGCACCACCGCGAGCACTCCCGCGAGGCCGGAGGCGAGGGAGCGCACGTCACGCGCCTCGAAGATCGAGCGTGAGGGTGCCGGGCGCACCCTCGACGAGGACGAGCGGGATGCCCCAGTCCTGTTGGAAGAGATGGCACGCCGCGTGCTCCGGAACCGCTCCGGTATCCGGGTCACCGTCGCACGCCGCCGCCTGCACCGAGACGTGCAACGTGCCGTGCCGTATGCCGCTCGCGACCGTGAGCGTCCGACGCAGCCCACGTGCCCTGCCGCCTCCGTCGAGCAGGAGCCCCTCCGGAGAGGCGGACACGTCGAGCACCGTGGGGTCGCCCCACCGGTCGTCGAGCTTCTGCCCCTTGGGCGGCACGAACGTCACCTCGAGGTGGATCGCCCCGGGGGCGAGCTCGGTCGGCGGCCGTTGGGTCCGACGAGCCGGGCCCTCGACCCGCTGCGCGTCCTGCGGCAGGGCAACGCGGGTGAGGCGGTGGCCGGCGGACTCGACGACGATGAGGCGCGTCTCCCCGGTGTCCGGATCCCGCTCGACGACGGCGTCGCTCGGCTCGGCGAGGCCACGGGCGAGGGTCGACACGTCGCGGCGAGCGGGGTCGTAGCGGCGGATCGCCCCGTTGTAGGTGTCGCTGATCGCGACCGACCCGTCCGGTAGCTCCGTGACACCGAGGGGGTGCTGGAGCAGTGCCTGCTCCGCCGGTCCGTCGCGATGGCCGAAGTCGAACAGTCCCGTGCCGACGTGGGTCTCGACGGTGAGCATGCCGTCGCCGGCCCGGGTGATCGAGCGCAGGGCTGACGTCTCCGAGTCGGCGATCCACACGCGCGCACCGTCGGCGGAGGCGCACAGCCCGGATGGCTGGGCGAGCCAGGCCTGGTCGGCGCGGCCGTCGCGCAACCCCTCATTCGCCGTGCCTCCGACGACCTCGACCATGCCCTGCTCGATGGTGTCTCCGGGTGACCACGCCCACAGCTGGTGGGTGCCCGCCATGGCGATGAGGAGGCGTTCGCCCAGCCACGCCAGGTCCCACGGCGTCGACAGGTCCTGGGTCAGGGCCGGACCGCCACCGGTGCGTTCCCGCAGTTGTCGTCCGGTCCCAGCCAAGGTGTGGACAGTGTTGTCGGAGAAGCGGATTCCCTTGAGCTGATGGTTCACCGAATCGGCGACGACCAGGTCGATGCCGAGCCGGTCGCGCACGGCCGGGGTCGCGAGCAGCACGCCCTGCGGCTCGTTGAGACTGCTGCGGTCGCCCCAGCGTGCGCGCTCGGTCTCGAGGTCTGCCTCGAGCTGGACGACCTGGTGGTTCGACGTGTCCGAGACGATGACCGACCCGTCCTCCAGGGCGACCGCCTTGCCGGGGAAGCGGAGGGCGGTGTCAGCAGGAGGCGGTGGCACGTAGGGATCATCGCCGGGCTGGAGCGTGCCCTTCGCCGCGTGCTCCTCGATGAGCTCGCCGACGAGCGACGCGAGACCCGGGCCGTGACCCTCGCCTGACATCGACGCCACGACGTAGCCCTCCGGGTCGACGACGACCAGCGTGGGCCAGGCGCGGGCCGCGTACGCCCGCCACGTCACGAGGTCCGGGTCGTCGAGGACCGGGTGGTGAACGGCGTAACGCTCGACCGCCGCCGCCAGGGCGTCGGGGTCCGCCTCGTGCTCGAACTTCGGTGAGTGGACGCCGACGATCGTCAGCGCGTCGGGATACTGCGCCTCGACCGGCCGCAGCTCGTCGAGGACATGAAGGCAGTTGACGCAGCAAAAAGTCCAGAAGTCGAGCACGAGGACGCGGCCCCGCAGGTCCGCGATGGAGTACGCCGTGCCGCCCGTGTTCAGCCAGCCTCGCCCGACCAGCTCAGGGGCCCGGACCTTGACGCGGGCCCGGGCAGCCGACGTGGCGGTCACCGCAGCCGCCGGTCGGCCAAGGCCGGGAAGGCCTGCCGCCACTGCTGGGTCGCCTCCGGGTCGACCTCGACGCTGAGCACTTCCTCGTGGGATCCAGCGGTCGCCAGGACGGTGCCCGTCGCGTCGACCACCTGCGAGCGCCCGCCCATCTCATGGCCCGCATGCGTTCCCGCTGTGTTGCACTGGATGACGACGCACTGGTTCTCGATGGCGCGAGCCTGGCCCAGGACGGTCCAGTGGGCGACGCGCCTCGCCGGCCAGGCGGCCGGGATGACGAAGACCTGGGCGCCTCGGTCGACCAGGGCCCGGTAGAGCTCCGGGAAGCGGAGGTCGTAGCACGTCGAGAGCCCGACCGGGACCGTCGGCGCCGAGCCCGCGGAGTCGGCGTCCACCGGCACGTCGATGACGACGAGCTCGTCCCCGGGGTCCATGAGTCGTGGCTCCCCCTCGCCGAACCCGAACCGGTGGATCTTCCGATACGTCGCCACGAGCTCACCGGCGGGTGAGAAGACGAGAGAGGTGTTCCACACGCCATGGCCCTCGGCGATGGCCGGCTCGCCCCGTTCCACGATGCTGCCGCCGTGCAGGGTCACGCCGGCGTCCTTCGCGGCGCCGGCGAGGGCGTCGGCAACGGGCCCGTCGACGGACTCCGCGCGAGCGTCCCAGCTGGCGTAGTCGAAACCGCCGGCCGGCCACAGCTCGGGGAGGACGACGAGGTCATGACCCTCCTGGGCTCGGACGAGGTCGACGACCCGGGCGGTCCGGTCGGCGACGCTCTCGTCGTCACCGTAGGCGAGCTGGATGACGGCTACCTTCATGCCCCAACTCTCACACACCGAGTGCGGTCGTGAGACGGCCGGTCAGCTCGCGGCGAGCTGCTGGGACCGGACCTGCCGGCGCTTCTCGGCGAGCTGCTCGCGCCACTCGGGGTCCGACTGCACGAGGTAGACCAGGCCACAGTCCTGCGGACCCTCGGCCCCGGGGAAGCACAGGCTGCAAGGCTCGCCGACCCGGATCGGGCACTTCGCTTGTGGTGCGCTGGCCATGCAGCCAATCCTACGCTTGGTAGTAGTTGAATACAAAACCAGTGTGCCGTAGGCCGCTGAGCTAGCCGACGGGGGCTCAACCTGGTTCGAGGTTGCATCTCGCTCTCGAGAGCGAGCTGCAACCTCGAACCAGATACCTCGAATCGACTGGGAGCCGGCCCAGCGGCAAACCCCCTCTTGTGCAGCGCGCAGTTGGCGCCGCTTCCATCAGATCAGTGAGAGGCCTGGTCGCGCTCGGCGAGTCGGGCCAGCCGCTCGTTGTAGGCGGCCAGCTCGGCATCGCCGTCCCGGTCAGCACGCCGGTCGCGGCGCCGGCTCTCCGCCTTGTCGGCGCGGAACCACTGGGTGGCGACGAGCAAGGCCAGCATGAGCGCGGGGAGCTCCCCGATGCCCCAGGCGATCGCGCCGCCGTAGCGCTGGTCCGCCAGCGGATCGTCGATCCACGACACGTTGATCGTCGTGAAGAAGTCGGGGGCCAGCAAGGTGCTCCCGCTCATGATGGACACCCCGAAGAAGGCGTGGAACGCGATCGTCGCGAAGAGCACGATGAGGCGCAGCGCCGGGCTCCACTTCGGCGGGCCCGGGTCGATACCGACCAGCACCCACGCGAAGAGGTATCCCGCCAGGAGGAAGTGGACCGTCATGACGAGGTGTCCGGTGTGGGTCGTCAGCGCCAGCTCGAACAGGCCCGTCCAGTAGAAGACGACCAGGCTCATGAAGAAGAAGACAGCAGCGAAGATCGGGTTGCCCACGACCTTGAGGTAGGGCGAGTGGATGACGCCGAGCAACAGCTCGCGGGGTCCCAGGGTGCCGTCGTCGCGCTTGCGCAGGGCCCGAAGCGCCAGGGTGATCGGCGCCCCGAGGACGAGCAGGATCGGGACGACCATCGCCTCGATCATGTGCAGCGTCATGTGCCAGGAGAACGCGACCCTCCCATAGATGCCGAGCACGCCGCTCGTCGCCCAGATGAAGACGAGCCAGCCGAGGATCCAGGTGACCGTTCGGAGCACGGGCCAGCGGTCCCCCCGCCGCGCCAGCCGGACGACCCCGGCGAGATAGAGGCCGATCGCAAGCAACGCCACTGCGAGGAAGAGCCAGTCGACCCGCCAGGCCGTGATCCACGACAGTGCCGTCGGTGCGGGCGGCTCGGGGAAGTCGGTGAGCGCGAGGGCCGGGCTCGGGTTCGGGACCGTCTCAGGCACCGGCGGCTCGGTCCTGGCCAGCGCCGTCGCCAGGCCGAATGCCAGGCCCATGACGACGACCTCCCCCATGGCGAGGCGCAGGAAGGCCCTGCCCTGTCCCGACCCGTCGGCTCGCCGTCGCTCGAGCGCGTCAATCGTGCTGCTCCGGTGCCACCACCCGGCGAAGCCGAGCAGCACGAGCGCAGCCGCCTTGAGCATGACGATGATCCCGTAGGAGGTCATCAGGTCCGCGATCCTGGCGAACCGGGTGGTGGCAGCGAGCACTCCCGAGGCGGCCAACGCGATGAAAGCCCACAAGGCGACCGTGGAGTAGCGGCGAACGACAGCCGGCAGGGCGGTGCCGAGCTGGGGCCGCAGCACGATGAGGGCGAGCAGTCCCCCGGTCCAGAGCGTCGCGCTCAGCAGGTGCACGCCCATCGCGTTGACCGCGGTCTCGTGCTCGGAGGACCCGCCCGCGTGCCCAGCCAACCCGAGAACGGCAATGCCGAAGAGGGCGACGACCGAGAGCGCAACGGCGACCGAGCGCGCCCGAGCGACGGCTGCTCCGGAGGCCACGACGAACGCTGCCATCGCCGAGATGAGGCCGATCCGCAGGGTGTCGAGGGACCACAGCGAGCGCAGCAGCTCCGGCGCATAGCGGGGATCGCCGAGAGCAAGGCCGGACGCGTCAGCGAAGGTGAAGAGGACGACGACGACCCCGGCGATGGCCCAGACGAAGGCCGACGCGGTGGCGATCCGGAAGGCTGCGGCCCGACGCGGCTCCTCGAGCGCTGCGGACGCCTTCCTCGTCGCGCCCGGGACCATGGTCGCCGCCAGCACCAGGGTGCCCACCGTGAGCGCCGCTGCGACGTCGTGGACGAGCCGAACGGGCGGGAGCGCCCAGCGGACCACCGGCCCTGCGTCGCTGAGGCCCGCGGGCGGGGGGGCGACGGCACCGCTCAGGGATGCAGCGAGCACGCTGGCACCCAGCCCGGCGACCACGACGAGCGCCACGGCCCACGGACCCGGGGACCGGACAGCAGCGAAGGGACGGGCAGGCGAGGACATGGCTCAAGCGTAAGTAGTCTGGGGTCATGCCTCTGCACCCGGCCGCACCTGACGACCTTGGCGGCTTGCTCGACGCCTTCGAGCAGGTGGTCCAGGCGATCGTCGACCTGGGCTGGGCCTGTCGCGAGGAGGACTTCGACAAGCCGACCGAGAATCCCGGATGGACCGTCAAGGACCACTTCGTCCACGTCGTGGCGACGGAGAAGGCCTTCGCGGCGCTGCCTCGCGAGCCGCTCAACCCGCCGAACCCGCGCGACGTCCGAGGTCAGTTCGACCGCATCGTCGACGTGGAGGTCGCGGCCCGCAGGCAGTGGACCGGCCGCAGCATCGTCTCCGAGCTCGCCGACTTCCATCAGCACCGGATGTCACAGCTCCGGTCCCTCGACCTGACGCTGGAGTCCGAGATCGCAGGATTCTTCCGCGAGCACACCACGTTCGGTGACCAGCTCCGGTCGCAGATCACGGACACCTGGGTGCACGAGCAGGACCTCCGCACGGCTCTCGATCGCCCGGGCGACCTCGACTCACCGGCCGCGGCCGTCTTCACCTCCGCCATCATCGACGCGCTGCCGCTCATCGCGGTGCGCAACGCCGGCATCGAGCCGGGCCACGGCATCGTCCTCGACGTCACCGGTCCGGTCCTCGCGAGGGGCGGAGCGCGAGTCGTCGAGGACGAGCACGGCCAGCCGCAGGGTGAGGAGCTCTTCAGCGGGCAGGACCGCCCGGAGGGCGAGGAACCGCTCGACGTGACGACGATTCAGCTGACGACCGAGGCGCTGACCCGTCGTGCGGCGGGCCGGCGCGCGACCGACGAGATCCACTGCACCGTCAGCGGTGACTCAGACACGGCGCGCCGGGTGCTCGACGCGCTGGACGTGCTCGCACCGTCGCGTGGCTCCACCGATGCCCCGCAGACAGGCCAGAGCCTGCCCGGCTGACCGGGGCGGCGCGGCGAAGGTCAGCTCCGGCCCGGAGGCACCTTCCCGCCGTACTGACGGTCCTGTCCGCGCACCACCTGCTCCGCGACGTGGGCGAGCTTCATGTTGAGGTCCTGCGAGGTGCGCCGAAGCAGCTCGAACGCCGCGTCCGCGTCGACCCGGTGCGCGGCCATGAGCAGGCCGACGGCCTTGCCGATTTCGCGGTTGCTCTGCAGCCCGAGCCGCAACGTCTCCGCCTCCTCCCGTGCGCGCAGCGCCGTGAGCGCCACGGACGCGAACGCAGCGAGCACGGCGCCCTGGTCAGCGGACCGCTGGGTCAGGCACCCCGGCACGTCGGCGAAGATGTTGAGCGCACCGACCTTGCCGCCGTCGAGCAGGAGCCGGTAGCCGATCGCGGAGCGCACCGGAGTCTCCTTGACGACGCGCTCGGTGAATCGGGGCCACGGGGTCGTGCCGGACGTGAGGTCGGCGTCGTGCTGGTACGCCTCGTCGAGGATCGCGTCGAGGCAGGGACCCTCGCGGACCTCCCTCTCGATCTCGTCCACCCGTGCCGCGATGTCGTCCGTCGCCGCCGCGGTGACGTACTGTCCCCGCTGGCGGAGCATGAGCGAGGAACGCTCGCACCCGTCGACGAGGCGGCGGGCGGCGTCGACGATCGACTCGTGGATCGCAGCCGCATCGGCTCCGGCATAGATCAGCCCGGAGAGGCGGACGAAGGTCTCCCGGGTCGCGTCGTCAGGTCGGACATCGGTCACGCGTGCCATCGTCGCATGTCTCGACGCCTTGCGGGCTGCCTGAGCGGGCGGGGCACACACTCCACGGTCGTGCGGCAGCGAGCTCAGCGGCATACGGCAGCCGTATGCCGCTGAGCCGGCACCCGCTGCACGTGGCCGCTCACCGGGTGGCCCGGTCTACCGAAGATTGGCCATCTCGCGACGGGAGAGCAACGCGCGTGTGCCCAGGGCCATGAGGAAGGCGGACGCCGCCGCGACGACGGCGACCCAGTAGCCGTGGCGCGCGCCGACCCGGTCGATGACGGCGCCCGACACCGCCGACCCGACCGCGATGCCGATGATGAGCCCGGTGAGGACGATGGTCATGCCTTCGTTGAGCTGTGCCCTCGGGACGATGCGCTCGATGAGGTTCATCGTGGTGATGAGGGTGGGCGCCGTCGCGATGCCCGCCACGAACATCACGGCGGCGAGGACCCAGAGGTTGCCGGCGAGCAGGACCGGCGCCTCGAGCACCATCATCCCGAAGGTGCCGGCGATGAGCAGCTTGAGCAGGTTGCGGCCGTGCGAGACCTGACCGAAGACGAGGCCCGACAGGGCCGAGCCGGCGGCGAAGAGGGCCAGGATCGCCCCGGCGGCGTTGCCGTGCCCCGCCTCCTGGGCGACGGCCAGGGTGACGACCTCGTTGACGCCGAAGATGACGCCGGTCATCACCATGATGAACGCGAGCGGGAGGATACCGGGGTTGTGGTGGGCGTGCCCGTGCGGCCGCTCGTGGTGCGGCACGACCGGGGGCTCCGTCGAGCGCGCCGACACGAAGACGAGGACCCCGATGGCGTAGCAGATCGTCGCGAAGAGGAAGCCTGCCTCGGGGAAGACCGAGGTGGACAGCCAGATCGCGAGTACCGGCCCGATGACGAAGGTGACCTCCTCCATGACCTGCTCGAAGGACATCGCCGTGTGCAGCTTGCGCGGGTCGTGGGCGAAGATGTGCGACCACCTGGCCCGCGCCATGGTGCCGAGGTTGGGGATGACAGCGCACAGCGGGAAGGTGATGAAGAGGATCCACGCCGGCCAGCCCCGCCACGACGCGATCATCGTCAGGGCCGCCCAGAATCCGGACCAGATGAAGAACGGCACGGCGACCCGCCGCTGCCCGTAGCGGTCGACGAGCCGACCCGTGACCGGCGCCGCGATCGCCAGGGCGATGAGGCCGGTGGCCATGACGGCTCCGGCGAGCTCGTACGAGCCGCGGCGTGAGGCGACCATCGCCACGGTCGCGACGGCGAACATCGCGCCGGCCGAGCGTGCGGTCATCCCCCCGATGATGAAGGTGCGTGCCCCGGGCACCTCGAACAGCGGTCGGTACGACGAGAGCAATACGGTTCCTGGGGTCGGGTGGAGGGTCGGGTGGTGGGCTGATCGGGTGGTGGGCTGATCGGGTGCAGGCTGGTCGGCTCGTGGCCCGGGCCATCGTCGCACGCCCGGCAGCGGATCGCCGCGTCGCCTCCGTGCCGGTCAGGCGTCGGGGTCGCGGACGGCCTGCTCCGTGGACGGACCATACTTGCGTCGCAGCGACCACATCTGCGGGGAGCGCTCGAGCTCCACGGCGACGTCCCAGGCGACTCCCCCGGGGGCGGTCTCGCAGCGGAAGCTGCGGACGACGCGGCGGGCGAGCTCGGGGTCCGTGGCCACGCGTGCTGCGAGCGCGTGCGCCTCGCCCTCGACCTGCTCGTCGTCGTGCGCCGCCCAGGCGAGCCCGAGCTCGACGGCGCGCTCTCCGCTGACCTCTTCGCCGAAGAGGCCCAGCGCCGCGGCGGCCTCCCGGCCCGCCACGCGGTTCAGCAGAGTGAAATGGCCGCCACCCGGGTGGATGCCGATCTGGGCGAAGCCGGACAGGAACCTCGCGGTGCGCGAGACGATGCGCAGGTCCGTGGCGAGGGCGAGGTTGAGACCCGCGCCGACAGCTGCGCCGCGTACTGCTGCGATGGTCGGCACGCCGACGTCGCCGATCGTCGTGAAGGCGCGGTAGACGGTCTCGAGGTTGCGGTAGGCCGAGTCCTCGACCGGGTCTCGTCCCGTGTCGGCCAGGACGGCGCGGACCGCGCCGGCGCAGAAGTGGCGGCCACCGGTGACGACGACGGCGCCGACGGTCGGATCGGAGTCGGCCGTTCGGGCCGCGTCGACGAGCTCGCGTGACATCTCGACCGAGAGGGCATTTCGCCGGTCGGGTGCGTCGAGGGTGATGGTGGCGACTCCGTCAGCGACGACGTAGGCGACGTCGGTCATGGGACTCCTTCGGGGGCTTGGTCGTGCTTGGGCGGTCGGCGCAGGGTCGGAACCCGGTTCAGCGCCGGCCGGTGAGGATGAGGGGCCAGAGGTGGTCGCGTCCGGCGTGGGTGGCGAGCTCGGCCAGGGTCTCGTCCCACTCGTGAACCGAGCCGTACTCGCTGCGGCGCACGAGGATCGGCCTGGTGAGCAGGTGCAGCTCGTGCTCCAGGGTCGTGCCGATGGCGCCGAGCACCTGATGGGCGTTGCGCACGACGACGGAGGCGGCATGGCCGACGCAGGACTTGGCGACGCCGACCATGAAGAGCATGCCGGGATCCTCCCAGTTCGAGGCCGCGGCGCGGGCCACCGCGGTGTCCGTGGCCGCGCGCGCGAGGGAGGACTCGGTGGCGATGTCGGCGACGAGGTGTTGGACGGCCTGGAAGGAGCCGATGGGTCGGCCGAACTGCTCACGGTGCCGGGCGTGTGTGACGGCGAGCTCGAGGACGCGCTCCAGGGCTCCGCACACCTGGGCCGACCGCGCGAGTGCACCGCGGATGTGGAACTGCTGGCCGACCGCGTCGTCGACGACGGGAGCGGACTCGAGTTCTGAGAGATCGAACAGCACGCTGTCGCAGGGCTCGCCCGCGAGGTTGCGGCCGGGCGTGATGTCCACGTGGTCGCGCGGCACGTCGGCCACCCGCCAGGTCTGCCCGTCCTCCCAGAGGGCCACGATGACGTCCGCGTCCCGGCCGAAGGTGACGTTGAGGGCACGTCCGGAAGGGTCTGGGCGGCATACGGTTCGCAGTTCGCCCCCGTTGGGCAGCCCGGCCTCGTCGAGAAGCCACGCAGCGAGGAACCCGTGCTCGGCGAGCGGGACGGGCGCGCCCGCAGCGGCTGCCAGGCCGAGCAGGGCCGCACCGTCGATCCAGGAGGCCCCGCTGCCGCCACTCTCCTCCGATGCGGTGAGGCGGGTGAGGCCGAGTCCCTCCAGCTGCGCCCAGAGTCCTGGGTCAAACGTGACGTGGTCGGAGGGCGCCGGCCGCGTGGAGCGGTAGTCGTCGAAGAGCTCGGTCAGCACGGCCACGAGACCCGGGTCGGCGGCCGCGGGCTGGACGAGGGGGGTGTCGGAACGGGCGCCGGTCATCAGCGCAGGCCCAGCCCGCGCGCGATGACGCCCCGCAGGATCTCGTTCGTGCCGCCACGCAAGGTGAAACCGGGGCGTTGGAGGATCGCGCTGTGCAGGAGTCCGTGGAGCTCCTCGTCCTCGATCCAGCCACTCGCGGTGAGCAGGTCCACATGGTCGGCGATGTCACCCTCCGTCGTCGTCCCGAGCACCTTGACGACCGCCGCGCCGAGGTCTGCCCGGGCGTGCGCCTCCAGGGCGGTCGAGACGGCCAACGACATGTCGTGCAGGGCGGCCACTCGGGCGACCTGGCGGCCCAACCCGTGGTCAAGGGGCAGCCGGCCCTCCATCATGGCCTGCGCCGCGGCTGCCAGCAGCTGGAAGGTGGAGAGGAACCGCTCCGGCCCGCTGCGCTCGAAGCCCAGCTCCGACGTGGCCTGCCTCCAGCCCTCGCCGATGGTGCCGAGCACGCGGTCGTCGGGGATGAGGACGCCATCGAGATGGACCTCGTCGAAGTGGTGTTCACCGCCCATCGAGACGATCGGGCGAATCTCCACGCCCGGCGCGTGCAGGTCCACGATGAACTGGCTCAGGCCGGCGTGCCGACGGGCCGGATCGAGCGGTGCCGAGCGGGCCAGGGCGAAGAAGGCGTCGGCCTCATGCGCCCCGGACGTCCACACCTTGGTGCCGGTGAGGCGCCATCCCCCGTCGACCCTCTCGGCGCGGGTGCGGACGCTCGCGAGGTCCGAGCCGGCGTCCGGTTCGCTCATCCCGATCCCGAAGACGACCTCGCCCCGGCTGATCCTCGGCAGGAGGGCCCGCTTCTGCTCCTCGGTGCCGTGGGCGAGCAGGGCCGGGCCGACCTGGCGCTCGGCGACCCAGTGCGCTGCAACGGGCGCCCCGACGACGAGGAGCTCCTCCATCACGACGAACCGCTCGACGTAGGTCCGGCCCTGCCCGCCGTACTCCTTGGGGATCACCATGCCGAGCCAGCCCCGCCGGGCGAGCGCCTGCGTGAAGGCGCGGTCCCACCGGGTCAGCCAGGTGTCCACGTGTGGGGTGAAGCACCCGGCGGCGATCTGCTCGCCCAGGAAGTCCCTGACCTCCCGTCGCAGCTCCGTCAGCGCCTCGCCCTCCGTCACGACCGGAGGCACCAGCTGCCGACTCATGTCCCACTCCTCGTGTCCTTCGGGCGACTGCCACACCGTGCCACGCCCCTACATAACCGCAACACGCCCGGCTCCTCGCAACGCACCCCGGAAATTTCCGGGGTGCGTTGCGAGGAGCCGGGCGTGTTGCGGGGTGGATGGGTCAGGCGGCGGTGACGGCGGCGGTGGTGTGCCGCTTTCGCGAGGCGACGGCGACGAGCACGATGCCGAGCAGGAACCAGGCACCGAGGACGAGAAGGTGCGGGCCGGAACCGGCACCGTCGAAGTACGCGGAGCTGCGGAGCAGCTGACCTCCGGCGCCCGGCGGCAGCCAGGCCCCGATCGTGCGCCAGGGCTCGGCGAGGAACTCGGGAGCGGTGGCCAGCCCCGAAAGGGGGTTACCGAGGAGAAGGAACACCGCCACGCCGAGGCCGAACCCGGGGTATCCGGCCACGAGGAGCAGTCCGAGGAGCGTCGCGGACATCGCGGCGATGACCGCGGCCATGGCTGCAGCGTCGAGCAGCCAGCTCCCCCCGAAGACGCCGTACCAGTGCAGCAGCCCAGCCAGCGCCGCCCCCAGGACGACTGCGGTCGTCAGGACGCCGGCGAGCTTGGCCCACGTGCCTCTGACGAGCCGGTTCATGGCGAGGACCGGTGCGATGGACCCGATGAGCAGGGGCAGCAGGGCGGTGGCCAAGCCGGCTCCACGGCTGTCGTCGGCGGGCAGGGAGACGACCTCCTTGACCGGGACGGCCCGGCCCTGCTGCTGCCCCAGCTGCGCAGCCAGGCCGGAGAGACCCTGAGCGACAACGGGACTCGCCGCAGGAGCGGTCAACATCATGGCCCCGCTGGGCCCGAGCGCGATGCCACCGTAGACCTCGCGGTCGCGGATTGCCTGGGACAGGTGCGCCTCGTCGGCGAAGGTGGTCACCGAGAACGCTTCGGACGCCTGGGCGCTGAGGCCTCCGGCCAGCTGCTGCACCGCGGGAGCGGGACCGGCGATCCCGATGGGCACCCCGCGCGGCTCACTGTTGATCGCGGGCAGGGTGAAGGCAGTCAGGACGAGGCCGATGAGGATCGTCAGGGCGACGATCGCCCCCCAGGCGCCGCCGGGAGGCAGGTACTCGATGCCCGGACGGGGAGAGGATGAGGCGGCCGGTCCGGGGGGTTGACCGGCTACTCCGGCCGGGGCTTCGTGGGTGGTTCCTGATGACATGAGACATTCCTTTCAACGCTTGTTGAAAACAACGTTAGCCCTCGACCCGAGAGGTTTCAACACCTGATGAAATAGCTCTATGCTGGGCTCATGTCGCGTCGCCCCGGGCCCCGCTCCGACCGCGCCGACGTGCGGGGCGACATCCTCGACTCGGCACGGGCCCTGTTCGCCACGCGTGGCTTCAAGGGCACGACGATGCGTGCCGTGGCAGACGGCGCCGGAGTCGACGTGGCGCTCGTGCCCTACTACTTCGGCAACAAGGACGGCCTGTTCGCGGCGACGCTCGAGCTGCCGGTCGACCCTCGGGAGAAGCTCGACGAGATCTTCGCGCAAGGGCTCGACGGGATCGGCGAGCGCATCGCCCGGACCATGGCCACCCTCGTCGACGACGAGGCGACCGGGCCCGCGATGCTCGGCCTGATGCGGTCGGCGATGACGGACGGCCCTGCCCACGACGTGGTGCGTGACTTCATCGAGAACGTCATCATCGAGGGCTACGCGAGGCACCTGGACGCTCCCCACGCTCGCCGTCGGGCCGCGCTCGCGGCCACCCAGATCGTGGGCCTGGCAATGGGCCGGCACGTGCTCCGCCTCGAGCCGCTCGCCAGCATGACGGTCGACGAGATCGTGGAGCACGTCGGCCCGACGCTGCAGCGCTACCTCGAGGGCGCCTGACCCCCACCGCGGGCGCGGGTCGGCGGCTCGACCATGGGTCAGCCGGATACGACGAGGAAGGCGCAGAGGCCCACGATGACGGCCGTGATCAGAGCGGCCGTGAGGGTGGTCAGCCGGTGGTTCGCGAGGCGGCCCATGAGCCTGCGGTCATGGGTGAACAGCAGGAGCGGGATGAGCGTCCCGGGCAGCGCGAACGACAGGACCACCTGGCTCCACACGAGGGCATTGGTCGGCTCGACCCCGAGGCCGAGGATGACCAGGGCAGGAATCACCGCGAGCATGCGTCGCAGCAGAGCCGGGATCGGCTTGCGCCCGAAGCCGGTCATGACGACATCGCCGGTCTGCACGCCGACGAGCGTCGCCGCCAGGCCGGAGGCGAGCAGCGCCACGGCCAGCATCGTCGCCGCGATCTGGCCCGCACTGGCGCCGAGGGCCGCGTACGCCGACTCGATGCTCGCTCCCGCCCCGGACGGCAGCGCCGCCGAGAACACCACCAGGCTCACGTTGGCGACGCCGGCCACGCTCATGGCGATGACGACCGACCGGACCGTATGCCGTCCGAGGCGCAGGCGCTCGTCCTGGGACGGCACGACGGTGCCGTCATCGCGCGACCGCGACGCGGCCGAGTGGAAGTGCAGCGCGTGGGGCATGACGGTGGCACCGACGATGCCGACGGCGAGCAGGGCCGCCGAGGAGTCGAGCCGGCCCGGGACGATCGACCGCAGCAGAGCCGCCCGGTCGACATCCGCGATGAACACCTGCCAGACCAGGGACGCGATGATGACGGCGAGCATGACGAGGACGACCGACTCGAAGTGGCTTCGCCCGTGGACCTTGAGGTACAGCACGAACAGGCTGAACCCCGTGACCGCGACGGCGCCCCACATCAGTGGCAGCCCGAAGAGCAGGTAGAGCGCGATGGCGCCCCCGACGATCTCGGCGAGGGCGGTCATGATGACGACGATCTCGGCCTGGGCCCAGAGCAGGACTCGCCCGACGCCCGGGAACCGCAGGGCGCTGTGCTCGGCGAGGCTCATCCCCGTGACCATGCCGAGCTTGGCCGCAAGGTACTGGATCACCATGGCCGAGCAGCTCGC
>NZ_JBEDUL010000028.1:0-5760 GCF_040414665.1 Intrasporangium sp.
CGACCTCGTGGATGACCAGCGCCTCGACGCTGACCGCGGCCTCGGCCGGGTCCTGCCGGGGCCAGCCGTCCGGCAGCTGCGCCTGGTGCGTGGCGTGCTGCTCGCCGATCACGGTGTGCAGCGCCGCATAGGCTTGAACGAGCCGCCCGTCGAGGCGGGCCCGGTCCGCCTCGAGCGCCTCGATCTCGGCGACCAGCGCGTCCGCGGCCTGCTCCAGCGACAACCCGGCCCCCGACTCGGGCTTGGTCTCTCCCCGGGGCTCGGGTTCGGCCGGGGTTGAGGGCTCAGTCGGCAGCTGGGCGTGGTCGGCGTGGTCGGCGCTCGGGTCCCAGCCGAGCTCGCAGAGGCCGTCGGCCCGGGCCAGGTCGATCAGGCCCGGGGCCAGCAGCTGCCCCTGTGCGCCGGGCCGGGCGCCGTCGACCGCGGCACCGGCCAGGACCCGCTCGAGGGGCGAGAGCGCGGCGGTGGTGTACGGCACGGCGTCCTCCCGTCCGATCGGTCAGGCCCCCACACCTGCGGCCCGTGGTGTTGCTCCCAGCCTACCCCATCTTCGAACACATGTTCCCATCAGTTCGTGTGAAACTTCTTGCAGCGCAACGAAGCTCGCGGACGGGGGCGAGCTCAGCGGCATACCAGAGAGGTGTGACAACGGCACCACGACGCGGCTGGCGATACCGTCTGCCCATGGACTACGTCGTCGCGATCGACCAAGGCACGACGAGCACGCGCGCGATGGTCTTCGACCGCTCGGGCAGCGTCGTCGCGAGTGACCAACGGGAGCACCGCCAGATCTTCCCGCGTGCCGGCTGGGTCGAGCACGACCCCATGGAGATCTGGGAGAACACCCGCGCGGTTGTCGGCGGTGCCCTGGGCAAGGCGAACCTCAGCGCGAAGCGCGTCGTCACCGTCGGGATCACGAACCAACGCGAGACGACCGTCGTGTGGGACCGGGCGACGGGCCGGCCCGTCCACAACGCGATCGTCTGGCAGGACACCCGAACGCAGTCGATCTGCGACGAGCTCGCTGGCGACGCCGGCCCGGAGCGCTTCAAGAAGCAGACCGGTCTGCCGCTCGCGACGTACTTCGCCGGACCGAAGATCCGGTGGATCCTCGACAACGTCGATGGAGCCCGGGCACAGGCCGAGTCGGGACAGCTGCTCGCCGGGACGATGGACACGTGGATCCTCTGGAACCTCACGGGCGGCCCCGACGGCGGCGTCCACGTCACCGAGGTCACCAACGCCTCCCGGACGCTCCTCATGGACCTTCGGACCCTCGCGTGGGATGAGGAGATCGCCGCGGAGATGCGCGTGCCGACGAGCCTGCTCCCGGAGATCCGCTCGTCCTCGGAGGTGTACGGCATCTGCCAGCCGGGGATCCTCCTCGACGTGCCGGTGGCTGGCATCCTCGGCGACCAGCAGGCGGCGACGTTCGGGCAGGCCTGTCTCGAGCCGGGGACCGCCAAGAACACCTACGGCACCGGCAACTTCATGCTGCTCAACACTGGCGAGGAGATCGTCCCGTCCCAGCACGGCCTCCTGACGACGGTCTGTTACCGGCTCGGCGACGCCCCACCGGTCTACGCGCTGGAGGGGTCGATCGCGGTCACCGGGTCCCTCGTCCAGTGGCTGCGGGACAACCTCGGCATCATCGGTGACGCCTCCGAGGTCGAGACGCTTGCCGCATCGGTGGAGGACAACGGCGGCGCCTACTTCGTGCCGGCCTTCTCGGGCCTGTTCGCGCCGCACTGGCGGCCCGATGCGCGCGGGGCCCTCGTCGGCCTGACCCGGTTCGTCAACAAGGGCCACATCGCGCGGGCCGCCTTGGAGGCCACGGCGTTCCAGACGCGCGAGGTGCTCGACGCGATGAACGCGGACAGTGGCGTCCCGCTCACCGAGCTCAAGGTGGACGGCGGGATGGTCGTCGACGAGACCCTCATGCAGTTCCAGGCCGACCTGCTCGGCGTCGACGTCGTCCGCCCGAGGGTGGCCGAGACGACGGCGCTCGGGGCGGCGTATGCCGCTGGGCTGGCTGTCGGTTACTGGTCCAGCCCCAGCGAGGTGCGGGACAACTGGGGCGAGGACCGGCGCTGGTCGCCGTCGATGGACCCGGGAGAGCGCGAGCGGCTCTACCGCAACTGGAAGAAGGCCGTCCAGCGCACACTCGACTGGGTCGACGACGACACCCCGTGAGCGCGGCGGGGCGCGAGCAGCCTCAGTTCAGGGCGGCGATCGCCGCGTCGTAGTCCGGCTCCTGCGAGATGTCCGGGACGAGCTCCGTGTGGAGCACCGTGCCCTCCTCGTCGATGACGACGACGGACCGGGCGAGCAGGCCGCGCATCGAACCCTCGGCCAACGTCACGCCGTAGTCCTCACCGAACGTCGACCGGAACGAGGATGCCGCGATGACGTTCTCGAGGCCCTCGGCGCCGCAGAACCGCTTGAGCGCGAAGGGCAGGTCCTCGGAGGCGCAGATCACGTGGGTGTTCTCCAGCGTGCTGGCGATCTCGTTGAAGCGGCGGACGCTCTGGGCACACACTCCGGTGTCGATGCTCGGGAAGATGTTGAGCACGACTCGTGTGCCGTGCTGCAGGGGGAGGTCGCTCAGGTCGGCGCCCGCGAGGACGAACTCGGGGGCCACGTCTCCGACGGTGGGCAGGTCGCCGATCGTCTCGACGGGAGTGCCGCGCAGTGCAGTGGTAGCCATGGGTCGTTTGTATCCCGGTTACCGAGCAGTTGCCACCGCGTCCCGGGTCCCGGACGGGCTTGTAGTTTGGTGGTCATGACAGGTAATCCCGGCGACCGGTCGCTCACACCGGAGGAGCACCGGCGGGTCATCGACATCGCCATGGAGCTGGCCCGCACGGGGAAGACGGCGGAGCTGCTCGACTTCCTCGACCACGGGGTGCCCGTCGACATCACGGATGCGGATGGCAACACCCTGCTCATGCTCGCGGCCTACCACGGGCGCGAGGAGACAGTGCTCGCCATGATCGGGCGCGGCGCCGACGTCAACCTGCGCAACACGAGGGACCAGTCGCCCGTGGCGGGAGCGATCTTCAAGGGAGAGGACTCCGTCGTGCGGGCGCTCGTTGCAGCCGGGGCGGACCTCGACGCGGGGACGCCAACGGCACGCCAGGCGGCAGAGCTGTTCGGCCGCACCCACCTCCTCGAGGCCGAGGCATGACGGAGCGGACGGGCAGACAGGCCGGTGCAGGCCGCCGTTTCCTCATCAACCTCATCGGGGCGGTCGGGCTCGTCTTCGGCTTCCTGCCCATGGTCAAGTACCTGCTCGACCTCGACCTGTTCGACTTCACGGTCGCGCCCTACGAGTGGCTCGGGCTCACCGGTGCGGCGCGCTTCCTGCCGCCGGCGATGGTGCTCGTGACCTGCCTCGTCATCGCGTACGTCCTCGAGCGCGGTGCGGCGGAGTCGTAGACCCTCATTCGTTTCACAACGCGGCGTGATGTGATTACCCAATGTCGGTGACCGATCCGCCCCGCGCGCGAGGTGCACTGCGCACCGGCCTGGCTGTGCTCGGGGTCGCCATGGCCGCCGCCGTCGGGATCGGGCCGGCCGGGCACGCGATCGCCAGCGCGTCGGTAGTGGCAGCCTCCGGGGACACGACCGAGAACCTCACGGTGCCGGTGGGCGCCGAGCCGGACGGTACCGCGGTGACGTTGGACGCGGCAGTGCGGACACCCGCAGGTGGTGGGCGCCACCCCGTCGTGCTCCTGGCCCATGGCTTCGGCGGCTCCAAGGACTCGGTGGCGACGGAGGCGATGGGGCTGCAGGAGCGTGGCTACGTCGTCGTCACCTGGTCCGCCCGCGGACACGGAGCGTCGAGTGGTCGGATCCACCTCAACGCCCCGGAGTTCGAGATCGCCGACGCGAAGGCGTTGGTGGACCTCGTTGCGAAGCGCCCCGACGTCCTTCTCGACGCCCCGGGGGACCCTCGGGTCGGTGTCATGGGCGGCTCCTATGGCGGCGCGCTCGGGCTCATGCTCGCGGGCGCCGACCAGCGCATCGACGCCGTCGTGGCAGCCATCACGTGGAACGATCTCGCCGACGCGTTCTTCCCGCAGTCGGCGGTCAGCAGCACTGGTCCGACTCCGGCGGGCCGTCAACCCATCGCCGGCCCCGGCCCGTTCAAGCAGGTCTGGGCCACGAACTTCTTCCTCGGCGCCAACGCGAGCCTTCTGTCCCTCCCCTCGGCAGGGTCGGACGGTCAACAGTCGCCACCACCCGCGCCGGACTCCTCCACCTGCGGGCGGTTCGACCCGACGATCTGCGCCGGGTTCCTCGACGCCTCGGTCAAGGGGGAGCCCAGTGCCGGGCTCGTCACGCTGCTCCGGAAGCACAGCCCCAAGCCGACCCTGGGCAAGGTCACCGCACCGACCCTCCTCGTCCAGGGGATCGCCGACTCCCTCTTCGGACTCGAGCACGCCGACGCGACGGCGCGCGCCCTCGCCGCGGCCGGGACGCCAGTAGCGGTGCGCTGGAGCGACGGTGGCCATGACGGTCCGAGCACCCGCCAGGCCGAGGAGACAGAGGCGGGGTACGCCTGGCTCGACCACTACGTCCGGGACGGCGCGGGGCGCGAGTCCGCCCTGCCGGGAGCCGGGTTCACCTTCCCCACGCCGGCGAGCCGTCGAAACCAGCCAGCCGACCTGTGGACCATGCCGCGGTACCCCGGGCTCGACGGCACCGCCGTTGCCACCGAGCACCTCCCGCTCGCCGCGACGGCCGGCGGACTGCTGCACCCGCCCGGCGGACAACCGGCGTCGATGGTGGCCATCCCCGGGCTGGCCTCCCTGGGCCTCACCGTGTCGTCGTACCAGATCGCCGCGCTGCCCGGGCTGTCGACGTACTTCGACACCGATCCGGCGCCGCGCAGCGTGATGGTGGCGGGCTCGCCGACCATCACCCTCACCCTGACCTCGGACCAGCCGACGGTCACCTTGTTCGCGTCGCTGTGGCGCGTCTCCGGTGAGCAGGCAACGCTGCCCGCATCGCTCGTCGCACCGATCCGCGTGCCGGTCACGCCGGGGCGGCCAACCACCGTGACGGTCGCGCTGCCGGCCGCCACCTACGAGATGCCGACCGGGAGCCGGTGGCGCGTGCTGCTGACGAGCACCGAGGCGACCTACGCCAACAGCCGGGAGCCCGCCCGCATCGCCGTCGAGGCAGGCGCGGACCTCACCGTTCCTGTGGTCGAGGCGACGCCGGTGGGCACCTCGATCGCCGGCACCGACACCGAGTCCGCGCTCGCGGGCGGCATCCTCGTCGTCCTCGTCATCCTCGCCGGGGTGGCTGCGCTCTGGCGGCGCCGGCAGCGCAGGCACGAGGAGCCGCGCCCGGACCTGGCCGACGTGCCGCTCGTCGTCACGGACCTCGTCAAGTCCTACGCCGACGGTCATCGCGCCGTCGACGGGGTCTCCTGGCGGGCCGAGAAGGGCCAGGTCGTCGGACTCCTCGGGCCCAACGGGGCGGGCAAAACGACGACGATGCGAATGGTCATGGGCCTCATCGCCCCGGACTCGGGCGCCGTCCACGTCCTGGGCCATCCCGTGTCGGCGGGCTCCGACGTCCTCGAACGGGTGGGCGCGCTCATCGAGGGCCCGGGCTTCCTCCCGCACCTCACCGGCCGGCAGAACCTCGCGGCCTACTGGGCCGCGACCGGCAGGCGACCGGAGGAGGCGCACCTCGACGAGGCGCTCGAGGTGGCCGCGCTCGGCGGAGCCGTCGACCGGCCGGTGC
>NZ_JBEDUL010000029.1:0-26141 GCF_040414665.1 Intrasporangium sp.
CCATCGGCACCAGCGGCGCGGCCAGCGTGCCGGCCAGGTGCAGCACCCCGAGCGCGGCGCCCACGTAGCCGGCCCAGTAGCCGAAGGCGACCACCCGCCGACCGTCCTGGTCGGTCAGGTACTCGAGGTCGAGCAGCCGACCCCCGCCGCGGTGGAACCGCTCCAGGGTGGCCCGCGCGTCCTGCTGGCCCTTGAACGCATGCGCGAAGTAGATGTGCTGGTGGCGCAGCGACGCCGGCTCGTCCGGCAGCTCCTTGATGCCCAGCACGTAGGCGTCCTGCGGGGCGTCGGCCCAGGCGCCCTCGGCCACGACCGACGCGCCCGCCGCGGCGTACTCCTCGACGGCGAAGATGCGCTGCGGCGACTCCTCGACCGTCACCTCGAACCCGGCATCCAGCAACACCGCCACGTCAGCGGGCACGAGAGGCGCACGCCGCTCGGTGCCGCGGGACTCGGACCGGATCCACACCTGGACAGGCTGCATGCCCGCCAGCATGTCACCGTCGCCCCACCGAGAACGTGCGACGCCGATCCTCATCGCGGTCGACCCCAGATCAGCGCGCCGTCCGGAACACCCATCCGATCCACGTCATCATGTGGGTCAAACACGTACGCCGACTCGCGGCAGATCCAGACGTCTACCTAGGCCTGGACGAAGCCCAGCTCGTTGCCGTCGGGGTCACGGATGGTGAATTTGCGAGTGCCGTAAGGCGTGGTCATCAATGGTTCGAGGACGTCGACATCCTCATCCAGCTCTCGCCACCAAGCATCGACGTCGTCCACTTCGAAGTTGAACCTGGCTCCCGTGGCCGGCGCGGGTTCGTACTCGCCGAGAGCGAACTGTGCGGATCCGACGTCGAAATGGACGTACGTCGCGTCCTGCGGCGGCCAGTGACCGTGAGCCTTCACTCCCAGGAGTCGCTCGTACCAGTCGACAGAGGCGGCGAGGTGGCGGACGTTCACTCGCACATGCGTCAGCCTGGGGATGTCCATGATCCGCACCCTACGCACCTACGACCAGATCGCGGCGGATCCGGGCACGTGGCCCACGTGGTCTCCGACCCAGCGCCACCGAAGCTCGAGGTCGTCCGCACCAATCCAACCGCGGCTGGGATAGTGCGCACCCCGGTGCCATGAACGCCGCACTCATCCAGCCGCAGCTGGATAAGTGCGTGCAGCTCGCCTCACGTCCGACCATCGGCATGTCCGTGAAACCATTACGCGTCGACACACGGCGGTCGTTCGGCCGACCAACGACGTCGACATCGTGTTGCACATCGAGACCAGCCGCGGCATCACGGACGCGACAGCAGAAGTCTTGGAGAAGTTCGCGTACAAGATCAAAGACAACATCGACCGACGCAACAACGTCGGGCACCGGTTCACTCGCGGCACGTCGCACATCGACGTCGTCGTCGCCGACCACCCGGCGCCCAGGGTTGAAGAGAAGATGCGCAGCCGAGACATGGTCAAGATCGAGGGCGGAACCCAGGCACTGAAGCGGACCGCGAACTACCGTCTCGCGATTGCGAAGGGCGAGCACATCATCATCTCCGTACCCCGCCCGTTCGGCGCCCTCATCCTCAAAGCGGCCGCATATAAAGCCGACAACCGCGATCGCGACCCGGCACCTTCAAGACGCCGCCGTCCTCCTTGCCTGCGTCGAGGACCCGGTCGCGGAACGCGACGGATTGGCCGGCAGTGACCGGTCCCGGCTCCTCACTCTCGAACGCGAACTCGTCGATGAGCATCCCGCATGGCTGCTCATGCCTGCAGCCGATGCACGACGCGGCCAGGCAGTACTTCGGCTGCTGTGCGCCACAGACTGACGAAGCAGTAACCGCCGCGCGGACGAGCTGACGTGGTCCGAGCCGAAGGTTGGAGGCCCAAGGCGTTCGCTCGGCTGGAGGGAAGCGTCTGCAGCGCAAGCCGGTTCGCCATGCGAGACTCCAGCCATGCGCCCGGAGACATCACAGTTCACCCTCCAGCCGATCGGCACCGTACTCGGCGGCCGAGATGAGTGGGTCGAAGACAACTGGTACGGAGTCACCGCGACCATCCGTTTGGACGAGTCCCGGTTCGACCCCGGCGCCGTCCACGGTCTCGACGCGTTCTCCCACCTGGAGGTCGTCTTCCTTTTCGATCGCGTTGGCCCTTCGAAGATTCGGACCGATCCTCGCCCAGCACGTGGCAACCCGACGTTCCCGCCGGTGGGTGTGTTCGCCGGACACGGTCCCTTCCGGCCCAATCGGCTCGGCGTCTCTCGCTGCCGCCTGATGGGGATCCACGGGTTGGACCTGGACGTCGCTGACCTCGACGCGCTTGACGGCACTCCGGTCCTCGATATCAAGCCGTACATGCGCGAGTTCGAACCCGTTGACCCGGTCTCACAGCCCGAGTGGTCAACGGAGCTGATGCGGTACTACTACCGACCAGGGCAGTAGTTCCCGGGACGAAGGTCGGGTCAGTTGTGGACCCCGCTGGAGGCGGGGCGGCGAAGGCGTCGGGATCATCACGAACCCCCTCCCTCACATTCTGCCTCGCCCCCGCTGTTTCGACCAGCGAGCTGCTCCTACCTGTTTGGAACTCAAGGGCTTCCGGCATCACGGTACGGCGCCTTGACCTGGTCAGTCGCCTCCGCGCTGACGATCGGGGTCCGTGGCAGCGGCCCGTACCGAGCGGCGGCGGCGAGAATCGCGATCCCGAGAACGGTCATCGTTGTCCCCGCGCCGAGGAGGTCCGCGGTGACACCAGCCAAGACCGGGCCGATGCCTTGTCCGCCCATGAGGCCGGTGCCATACAGCCCAAAGGCAAGCCCCCGCCTGTCCTCCGGCACCGCTGCCAGGAAGGCCCGCTGGCCACCGAGCTGGTAGGCCATCCCTGCGCTGGACAGGGCAAAGCAGACCCAGGTGGCGACGAGCGGCGGATGCAGCGCCAGAGGCAGCAGTGGCAACCCGACGAGGGCGAAGAGCCACGGGGTGGCCCGTTCCTGCAGCGGTGCGGGGAAGAGTCGTCCGACGACCAGGTTGCCGACGGCGGCGCCTGCGGGGAAGGCGGCCAGCAGCAGGCCGGTGGGGCCGGCCGAGCCGTCGCGCTCTCCCATGTAGGCCACGACGAGCGCTTCCGCGCCCACGAGCAGGGTTGGCGCGAGCCACCACGACAGCAGCAGGCGCCGGACATGGTGGGCTCTGAGGAGCTCGAGGTTGCCGCGCCACGTCTCCTGCAGGTGCCAGCGGCGGGCCGCCGTGAAGACCACAGGGGTGGCCGGGATCGCGAGGACCGTCAGCAGCCCCACGATCTGCAAGGCGCCTGCGGCTGCGAAGGCAGCCGATGTCCCCAGCCACTGCACCGCCGCCCCACCGAGGGCCAGACCGAGCAGCTGCGCGCCGGAGCTGATCAGGCTCATCACCGACCGCCCCAGCACGTACCGGTCTCCGGTCAGCAGCCGGGTGAGCAAGGCAGATTGTGCGGCCAGAGGGACCGGCTGCCACACCGCGACCACGGCTACCACGCCGATCGCCGCGAGGGGCGACAGACCCCCGAAAGCGATCAGGAACGCCGAGATCGCCCGGACGACGGCACCCGAGACCAACAGGGTCCGTGCCGGGAACCGATCCGCCAATGAGGTGAGCAACGTCCCGCCGAGCAGCTGCGGCAGGAAACCGGCGGCGAAGGCGATGCTCGACCACAGGGCCGACCCGGTTTCTGCGAAGACGTAGACCGACAGGGCGAAGATCTGCAGCGAGGTCCCGACGATCAGGGTGAGCGCGAGGGAGAGCACGGACACGACGCCGCGCGTTCGCAGCAGCTCCGCGTAGGTCGCGGTGCCGGTCTTCGCAGGGGTCATGCTGCAAGAGTGGGGCCGCCCGAGAGAAGCCGCTAGGCTTTCGTCCAGCCACGAAAGCTCAGGGGGCAACCAGTGCGCTTCCACGTCGGACCGGACGACCTGGCCGCGAGCCGGTTCGCGCTCGGGCCAGCGGCCGAGCTGGAGCATCTGTTGCGCCGCCTCGACAGTCCGAGTCGCACACCGTCAGGTCGGGCCTTCTCCAGTTCCCGCTGGGCCCGCCGATATGACCAGGTCCGCGACACCCTGGAGGCGCGGGCGCTGCGGGCGCTGCGACCGCACGGGTGGGGACCCGACTTCATCGCACCTCCCCCGACTGGCGGGCTGGCCCGCACGCCGGCCGACGACTTCGCCGCGATTCGCGCCACCCCACTGCCGGTGGCCCGCGACCAGATCGGACGAGCCCTCACACTGAGGGGCCGAGTGGTCCCCGACGACGTCATCCGCGTGCTGCAGCGAGACGACGTGCTGGACTGGCTGGCCGACGCACTGGAACGGCTCTGGCGACTGCTGATCGCGCCCGACTGGCCACAGCTGCTGGCGATCCTGGACCGCGACATGCTCTACCGGGCCGACCGGCTGGTCCGCTCCGGCTGGGCCGCGGCCCTGGAGGACCTGCACCAGCAGGTCCGCTGGACAGAGGGCGCGGTCGTCATCAGTAACCGCTCGGACCTGGAGGTCCACCTCGACGGTCGCGGGCTGATGTTCGTGCCGTCGGTGTTCCTGCACCGCGGGCTGGCCACCTACACCGAGCCGCCCTGGCAGCCGGCCGTCGTGTACGTCGCACGAGGCAGCGCCGCCTTGTGGGACCCCCAGCCGACCACCCCGCCAGCGCTCGCTCGCCTCCTCGGGCAGACCCGCGCCGACCTGCTCCTCCGCCTCGACACACCCGCGTCAACCACCCAGCTGTGCACCCTCACCGGGCACACTCTCGGCGCCGTGGGTGACCACCTGCGCGTGCTGCGCGAGTCCGGGTTGGTGACGCGGAGCAGGGCCGGCCGGTCCGTCGTCTACCGACGCACCGCCGTCGGCGACGCGCTCGCAGCCGTCGGCTCCGACTGATCCAGGCGCAGGAGTCCAGCCCGAAGGGCCCGGCACCAGGCCGGCAGCAGCACGTAGGCACCCACCCAAGCAACCCCGGCCACATAGACGTGCCAGGGCGCGCCGGAGTAGTCGTCGGTGCCCTGGAGCACTCCGGGCAGCGCCAGCACTCCCGACACCATGACGGCACCGGCTGCGAGTCCCAGCCTGCCCGCACCGGGCCGAGGCGCCTTCTGGACGAGCAGGAGCCAGGCCCCGATGGCCGCGACGCCAAGGGTCGACACGAGACCCGCGAGCACGTACCCGGTGGTGTCGGTGATGACGAGCCACGAGCCCCACGTCATGAGCAAGGCCCCCAGCGCCGCTGCCAGGAGTCCGAGATCTCCACGCCAGCCGGAGGACTGCTCACGCCACACGAGCATGGCCAGACCCAACGCCAGCCAGCCGAACGCGCCGTTGAGCCAGTCGTTGACCATGCCAGCAGCCGGCACCCCGGCGTACATGGCCAGCAGGCAGACCAAGGCGGTCACTGCCGTCGCGCCCAAGGCGAGCGCCGCCAACCGGAGCTGGCTGGAGGTGGCCCAACCCCGGGAGGCCTGGGAGCGAGCGGACGGGCGGAGCGAGCTCAGCGGCATACCGATGGATGGCATGGGTGGTCACCTCATTCGGGTTGGTTCCCCGCGACGCCGTTGATGGTGAACGGCGTCGTGACGCCGTCGTACATGACGTGGGCGACGAGCCCCTCGACGGCGTGCGGGAGGGTGTGGCAGTGATCGGTCCAGATGCCCGGGTTGTCGGCGACGAAGGCCACCTCGTAGCGCTCCCCGGGGTGGACGTCGAGCGAGTCGACCCACCACGGGCTGCCTTGAGCTGCAATGTCATTGCGCGAGAGCACCACGATGTGATGGCCGTGCAGGTGCATCGGGTGCACCTCGTCCGACTCGTTGGAGATGCGCATGCGAACGACGTCGCCCTTCGTGACGTGGAACATCGGCACGTCGGGGAACATCCGCCCGTTGATCGTCCAGTAGATCCCCGGCCGGCCGTCGATCAGGCCCGGCCGACGACCGATGACGTAGTCGTACGTGCGATCCGGGCGCCCAGAGTCGAAGCCGAGAGGAAGCGGCGAGCCATAGCTGAGCAGGTCGAGGTCCTGCTGGGGTTGGCGCACCTTCGGGGGCTCCGCTCCCGCGGGTCCCACCACGACGCTCCGCGCGCCGCCGACGTGCACGCGAGCCGCCCCAGCCGCAGCCTCAGCTCCAGACCCAGCCCCAGGCGCGACGACCTCGACGTCGACGCGGCCACCAGCGGGCACGAGGACGCGGCGGCCGATGACCTCGGTCGGCTCGTTGACCTCACGACCATCGACGGCGACGACGCGGAACTCCTGAGACGCCCAGACAGCCGCGGTCCCCTGGTCCGTGTTGATCACTCGGATCCGGACGCGTTCTCCCGGCTCGGCCACGACGTGCTCGTCCTCGACCCGCCCGTTCAGGGTGTGCTGGCCCTCGTAGACGTGCAGGAGCGCGATCGCGTCCTTGGCAGGGGGCGACGCGGTGGCCACCCGCGTCGGTGAGGACGCCGGCTCGATGACGACGGCGCCCAGCAGTCCCCGTTCGACCTGCTCGTGCGAGAGCTGGTGCGCGTGGTACCAGTACGTCCCGGCGTCGTCGGCCCGGAACCGGTACACGTACCGCCCGCCCACCGGCACCGCGTCCTGGGTGACGCCGGCCACTCCGTCGGCCGCGTTGGGGACGTCCATGCCGTGCCAGTGGAGCGTCGTCCCGCCGGCCACCGACTCGTTGACGAGCGTCACCTCGACGAGGTCCCCCTGTCGAGCGTGGACGGTAGGGCCGGGTGAGCTCCCGTTGAGGGTGTACCCCTCGACGGTGCGGCCTCCCGGGAGCTGGATCGACCCGCTCCGCGCGACGAGCGTGTAGCGGACGTCGGCCGGCGCGGACGGGTCAGCGGTGAGCGCGGTGACACTGACGCCGGCGCCGCGCGCACCGTGGCCCACGTGTGCTGCGTCCACCCCCATGGTCAGGACCGAGTATTCGCCGAGCCGGCTCGAGGACCACGCCACGACCGCGAGGGCCAGCGCCGCGGCGATCCCCAGTCCGGCGAGGAGGCGGCGGCTCAGCCCAGCGGCTCGGGGGATTCGCGCAGCATCAGACCGAGGCACTGGCCGGGACGGTGGAGTCGGTCGGCCGGGCCGAGGCCCGCGCCGGCAGCCGCGCCGCGTACACCGAGCTCAGCAGGATCGCCAGCGCGTTGGCACCGTGGAGCAGGCCGAGGTAGGGCATGTCCGTGATGGAGTAGCCGGCCATCGCCTGCACGATGACGAGCCCCAGGACGACGGCTGCCCACTTCCGAGCGCCGGGCACCTTGATGAGGAACGACACGACGACGAGCGCGAGGGCGGCGAACGGGATCACCATCCCGCCGACGATCCCGTGGATCGCGAAGCCGACCTCCCCGGTGAAGTTGCCGGTGGTGCGGCTCTCGACGAGCGCCTTGTCGACGACGCCCCCCTCCTGGACGTAGCCAGCCATGCCGCCGAAGCCGAAGGCGATCGCGGCCGCCTGGACGAACACTCCGCCCGCGACGATCCACGCGAGCACGCTGTAGGTCCTGCGCATGATGTTCCTCCCTTGTGTGCTGCCACCCACCCCGGGTGCCAGTTCCTCCACGGTCCCGGGAACGCTCGGGGCCCGGAACGCGGCCCTCCCCGGTCCAGATGGAGGTCACCCCCGGGGGTGACCATGGGGGAGACCCACTCCCGCGAAGGCACTCCGATGGCGGATCATGAGGTGTGCTCGCACGACGCGCGTGGCTCGTGGTGCTCGGTGTGGTCGGCACCGGGTCGATCGGCTATGTGGTGCTCGTCCGCGTGATCACGAGTCCGGGGTCCCGCCCGGGTGAAGGCTTGGGCTGGTTGCTCTTCGGCGTGCTGCCGCTCTACGCCTTCGGCCTGTGGCTGCTCACCGCCACGTCGTCGCGGCTCGCCATCTACGTTGCTCTGGGTGCCACCGGGTCGGCTGTCGGGTCCGCCTACGAGACCTTCGTCTGGACAAACCCCGACGTGCTGGAGTCACCAACGTTTGCGCTGTTCAACCAGATCGGCTTGACCGCCGACGGACTGGCAGCCACTGGTTTCCTCCTCATGATCGCGTCATTCCCGGACGGCATCCTCGAACGTCGATGGCAACGCGTCGTGTTGCGGCTCGTGTGGCTGGGAGTCCTCGTCGGACCGGCCACTCTGCTGACCTACGACCACGTCGTGCTTCCCCAGTACATCGGACTGGACGTCCCGCCCATCCCCAATCCCTACGTGGTTCCCGCGCTCGAGCCCCTCCAGCCCTTCGTCGAGAACGTGCTGCTCGAGTGGTGGGTGATCCCCCTCCTCGCACTGACCGTCTTCTACTGGCGCGGCCTCTTCAGCGGTGCCGCCCGGCGCAGCCAGATGCGAGTCATGGTCATCGCCGTCACCTGCACCCTCGTCATGTACATGCTGTGGGAGACGTCGGCCATCATGGGCATCGACGGAACGCCATTCGGCACCGCGGTGACCGTCCTCGTTGCCACGTGCATGGTCGCGTTGCCCGTCGCGGGCATCCACGGGATCCTGCGTTACGGCGCCTACGACATCGCCCTCGCAGACCGCGGACGCGTGGTCATGCAGTCCTCGACCACCCTCATCACGATCATCTATGCCTGGGCGGTCGCCGCCCCCGGCGTGCTGCTCTCTCGGGTACTACCCAGCGCAACCGCCGTCCTGCTCACGGCCTGCATCGCCGTGCTCCTGCTGCCGGTTCGTGGCTGGCTCTCGCGCTGGATCCGCCGCACCGTCTTCGGCGACCACGACGAGCAACACCGGCTCCTCGGCGACCTCGGAACCCGGCTCGAGCAGGCGGTCGACCTCGACGAGGTGCTGAGCCGGCTCGCAGGGGGAGTCCGTGACGGGCTCGGTGCCAGCTGGGTGCGCATCCGTCTCGCCGCACCCGACGGCCGCACCGTCGACACTCCGGACGCCGTCGCCGGGACGGTATCAGGTGAGCCCGCCATCGGGCTCGACCTGACACGCGGAGACCTGGTCATCGGCCGCATCGACCTGGGCCCAGCCCGCAGCGGTGCGTACGGCCTGGCCGAGCTGAGCCTGCTCGAGACGGTGGCGCGCCAGGCGACCACCGCGGTCGCGAACGTCAGGCTCACGGCCGAGCTCGCCGACCAGCTCAGGGAGCTGACCGCGTCCCGCACCCGGCTCATCACCGCGCAGGACGAGGAGCGACGCCGGATCGAGCGAAACCTTCACGACGGCATCCAGCAGAGCGTCGTCGCCTTGATTGCGGGACTCCGGCTTGCCCGCAACCGCCTCGGCCGGGGCGAGCTCAGCCAGACGGAGCTCGCGGAGCTGCAGGACCAGGCGCGAGAGACGCTGAGCGACCTTCGCGAGCTCGCCCAGGGCATCCACCCCCAGGTGCTCACGGACAACGGGCTCATCCCGGCGATCGAGTCTCGGACGGCGCGGTATCCGATCCCGCTCACCATTGCCGCGAGTGACGACGTGCGGCATCGGCGATGGGGCGCGGACATCGAGGCAATCGCCTTCTACACCGTGCGAGAGGCGCTGGCCAACGTCGCCAAGCATTCAGGAGCCACCTGCGCCAGCGTCGCCGTGTCGACCACGCCCAACAGCCTGCGGGTCGTGGTCTCCGACGACGGAACGGGATTCGACCTCACGTCCCGCAACGGCTCGCCCGGCGGCCTGGCCAACATCCGTGACCGGGTGGGTGTCGTCGGGGGGCGTGTGAGCGTCACGAGCACTCCGGAGCACGGCACCCGGCTCACCGTCGACCTGCCGATTGACCTGCCCGTCGAGCAGCCACGGGAATCCGCCCGTGTCTGAACCGCTGCGGATCGTCATCGCCGAGGACAACTACCTCGTCCGCGAGGGCCTGCGACGACTCCTCGAGGACTCCGGCCAGATCACGGTGCTGGCCTGCGTCGGCACGGCGACGGAACTGCTCGACGCCGTGCGGCGCCTCTCTCCCGACGCCGTCCTCACCGACATCCGGATGCCCCCCACGCACCAGATGGAGGGCATCGAGGCCGCTCACGCCATCCGTGCCACCCATCCCGGCATCGGCGTCGTCGTCCTGTCCCAGCACACCGACGAGAGCTATGCGCTGGCGCTCTTCGAGAACGGCTCGTCGGGCCTGGGCTACCTCCTCAAGGACCGCATCGGGGACCTCGAGGACCTCGTCCACGCCCTGACGGAGGTCCGGGGCGGCGGCTCGGTCATCGATCCAGAGATCGTCGACACCCTCGTGCGCAGGCGCAGCCGAGGCACCACGAGCCCCATCGCCGCCCTCTCCCCCCGCGAGCTCGACGTCCTGCGCGAGATGGCCCTCGGCAAGACCAACAGCGGGATCGAGGAGGCTCTCTACCTGTCTTCCTCCACGGTTGAGAAGCACGTCAACTCGATCTTCACCAAGCTGTCCCTGCCGGATACGGGTGTCCATCGGCGCGTGGCGGCGGTCCTGACGTTCCTCCAGAGCGCGCCCGGCTGAGTACTCACTCCCTCTCTCGAGTGTGCGGTTCGCGCCGGGCTCTCCCCGATTGGAGGTATGGGCTCGCTCTCGAGAGCGAGCCCATACCTCGATCCGAATACCTCGAATCAATCGCCCGGCGCGAACTGCACACTCGACAAAAAGGCGGGCTCGCCCGCGGTCAGTCGTCGGCGAGCAGCTCGCGGACCCGCGGAGCCACCTGCGTCGCGTAGAGACGGATGCTCTCCATGCGCTTGTCATGGGCGAGCGTGCCGACGGAGTACTTCAGCTGGAAGCGGGTCGCACCGAGCACACGCATCGTGTCGGCGACCTTCTGCGCCACCGTCTCCGGCGAACCGCAGTAGATCGCGCCGTCCGGCCCGAGCTGCTGCCTGGCCTGCTCGATCGTCATCGGAGCCCAGCGACGCTCCCGCCCGAGCCGGTTCATGTAGGCCACCGAGTGCGGCAGGAACTCCTCCTGGGCCTGCTCGTCCGTGGCGGCGACATACCCGGGCGAATGGACCCCGACCGGCCGGGACTCCTTCCCCAGCTCGGCGAGTGCGCGGCGGTAGAGATCTGCGAGCGGGGCGAACTGCCGTGCCGAGCCACCGATGATGGCGATGACGACGGGGAAGCCATAGTGCGCGGCCCGGACGACCGACTGCGGGGTGCCGCCCACGCCGACCCAGACGGGCAGGTGACCGGATTCCGTTGGTGGCTGGACGAACTCGACGTCGACCGGTGGCCGGATGGTGCCCTCCCACTTCACCGGTTGCTCAGCAACGACGGCCGCGAGGAGGCTCAGCTTCTCGTCGAAGAGGGTCTCGTAGTCGCCCAGGTCGAGCCCGAAGAGGGGAAACGACTCGATGAACGAGCCGCGGCCGACGGTGATCTCGGCTCGACCGCGCGAGATCGCGTCCACCGTCGAGAACCGCTGGAAGACGCGGATCGGGTCGTCGGAGGACAGGACGGTCACGGAGGTGCCGAGCCGGATCCGCTCGGTCCGGGCCGCGAGCGCCGCGAGGACCGTGTCCGGCGCGGAGATGGCGTAGTCCCGTCGGTGGTGCTCGCCGACCCCGAAGAAGTCGAGACCCAGCCGGTCCGCGAGCTCGCCCTCGGCCAGCACCTCCCGGATGACGACGGCGGGGTGCAGCGGCTGCCCCTCCGGCCCGTTCGCGACGTCGCCGAAGGTGTCGAGCCCGAGTTCGACGTTCATGGCCCCATCCTAGGTTTGCCGCGTCGGCCGGGCTCCGCGTCGAGCCTGGCCAACAACGACGCGAGGGTATGCCGCTGGGCTGGCGTGAGTGCCCCGAAGAACTCCGCGGCCCCCTCCTTGCGGAGCGCGTCGGTCCGCGCGAGCACGTCGGTCCCCAGGTCGGTGAGCGAGACCGTCATGGCCCGGCGGTCGGAGGGGTCCGGAGCCCGCTCCACGAGCCCGTGGGCCTCGAGCCGGTCGACGACATCGGTGGCCGACCGCGGGGCGATGCGCAGGTGCTCCGCGACGACGCCGAGCCGGGTCGGTCCGTGGTGACCGATGGTGCGCAGCGCCCTCGCCTCGTGCGGCGATAGCTCGAGTCCGGCGACGTCACCGAGGCCGGCGGACCAGCGCCGGCGGAGGGCTCGGGCCGCGCCCATGAGCAGCTCGTCGAGCGACTGCTCGTCGTCTCCGCCACGCTGGGAGGTCATGACCGCGAGCGTAGCCAAGCTCAGCGGCATACGGAAAACTTGGAGGCAGTCGCTTAATGAGGTAACCTCACCAGATGAACATACGGAGGTAACCACATGAATGACTTTCATCCCAGGGGCAGCCGTCCACCGGAGCGCGTCGACCCGCAGGACAAGGCGCAGCTCGCCGAGTCCCCGGTGTCGTTGCGACGGGTGGCCGCGCTGTTCCGCCCACACCGGGCGCCCATCACCGTCGTGACGCTCATCATCGTCGCGATCTCGGTCATCTCGATGGCCCAGCCCTTCCTCCTGCGTGCCGTCATCGACGACGCCCTGCCCCACCAGGACGTGAGCCTGCTGCTGTGGGCCGTCGCTGGCATGCTCGCGGTCACCGTCGTGACGCAGCTGCTCGGGGTCGTCCAGACGTGGATGACGACCTCTGTCGGCCAGCGCGTCATGCACGGACTGCGCACCGACGTCTTCCGCCACCTGCAGCGCCAGTCGATCGCGTTCTTCACTCGCACGCGCAGCGGGGAGGTGCAGTCCCGCCTGACCCACGACATCTCCGGCATGCAGTCGGTCATCACCTCCACCGCGACCTCGATCGCGAGCAACGTGACGACCGCGATCGCCACGGCCGTCGCGATGGTGGCCCTCAGCCCGCGCCTCTCCCTGCTCTCGCTCATCGTCATCCCGCCGGCCATCTGGACGACCCGTCGGGTGGCGCTGCTCCGCCGCGACATCACGACCCAGCGCCAGCGTCGCCTCGCCGACCTCCACAGCCAGGTCGAGGAGGGCCTCACCGTCAGCGGCGCGACGCTCATCAAGACACTCGGCGCGTCCGAGCGGGCGGCCGATCGCTTCACCGAGACATCGACCGACCTCGTCGACCTCGAGCTGCGTTCGCAGCTCGCCGGGCGCTACCGGATGGCGACGATGCAGATCATCTTCGCGGCGATCCCGGCCCTCATCTACCTCGCCGCCGGCTTCCCGGCCACGTCGGGGGGCATGACGATCGGCACGCTCATCGCCTTCACCGGACTGCAGGCCGGTATCTTCCGGCCGCTCATGGGCCTGCTCGACGTCGGCGCCTCGTGGATCACGTCGATGGCCCTCTTCAGCCGGATCTTCGGCTACCTCGACCTGTCGGTCGACGTGGCGCCGCCCGCGAACCCTGTTGCCATCGACCTCGCGTCCTTGCGTGGTGACGTGCGCTTCGAGCACGTGAGCCACACCTACGACGGGCAGACGTATGCCGCTGACGACGTCACGCTCGACGTGCCCGCGGGCACGACGCTTGCTCTCGTGGGAGAGACCGGCTCGGGCAAGTCGACCCTGGCCGGCCTCGTGTCTCGACTGGCCGACCCGACGCGGGGTCGGGTCACCATCGACGGGGTGGACCTGCGCGATCTCGTTCCCGAGGACCTGGCCCGCACCGTCGGCGCTGTCACCCAGGAGACCTACCTCGTCCACGCCTCCATCCGGGAGAACCTCCTGCTCGCGTCGCCCGAGGCGACCGACGACGAACTGTGGCGAGCACTCGAGGCGGCCCAGGTCGCGGCCCTGGTCGCGAGACTGCCGACTGGACTCGACACGGTCGTCGGAGCACGCGGCCACCGGTTCAGCGGCGGCGAGAAGCAGCGTCTCGCCATCGCCAGGACGCTCCTGCGCAACCCGCGCGTGCTCGTCCTGGACGAGGCGACCAGCGCCCTCGACAACGAGACCGAGCGGGAGCTCCAGACGGCACTCGACCGGCTCATGGCCGGCCGGACGACGATCACCGTCGCCCACCGCCTGTCGACGATCCGGGGCGCGGAGCAGATCGCCGTCCTCGACCGCGGCCGGGTCGTCGAGCTCGGCGACCACGACTCGCTGCTGGCGCTGGGCGGCCGCTACTCCCGGCTCACGGAGTCACGGGCCGAGACCGCGAGTCCGGAGGTCGAGCCAGCCGCCGCCTGACGAGCGGGCGGTGGCTCGACCCGGCAAGCGGTCAGGCCGGCCCGTAGTCGAGGTGGACGACGCCGTTGTCGTAGACGTCAGTCGCCTTGAGCCGCAGCTTCGTCGGGTCCACGCCGTCCCGGAACAGGTGCTCGCCGGTGCCGCGCGCGACCGGGTAGACGAACAGGTGCAGGTCGTCGACCAGCCCGTCGGCGAGGAGCCCGCGGACCAGGGTTCCGCTCCCGGAGACGTAGATGACGCCATCGGTCTCGTCCTTGAGCCGGCGGATCGCCTCCGGGTCGTAGGCGCCGAGACGGGTCGAGGGCCCCCAGTCGACGTTGGGCTCGGTCGCACCGACCACGTACTTGTGGGTGTCGTTGAAGAAGGGGGCGCCCGGGTCGTCCTCGGCCGTGCGGGACGACCAGGCGGGAGCGAACATCTCGTAGGTCCTGCGCCCGAGGAGGATCGCCTTCGCCGAGCCGGTGATCTCGGCCAGGGTCTCGCCCATCCTCGGGTCGAAGCCGTACTCGAACGTCCAGCTCGGGTCCTGGTAGACCCCGTCGAGTGCGATGAACTCGTGAACTGCAATGGTGCCCATGCTTGCCCTGTTCCTCCGTGGTTTCGGTCCGTTGGCCCCCAACCCTCGCCAGATGCGAATGCCGCGTCAACCAGATATCCCGCGTGTGAAACGGTGGGGCCGTGCAACTACGTGAGCCCGCCAACCTCGTGTCGCCCAGAGCGATCCGCATGTGGACTGTGCAGGGCGTCATCGTGTCGCTCGTCGTCGGTGTGGCGCAGGTGTTCTGGTGGTTCATCGACGACGCACCTGAACGGACGACGCACTACGTCGTGGCGGCGGCCTGGCTCGTTCTCGCGGTCGCCTACGTGCTCGCGATGCCCCGCTGGCGCTACCGCGTGCACCGCTGGGAGGCGACCCCTCACGCGATCTACACGCAGACCGGCTGGCTCAACCAGGAGCGCCGGATCGCGCCGCTCTCGCGGGTGCAGACCGTCGACCTCAAGCGTGGGCCCATCGCCCAGCTCTTCCGTCTGGCGAGCGTGACGGTGACGACGGCGTCGGCCGCCGGACCGCTCGAGATCGACGGGCTCGACCTCGAGGTCGCCCGGCAGCTCGTCGAGACGCTGACGACCGCAGCCGTCCTCGAAAAGGGCGATGCCACGTGACCGAGCCGCTGGCGGACGGGCCGGGAGCGGCTGGCACGGAGGAGGAGGCCGAGTGGCGGCGGCTCGACAAGCGCATGCTCCTGATCCATCCGATCCAGACCTTCGTGCGGGCGCTCCCCGCCCTGCTCGCGATCTTCGTCGTCCAGCTCAACTCGGAGGACTCTGACCGGTGGGGGCTCATCGCGCTGCCCGTCATCGTCGCGTTCGGACTCCTGCGCTGGTTCACCACCCGGTACCGGATCAGCGCGGACCAGATCGAGCTGCGGCGCGGCCTGCTCAACAAGCAGACGACGACGGCCCGGCTCGACAAGGTCCGCTCGGTCGACCTGACCGCGGAGGTGCACCACCGCGTCCTCGGCCTGGCCCGGGTCGAGGTGTCGACGGGCTCCGCCGCCGGCGACCGGCTCGTGCTCGACTCGCTCGGCGTCGAGGAGGGGCGCCGCCTGCGCGCCGAGCTGCTGCACCGAGTCGACCCCGCCCTCGCCGACCTGCCCGCCCCGACGGGTCAGCCGGCGGAGCTCGAGCCGCCCGGTCCAGCGCCGGAGCCCGCCGGAGGCGACGAGGAGCTGCTGCGATTCGACCCGTCCTGGATCCGGTTCGCCCCGTTCACGATGACCGGCATCGCCTCTGCGGCGGCGATCCTCGGCTTCGCCAGCCAAGGTCTCGGGCGGTTCTCCGACGAGGGAGCCGTCCTGAAGACGGGCGCCGACTGGGTGCGCGGGCTGGCGTGGTGGGTCGACGTCATCGGCGTTCTCGTCCTCGTCTCCGTTCTGGCCGTTGGTGCGTATGTCCTGTCCTTCTGGGGGTTCCGACTCACCCGGAGCCGGTCGGCCAGCCTGCACACTCGCCGTGGCCTGCTGACGAGCCGCGAGGTCGGCATCGACCACACTCGAGTGCGGGGCATCGAGCTGGGTGAACCGCTCGGACTGCGCCTCGCCGGCGGCAGGCGCCTCAAGGCGGTGAGCACCGGGCTCCAGGGCGAGAGGGGAGGAGGCTCCGACTGGCTGTCCCCGCCGGCCCCCGGTGCGCTGGTCCTTCCCGTCGCGACGGCGATCACCGGAGACGCGGAGGCGGTTGCTGGGCCGCTGGTACCGCATGGTCCGGCCGCACGTCGCAGGCGACTGACGCGGGCCATGGTGCTACCCGTCGTCGTCGCCCTCGTTCTCGGCACAGGCCTGCCGGTGTGGGACTGGCCCCGGTGGCTGCTGTGGGCCCTCCTGCCGCTCGCGGTGGCCGGCTGGTTCCTGGGGGCGGATCGCTATGCCGGCCTGGGTCACACGGTGACGCCTGCGCATCTCGTCGCCCGCAGCGGATCACTCGACCGGACCCGCGTCGTCCTCACGCGCCACGGCGTTATCGGGTGGAAGGTCCGGCAGTCCTTCTTCCAGCGCCGGGCTGGAGTGGTCACCCTCGTCGCCACGACGGCAGCGGGCCAGCAGCACTACGACCTCATCGACCTCACTGCCGACCGAGCCTACGAGCTCGTCCAGGAGCTCAGCCCGGAGCTGGTGGCCCAGTTCACCTGACGGCAGCTGCCGCACCCCCGCGCACCCCGGGGCCCGCACTTGACGAGGCGCGGGAACATGCCGCAAAGTTGAGTCGTTACCACTCAATAAAGGTGCGTCTGCGCGGCTCCCGCCGCGCGGCTGTTCGAGTTCGATTGAGGAGTGACTGATACATGGCAACGACCTTCGACCCGTTCCGGGAGATGGACCGGCTCTTCGGAGAGGGCTTCCGCACCGGGGGACCCGGCCCCATGCCGATGGACCTGTACAAGCGCGGCGAGACCTTCATCGCCGAGATCGACCTGCCGGGCGTCGACCCGGGGACGATCGACATCGATGTCGAGGACCGGACGCTCACCGTTCGCGCGGAGCGCGTTCGGGAGAACCTCGACGATGTTCGCTGGCTCTCGCATGAGCGTCCGACCGGCACGTTCGCTCGCCAGCTCTCGCTCGGTGGCGGACTGGCCCTCGACCACATCGAGGCGAAGTACCACAACGGCGTCCTCACGCTGACGATCCCGGTCGCCGAGGAGGCCAAGCCCCGCAAGATCTCGGTGTCGCACGGCGACGACACGACGGCGATCCAGGGCAAGGCCGAGACGAGCTGACCTCTGCCGAGGGCGAGCCGATGGACTACCACGAAACCCCGCGACGGCGTCGGCCAAGCGTGACAGTCGAGCAACGACCGGGCTCGTGGTAGTCCGTCGGGCCCGCGCCGCCCGATAGGCTGAGCTCCGGTCGACGAAGGAGCACCAGATGGCTGGTCGAGCTCACATCCGGGATGTCGTGCGAACTCCCAGCTACCTCCGGTTCGCCATTCCGGGACTGGTGCTCGTGGTGCTCTCGGGCATCTTCTGGGGCCAGGGCTGGTGGCCTCAACTCGCGAGCTTCGTCGGGGTCGGACTCGTCGTCCTGCCGTTCCCGACCACTTCAAGGAATCAAGAGGTGCGTGCGGAGTCGCCACCCCGCGACAGGACCGGCGCTCGCTAGCGCGCCTGCAGGATCCGCACGATCGCGTCGAACCCTCGGGAGCGCGCGTGCTCCAGCGGCGTCACGCCGTTCTTGTCTCGGATCGCCGGGTCCGCCCCGGCGTCGAGGAGGATGCGGACGATCTCCTGGTGCCGCTTTCCCCCGTCTCCGAGGACCACCGCCTCGAGCAGGGCGGTCCAGCCCAGGTCGTTGACGTGGTTGACGTCGATCCCGGTCCGGACGACGCGCCGTACGTAGTCGACGTGACCTCTCTCGCTGGCGGGGATGACGGACACCCCACCGAACCGGTTGCGGATCGTCAGGTCCGGGTTCGCCGGGAGCAGCGCCTCGAGCATCGCCACGCTGCCGGTGACACCGGTGACGAGCCATGGAGTGTCGTGGCGGTCGTCGAGCGCGTCGGGCGACGCGCCCAGGGCGACGAGCAGCCGGGCTACCTCGACGCGGTCATGCGTCGCCGCGAGCAGCAGGGCCGTTCGCTTGGCAGCATCGTGCGCCTCGATGTCGGCGCCGGCGCGGAGGGCGAGCGCGACCCGGTCGGCATCCCCGGCATCCGCTGCCCGCAGCAGCTCGGCCTCCGGATCGGCGACGTCCTTTGCCTCCGTGGCCTTCACGAGCACCGCTTCCAGTCGGTCGTAGCCGCGTGACCGCGCCATCTGGAGTGGCGTCAGCCGCTCCGTCGCCGAGGGCCGAGTGAGCTCGACCCCTCCCCCAACCAGCACCCGAACGGTATCCACGTATGCCGCTGAGTTCCGTCCCAGCCAGACGGCTTCGTGAAGTGCTTGGTAGCCAATGCGATTGACATGGTTCTTGTCGACCCCCGCCTGCACCAGCTCGCCGACGACGAGGTGGTGCCCGCGCTCGGCCGCGCGGATCAGACCAGTGCCGTTCCAGCTGTCCTTGTCGTTGACCTCGGCGCCATGCGCCAGCGTCAGCCGGAGGAGATCCAGGTAGCCCTCGCTCGTCGCGATGAGATAGGCCGACTGCATTGTCGAGTCCTTGGCGTTGACGTCGGCTCCCCGGTCGATGAGGGTCCGGGCCGCCTTCACGTCGTTCTTCCACGCCGCGTCACGGAGCTGTTGGTCGAGCCGAGCCTGTTCCGCGGCGGACGGCTTCTGCACAGTCGACGAGGGCTTGGTCGCGGGCCCTGACACGGGCGGCGGGTACTGCACACTCGACGGGGTTGGGGCGGGCTCCGACGAGGACGGGCCTGACTCGCACGCGCCGAGCCCGGTCGCCGCCATACCCAGCACCAGGGTGACGGTCAGCGGTCGAGGCTGGTGCAGACGCACGTGCGGTTGCCCTCGGGGTCGGCGAGGACGACAAACGACGGCGCGTTGTCGTTGTCGACCACGGTGCCGCCGGCCGCAACCGCGGCGGCGATCCGCTCTTGAGCGATGTCGTGCGGCAGCCACAGGTCGATGTGGAATCGCTGCCGCGGCGTCCGGTGGTGGTCGGTGTCCTGGAACCAGAGCAGCGGCACCCGCCCCGTCGGATCGACGACGTCGGAGCCGTGGAACGCGTCAGTGCTGCCCGTGAGCAGTGCAGCCCAGAACGGGCCGACCGCCGCGAGGTCCGCTGTGTCGAGGGCGAGCTCGACCTCCGCGACGGCGTGCGGGTCCGCCGCGACGCCCTGATCCGCGGCGATCGCGCTGATGCGGCGGGCCAGGTCGACGTCGCGCTGGGTCAGGGCGCCCGCGTCGTGGCTGATAAGCGTGAGGTCGACGTGGGGATAGGTGAGCGTCACGTCGGGGTGGTGGTTCGCCGCCTCCGCCGCCTCGGAGACAGCGGCGACGAACCGGATCCCGGCAGCGAAGTCACCGGTCAGGAAGCGCGCGTGCAGCGCTTGCGCCAGCTTCCGCCAGTCGGCCAGACCGGCATCGAGGATCTGCTCAACGGAGAGGCCATCCATCGACCCAGTATGTCGGACGCCTCACTCCCAGGGAGCGGCCCTCACGCGCGTGAGCGCCCGAGACGCGCCAGCACCCTCGCCTGCCGGTCGGCACCCTCCGCGACCGGGAGGGCCGGTTTGCAGACCCCGTCGTCGTAGAGGTGCTCACCGAACGTCGGCAGCGCCGTCTCGATGAGGTCGAGCTCGTCCTCGGTGAACCTCTCGTCCAGGTCCGCGGCCTGGGCCAGATCCCACCGGTGCACGAGCAGGTCGAATCCGTAGAAGCTGACGATGGTGGCGCCGACCGTGGTCCGGCCGAAGACGCCGTCGTACTCCAGGGCGGTCACCGAGTCGTCAGCGAGCAGCCGCCGCAGCTCCTCCTCGTGGGCGTGCCACCCGGCGACCGGGTCGTCGGCCAGCGCCGGGTCCCCATCGAGCTCGATGCCCCGTGAGCGCAGGAAATCACGCTGCGTCCCGACGACGTGGGCCAGCACGTCTCGGCCGGTCCAGTCCTCGCACGCGGAGGGCGCGTTCCAGGCGTGGCCGGGCAGGGCGGCGACGACGGAGCCGAACCGGTCGGCGAGCACGGAATAGCGGTCCAGGACGGCGTTCGTCGTTGTCCTGGTCTTCGATGTGGTGGTCATGGGCTCGACGGTATGGAACCCGGTGTCGGCGGGTCTTGATACTTTCCGACACATGCCCGGCAGACCCGATCCGGACACCGAGCCCGCGCATCTGCTCGACCCGGCCGACCTGCACTTCACCATCGACCGCTATCCCGTCTCACCCGGCCTCGAGCCGATCGCGCGCCGGTTCTGGATCCCCGTCTGGGACGTTCCCGCCGGGCGGGAGTCACCACAGCGCGTCCTGCAGTACCCGGTCTGCCTCCTCGTCGTGTCCGAGGAGTACGCCCGCTGCTACGGCGTGGTCTCCGGCCTGTCATCGACGACGCTGGTCGGCCGCGGCTGGGCGGTCGGCCTCATGCTGCAACCCGCGGCGGGGCACCTGCTCACGGGGCACCCGGTCCGCGACCTGACCAACCGCTTCGTCGACGTCGAGAGCGTCACCGGGCTCAGCGGCATACGACTGGGTGATCGGATCCGAGAGGCCATGCATGGCCACCCACACGACGAGGACAGGCGGGCGCAGGCCCGAGGCCTCGTCGAGGAGCACCTCGCCACCCACCTGCCGATCGACGAGGAGGGCGCCTTCGTCAACGCCGTCGTCGAGGCCGTCGAATCGACCCCGGAGCTGCTGCGCGTGGACGACCTGTGCGAGCGGTTCGACGTCGCCGAGCGGACCCTCCAGCGCGTCCTGCACAAGCGCGTCGGCATCACCCCGAAGTGGCTCATCCGGCGTCGCCGTCTGCAGGAGGCCGCGGACCGGCTCCGCGATGCCGACGCCGATCTGTCCGGCATCGCGACCGAGCTGGGCTATGCCGACCAGGCGCACTTCACCCGGGACTTCCGCGCCGCGACGGGCATCACCCCGGGGCGGTTCGCGGCACGCTTCCGCTGAGCACCGCGCTCAACCCCTCATCCGCGGCCAACCGCTCAACCCTCGGCATGTTCGGATGCTGGCGCCGAGCCCCCGTGGGGGACAGTGCCGGCCAGGATCCGGTCCAGTTCTTCCTGGTCCGCCGCAGAGGGCACGCCCCAGCCCGGTTGGTAGCCGAAGACCTCAGCCATCGGTCGCACGTCCATCTGGCCGAACATCATCTCGACGTCCTCCATGCTGAGCAGGCCGGGATGCAGGACGCCGGCGGCCTCGGTGATCCGCAGCATGTCCTTGCGCCATGACTTGACGTAGTTCGCGAGGCGGACCGACTTGAGCGTCGGGTCGAGGCCCCGGACCAGCCACGGGTTCTGCGTCGCCACCCCGGTCGGACAGGTGTCGGTGTGGCACTTCTGCGCCTGGACGCAGCCGATCGCGAGCATGGCCTCGCGGGCCACGTTGACCAGGTCGGCCCCGAGCGCGAACGCGATGACAGCGTTGTCCGGCAGCCCGAGCTTGCCCCCACCAATGAAGGTGATCCGTTCGGAGAGGCCGGCCTCAGCGAAGAACGGGTAGACCCGGCTGAACGCGGCCCGGAACGGCAGTGACACCGTGTCGCTGAAGACCATCGGTGCTGCGCCAGTGCCGCCTTCGCCCCCGTCGATGGTGATGAAGTCGACGCCCCGCGAGCCCCCGCTCATCTGGGCGGCCAGCTCCTCCCAGAAGTCTCGGTGCCCGACCGCGGACTTGATGCCGACCGGCAGGCCGGTTGCGTCGGCGATCTTCTCGACCCAGTCGAGCATCGAGTCGACGTCGCTGAACTCGGCGTGACGGGAGGGGCTCACACAGTCGACGTCCATCGGGATCCCGCGGATGCGTGAGATCTCCGGCGTGATCTTCGGTCCGGGGAGGAGCCCGCCGAGACCCGGCTTGGCGCCCTGGCTCAGCTTCACCTCGATGGCCTTGACCGGCGCGGACTGGACGAGGTCGACGAGCCGCCCGAGGTCGAAGCGGCCCTGCTCGTCGCGACAGCCGAAGTAGGCCGTGCCGATCTGAAAGATGAGGTCGCCGCCACGTCGGTGGTGGTCAGAGAGCCCGCCCTCGCCCGTGTTGTGCAGCGCCCCGGCCAGCTTGGCCCCCTCGTTGAGCGCCCGGATCGCCGGCCCCGACAGCGAGCCGTAGCTCATCGCCGAGATGTTGATGATCGAGTCCGGCCGGAAGGCGTGCCGGCGGCCGCGGGCCGCCCCCATGACCTTGGCGCTCGGCAGCCACACCTCATGCCCGGCGTGGGCCCCGCTCGGCGGCGCCACCGAGGCGAAGGTGCGCTGTTTGATGACGGGGTAGCCCTCGTTGTTCTCGACATCGTTGTCGGTGCCGAAGCCCTGGTAGTTGTTCTCCAGCTTGGCGGACCGGTAGATCCAGGAGCGTTGGTCGCGGCTGAACGGCCGCTCCTCGTCGTTGCCCGCGACGACGTACTGCCGCAGCTCGGGCCCGATCTTCTCGATGAGGTAGCGCCCGTGCCCAATGATCGGGAAGTTGCGCAGGAGGGCGTGCTTCTTCTGGATCAGGTCGTAGGCCGCGACGCCGCCGAGCCCGAGTAGGGAGAGCGCGGCCTTCGACAGTGACGGCTTCATGACTGCGGTCCTTCCCTGCGGCGACCCGCAGCGAGGCGCGTCAGCGGGGGGCCGTCCGGTGGATGTCCTTGAGGCCCACGTACCCCTCGGCGTTGGCGCGAATCCGCTGGAGGTCGGCCTCGCTCAGCTCCCGCCGCACCTTGCCCGGCACGCCGGCGACGAGGGAACGCGGCGGGATGACGGCGCCCTCCTGGATCACGGCGCCCGCCGCGATGAGGGACCCCGCTCCGATGTGCGCCTCGTTGAGCACGATCGCACCCATCCCGATGAGGCAGTCGTCCTCGATCGTGCAGCCGTGCAGCACCGCGCGGTGGCCGACCGAGACACCGGCGCCGACTGTGGCAGGTTTGCCGACGTCGGTGTGGACGACGACGCCGTCCTGCAGGTTGCTTCGCTCGCCGAGGACGATCGGCGCGAGCTCCGCGCGCAGGACCGCGGTGTACCAGACGCTCGAGTCGGCTCGGAGCTCGACGTCGCCGACGAGGTCGGCGCTCGGGGCGACCCAGGCGGAGGCGTGGACGTTCGGGGCGTGTTCACCGAGTGGGATCAACATGCCGAGAGGGTATGCCGCTGAGCCGGCTCCTCGTCGCACGCCTCCCACCAGCCTGGTCGGGCGCCTCAGGCCTCGATGCGGTCGAGCTGCTCGATGACCCGCTCCAGCAGGCCGGCGAGCGAGCCGCGCTCCTCTGTGGACAGTCCACGGAGGATGTCGCTCTCGACGACGTTGGACTCCCGGATCGCGTCGCTGAACAGGTCCCAGCCCTCACTCGTCAGCGAGATGAGGGTCCGGGTCCGGTTGCTCTCGTCGGGACGCCGCTCGATCAGGCCCCGCTGGGACATCTTGTCCAGGCGATGGGTCATCGAGGACGGCGCGACGTTCGTGAGGTCTGCGAGCTGGCTGGGGGTGAGCCTCGCCTCGCCGGCCTTCGCCAGGGCGGCGAGGACGGCCCACTCGCCCTGGGTGAGGTCCAGGTCGGCGAGCTGCCGGACGTACCACTGGTCGAGCTTTTTCGTCACGCCGTAGATCCCGGTGATGACGCGCTGCACCGACTCCTCGCCGCCGGCCGCCACGTAGGCGGCGACGGCCTTGCGGTGCTGCTCCGGTGCACTCCTCGCCCGCGCTGCCATAACCCGATTGTCGCATGGTTCGTTCGACTGCTAACCTTTCGAAGCCGAACTTAGAGGTCGAAATATTTGGCATCGAAGCCGCGTTGACCTTCCGGCGGGCCTCCTCTCCCTCACGGCATCAGAAAGGGTGTGAATTCGTCATGCGTGCAAAACTGCTCATCCTCGCGTCCTCGATCGGAATGCTCGGCTGGGGTGCCGTGCTGCCCTACCAGTACGCATATGCCGCTGACACCCGGGCGTGGGGATCGCTGGCTGCCGCAGCGGCCTCGTCCCTCTTCTCGGTGGGCGCCCTCATCGCCGCGCCCTTCGCGGGCCGCCTGAGCGACCGGTTCAACCCGGTCGTCGTCGCCGTGGTGGCGCAGCTGGTCGCCGCAGTCGGTGTGGGCGCGCTCGTCCTCGCCGACTCGCCGACTTCGTTCCTGCTCGGCATGTTCGTCTTCGGCCTGGGGCTGACCGCCGCCATGCCGGCCAAGCAGGTGCTCGTCCTCCGGTGGGTTGCCGGACGTGACCGCCGGAAGGTCTTCGCCTACAAGTTCACGGGCGAGGCGATCGGCATGGCGATCGGCGCCTATGTGGCCGGATACCTCGTGGACCTGTCGCGCGCTGACGGCCTCGATTTCGGATTCCTCACGGCTGCACTCGGTTTCGTCACCTCGTCGGCGATCATCGGCAGTGCCGGCATCCGCGCGACGACCCATCCGGAGAGCGGGCTCGACACCAGCGGCGCGAACCCCGGCCGACCGATGGATGCGCTGCGGACGATCTTCGCCAGCCCAGCCCTGCGGTGGACCGCCGTCATCACGGTGACCCTCGCGCTCGGCTTCTACGCCCAGTTCGAGGCAGGCCTGCCGGCGTACGCGATCACCGTGCTCGACGTCGACTCCAAGGCCATCGGCACGGCTGCCGCGGTGAACTCGATCATCATCGTGCTGCTCCAGGTCGTCGTCGTCCGGGCCACCGCTCGCCGGAGCGCACCGACGCTCCTCATGGCGGTCGGCTCGATCTGGGTGCTCGCCTGGCTCATCCTGTCCGCAGCGCAGTTCCGGCCAGAGATCGCTGCGGCACTGTTCGTCACGACGTTCGGCGTGTTCGCGGTCGGCGAGACGATGTACTCGCCCGTGCTCAACCCGCTGACGGCTTCCTTGGCCCCCAAGGGCATGGTCGGCCAGACGCTCGGCACCTTCGCGGCGCTCCAGACGACGTTCTCGGCGCTCGGGCCCCTCGTGGCCGGCGCCCTGCTCGGGGCTGGCCTGGCCAATGGCTTCCTCGGGCTGCACCTGGGCGTCAGCCTGCTCGCCGTCTACGCCGCGTGGCGGCTGCGCAAGGTCCTCGCGGTCAAGCAGTCTCGTGCTCAGGTGAGCTCGTCGACGGGCGTCAGCAGCAGCCTGCCCGCCAGGCCCACCGAACGGGAGAGCGTCGCGGCATAGTCCGTCCGGAGCGGTTCGAGCCGGTCCAGCCGCCAGAGGACGTTGGCGTTCGTCCACGCCGCGTCCCTGGCCCGGTTGATGCTCCATGCGCCGACGAGGTTGGCAACGGGGGCGGTGTTGCGGTCGACCTCCAGGGCCAGGCCCTCGAGAAATGACTGACGCACCTCCTCCTGGACGCCGGCCAGCAGCTCGTTGACCCGAAGGTAGTCGGCGAGGACGCCAGGACTCTCCGGAGTCAACCGGAGCTCCCGGCACGCCGCGATCACCGCCAGCGGCAGGTCGTTGTTGATGTGGGCGTTCATCCCGGCGAGCGCGTACTGGATGGGCAGCCGACCCGGCGTGTGGCGCAGCTCGAAGACCGGAGCCCAGGCTGCGTCGGGCACCGGCGCGCGGAGCGCCTCGAGGTAGAGACTCGCGAAGCGGATGTCGAGCCGGGCAAGGAGCGCCGGGTTGGTGAAGTACGCGTCGGTGATTCGCTCATGGACCAGCTCCGTGACCCGGAGGTACATGTGGTTGAAGGCACGGACGCCGTCCTCTGGTGGCAGGTCCCCGTCGATGGCGCGGAGCTGGGCGATGAGCTCCCCGACCGCGGCGACGTCCGGGCCGAGCGTGTCCGGCCCGCCCCCGGACCGCCTTTTCGACCACCAGCCCCGAACGCCGTCGACGATTCCCGAGAGCCAGCCCATGCTCGGACGGTAGCCCCGCACGCCGTCCCGCCGTGGGCGAACCGGCCGATCGGGCGGCCCGGCGGCTCAGTGGGATCGGCTGGCCACCGCGATGACGACCTTCCCGCGGACGTGACCCGTCTCCATCAGCCGATGCGCCGTGGCGGCGTCCTCGAGCGGCACGACTC
>NZ_JBEDUL010000030.1:0-35707 GCF_040414665.1 Intrasporangium sp.
CGCCGCCGGACCCGCGTCCGCGAGGTCGGTTGTGGGGCAGGCCACCGGATTGGCGTCCCGGCCCGCGCGTCGGGTACTCTGACCAGGTTGCCAGGACGGGCTCCGCCCCCCGGCCATCAGGACCTGCCCGCCGATGACGGCGGGATCACGCAAGCACGCAGCCGCAGGAACGTCAGACCACCGGCAGCGTCAACGACTCGGTAGAGGTGAATCGAAGTGGCTGCCAACTGCGACGTGTGCGGCAAGGGGCCGGGCTTCGGCCACAACATCTCGCACTCGCACCGCCGCACCAAGCGCCGCTGGAACCCCAACATCCAGCGCGTTCGGACGCTGGTGAACGGTGTGACACCGAAGCGGATCAACGTCTGCACCTCGTGCCTCAAGGCGGGCAAGGTCGCTCGCTGACCTGACCCCCGACGCAAGGCCGGCTCCCTCAGGGACGCCGGCCTTCGCCATTCGTGAAGTGGTCCCAGCCGGTGTGTCGTGAGGGGTGCCCCTCGATGTGGACCCCGAGGGCCTCGCCCTCCTGCGGCGCGCGCACCGAGCCGATGACGCGCCATCCATCCGGGACCGTGCCCGGGAACGTGGCCAGCAGCGAGTGCTCCTCTCCCCCGGCCAGGACGCAGTCCCACGCCGCCTCCTCGCCGACGGCGCCCGCCACCTCAGCGACGTCGGCCGCCAAGGCCTCGGGGTCCAGCTCCAGGACGACACCGCTGGCCCGCGCGATGCGGCCCCCGTCGCGCAGCAACCCGTCCGACACGTCGAGCATGGCGCTCGCGCCTGCCGCCGCTGCCTGGGGGCCGGCTTCCAGTGGCGGGGCGGGCCGCCGCTGTGTGGCAACGGCAGTCGTATGCCGCTGGGCTTGGTCCCGCTCCAAGAGCAGCAGTCCCGCGGCGGCGAGGCCGAGCGAACCGCACACGGCAAGGACGTCCCCGTCACGGGCGCCGTTGCGCAGCACGGGCGCCCCCGCCAGGTCGCCCAGCGCCGTGACGGACACCATGACCACTCCGGGAGGGGCTGAGGACAGGTCTCCGCCCAGCACGACGACTCCCGCTCGATCGCATGCCTCGGCGATGCCCCGCCCGAGGTCCACGACCCAGTCCAGGGAGACCATCGGATCGGTGACGAGCGTGACGAGCACCCCTGTCGGCCGGCCGCCCATGGCAGCGACATCCGCCAGGTTCTGGGCGACCACCTTGTGACCGACGTCCGCCCCGGATGACCAGGCGTCGAGCCAGTCCCGCCCGAGCACGACGGTGTCGGTCGTGACGATGGTCCTGTCCTCGGTGGCCAGCACGGCGGCATCGTCGCCGGGCGGGACGATGAGATCTGGCGAGGATGGGAAGAGCGGAAGTATCCGGCCGAGGACGTGCTCCTCGTCCAGACCGCGAAGCGGCGTGCCGCCAGTCAGGCTCGGACCGGGGCGGCTTGACACGAATCACACCTCTTCGTCGCACTGGGCACTGGGTGCCCGAGTTTCCATGGGACGGAAAGTCCCATCGCACGGTAGCGTCGGGGCACGTCCCTTGGCACATCGACTCGGAGCCCTGGAGTCCGGCCGGGTGACGCGGGAGCCGGTTCCCCCTCCGGAAACAGTGTGCAAGTCGTCAAACAGTGAGGTGACACGTGGTCCAGGCCTACATCCTGATCCAGACCGAAGTCGGCAAGGCTGCGACGGTTGCAGAGGCGATCGCCGGAATCACCGGCGTGACGCTGGCGGAGGACGTGACCGGCCCGTACGACGTCATTGCTCGTGTGGAGGCCGCGAACGTCGATGACCTCGGCCGGCTCGTCATCGCCAAGCTGCAGGACGTCCCGGGCATCACACGGACCTTGACCTGCACCGTGGTCCACGTCTGAAACCACGCCGACGACTCCCCCGCAGACACCGAGGCCGCCGCGCCGTGACGTTCGTGCCTCGTCGGCTGTGGGTGCGCGTCGCGGTCTGCGCCGCCCTCTTGCTCACCTCCGGCTGTGCCAGTGCGCCCGAGGTTGCGCTGGCGCCGCTCGCCGACGCGCCCGTCTGCTCCTCGATCGCCTGGCCCCAGACCGTCAGCGGGCTCTCGGCGGTTCCCACGGCGCCCCAGCATCCCTCGGTCGCCGCGTGGGGCGATCCTCCGATCATCGCCCGCTGCGGGCTTCCCGCACCTCCGCCGACGACCGAATCCTGCGTTGTCGTCGATGGGGTCGACTGGGTGGTCCGTCAGCTGACCGACGGAACGGGCGCCGTCACGTACGGCCGCGAGCCGGCGATCGAGGTGCTCGTGCCACAGGAGCATGGCCCTGTGCCGCTCCTCCTGCCCACGTTCGCCGGAGCAGCTCGATCACTGCCGGAGACGGGGCGGCACTGCAGCTGAGCGGCGCCGCCGGGCCTCGGCGGGATCAGCGCAAGCCGGTGCGTCGCTCGAGCGCGAGGGAGACGAGCTCGTCGATGAGCTCGGTGTAGGTCAGCCCCGAAGCCGCCCACATGCGCGGGTACATCGAGTGCGGCGTGAAGCCGGGCATCGTGTTGATCTCGTTGACGAGGACTCGCCCGTCGTCGGTGTAGAAGCAGTCGACTCGGGCGAGGCCCTCGCATCCCAGGGCCTCGAATGCCGCCGCCGCGAGGCGTCGCACCTCATCAGACACGTGAGCGGGAACGTCGGCCGGGCAGGTGAGGTCGACATCGGCCTCCGCGAGGTACTTGGCCTCGTAGTCGTAGAAGGCGTGGTTGTCGTGGACGGCGACCTCACCCACCTGCGAGGTGCGCGGCGCCTCGAGTCCGTGTCCCTCGAGGACGGCGCACTCGATCTCGCGACCCGTGATGGCCGCCTCGACGACGACCTTGGGATCATGTTCCCGCGCCACCTCGATGGCCGCCTCGAGATCGCCCGGCTCCTCCACCTTGGAGATCCCCATGGAGGACCCGGCCCTCGCGGGTTTGACGAAGAGCGGGAAGCCCAGTCCCGCACACGCGTCCAGGGCTGCCGCACGGTCGGCCCGCCACGCCCGATCCGTGATGACGGCATACGGCCCGATCGGCAGCCCGTGCCCGGCGAACACCACCTTCATGTAGTGCTTGTCCATGCCCGCTGCCGAGGCGAACACCCCTGATCCGACGTAGCGGATGTCGGAGAGCTCGAGGAACCCCTGCAGGGTGCCGTCCTCACCGAACGGGCCGTGGAGGAGGGGCAGGACGACGTCGACGTTCCCCAGCTCCGTGGGGGGCTGGCCGGCCTCGAGGACCGTGAGCGCGGTCTGGCGTGTCGAGAGGGGCAACACGACGTGGGCCTCGTCGGGCAGCACCTCGGGAGTGCGCCCCGCCGTCAGCTCGAATCGGGCTGGGTCATCGGCGGCGAGCACCCATTGGCCGTCCCTCGACACCCCGATCGGGACGACGTCGTACTTGTCGCGGTCGATCGCGCGCATCACCCCGGCCGCGGTGGCACACGACACCGCGTGCTCGGATGAGCGGCCCCCGAAGACGATTGCGACCCGCGGACGACGTCCGCGGTGTCCGTTGCGGGATGTCTCACCGCCTTCCGGCCGGTCCGGCTCGCCTGCCTGCACGTGCTGCTCGTCGCTGGTCATCAGACGAGCACTCTATACGCGCCGGACCGGCCGGACCCTAGGCTGACCGCGTGAGCGCGACTGGAGATCTGCATGTGGACACGTTCCTCGTCTCGGCGGGTCGGCCGCTCCCCGAGCCGGGCGCACCGGTGAACCAACCCGTCGTCCTCTCCTCCACCTATGTCGCCGACGGCACGGTCAACTACGCGCGCACCGGCAACCCGACGTGGACCGCCTTCGAGGAGGCGCTGGGCGGACTGGAAGGGGGCCGTGCTCTGGTGCACGCCTCCGGAATGGGTGCCATCTCGGCTGCCCTGTCGCTCGTGCCTGCCCAAGGCACTGTCGTGGCGCCGGACACGACCTACAACGGCACGGTGCAGCTGCTCGAGGCGCTCGAGCAGGCCGGGGGAGCGGTCCGCCGAAGACATGCGACCGACACGGCCGGATTCGTCTCGGACCTGGATGGTGCCGACCTCGTGTGGATCGAGTCGCCGACCAACCCGCTCATGGACGTCATGGACCTGCGCACCGTGCTCGACGCAGCCCGGGCGCGCGGCGTTCTCAGCGTCGTCGACAACACGCTGCCGACGCCCCTCGGATGCCGTCCGCTCAGCCTGGGCGCCGACGTCGTCGTCCACTCAGCCACCAAGTACATCGCCGGGCACAGCGACGTGCTCCTCGGCGTCACGGTCGTGGCGGACGATCGCCGAGGCGCAGGGATCGGCGAGCGCCTCATGCGCCACCGGACGTTGTCCGGCGCCATCGCCGGGCCGCTGGAGGTCTACCTCGGCCTACGCGGTCTGCGCACCCTCGCCCTTCGCCTCGAGCGGGCCAGCGCCACCGCTGCCGAGCTCGCCGGGCGGCTGGACGGACATCCGGCCGTCGAGCGGGTTCGCTACCCCGGCAGCGGCGCGATGCTCTCCATCGACGTCGCCGGTGATGCCGATGCCGCCGAGCGGGTCTGCGCCGCAACGCACGTCTGGGTGCACTCGACGAGTCTGGGCGGCGTCGAGTCACAGCTCGAGCGGCGACGCCGCCAGCCCTCCGAGCCTGAGACCGTGCCGGACAACCTCATCCGCCTCTCAGTGGGCATCGAGCACGTCGAAGACCTCTGGGCGGATCTGGACCAAGCGCTGCGCGCTGCGCCTTGAACGCCGTCACCCGAGTCGTATGCCGCTGGGCCCGCCCCGCGCCCACGTGCACTTCCAACCTGCACCCACCGCGTCGAGTGTGCAGTCCGCGCCCACGTGCACTGCCAGCGTCCCGCCCACCTCGTCGAGTGTGCGCGGCGCGAACTGCACACTCGACGAAGAGGAGGCCTCGCTGGGAGCATGCGTTCGGTGCGCGCGCGAGCCCAGCGGCATACGGCCTGGTATTGGCCTAGTGGCGCTCCGGCTTGAGGTCACGGGACATCAGCTTGGGCCCGACTTCCCGGGCGGGCTGCCCATCACGGACGACTGCCACGACCTGCTCGACGATCGGCATGTCGACGCCGTGGTGCTGGGCGAGGCCGAGGATGGACTCGCATGACTTGACGCCTTCCGCGGTCTGCTTCATCTCTGCCGTCGCCTGCTCCATCGTCAGACCGCGACCGAGCTTGGCGCCGAAGGAATGGTTGCGCGAGAGCGGTGACATGCACGTGGCGATGAGGTCGCCGACGCCAGCAAGCCCGAGGAAGGTCTGGGGCTCCGCCCCGAGCGCCATGCCGAGCCGCGTCGTCTCGGCGAGTCCTCGGGTGATGATCGTCGCCTTGGTGTTGTCGCCGAAGCCCAGTCCCTCGGCCATGCCGACAGCCAACCCGACGACGTTTTTCGTCGCACCGCAGATTTCCGTACCGACGACGTCATGGGTCGTGTAGGGCCGGAACACCTGGGAAGCGCACGCGGCCGCGACGCGATTGGCTGCGGCAGGGTCGATGCACGCCACCGTGCTCGCGGCAGGCTGCTGCAGGGCGATCTCCTTGGCGAGGTTGGGACCGGAGACGACGACGATGCGCTCCCTGGCAATCCCCGCCACCTGCTCGATGACCTCGCTCATCCGCATCGTCGTGCCGAGCTCGACGCCCTTCATGAGGGAGACGACATCGGCCTCGGCCGGGATCGCCTGGCCCCACTCCATGAGGTTGGCCCGCAGGGTCTGCGAGGGAACAGCCAGCGTGACGAGCTCGGCACCGTGGCACGCCTCCTCCGGGTCAGCCGTGGCCCGAATCGTGGCAGGCAGCTCCAGGTCGGGCAGGTAGTCGCGGTTGACGCCGGAGTTGATCTGGTCGACGACGTCCTGGCGTCGGGCCCACATGGTGACGGTGCAGCCCGCCTTCGCCAGCAGGAACGCGAACGCCGTGCCCCAGCTGCCGGCGCTCATGACGGCGACCTTGGTCACGTGCCCTCCCCCGTCGTCGCGCCCGGTCCGGGACGTCCGATCTCGTGGTGCTTCATCGGGTCGCCGATCTCGGGGACGCCATGCTGGCGCGGGTCGAACCGACCATGCACGTGCTTCTCACCGCGGATCTCCTCGAGCAGCTCGGTGATGCGGTCCATGAGTCGATCCGTCGCCTGGCGCAGGGTCTTCGTGTCGATCGGCTTGTCGTACAGGTCCGACAGGTCGACCGGCGCACCTGCCCGTAGGTGCATCGTCTTGCGCGGGAAGAATTTTGGCCGGTGACCGTAGGGCGACAGGATCTCCTGGGGCCCCCACTGCGCTACCGGAATGAGCGGACACCGGGTCTCGAGCGCAACGCGAGCCGCCCCGGTCTTGCCGCGCATCGGCCAGAGGTCCGGGTCACGCGTGATGGTGCCCTCCGGGAAGATCGCGACCGCCTTGCCTCCCTGAACAGCTGCCACCGCAGCACGATAGGCCTCGGCGGCGGCAAGGGAGTTGCGATACACCGGGATCTGCCCCGACCGGCGAATCACCCAGCCCACGACCGGAATCGTGAAGAGGCTCTCCTTGGCCAGGAAGTAGGCCTCCCGCCTGTTGTCGTACATGTAGTGGGCGAAGATGAGCGGGTCGATGTAGGAGATGTGGTTCGGTGACACGACGAATCCACCCGTTGCCGGGAGGTGGTCGACCCCCTGCCAGTCCCGCTTCGTCAGCCCGAGGAGCAGTGGTCGCAGCAGGATTGCTGCCCACCGGTAGGCCAAGGGCAGCCGCGTGGCGCGCGCACCTCTCACTCGTCGGGACCTCCTTCTGGGGCGCCCCTGGCCGGGGCGCTGGCCCTTCATCTTGTCCACCTCTCGGCGCAGTGTCGAGCGATCGAGCGGCGAGTGGAAGAATTCTCGCCAGCATGAGCGAGCCAGACAGCGACACCCCGACCACTGGACCCCCGGAATGGCATCTCGTCATACCGGTCAAGGACGCCGCGGTCGGCAAGTCCCGGCTCGCGCGTGCCCTGGCGGGAGTCGAGTTCGGGGCCGGTGTCGAATCCGCCCACGGCGCGGACCGGGAGACCATTGGGAGGGCCCTTGCGCGCGACACCCTGCGGACCGCCTGCCTCACGGTGGGCCCGGCGCGGGTGGTGCTCGTCACTGCCGACGACGTCATCGCTGCAGAGTTCCGCGACCAGGGCGTGACCACGGTCCGGGACGGCGGTGGGGGCCTCAACGCGGCCGTCGCTCTCGGTCTGGCGCGCACGCCTGTGGGTGGCAGCGTCGCTGCGCTGCTCGGTGACCTGCCCGCCCTGACTCCGCCTGACCTCGGGGACGCGCTCGAGGCCGCAGCCGCGCACGGACAGTCCTTCGTCCCGGACGCCGATGGGTCGGGGACGGTGCTGAGAGCCAGTACTCGCGGGCGATTCGGGCACTTCCAGCCGCGCTTCGGCCCGGACAGCGCCGCGCTCCACGCAGCGGACGGGGCCACCCGGCTCGAGCTCGACCTGCCCCGCCTGCGGACGGACGTCGACGACGTGCGCTCTCTCCTCAGGGTGCTGGAGCTCGGCGCCGGGCCCTCCACCACGGCCGCACTGGCCGGGCTCGATCTGCTTGGATGGGCGCATGCAGGCCACGGTCCACGCCTTTGATCCCATCTCGCTGACCGGCAGCGTCGTGGCGGACGACGGCGTCCTGCTGCCGTTCGACGGGTCGGCCTTCGCCACGAGCGGCCTGCGCCTGCTCAGACTGGGGCAGCGACTCACCGTGGAGGTCGCCGACGACCGGGTCGTCGCCATGCGGATCCAGGGAATCGCGCCCATCGACGGCGGCGTCTGAGGGCAGCCGAGATCACCGTTCCGGGAGTCCGCTGAACCCGCGGCCTCCCGGAACGAGTCCGTCAGCCCGCCGACCTGCGGGCCGTCGTCCGCTTGGCCGTCGTCTTCTTGGCCGCGGTCTTCGTCGATGCCGCGCGCTTGGCCGGTGCTGCCTTCGTGGCCGACCTTGCGGTGGACTTGGTCGCCGTCTTCGCGGCCGTCGACTTGGCAGCGGACCTGGTGGCCGTCTTCGTCGCAGTTTTCGTGGTGGCCTTTGCGGCTGACTTCGTTGCCGCCTTGCTCGCGGTGGACCTGGCCGGCGTGGCCCTCTTGGTCGTGGTGGTCTTCGCTGCAGCCTTCGCCGGCGTGGCCCGCTTGACCGTGGTCTTCTTCGCTGTGGCCTTGGCCGGAGTCGCCTTCGTGGCAGCGGCCTTCTTCATCGTGCCTGCGGTGGCCGTGGCCGTGCCCGCCGAGGCCCGGGCTGCCGCAGACGCAGTCTTGGACAGCTTCTTCTGTCCTGCGACGATCTCCTTGAAGTTCGTGCCGGCCCTGAACTTCGGGATCCGGGTCTTCTTGATCTTCACTGTTTGACCGGTCTTGGGGTTGCGACCCGTTCGCGCCGCGCGGTCCGCCCGCTCGAACGTTCCGAAACCAGTGATGCCAACCTTCCCGCCCTTGGCCACCTCTCGGATGATGCTGTCGAAAACGGCCTCGAGGGCGTCCGAGGCAAGCCTGCGGCTGCCAAGCTTGACCTCCAGCGCGGCGATCAGTTCTGCCTTGTTCACGTGTTCCCTCCAGAGGACTGTCGGTGTCCCGCGACCCGACGGGCGTCCGGATCGAGTCCGGTTACAAACGACGGTAGGCCGACGGAGGGTCGAGGTCCATCATCTGGCGCCACTTTCCCGTTGTGTCGCAATGACTTTGGCGGGACCAAGCAGCGAGGCGGCCACGAGGCCGGATCCCGCGAGCCAGCGCAGGGATTGGCGGATGTGATTGTCGCGCAATCGAATCCAACCCACGCAGGTCAGGATGAGGCGTCCACCGGGATCGTCACTGGCTTGTGCGACGGGCGTGAGCTCTCGAAGCGCGACACCTCGAGCTCGTGTCGCATCGTGAGGCCGATGTCGTCGAGTCCCTCGAGCAGGCGCCACCTGGTGTAGTCGTCGATGGCGAAGGGCGCCACGATCTCCGCCGCCGTCACCGTCCGTGAGACGAGGTCGACCGTGATGTCGGCCCCCGGGTGATTCTCGAGGTACTTCCACAGCAGCTCGACGTTGTCCTGCGACACGACTGCTGTGAGCAGGCCCTGCTTGCCGCTGTTGCCCCGGAAGATGTCCGCGAAGCGCGAGCTGATGACCACCCGGAACCCGTAGTCCATGAGTGCCCAGACGGCATGCTCGCGGCTCGAGCCCGTCCCGAAGTCCGGGCCCGCGACGAGGACCGAGCCGTGGGCATAGATGGGGCTGTTCAGGACGAAGGCCCCGTCCTTGCGCCAGGCGGCGAAGAGGCCGTCCTCGAATCCGGTACGGGACACGCGCTTGAGGTACTCCGCCGGGATGATCTGGTCGGTGTCGACGTTGCTGCGCCGCAGCGGCACGCCGACACCCGTGTGCGTCTCGAACCTCTCCATCATCAGACCTCCTGGGCGACGCGGGGGGCTGTCAGGTCCGCGGGGCTCGAGAGCGTGCCGCGGATGGCCGTCGCGGCAGCGACGAGCGGGCTGACGAGGTGGGTCCGACCACCCTTGCCCTGTCGCCCCTCGAAGTTGCGGTTCGACGTCGAGGCGCTCCGCTCACCGGGCGCAAGGGTGTCGGGATTCATCCCGAGACACATCGAGCAGCCGGGCAGGCGCCACTCGGCCCCCGCAGCCGTGAAGACGGCATCCAGACCCTCGGCCTCTGCCTGGAGGCGGACCCGAGCGGAACCCGGGACGACGAGCATGCGGACACCGTCGGCGACCTTGTGCCCCTTGACGACGGCCGCTGCCGCGCGCAGGTCCTCGATCCGACCGTTGGTGCAGGAACCGACGAACACGGTGTCCACCTTGATGTCACGCAGCCGAGTCCCCGGCTCGAGGCCCATGTAGGCCAGGGCGTTCTGCGCCGCCAACCGGTCGGACTCGTCGGCGAACGACTCGGGATCGGGGACCGACTCACCCAGCGGCAGACCCTGGCCGGGGTTGGTGCCCCACGTGACGAAGGGAGTCAGCTCCGAGGCGTCCAGCTCGACCTCTGCGTCGAAGACTGCGTCGTCATCGGTCCGAAGCGCGGACCACTCCGCGACGGCGGCGTCCCAGTCGTCACCGCTCGGGGCGTGCGGGCGGCCCTTGAGGTAGGCGAAGGTCGTCTGGTCAGGAGCGATCATGCCGGCTCGGGCGCCGGCCTCGATCGACATGTTGCACACCGTCATCCGAGCCTCCATGGAGAGCGACTCGATCGCCTCCCCCCGGTACTCGAGCACATAGCCCTGTCCCCCACCGGTGCCGATCTTCGCGATGACGGCCAGGACGATGTCCTTGGCGGTCACGCCTTCGCCGAGCCGGCCACGAACATTGACGGCCATGGTGCGGAACGGCTTGAGCGGCAGGGTCTGGGTCGCCAGGACGTGCTCCACCTCCGACGTGCCGATGCCGAAGGCGAGCGCACCGAACGCGCCGTGCGTCGACGTGTGGCTGTCGCCGCACACCACGGTCATGCCCGGCTGGGTGAGACCGAGCTGCGGGCCAACGACATGGACGATGCCCTGCTCGACATCGCCCATCGGGTACAGCCGGATCCCGAACTCCTCACAGTTGCGGCGCAGCGTGTCCACCTGCACCTTCGACACCGGATCGGTGATCGGGCCGGGAGTCGTCGGGACGTTGTGATCCTCCGTGGCCAGGGTCAGCTCGGGACGCCGGACCGGGCGACCGGCGAGTCGCAGGCCGTCGAATGCCTGGGGGCTGGTCACTTCGTGAAGGAGGTGGAGATCGATGTAGAGCAGGTCCGGCTCTCCCTCCGCGCGCCGCACCACGTGCGCGTCCCACACCTTCTCGGCCAGCGTCCCGCTCATCGCTCTCCTTCACCCATGATGACGCCACGATCACACCCGGACGCGCGGCACAGCCGTCCGCCGCGACGTCACACTGCCCAGCCTGTCCCCAATAACGAGGTGATGAATTGACGTCTCAGTGCCTGAGACGTCAATATCAGGTCATGGACAACTCTAGTGGAGTCGGCGTTCTCGACAAGGCGGCGACGGTGCTCGGCGCCCTCGAGGCCGGTCCGGCCACGCTCGCACAGCTCGTCGGCGCCACCGGCCTGGCCCGCCCGACCGCCCACCGCCTCGCCGTCGCTCTCGAGCACCATCGTCTCGTGTCCCGCGACCTGCAGGGCCGCTTTGTCCTCGGTCCCCGCCTCGGCGAGCTCGCGTCAGCCGCCGGCGAGGACCGCCTGCTCGCCGCAGCCGGCCCCGTCCTCGGTGCGCTGCGCGACCACACGAACGAAAGTGCGCAGCTGTTCCGCCGTCAGGGCGACATGCGGATCTGCGTCGCCGCCGCGGAGCGACCCGTCGGCCTCCGGGACTCGATCCCGGTCGGCGCAACGCTGTCCATGCTCGCCGGCTCCGCGGCGCAGGTCCTGCTGGCCTGGGAAGAGCCGGACCGGCTGCACCGCGGACTGCAGGGCGCCGCGTTCACCGCGACGGCCCTCTCCGGCGTGCGCCGCCGGGGCTGGGCACAGAGTGTCGCCGAGCGCGAGCCCGGAGTCGCGTCCGTCTCGGCGCCGGTGCGCGGGCCGTCCGGCCGAGTCGTCGCCGCTGTCTCCATCTCCGGCCCCATCGAGCGGCTGTCCAGGCAGCCGGGGCGGCTCCATGCAGCGACGGTCGTGGCCGGCGCCAACAAGCTGACCGAGGTGCTGAGGAGGCACCACGCGCAGCAGCAACAGCAACAACCCCAGAACATCTGAGCGCCCGCTGCGTCTGGCACAGTGGAACGGAGCTGCGGCAACGGATTGGTCACGATCGGCGCCGAGCAAACCCGGCTGACAACGTTTCTCCAGCTCATCGCGTCAGGCTGTGTGACATCTCGTTGCACGGATTGGGGAGACCATGCGATACGCACCACCTCGGGGCACGGCCCGACAGGCCCTGACCTTCATAGCCCTCGGCGCCGTCGCCCTGAGCACCGCGGCATGCGGGCCGGCAACGCCTGCTGGCCGCGGGATCGCCGGCGCCAGCACCTCGACGTCGCCGGTGACGTCACCGGCGACGTCACCGTCGTCGACGAGCACGACGCCGACGGAGCGTCCCACGACACCAGCGGCGAAGCCAACGCCGACGAAGGCGCCGACGAAGCAGCCCAACACGAAGACGCCCAAGCCGACCAAGACTGCAGCACCGAGTGAGCCTCGGCCGACGCCGGTCATCGTCATCCTGCGGCCAGGAGACTCCGGCCCCAAGGTGCGCGCCTTGCAGGCCAGGCTCAAGCAGATCGGCTGGTTCTCCGGCGACGTCAGCAACAACTACGGTCCGCGGACCACGGAGGCCGTCCAGGGCTTCCAGCGCAAGCGTGGGTTCCCGGTCACCGGAGTCACCGACGAGCGCACCTACACCCGGATCCTGTCGATGACCCGCACGCCGACCAGCGACGAGCTGAACAATGTCAAGCCCGCCGCGCCGAAGCCGAGCGCGGCGTCATGGGACGTCGACAAGCGTTGCCTGACGGGCCGAGTGATCTGCATCAGCAAGTCGACCCGGTCCCTGACCTGGGTCATCGACGGTGAGGCGCAGTACTCGATGGCCGTCCGCTTCGGCAGTGAGGCCGAGCCGACGCGCGAGGGCGTCTTCGGGATCACGTGGAAGAAGGTCGACGTCATCTCGAACCTCTACCACACGCCGATGCCCTACTCGATGTTCTTCAGCGGTGGCCAGGCCATCCACTACTCCGGCGACTTCGCCCGCAACGGGTACAACGGCTCGTCGCACGGCTGTGTCAATGTCCGCAACATGACGCTGCTCAAGCAGCTCTACAACACCGCCCCTGTCGGCACCAAGGTCGTCGTCCACTGGTGACGACCTGCAGCCTTCCGCCTGCCGAGCGAGCCAGCCGACGACCAGCCAACGGGAGTTCCGGGGGCTGGTCGTAGGCTGTGCCAAACCCCCCGGGCCGGTCCCCAGATGGTCGGGTGGGTGCCACGACGAGGAGGTCCAATGCTCAAGGTTGGATGGAAGGCTTCAGCAGAGCAGTTCGGGCCCCGCGAGCTCGTCGACTTCACGGTGCGGGCGGAGCAGGACGGCCTCGACTCGGTCTTCATCTCTGACCACTTCCAACCGTGGCGCCACAACGACGGCCATGCCCCCTTTGCGATGTCCTGGCTCGCGGCCGCCGGCGAACGGACCGAGCGCGTCATGCTCGGCACCTCCGTCATGACTCCGACGTTCCGGTACAACCCGGCGGTCGTGGCCCAGGCGTTCGGGACCCTCGGGGTCCTCAATCCGGGTCGCATCGTGCTCGGCATCGGTACGGGTGAGGCGCTCAACGAGGTGGCCGTGGGCGCCGCAGGCTCACCCTGGCCGGAGTTCAAGGAGCGGTTCGCCCGGCTCCGCGAAGCGGTCCGGCTGATCCGCCGGCTCTGGACGGAGGAGCGGGTCAGCTTCGAGGGCGACTACTACACGACCCGCGACGCCACGGTGTACGACCGTCCCGAGCAGCCGGTGCCGATCTACATCGCCGCCGGCGGACCCTTGGTCGCCCGCTACGCCGGTCGGTCCGGCGACGGGTTCATCTGCACGTCCGGCAAGGGTCGCGAGCTCTACGAGGACAAGCTGCTCCCTGCCGTCGACGAGGGGTTGGCCACGTCCGGCCGCACCCGGGATGACATCGACAAGCTGATCGAGATCAAGCTGAGCTACGACCGCGACGCCGAGGCGGCGCTGGCCAACTGCCGGTTCTGGGCACCGCTGTCGCTGACCGCAGAGCAGAAGCACGGGGTCGATGACCCCGTCGAGATGGAGCGGCTCGCCGACGAGCTGCCCGACGAGCACATCGCAAAGCGCTGGATCGTCACCCACGACCCCGAGGACGCCGTGGCCCAGGTCAAGCAGTACGTCGACTGGGGATTCAACCACCTCGTCGTACACGCCCCTGGCCACGACCAGAACCGCTTCCTCGACCAGTTCGTCACCGACGTCCTCCCCGGCCTGCGCGAGCTCGGCTGAGTCGCGGCACCGAGCCCATCGCGGTTGGTTAGCGGTACTATCCAACCGAGGAGGCACCGTGCGGATCTCGGAGCTGTCGCAGGTCACCGGAGTTTCGGTGGCCACGCTGAAGTACTACCTGCGCGAGGGCCTCCTTCCGACGGGCACGCCACTGAGCGCAACCCGGGCGGACTACGGCGAGTCACATGTCGAGCGAGTCCGCCTCGTCCGCACCCTCATCGACGTGGCGGGCCTGTCGATCGGGCGCGTACGCGAGGTCGTCCGTGCCCTGTCCGACCCACCGCGGTCCCGGCACGACCTGCTGGGCACGGCCCACGCCGTGCTGCGCCGCTCGAGTCCGGACGGCGCCGTCATGGATGCGCACGATCGCCGGCTCTCGGACCAGCTCATCGACCGGCTCGGGTGGCGGATCGCCGAGGACTCGGTCGCGCGAGCGCAGCTCGGTGCTGCCCTCGACCGGGCGCGCCGGGATGGACTCGAGATCTCCGAGGAGACGTTCGCGGTGTACGCGGGAGCTGCCCTGCTCATGGCAGACCGGGACGTGCGCGACGAGCTCGGCAGGGAGTCTGCCTCGGAGGCACTGCGGTACGTCATCCTCGGCAACGTCCTCAGCGACCCCGTCGTCATCGGACTGCGCCGGCTCGCCCAGGAGCACGTCAGCGCGCGCAAGTTCGGCGAGCGGTGACCGGACAAGGCACAAGGCCCGGATCCGAGGATCCGGGCCTTGTCACGTGGTAGCCCCGACGGGATTCGAACCCGCGCTACCGCCTTGAGAGGGCGGCGTGCTAGGCCGCTACACAACGGGGCCACGCGCTGTGCCGAGCGAATCGGCACTCGGAGAACCTTACCGTGACGATGCGATTTCTCCGAATCGGTTCCTCGGCCCGAAGGGCCGCTGAACCAGAGCTGGGGTACCAGGACTCGAACCTAGAATGGCTGAACCAGAATCAGCTGTGTTGCCAATTACACCATACCCCAAGGGGGTATCACTCCCGAGCGCGCCCGAGGGGCCTTCTGCGAGGTGAACCGAGTGGGAATACTACCGGTCGACCGCCGCCGCCCCAAATCGACGGTATGCCGCTGAGTCCGGTTCCGGCGCGCGCTCAGGCACGCTCATCCCGCAGCCCGAAGAAGGGCAGGGCCGCCCTGGCACCGGACACCTCGATCGCCCGACCGAGTCCGGACGCCAGCCAGGCCGATCGCTCCAGCCTGAGGTGCTGGAGCGTCTCGCCGCTGTGGTCGAGAACCGACGTGTGGGTGTCGCGGTAGCCGAGCGAGCGGGACACCCCCAGCGACGACGTGTTCTCCACCACGGCCGAGCTGACCGCGGCTGCGGCACCGAGGTGTCGGAAGGCCAGCTCCAGGACGGCAGTGCGCATCTGCTTGCCCAGGCCGAGACCGCGGGCGGAGGCACGCAGCCAGGACCAGGAGTCGACGGTCCGGTCCCTGGCGTAGTCCGGCCCCTCGAGGGCCTGCATGCCGACGGGCACGCCCTCACGCCGCACGACGAACGGCAGCACCCACTCGCCGGGGGACCACCCGCCCATGGCCCGCCAGTAACCCTGCACGAGGATCGCGCGACGGTTCGCCAGCTCGTCGAGACCGGCGTATCGCGTCGCGGACGGATCCAGCTCGAGGTCGTCGGGCAGGATGTCGACGAGCGCAGGCAGGTCCTCCTCGGTGGCGGGCCGCAGCTCCAGGTCGGGCGTCGTCAGCCTGATCCCACGCGGGGCCCAGACCTCCCCGAGCTCCATCGCCGGCTCAGAGCGAGTCGCGCAGCGCGCGGAGGCGACTGAGGGTCGAGGTCTTGCCGAGGATCTCCATCGACTCGAAGAGCGGGGGCGAGACCCGAGCACCGGACACTGCCGTGCGCAGTGGCCCGAAGGCGAAACGCGGCTTGATCCCCAAGCCGTCGACGATCGCGTCGCGCAGCGATGCTTCGATGGTCGGGGCCGCCCACCCGCCACCCGTGCCGAGCACGCCCCCGCCGTGGTCGTCGATGTCCGCGAGGACCCGGATCGCGGCGTCGAGCACGCCGGCGGAGTCCCCCTTCAGCTGTGCACGCGCGTCGTCCTGGATCTCGAGCTGGTCGTCAGCCACGAAGAACGGCAGGACGAGAGCCGGAGCTTCTGTCAGCAGGGAGACGCGCTCCTGGATCTGCGCCGCGACGAGCTTGAGCCGACCGAGCTCCCCGAGCGACGGATTGCCGCCGATGATCCCGGCCTCGTGGAGGTAGGGCAGCAGACGGGTCGCGAACTCCCCCACGTCCAGCTGGCGGATGTAGACACCGTTGAGCCACTCGAGCTTCTTCAGGTCGAAGATCGGGCCAATGGGGTTGACCTTGGCCCAGTCGAAGGTGCGGCTGAACTCCTCGAAGGTGAAGACCTCGACGTCGTTCCCGTCCGCGTCCTGCTGCGGCGGATAGGCTAGCAGGGCAAGGAAGTTCACCAGGGCCTCGGGGAGGTAACCCTGCTCGCGGAACCAGGTGAGCCGCGCGGCCGGGTTCTTTCGCTTGGAGATCTTCGACTTGTCGGTGTTGCGCAGCAGCGGCATGTGCGCGAACGTCGGCGGCTCGAGCCCGAGCCACCGGTAGAGCAGGATGTGCTTCGGCGTCGAGCTGATCCACTCCTCACCGCGGACGACGTGTGTGATACCCATCTCGTGGTCGTCGACGACGACGGCGAGGTGGTAGGTCGGGAAGCCATCGGCCTTGAGGATGACCTGGTCGTCCGGCATGGGAGCCGACACCGTGCCGCGGATGACGTCGTCGAAGGCGAGCGGCACGTCGTCGGGGATGAGCATCCGCACGACCGGAGTCTCGGAGAAGCCGGGCAGCTGCGCCCGCTCCTCGCGCGTCTTGCCCTGACAGAGGCGGTCGTAGCCGGTCGGCTGCTTCGTCTTCTGCTGCCGGTCGCGCATCTGGTCGAGGCGCTCCTTCGAGCACCAGCAGTAGTAGGCGTGCCCGGCCTCGAGGAGCCTGTCGACATAGGGCCGATAGGTGTCGAGCCGCTCCGACTGGCGATAGGGCGCGAACGGGCCGCCGATGTCCGGACCCTCGTCCCAGTGCAGGCCGAGCCACGCCAGCGTGTCGTAGAGCTGCGCCTCGCTGTCCTCTCGGAAGCGGGCGCGGTCGGTGTCCTCGACACGGAGGACGAACTGGCCGCCCTGCTGCCGGGTGAAGGCCAGGTTGAAGAGGGACATGTACGCCGTGCCGACGTGAGGATCCCCCGTCGGGGACGGTGCCACCCTCGTCCGCACGGGACCGCTCCCGTCGGACGTGCTCTGTCGGGGCGCGGGGGCTGGCTGGAACTCGACCTGGTCGTCGAGGGAAGTGGCGCCGGGAACCGAGCCCAGCGGCATACGGCCATCGGTGTCTGTGTCGCTCATGGTGCGGCCAGCCTAGTGTGGCTCAGCGGCGCACAAAGGTGTTGGTCAGGGAGCCGATGCCGTCGATGTCGACGGTGACCTGCTGACCCGGCTCGACGAGGCCGACGCCGGCCGGCGTCCCGGTGAGGATGACGTCGCCGGGCAGGAGGGTGAAGGCGGCCGAGGCGTACTCGATGATGCTCGCGACCCCGTGCACCATGTCGGCGGTCGTGCCGTCCTGCTTGACCGTTCCGTCCAGGGTCGTCGTGATCCGGAGGTCGCCCGGGTCCAGCTCGGTCTCGATCCACGGTCCGAGCGGGCAGCTGGTGTCGAAGCCCTTGGCCCGTGCCCACTGCCCGTCCGAGCGCTGCCAGTCGCGCGCCGTGACGTCGTTCGCGATGGTGTAGCCGTAGATGCACTCGGCCGCGCGCTCGGCAGTGACGCCCTTCGTGATCGTCTTGATGACGACCGCCAGTTCGCCCTCGTAGGAGACCTCGGAGCTTCCGCTCGGCAGGACGACGGGGTCGAACGGCCCCACGACCGCGGTGTTGGGCTTGAAGAAGAGCATCGGCTGCTCCGGCGGAGCTGTGCCGCCCATCTCCTTCACGTGGTCGGCATAGTTCCTGCCCACCGCCACGACCTTCGAGCGCGGGATGACGGGAGCGAGGAGGCGGACATCCTCGAGCATGACCGGTCCGGCACCCGACGGCTGCAGCCCGACGTAGAGCGGATCGCCCTTGAGGGGTGTGATGACCTCCTCGCCGGGGTCGCCCTGGACGATGCCGTATGCCGGGTCGTCCCCGGTCGTGTACCTCGCGATGCGCACGCGGCCAGCCTAACGATCCCCAAGGAACGTCCAGCCGAATGCCGCTGAGGCGGCTCCCGCTCACGCCCGCGGCGCCTGCGCGGCCGGGTCGCCCGAGCGAATCTGGGCGGTTTCCGGGATTGTCCTTCCCCCGTGGGGTAAACCTTGTCTCGAGGGGCCGGATTCGTGGAGGGTCCGGCCCCGCCATCTCCTACCCTGCTGCAGTGAGGATCCTGGCCGAGGCTGATTGGCGTGCTCGGATGGCGGCCCATGAGGCGCGCGTCGACGCCGTCACCGCCGGCCACCGGGCCCGCCGCGTCGCAGGGACCCCGCATCCGGTCGAGGACTTTCTCTTCACGTACTACGGCTGGACGCCGGGCAGACTGCGACGCTGGCACCCGGGCGCCGAGGTGGGGCTGGCTTCGCCCGCCGCGATCCCGCACGTCGCCTGGCGGTTCTACCGGCGGCAGGGTGACGTCGTCTCGGTCGACGTCGACGCATTCCTCGAGGCGCGGGGCGACACCGTGCGGTTCGTCCACGACCTCGTGGGCCGGACGGCGGCACGCCCGGGTCGGTTCGGCTGCTTCGGGCTCCACGAGTGGGCCATGGTCTACCGGCTGCCGCAGGCTGAGGTGCGCCACTCGGCGTGGCCGCTGCGGCTCGGCCAGCGCGAGACGGACGCCGTCGTCGAGGCGCACCAGATCTCGTGCTCGCACTTCGACGCCTACCGGTTCTTCACGCCCGACGCCGCCCCGCGCAACGTGCTGCGTCCGACGAGAGCCAGCCAAGCGGCACATGAACAACCGGGATGCCTGCACGCCGGGATGGACCTCTACAAATGGGCCATGAAGCTGTGCCCCGTTGTGGGCAGTGACCTGGTCCTGGACTCGTTCGAGCTCGCTCGCGAGATCCGGGAGCTCGACATGCGCGCGTCGCCCTATGACCTGCGCGAGCTGGGATACCAGCCGGTGCGCATCGAGACTCCGGAGGGCAAGTCGGAGTACGTCGAGGAGCAGCGGCGGTTCAGCGAGCGAAGCCAGGCCCTCCGCGCCCGCCTCATCGAGGCGATCGATGAGCTGCTGGTGGCCTCGCCTGCGCGCACTCCGTGATCGATGAGCCCTTCTCGCCCTGCCTCCTGACCGATGTATTCCCGGTCGTCCTTGCGACGTCTCTACTGAATGCGGATGGTCGCCCTGACGGCACGCCTACCCGCGTCGCCCGACCGAGACCCAAGGGCGAGCGCCCTGAGGGTGCTGTTCGACGCGCACTATGGGCGCCTCGTCCGCACGGCACGACTGCTCGTGGACGACCGAGAGACGGCCGAGGACGTCGTCATGGACGCCTTCATGTCGCTGGACCGTAGGTGGTCCTCCCTCCGGCGGCCGGAGGACGCCGACCGCTACCTGATGGCCCGCGTTCTGAACGGTGCACGGCGCCACTTGCGCCGCAAGGGGGCGCGGCTCACACACGTGACCCCGTCGCACCGCGATACCGACGGTCCCGCCAACCCCACGCATCAAGGTTCCACGCGCGCCGCGGTCATGCGCTCGCTCAGGGCATTACCGGCTCGACAACAGCAGGTCCTCATCCTGAGCTTCTGTCTGGATCTGTCCGAGCGCCAGGTCGCCGAGCAGCTCGGCATCGGCATCGGGTCCGTCAGGCAGCTCACTTCAGGGGGGCTCGCCTCGCTGGCGCGGAACCTCGAGGTCCAGCGATGATCCCGGCGGACCAGATGGGCCGGCTCCTCCATCAGTCACTGCACGAGGAGGCAGACGCTGTGCGCATCGATTCCGTCCGAGCGGCGCGGCACTTCGAGCGATATGTCGCCGGTGCCCCCCGGATGAGGTGGCTGCGCGGTGTGCTCACCGCGGCCGCTGCCGTCCTCGCCATGGTGGTCGGGTGGGCCGCGCTCTCTGGAACGGGCGGCGCCGGGACGGCCTCACCGCGGTTATCCGGCGCACAGTTGTCCGTTGCCCGCTCCGCAGCACCCATGCCAATTGACTCCACGTGGCCCTACCTGCTCGACCTCGACACGGGAGCGCAGACTCCGCTTCCATGGCGCTTCGTACCGCGAGCCTCAGGACTCCGGACCGTCTACGCCCTGGATCCGACCACCGGGCAGGTCGCACTGTCGCACTGCCTGCAGCCCAGTTCGGAGTGCGGACAGTCCATGGTTCTGGTCGGGAGGGTGGACGACCCCGGCGTCAGGCACATCAGCCTGCCCAGCGGACTGGTCAGCGTGGGCGTGGAGTGGTCCCCAGATGGCCGGCAGTTGCTCATCTCCGCCACCGACGGGTCCGCGGCAGCCGTGCCGGAGTCGTACGTCCATGACCTCGCCACCGGCCGCACCACGAAGATCTCCGACATCCCGCTCGACTTCGCTTGGTGGTACTCACTCCAGTCCAGCTTCAGCGGCGACGGTCGCTCCGTCCTGTACGACCTGCCACGGGGCCGTGGCCAGAGCGCGTCCTGGGACGTGTGGACTGTCCCTGTAACGGGCGGACCGGCCAGGGTACTCATCCGCAACGCCAAGTCGCCGCGCGGCATCCCCGGGACAAGTGACATCGCGTTCCTGAGCCCCATACCGGCGCACGCGCCACCGCGGCGAGCTCAGCGGGCACCTCTTCATCGTGGGGACGGCTCAGCCATCGTGGTGGCGAGGGGAACGGGGGCCTACCGCACGATCGTCGCAGCGGTAACGGCCATCGGGGTGATCCAGGTTTCGCCCGACGGCACCCGGCTGGCGTACGAGGACGACGGTTCGGCTTGGGTCGTCGACCTCGGCGCCCGGCGGACCGAGCGGGTGGCCGCAGGCACGCCAGCGGGTTGGCTGGACGATCACACCCTGCTCATCCTGCCCTGATGGTCGAGGCCGTATCGACAACGTCCTTGCCCCACGTTGGGCCCGCCGCGCAGGATGAGGAGACGCCCCAGCGTCATCCCGAGCAGGGGCAGGAACGTCTCTGGGGATATGCGCAGTGGAGTCGGCCGCGTACGGCGGCGTGAGTGGGGTTCCGACGAGGCCCAAGGGTTCGTCGCTGCCCTCTTCGAGCTCTACTACGTTGAGCTCGTCGCCACGGCACGGTTCCTTCTCGGCGACGTCGGTGACCTCGGCGACACGGAGACCGCCGAGGATGTCGTCATGGCTGCGTTCGTGTCGCTCCACCGACACTGGGCATCGCTCGGCAACCCCAACGAGGCACACGGGTTCCTGCACTCCAGCGTTCTGCACGGGTCGCGGAGCCAGCGGCGGAGGCGAGTCGTCCGGCATCGTCCCGTGGCGCCGGACTCGGGCGACCGGGCCGGCGTCAGGGATTTCTCGTCATCAGGGTCCGGGCGCACCGGGCTCGTCGCGGCCCTTCGCGGCGTGCCGGCCCGGCAGCGGGAGGTGCTCGTGCTCCGCTACTACCTGGGGATGGACCCGGTCGAGGTCGCACAGCAGCTGGGGATCGGGACGGGCTCGGTCAGGCAGCACGGCGCCAGGGGACTCGCTGCCCTGGCGCATGGTGCGGCTGAAAGCCTGGACGTCGATGACGTCGGGGAGCGGCTCACGGCCGCCCTCACGGCGGCGGTCGAGACCATGGACATCGACCGTCGAGCCGCCTGGATCCGGCTCGAGCAAGAGCTCTCTGCGGGTGAGCGCCAGCGAAGGGCGAACCGGCGGTTCGCGGCAGCGGCGGTCCTCGCTGTCGCAGCCCTTGTCGGCTGGGCGGCCCTGGGACCACCGAACCATGCGATGCCGGTCGACTCGGTGCCATCGCCGCGTCCGACAACACAGGCGGCCCCTCAGCCGGTCACGTGGCCGTTCCTCCTTGACCTGCGAACGCTCTCGATGTCACCGCTGCCCGGCCAGCTGGTGCCGGAGTACCCGCTGATCCCTGCCTACGGCGTCTCCCCGGACGGGACACAAGTCGCCGCCGTCAAGTGCGACGTGAGCCTCATGGGTTGCGACGGAAACCCCTGGATCGTCGTCGGGAGCCTCGAGGATCTCGCGGTGCATCGCCTGACCGTCCCGGACGCCCAGCTGACCGACGTCATCTCCTGGTCCCCGGACGGCACCAAGATCATCGTCGGGTCGACTGATGGGTCCGGCTTCGCCGTCGGTGAGCTCTACCTCATCGACGTGGCCAGCGGACGGACCCGCCAGATCACCAACATCCCGCTGGACCACGCCTGGTGGTGGTCTCTGCAGACGAGCTTCTCCCCCGACGGCGGCTCGGTCCTGTACGACCTGCCCCGGGGCGGCGACGAACGGGTCGGCTGGGACATCTGGTCCGTGCCGCTGACCGCCGCTGGGTCGGCCAAGGGAACGCTGTTCCTCCGCAACGCCAAGGGCCCCAAGGCCATCCCGGGCACCGCGTCGGTCGCCTACATCGCGCCCGTTCCCGGGTCATGGCAGGGGTCGGCGATCGGCATCGTCGACGGCTTTGGGTCGAGACGAACGCTGGTGACCGCCCAGAACGGGATCGGCATCCTGGTGCCCTCGCCGGACGGGCGGTCGATCGCCTATGACGACGGCTACGGCACCTGGGTCGTCGATGTCGCGACCGGCACAACCCGTCACGTCTCATCGAATGGCAGACCGGCCGGCTGGCGCGACCAGGACACCCTGCTCGTCGTCCCCTGATCCCCAAGCGAGTGGATCGCATCCTCGTCGAGCTGGGCAGGGAGATCCACCGCATCGCCGCCTGACCGTCAGGGTCGCGGAGCAACTCCTTGCCGGATCAACCCGTACGCCAGCCCGTCGGTTAGGGCCCGCCAGGAGGCGGCGAGGATGGACCCGGCCACGCCGATCGTGTCCCAGGACGTCTCGCCGTCCGACGTCTCGATGAGCACGCGGGTCACGGCGTCGGTCCCGTGCGAGGCGTCCAGAATGCGGACCTTGTAGTCGATCAGCTCGAGCTTCTCGATTTCGGGGTAGGCCTTCGCGAGAGCTTCCCGGAGCGCGTGGTCCAGAGCGTTGACCGGGCCGTTGCCCTCGCCGGTCGCGAGGTGCCGCGCGCCGTCGGCATGGAGCTTGACCGTCGCTTCGGAGACGGCGTCGCCGGTCGCCGTGGAGTCGGTCATGACGCGCCACGACTCCACGGAGAAGTAGCTCGCGCACCCCGGCTCCAGCGCCTCTCGGACCATGAGCTCGACCGTGGCGTCTGCAGCATCGAAGGTCCAGCCGCGCTGCTCGAGATCCTTCACCCGCGCCAGGACGTCGACGACGATGTCCGGGCGGCCCGACAGGTCCAGCCCTGCCTCCTTCGCCTTGAGCTCGATGCTGGCGCGCCCGGCCATGTCCGACACGAGGGTGCGCATGCCGTTGCCGAGGAGCTCGGGGTCCATGTGCTGGTAGAGATTCGGGTCGACCTTGAGAGCGCTCGCGTGAAGGCCGGCCTTGTGGGCGAAGGCGCTGGCACCGACGTAGGGCTGGCGACTGTAGGCCGGCACGTTGGTGACCTCGCTGATGGCATGCGCCACGTGCATCGCCCTGCGGAACGAGTCGGGTGCCATGACGTCGCGGCCGAGCTTGAACTGGAGGTTGGCGGCCACGGTCACGAGGTCGGCGTTGCCGGTGCGCTCGCCATAGCCGTTCACCGTTCCCTGGACGTGGGTCGCCCCGGCCCGCACGGCCGCGATCGAGTTGGCGACGGCGCACCCCGTGTCGTTGTGGCAGTGTGCGCCGACCCGGGCGCCGGTCTCGGCGATGACGTCCGCCACGACCTCCTCGACGACGTGCGGCAGCATGCCGCCGTTGGTGTCACAGAGCACGACGACCTCCGCTCCCGCCTGGTGCGCCACCCTGACCACTGCGAGGGCGTACTCGCGGTCGAGGTGCCAGCCGTCGAAGAAGTGCTCCGCGTCGAGGAACACCCGCTTGCCCGCGGCGACCAGGTGACTCACCGTGTCGCGCACCATCTCGAGGTTCTCCTCGAGGGTGGTCCGAAGCGCCTCCTCGACGTGACGCACGTGAGACTTCGCGACGAGGCACACGACGGACGTGCGCGCCTCGAGCAGTGCTGCGACAAGCGGGTCCCCAGCGGCCGAGGACCCCGCCCGTCGCGTTGCGCCGAAGGCCACCAGCGTCGCGTGACGCAGGTGGAGCTCGGTCCGGGCCCGATCGAAGAACTCGGTGTCCTTCGGGTTCGCCCCGGGCCAGCCGCCCTCGATGAAGTCGACCCCGAGGTCGTCGAGCAGCCCGGCGATGGCCAGCTTGTCCGACACCGACAGGTTGAGGCCTTCCTGCTGGGCTCCGTCGCGCAGGGTGGTGTCGTAGACGTGCAGCGCTTCCATGACCGTGATTGTCCTCGTGCTTGGGAATGGGCCGACGTGACGTTCCGCTCCCCGGTCTCATTCAGCCGTATGCCGCTGGGCTCGGTGTGCTTCGCGGCTCTCCTCGACGGGTGGTCGGGGAAACAAAAAGACCCCCCGGGTAGGGAGGTCTGCGCGACGAGGGTCTCTCGTCGCGCTAGCTGATAATGAGCGTGCTTGTGGCGGGCCCGAGGAGGTGCGTCATGGGCTCATCGTGGCAGCACCGTCCGAAGCCCGAAACTGCCCGTCCGCATCGTGGACCTGCCCCACGATGCAGGGCCAACCCGGCGCCCCAGGTCACCGACGGGCGCGACCGAGCCCAGCGGCATACGACCTCGCTGCGGTGACGAGCGCCTCGAAGAGGCGAGGGTCCGTGCCCTGCTCGGGGTGCCACTGGACCGCGAGCCGGAAGGGAGACGATGGATGCTCCATCGCCTCCAGCGTCCCGTCGGGGGCCCAGGCGGCCGAGACGTAACCGGGATGTGTCGCGACCGACTGGTGGTGGTGACTGGGGACGTCGTCCACCCGCGCACCCAGCAGCTCGGCGATCCGCGTCCCGGGCACGGTGTTCACCGGGTGGCTGCCATAGGTCGCCGGGGCCGGCGAGTGGTCGTCGTGGCCGACCCGCTCGGGCAGGTGCTGCTCGAGCGTCCCCCCGGCGGCAACAGCCATGACCTGCATTCCCCGGCAGATGCCGAGCACCGGGAGGTCGACCTGTGCGGTCACCTGGGCGATGGCCACCTCGGTCGTGTCCCGGTCGGGCCGCAGGGTTTTGACGGAGGGGTGCCGTTCGGCCTCGTAGAGCTCCGGTGCAACGTCCGCTCCCCCCGCGATGATGACGCCATCGAGCCGAGCCATCAGGATCCGCACCAACCGGTGGTCGTCGTCGGCCGAGTCGAGGCGCGGGGGGAGCACGACGGCGATCGCCCCGGCCTCCTCGACCTGGCGGACGTACGCGTGCGGGACGAGAGCCGAGGGCACGTCGCGCCAGTGACCCCGGCTGGCCGGCTCGAGATACGAGGTGATCCCGATGATGGGCGTCTCCTGCACGGCGTCCTCCTCGTCAGCTCTGCAGGTCGAGGGATGCGGTGGGGTCCAGCTGCCCGAGCAGCCGCTCCAGCGTCAGGGCGACGCCGTCATCGTCGTTGGAGGGGCAGATCCGGTCGGCCACCGCGCGAACCTCCTCGTGCGCGTTCGCCACCGCCCAGCCGACTCCAGCCCATCGGATCATCGGCACGTCGTTGGGCATGTCCCCGAAGGCCCACACGTCGTCGCCGCCGATCCCGCGGCCGGCCGACCACTGCTCGAGGGCAACCGCCTTCGTGACGCCCGCGGCGTTGATCTCGGCCAGCCCACCAGCACCGGAGTAGGTGACCTGGGCGCGGTCACCAACCACGTCGCTCGCCTTACGGAGGAAGTCCTCGTCCTGGAGGGTCGCGGACTTCGCGAGCAGCTTGCCGACCGCCTCGTCGTCGAGGCGGTCGATCGGCGCCTGGATGGCATCGTGCGGGACGTCATGACCCGGGTCGTGGGGGAACAGGGCCTCGAACCACAGGCCGCTCCCCCGCTCGGCCGCGAACGTCACGTCGGGCACGGCGCGCCGCAGGTCGGCGACGATGGCCTGCAGCACGGCGTGCTCGAACCCATTGCTGCTCATGACCCGTCGAGCGGCGACGTCATAGACGAACGCGCCGTTCCCGCAGATGGCGACGCCGTGCCCGCCCACCGCCGCCGCGAGCTCGTCGAGCCAACGCGGCGGCCTGGCGGTGACGAAGACGACCTCGATACCGGCCTCCTCGGTGGCGGCAAGGACGGCACCGGTCCGAGGCGAGAGGGTTCCGTCGGACCGGAGCAGTGTGCCGTCGAGGTCGGTCGCGATCAGACGAGGCGCGTCATCCACCCGTGTGAGTCCTCGACGCGGCCGTACTGGATGTCGAGCAGGCGTGCTCGAATGGCCGTCGCCACCGTGTCCTCGTGACCGTCACGGCGGTGGTCGACCGACCCCCCGTCCCAGCGCAGCTCGCCGACCGGCGTGATGACGGCTGCGGTGCCGCAGGCGAAGATCTCCTTGATGTCCCCGGCTGCCGCACCCTCCTTCCACTCGTCGATGGGGATGCGCCGCTCCTCGGGCTCGAGGTCGAGCTCCTTGGCCAGCTCGAGGATCGACATGCGTGTGACGCCCTCGAGAATCGTGCCGGTCAGCTCCGGCGTGACGATCTTGCCGTCCGCGGTGACGAAGAAGAGGTTCATCCCGCCGAGCTCCTCGATGTAGGTGTGAGTCGAGGAGTCGAGGAAGACCGCCTGGTCACAGCCATGCTCCGCACCCTCGAGCTGCCCGGCGAGGGACGAGGCGTAGTTGCCGCCACACTTCGCGGCGCCGGTGCCGCCGGCTCCGGCTCGAGCGTAGGCCGTGGAGATCCAGAGGGTGACCGGCTTGACGCCGCTGGCGAAGTACGAGCCGGCCGGGGACGCAATGACGGAGTAGGTCACCCGCTGGGCGGGGCGGACGCCGAGGAACGCCTCGGAGGCGAACATGAACGGGCGCAGATAGAGGCTCTTCTCCCCCTCGGCCCCGGGCACCCAGTCCTGGTCAATGCTGACGAGCTGCCGCAGCGACTCGATGAAGTCGGCCTCGGGAAGTTCGGGAAGCGCGAGACGCCGCGCCGACCGCGCGAACCGGGCCGCGTTGGCCTCGGGACGGAACGTCCAGATCGAGTCGTCGGCGTGCCGGTAGGCCTTCATCCCCTCGAAGATCTCCTGACCGTAGTGGAGCACCGCGGCAGCCGGGTCGAGCTGGAACGGTCCGTAGGGCTGGACCCGCGCTCCTGTCCACCCCCCGTCGGCGGACCAGTCGATGACGACCATGTGGTCCGTGAAGGCCTTGCCGAAGCCGGGGTTCTCCAGCACCTGCGCGATTCGCTCGGACGGGGTGGCGTCCTCGCGACGGGTGACCTCGAAGGACAGCTGGGTCATGGGTGAACCTCCGTACGGCAGTCTGCGGTGATCCATTGCAGGCTATCGCCCACATGGTGAGACGGCGAAAGCGGACCTGACCCGGAGAACCGAGACGTCCCAGCCACTCGGCTCGTTCGTCAGAGTCGGGATGCGATGGCGTCACCGACCTGGGAGGTCGAGCGGACGGCACCGCCTCGCTCGGCGAGGTCGGCTGCGACCGCAGCCTCGACGAGGCTCGCGTCGTCGGCCCGCCCGAGGTGGGCGAGGAGCAGGGCGACGGACAGGATTGCCGCGGTCGGGTCGGCCTTGCCCTTCCCGGCGATGTCGGGGGCCGAGCCGTGGACCGGCTCGAACATGCTCGGGGTCGTCCGTGCCGGGTTGATGTTGCCCGATGCGGCGAGTCCGATGCCGCCCGAGATGGCGGCCGCGATGTCGGTGATGATGTCGCCGAAGAGGTTGTCGGTGACGATGACGTCGAAACGGCCGGGGTCGGTCGCCATGAAGATCGTCGCCGCGTCGACGTGCTGGTAGGCGGTCTCGACACCGGGGAACTCGGCGGCGACCTCCTCGACCGTGCGACGCCAGAGGTGCCCGGCATGGGTCAGCACGTTGTGCTTGTGCACGAGGGTCAGGTGCCTGCGCGGTCGAGCCTGGGCGCGGGCGAAGGCGTCGCGAACGACGCGCTCGACGCCGAAGCGGGTGTTGACGCTGACCTCGGTGGCGATCTCGTGAGGGGTGCCGACCCGGAGGGCGCCGCCGTTGCCGACGTACGGCCCCTCCGTGCCCTCACGCACGACGACGAAGTCGATGCCGTCTGGGGCGACGCGGGCCACGTCGAGCGGACTCGCGACGCCGGGGAAGAGCTTCGCCGGGCGCAGGTTGACGTAGTGGTCGAGGGCGAACCGGATGGGCAGCAGCACCCCCCGCTCCAGGACGCCGCTCGGGACGGTCGGGTCGCCGATGGCGCCGAGGAGGATCGCGTCGTGACCGCGCAGCTCCTCGAGCACCGAGTCGGGCAGCAGCTCGCCGGTCGCGTGCCAGCGCCGGGCACCCAGGTCGTAGTCGGTCGTGGAGAACTTCGCGCCACCGGGCGCCGTGACCGCGTCGAGGATCTTGAGGCCCTCCGCGACGACCTCCGGACCGATTCCGTCACCGCCGACGACGGCGATCGAGTAGTCCTGCTTCTGGCCTCGAGGGCGCTGCTCCACCATGGTTCAAGCGTAGGGATCGTCTTGTGATGTGGAATCCATGTCTCAGGTCCTGACATGGCGAAGGCCCTCGCCCCACGAACGGGAGAGGGCCTTGACCTGGAGGATCGGCTCAGTCGTCGGTGTGGCCCTGGTCGCGCAGGTCCATGGACTCCTGCAGCGCGCGACGGGCGGCCTGTGCATCTTCGCTCATGGCACTCATTCCTTCATTGCATGTCACGGTGGTTGGTTTCAGGTGCTCGAGCCCGGGTGGGCGAGCCGTCAGCCTGGAGGGAACGCGGGATCTCCGCGACGAGGTGCTGACTACTGAAACTCGCCGCGGCTGGCAATGAGGAGTACGAGCTGCCGCGTCATGACATTCACGCTACGCCGGGTCACCAAGCGGTAAAGGGGGTTTCCAGAAAATGAGACGGCAGGGCCACGATCTGGCACACAGAATCTGCGGTCCGTGTCGCGTGTCACAGGACAGCCCTCTGCGTCCTACGCTCGGGGAGTGACCGATCACCGGCACGACGTCTCGACCGGGCCGGATGGTTCTGGCTCGCGCGGCAACCTCGCGGGCCATCTCGAGGACCACCCCCGCTGGATCGCCATCCCACCGAGCAATGCCCGGCGCATCGTCGTCATCATCCTGACGGCCATGGTGCTGCTGTGGGTGGCGACCTGGGCCTTCGCCGCCATGAGCGGCTTCCTGTTCCTGCTCCTGCTCGCCTGGCTGCTCTCGATCGCCATGGAGCCGGTGGTGCTGTGGCTGAGCGAGCGAGGACTGCGGCGTGGTGCCGCCACCGGCCTGACCCTGGGCGGGATGCTCGTCGTCGTCGCGGGGCTCCTCGAGCTGTTCGGCTCCGTCTTCGTCGCGCAGGTGTCCCAGCTCAGCACGCAGCTGCCCACGGTGCTCACGTCGGCGATCGACTGGATCAACCGGACCTTCCACACCCAGTTCGACCAAGGGAGCATCGAGTCGGCACTCGGGCTCACGCCGGAGCGGATCGGGGAGCTGGCCGGCAAGTACGGCGGCGGGCTCCTCGGCGTGTTCGGCTCCCTCCTCGCCTTCCTGTTCGACGTGCTGACCATCCTCGTCTTCGCCTACTACTTCTCGGCGGACAGTCCGCGCCTGCGTCAGACCATCGGTTCCTGGCTTCCGCAGCGCTACCAGCGGGTCTTCATCACCGTCTGGACGATCTCTGTCGCGAAGACGGGTGGCTACGTGGTGTCCAAGGTGGTGCTCGCGGCAATCTCGTCCGTCGCGCACGCGGCCTTCTTCTGGGCCATCGACGTGCCCTTCTGGCTGCCGCTCGGCATCTTCGCCGGCATCGTCGGCCAGTTCATCCCGACCATCGGCACCTACATCGGCGTCGCCCTGCCCGCCCTCTTCGCCCTCGTCGACAAGCCGATCAACGCGGTCTGGATCGTGGCCTTCGCGACCGTCTACCAGCAGGTGGAGAACTACGTCCTCACGCCACGCATCAGCCGGCGCACCATGGACATCCATCCGGCCGTGGCCCTCGGCTCGGTCATCGCCGGCGCAGCCCTGTTCGGGCCCATCGGAGCCCTCATCGGGATCCCCGTGGCCGCCGTCGCCCTGTCCGTGCTCGACACGTTCAGCAAACGGCACGAACTCGTTCCCGAGCTCGCCGGCCTCGAGGTGACGCCCGACGGTCCGGCTGCAGCGGACGAATCCGCCGCTGCCGCCGATCAGTCCGCCCAAGCCGACTCGGACCTCAGGCCGGACACCTCGCGAAGCTGACAGAGCCCCAGTCGAGTGTGCAGTCCCCGCCGTCGTGCCCGGGAGCAATGACGGGAGCACTCCCGGTCAAGCCACGTAGCCACGCACGAACCGCACCACCTTGTCCCGTCATTTGTTCCCTCAAGTCCCGGCGTGAACTGCCCACTCGATGCAGAGGGGGCCGGGCTGGCACGGGCCGAGAGGCGCGAACAAAGCCCAGCGGCATACGGAATGTGCTCGTCAGCCTTGGAGGTCGATGACGGTGAAGGTCTTGGCGTCGACGGTGGCAGCGATCTCGCTGGCGAGCTGTGGCGAGACCGCGCTGTCGACGTTGAGCACGCCGATCGCCTGGTCTGCCTGACGGGAGACCTGCATGCCCCCGATATTGACGTCGGCATCGCCGAGGAGCTTGCCGACGGCGCCGATGATCCCGGGCCGGTCGGAGTACTCGAAGACGAGCATGTGGTCGGACAGCGGCACCTCGAGGTCGTAGCCGTTGACGCCGACGATCTTCTCGACCATCTTCGGACCGGTGAGCGTGCCAGAGACGCTGACGATCGTGCCGTCGGCAAGAGTGCCGCGCAGGGTCGTGATGTTGCGGAAGTCGCCCGCGTCCGGCTCGGTGAGCAGTCGCACCTGACAGTCGCGCTGCTCGGCGAGGATGGGTGCGTTGACGTAGGTCACCGGGTCCTCGACGACGTCGGTGAACAGGCCCTTGAGCGCGACGAGCTTCCACACGCTCACGTCGTGCTCGGTGATCTCCCCGCGCACGTCGACGTCGAGCTGGGCCGGCACGGCGCCGGCGACGGCGGTGAAGATCCGGCCGAGCTTCTCGACGAGCGGGATGCCGGGGCGGACCTCCTCGGCGATGTAGCCCGAGGACACGTTGACCGCGTCCGGTACCAGCTCGCCCGAGAGCGCGAGACGGACCGACCTCGCGACGGACACGCCAGCCTTCTCCTGGGCCTCCTCGGTGGAGGCACCGAGGTGAGGGGTCACGACGACGGACTCGTGGTCGAAGAGCGGGGACTCCGTGGTCGGCTCGGTCGCGAAGACGTCGAGGCCGGCGCCGGCCACGCGGCCCTCGGCGATGGCGCGGGCCAGGGCAGCCTCGTCGAGGATGCCACCGCGGGCTGCGTTGATGATGCGTACCGTGGGCTTGACCTTCGAGAGGGCGGCCTCGCCGATGAGGCCGACCGTCTCCGGCGTCTTCGGGAGGTGGATGGTGATGAAGTCGGACTGCGCGAGCAGCTCATCGAGCCCGACGAGCTGGGCCCCGACGAGGCCCGCCTTGGCCGGTGAGGCATAGGGGTCGTAGGCGAGCACCCTCATGCCAAAGCCCTTGAGGCGCTCGGCGACGAGCGCGCCGATGCGGCCGAGCCCGATGACCCCGACCACCTTGTCGAGCAGCTCGACGCCTGAGTACTTGCTCCGTTTCCAGGCGCCACCCTTGAGCGCCTGGTTGGCCGGGGCGATGTTGCGGGCCGTTGCGAGGAGCAGGGCGATGGCCAGCTCCGCGGCCGAGGTGATGTTGGACGTCGGCGCGTTGACGACCATGACACCGGCCTGGGTCGCCGCCTGCACGTCCACGTTGTCCAGCCCGACGCCGGCGCGCGCGATGACCTTGAGACGCCTGGCCGCCGCAATCGCCTCTGCGTCCATCTTCGTCGCCGAGCGGATGAGCACCGCGTCCACGTCAGCGAGCGCCGGGAGGAGCTCGTCGCGGTTGGCTCCGTCGCAGGTGCGGACCTCGAAGTCGGGTCCGAGTGCCTCGATCGTGGCGGGTGAAAGCTCTTCGGCGATGAGGACGACGGCCTTGGTCACAGGGGATCCTTTCGGGCGGGTGCGCGGCCCGGAGAGGACGCGGGCCATGGGCGGCACCGCGGTGTGCCGCCCAAATTCTAGGCGTAGCTGACGGCCAGGGTCATCACGTCCAACCAGCATGTGAACAGATTCCGTACTCACGTGATGCGTATCACGTCGTGGACCCCTCGTCCCGAATGGCGGGACCACGTCAGGCCAACAGGGCGGCTCCCAGGTCCTCCCCCGGCAGGAGCGGACCACGTGCCCCATGATGCGCTCCGCACCCTCCGGGCACCCGAGACACGCGGCTGACGGTCAGGTCTCGACGGTGCGGGCGGACGGCGGCGGTGTGCCGATGGTCGCGACGGACCGCTGGGGGCAGGCCGTGCGGGTCGCCACCGCCCGCTGCACCCGCTCGAGCCGGAACCACCGGATGTCGCGCCTGAGCCGGCACCACCCGACGAGGTACCACCGGCTGTCCGCCAGGGCGAAGATCATCGGCTCGACCTCTCGACGAGTGACGCGCCCGGCGGCGTCCTCGTACGTGAGGTGGACGGTGACCCGCCCGGTGAGGGCCGCTTCGAGGGCGGTCATGATCCGGCGGGGAGCCCCCGGGCCGACGTCCACCCAGACCCTCTTCGCCAGAGCCTGGGCCCTGCTCCTCGTGTCGGGGTCGACGACGTCGAGCACTTTACGGGTGGCCGCCCGGGCGGCGTCCCCGAAGGGCGCCCCGGAGGACGCGGCGACGGCGGCGCTCAGGGCGACGACCTGGGCGGCGGTGAGGTTGACCGGCGGGAGGGACCCGCGCTCGTCGAGCACGTAGCCACCGCCCGGACCCGTCCTCGCCCGCATCGGCAGGCCCTGGGCGGTGAGCGAGGCGAGGTCCCGCTTGATGGTCCTCGTGCTGACCTCGAACTCGGCGGCCAGGCTGTCCGCTGTTCGTCCCCGGCGGCCGGCACGCCGGAGGGCCTCCCCGATGGCATGGAGGCGGTCGGTCCGGTTCACGGCCTCAGCATGGCACGATCAGTGCCATAAATAGTGACATAGGGCTGACCAAGGGCCGCCGTACCGTCGGGGTATGAACGCGAACGAGAACACCAGTCCGTCCATCGTGCTCGTCCCCGGGCACTGGCTCGGCGGATGGGCGTGGGACGCCGTCGCCGCCCGGCTGACCAGGAGTGGACACCACGTCGAGGCGGTCACCCTGCCCGGAGCATCGTCGGGCGAGGTCACTGCGACGTTGTCCGACCAGGTCGACGCCCTCGCCCAGGTCGTCTCCCGACAGCCCGAGCCGCCGGTCGTCGTCGCGCACAGCGGCGCCGGCCGGGTCATCACCGGGGTGCTCGATCGCGACCCACGAGCCGTCCGCCGGGTCATCTACGTCGACAGCGGGCCGGCTGCCGACGATTCAGTCTTCGACGAGGGGCTCACCGAGGACGTCGAGTCGATCAGCCTGCCGCCATGGACGGACCTGACGGCGGGCGGCGCAAGCCTCGAGGGACTGAGCGAGCAGGATCTCGCGATCTTCCGCGAGCGCGCCGTCCCGGTGCCGGCAGCCGTGGCGCGAGAACGCCTCCGGCTGCGGGACGACGCCCGCCTCGGGGTTCCGAGCACCATCATCGCGACGTCACTGCCGTCTGAGGTGATGATGGGTCTGGCGCAGCAGAGACATCCGATGTTCGCAGAGGTCGCCCGCCTGACGGACCTCGAGCTGGTGGACCTGCCCACGGGGCACTGGCCGATGTGGAGCCGCCCCGACGACCTCGCGGACGCCATTGGCGCTGCAGCCCGCTGAGGTCGCTCCGCCGGGGCGATGTGGTCGATCGGGCCATGGCTCGACCGACCACATCGACCGCGAGGGCCAGCGCGGCCGGGTCAGCGAGCCGCTGAACCCTCGGTGTAGTCCTCGTCGGTCTGCTTCACCCACGCCATGAGCTTGCGCAGCTCGCGGCCGGTGGCCTCGATCGGGTGCTGGGCGCCCTTCTCGCGCAGTGCCTTGAACTCCGGGGCGCCGGCGTCCTGGTCGTCGATGAACCGCTTGGCGAAGGAGCCGTTCTGGACGTCGGCGAGCACCGCCTTCATGTTCTCCTTGACGTGCGGGTCGATGACACGCGGTCCTGAGACGTAGTCGCCGTACTCCGCGGTGTCGGAGACCGACCAGCGCTGCTTGGCGATGCCGCCCTCGATCATGAGGTCGACGATGAGCTTGAGCTCGTGGAGGCACTCGAAGTAGGCGACCTCGGGCTGGTAACCGGCCTCGACGAGCGTCTCGAAGCCGTACATGACGAGCTGGCTCGCACCGCCGCACAGGACCGCCTGCTCGCCGAAGAGATCCGTCTCGGTCTCCTCGGTGAAGGTGGTCTTGATGCCGCCCGCGCGAAGACCACCGATCGCCTTGGCGTACGACTTCGCAAGCTCCCAGGCGGTTCCGGTCGCGTCCTGCTCGACCGCGAGGAGAACCGGCACGCCCCGGCCGTCGGCGAACTCGCGACGGACGATGTGGCCGGGGCCCTTCGGGGCGACCATGAGGACATCGGCGTCCGCCTCGGGCTTGATGTAGCCGAAGCGGATGTTGAAGCCGTGACCGAAGAGGAGCGCCGCGCCGTCCTTGAGGTGTGGCTTGATGTCGTTGGCGTACACGGTCCGCTGGACCTGGTCGGGCGTCAGGATGACGACGAGGTCGGCCTCCTTGACCGCGTCGGCGACGCTCCTGACCGTCAGGCCCTCGGCCTCGGCCTTGGCAATGCTCTTGCTGCCCTCGGCGAGGCCGACCCGGACGTCGACGCCCGAGTCGCGCAGGTTGAGCGCGTGGGCGTGGCCCTGGCTGCCATAGCCGACGATGGCGACCTTCTTGCCCTTGATCAGGTTCAGGTCGGCGTCGCGGTCGTAATATACGCGCATGGTTGTTTACCTCTTGCCTATTTGGTTATTGCTTGGGAGTTTCGCTGATCGCCGCTCTGGCGGCTGCTTCTAATTTCAAACGAGAGCGGCGACAAGCCCCGGAGCCCGGGCGTCTCGCCCGCGCTCCTTACATCGCCTCCGGCCCGCGGGCGATCGCCACGATGCCGGTGCGCGACACCTCGACGAGGCCGAGTGGCAGCATCAGGCTGATAAACTGGTCAACCTTCTCTGAACCGCCGGTGATCTCGAACACGAAGCTTTCCGTGGTGGCGTCGATGACCCGCGCCCGGAATGCATCCGAGAGCCGCAGCGCCTCAACCCGGTTGTCGCCCTTGCCCCGCACCTTGACCATGGCGAGCTCGCGCTCGATCGCCGGGCCGGCGATGGTCATGTCGACCACGCGGTGGACCGGCACCATGCGGTCGAGCTGGTTCTTGATCTGCTCGATCACCATCGGGGTGCCGCGCGTCGCGATGGTGATGCGCGAGAGGTGCTTCTCGTGCTCGGTCTCCGAGACGGTGAGGCTCTCGATGTTGTAGCCGCGCCCGGAGAACAGGCCGATGACGCGCGCAAGTACGCCCGGCTCGTTATCGACGATGACGGCGAGCGTATGGGACTCGATCGTCTCTTTCACGGTGGCGGCCGGGTAATGGGTGGTGCTGGGGGACGTGGTGGTCACGGGATCATGTCCTTTAGTTGCGCGGCATTGTGCGATTATGTGC
>NZ_JBEDUL010000031.1:0-13281 GCF_040414665.1 Intrasporangium sp.
GTCGCCGAAGTCGAGCGACGAGGGCACCACCGTCATGGTCGCCGACCCAATGGCAGCCTCGGCATCGTCGGCGACGGACTTCGTGTCGGTGCGCACCACCTCGCGCAGGGCCTCGAGCGCCCCAAGCGCCGCAGCCGGGTCCTCGTGCCAGAGCCGGTCGCGCAGCTCGCTGATGGCGCCACGTCGGAAGGTGGGGTTCGTCTCGGTCAGGGCGGCGGCGATCGCATCGGGGATCGGTAGCGGCCGCAGCCGCCGACGACGGCTGTGCGCGAGGTAGACATCGCCCGACATCTCGACGTCGCGGCCGGGTGTCTGCTTCGGGTTCTCGGCACGGACGCGGTCGAAGACGTAGTCATACAGCTCGTCCAGCGACACGAGCCCGTCCTCGTCACGGTCGGCTTCACCGGTGCGCAGCCCCTCGACCACCGCCGACGTGAACACCGACGGCTTGGCCCGCTCGTCCGCGGCCAGCTCCGTTCCTTCGAAGGCATACTCGATCGCGCTCGACGCGCTGATCACGGCTCTGCCTCGTCCACCGCCCAGGCGGCCCGTCGGGAAGCTGTCCATGACGTTGACCGGACCTGCGGCCCGCACCGCGACGCCCTGCCCGAACGCCCCGCCGTAACAGCAGTCGAGGAAGAGCACGATGCTGCGCGCTCGGGATGTCTTCATGCAGCGCTGGATGAAGTCCGCCGCCACGGCAGTGGACGCGAGCCGGTCCGGCCGGGTGTTGCGCGCAGCCACGAACAGCTCACCGGTGTCGCTCTTGACCCCATGCCCGGAGAAGTGGAGCAGGAGCAGGTCGTCAGGCTGGCTGTCGGCAAACACGTCCTCGATCCGGGTCTGCACCTCGTATGACGGTTCGTTGTGCACGACCGAGACGGTGAAGTCGCCGATCTCTGGGTCACCGAGCACGCCGGCCAGAGCCTCGGCGTCCGCCGCCGGCGCCCGCAGCTGCCCGAAGCTCGCGTGGTCGTAGGTGTCGTTCGCGACGATGAGCGCTCGACGAGTGCCGGTCATCCCGCCTCCTCGATCCCGTGGCGGCCGAGGAAGTTCCGCAGCAGCTGGCTCCGCTCCGCTTCGTCGGCGTTCTCGAGGACGATGACATCGCCGTCGATCTCGAGGCGGACGGTTCGAGCAGCCGCATGGCCGCGGTGGAGCCAGTCACGCAACGACGCGAGCAGCGCCGTCATCCCGCCCGATCCGAGGATCGCCACCGAGAGGGCGCTGATCTCGGCGGGCCCGAGCCCGCGTGTGCCGGCAGGCGCGGGCATCGATCCCGTTGGGCCGACCAGGGAGGCGAGCTCCAGGTCGTCGACGTGACGCAGCTCCTCACGGATCTGCCGGTGCAGCACCTCGAGGCGCGCCGGATCGGCGCCTCGCTCCCCCAGCGACACCGTCACCGTCGTGTCCATCGGCCCACCTCGAGGTGGTGCAAACCCCTGCACGCCAAATGCTACCCGTGGTGCGGAAGTCCGCCCGGGCGAACGCGAGACCCGGCCCAGCGGCATACGACAACGTGTGCCGTATGCCGCTGAGCTCGCTGGGTGCGTTCCGTGGCAGGAGGCGCCCAGGGAGGCCCAGGAAACCCACAGGAACTTCGGGTGGCGGCTGCGCGCTGCCGGTGCGAGACTGGGCGAGGCCCTCCTGCGTCTGGCCGACCTGCCATGAGCAGCGTCGCTCGGGAAAGGACGTGATTGCAGGCACATACTGGTAGAAGTTTTCACGAGCCTCTCGCCAGATCGCCCAGTGCGTGGTTACACTGGACGCAGCGAAGGGTTGGGCCCGCACGAACCGCGCCCAGCCCTTCTGCATGTGCTGGCTCGCGCTGTCCCCCTGTCTGTGCGAGCCAGCTCAAGCGGAGACGGACCCGGTGCCTCAGGCACCGGGTCCGTCTGCTTTGTCGGGTGTGTGTCGGGTCTGCCTTGTCGCCTCAGGCCTTCGGCCGCTTCGGCTTGACCGACTCGCTCGGCAGCGTGCCGGCGGACGCGTCAATCGCGTCGGAACCGAGCGTCGCGTCGATCGCCGTGACCTGACCGGTCTCAGGACCCATCTCGTCGAGCGCCTCGTCGGCGCGAGCGGACGCAGACTCCATCTCGGCGTCCGTCACGCCGTTCTTGCGGTCGGCCATCGCGGTCTGGCCCTTGGCGGCCAGGTCCGTCGCCTTGTCCTTCGCCTTGGCGGCAGCGTCGGTCACGGCGTCCTTCGCCTGTCCGACCTTCTCGGCTGCCTTGTCCTTCAGCGAGCCACTCGTGTCGAAGCCGGTCGTTCCAGCCGTACTCCCCATCGTGCTGTCGGCAGGAGTGGCCCACGGGTCGTTGGTGGCCTGCTGCCTGCGATAGGCCGCAACAGCCGCAATGCTCGCGGCGCCGAGTCCGATGACGATCAGCCACTTCCCGCGACCGCGCTTCACCGGTTTGGCCACGGCCTCTCCGCTCAGGACCCGGTAGGCGTCACGCAGCCGATCGCTGCTCACTCGAGCGAAGTCGCCCGCGGACTCGCGAGCGTGCTGGACCTGCGGCTCGTAGTCGCGCATGAGGTCCTTGGCCTCGTGGGCGCTCTGAGCGACAGCCGCCGATGCGACGCCCAGGGCCGCCCCCACCTTGGGCAGGACCGTGTCGACGAGCGTTGACTCGGCCGCCTCGATCCTGGGCCGGGCCCGATCGGCGAAGTCGGACGCAACCGGAGCCGCGCGCACCCGCGCCTCATCGAACGCCTCCTTGAGGCGCTCGGCCGCAGCGGTCGCCTTGGGCGCCGCTTGGTCACGCGCCTCGATGACCTGCGCTCTGAGTTTCTCGGTCGTGGTCGGTTTCGTTCCGAACATGCACTCCTCCTAGGTCGTGATGGCTCTTACCCACACGCGCCGGTTGGGTCACCAGCTATCCGGGCCCGAGGCGCCCGGCACGTCGGGAGCGTCGGGATCGAGCGGCAGGTCGTCAATGGGCTCCCCGGACGCGTCATAGGCGCGCTGAGGACGCGCTCCCCTGAGTCCAGCTGCTGCTTCGGGGGGAGCGTCGAGAGGCGCTTCCGGGTCGAGGTCGGTCGACAGGACCTCCTCCGCAACCTCCTCCTCGTCGACGATCGGGTCGAAGCCGTCCGCTGCTTCGGCGCCGGCGGTCGACGCAGGTTCCGTTGGGTGGTCGGCCTTGTCCTTGGGACCGAGCTCGTCCGCCTGGCGCTTGAGCTTGTCGATGAATGACATGGCGCCGCTCCTTCGGTCGGGGGTTCCTGTATCGATCCTTCACCCGACGAGCCGCCGGGTCCACCCTGCTCTTACCCAACGCGTGCGAGGATTGGGCGCATGAAGGCAACCCTGCACACCAACTATGGGGACATCGTCGCCGAGCTGTTCCCCAACCACGCGCCCAAGACCGTCGCGAACTTCGTCGGTCTGGCCAAGGGTGACAAGGAGTACACCGACGACGCGGGTCGCACGAGCCCGACCCCGTTCTACAACGGCCTGAAGATCCACCGGGTCATCCCGGGCTTCATGATCCAGGGCGGCTGCCCCCAGGGCACCGGCATGGGTGGGCCAGGCTATACGTTCGACGACGAGATCCACCCGGAGAAGAACTTCAACCAGCCGTACATGCTCGCGATGGCCAATGCCGGCAAGCGGATGGGCAAGGGAACCAACGGATCCCAGTTCTTCATCACCACTGGGCCGACGACGTGGCTGCAGGGCAAGCACACGATCTTCGGCGAGGTCGTGGACGGCCCGTCCCGCGAGGTGGTCGACCGGATCGGGGGCGTCTCAACCGGCCCGAACGACAAGCCCCGCGAGGACGTCGTCATCAACTCGGTCACCGTAGAGGACTGAGGCAACGTTGTCGGACAGTGGATTCGGTCCCCAGCCCCCGGCCCCGCCGGGGGCTGGGCAGCAACCGGCCGGACCGTCGGTGTGTCCTCGACACCTGGACCGTGAGGCCTACGTCAGGTGCCAGCGGTGCGGTCGACCGGCCTGTCCTGAGTGCCAGCGCCCGGCACCGGTCGGAATCCAGTGCGTCGACTGCGTCCGCGAGGCCTCCCAGACGGTGCCGCGGACGCGGACCGTCCTCGGTGGCCGGGCCACCGATGGCCGGCCCGTCGTGACGTACTCGCTCATCGGGGTGTGCGTCGCCGTCTTCCTCGCCCAGTGGGTCTCCGAGGATGTGACCAACGACTACGCATTCAGGCCGATCCAGGGCTGGACCGAGCCGTGGCGGTTCGTCACCGCCATGTTCCTCCATGCGCCGCAGTCGCTGCTGCACATCGGGTTCAACATGTACGCGCTCTACATCCTTGGCAGCTACCTCGAGCCGCTGCTGGGACGCGCCCGGTTCCTCGCGTTGTACCTCATCAGCGGGATCGGCGGCCAGGTGGCCGTCCTCCTGTTCGCCGGCAACCCCACCATCGACGGCCTGTTCTCGGGTGCTGACAGGGCCTGGCTCACGCCCGTGGTCGGGGCCTCGGGCGCGATCTTCGGCCTCTTCGGCGCCATGATCGTGTTCAACCGGCACCTCAACCGGTCCGTCGCGGGGATCTACACCGTGCTGGTCATCAACGCGGTCCTCGGCTTCGTCGTGTCCGGCATCTCGTGGCAGGCCCACCTCGGCGGGTTCCTCACCGGGCTCGCCAGTGCCGGGGCCATCGTCCTCTTCCGGCGCCAACGGGTCCGGCACCTGACGTGGGTCGCGCTCGGTGCGGTGCTCGCGTTCCTCGTGCTCATCACCGTGGCGAAGTACCTCACCGTGCCGGTCGACATCCGCGAGCTCAACCTCCCCGTGAGTCGCTGAGGGTCGCTCGATCGACAGGGCAGTTGTCCACTGCTGTGGACAACCCTGTTGAGGAGTTACACCGGTGTCATTCGTCCACAGTTGTGGACAACTTGTGGAAGGTGTGCGGCCGGGGCTGGATCAGGGCCGGAACTCAGCGCCAGCGCATCGTCATGATGAATCCCGACATGAGCAGGACGAAGCCCACGGCAAGGTTCCACACCCCGATCGCCCCGATCGGATACTTGTACTCGGTGATGTAGTACACAACGATCCACAGCAGGCCCAGGACGAGCAAGGTGACGAAGACGGGTGCCCACCACGTCGGGTTGGGCTCTCTGGCCGTGGACTTCGGCGGTGGGGTGTATGTCGCGGCCTTGCGGTCACGTCCCTTGGACTCGGGCACTGCTGGCTCCTCCGGTGAGAGCGTGGGTCAGAATGGGTCTGCAACAGCCTAGTTGAGAGGAAGCCAAGAGTGCTCAGCGACGTCGACCCGGAGCGCGACCCCGAGGGTCCGCGCACGCCGGAGGACCTCGATGCCGCTGCGCCCGAGACGCAGCGGTCGACATCGCGACTGCGGCTCGGCTGGCGAGTTCTCGTCCCACTCGTGACCGCGGCGGCGGGCCTCATGTTCGCGCTGAGCTTCCGCGCCGCCCAGGGCGACGACCTTCGCGCGGACCGGGACCTTCCCTCGCTCATCATGGCAGGCGACTCTCGCAACGAGGCGAAGGCCAAGGAGTACGACGCGCTCCTCCAGGAGGTCGAGGCGCTCACCCGCGCCAACGAGCCGGAGGATGCCCGCCTCAAGGCCCTCAACACCCAGTCCGAGCGCCTCGCGGCGGACGCTGCGGCGACCGCGGTCAAGGGCCCGGTCGTCGAGGTCGTCCTCGACGACTCCGCCCGCAGCCTCGACTCACTCCCCGACCGGTTCACGGCCGATGACATCGTGGTCCACCAGCAGGACGTCCAGGCGGTGGTCAACGCGCTCTGGGCCTCAGGTGCGGAGGCGATGATGATCCAGGACCAGCGCGTCATCTCCACCAGCGCCGTCCGGTGCGTCGGCAACACGCTCATCCTCCAGGGCAGGGTCTATGCGCCGCCGTATCGGATCCAGGCCATCGGCCCGGTCGACTCGATGCTGCGTGGCCTGGACGCCGACCCGACGATCCAGACGTATCTCGACTACGTCGAGGCGGTCGGACTGGGCTGGCAGGTCCACACCAGCCCCTCGGTCCAGTTCCCGGCCTATTCCGGATCCGTCGACCTGGCCCACGCCACGCCCATCCGCTGACCGGGGAGTCCGATGCCTCGCCTGACCGCCGCCCCTCGCGTGCTCGTCGTCGACAACTACGACAGCTTCGTCTACACCATCGTCGGCTACCTCGAGCAGCTCGGCGCCGAGTGCCGGGTCGTGCGCAATGACGCCGTTGCCGCATCGGAGGCGCCGACCTACGACGGCGTGCTCGTCTCACCGGGCCCCGGCACCCCCGAGGGCGCAGGCGTTTCCATGGCGGTCATCGAGGAGTGCGCACGGACCCGGACCCCGATGTTCGGTGTCTGCCTCGGTCACCAGGCACTCGGCGTCGTCTTCGGCGCCACCGTCGACCGGGCGCCGGAGCTGCTCCACGGCAAGACCTCGCTCGTCCACCACGATGGCACCGGCGTGCTCCAGGGCCTGCCGACCCCCTTCACGGCCACCCGCTACCACTCGCTGACGATCGAGCCAGAGACGGTGACGGCCGAGCTGGTCGTGACGGGACACACCGACACCGGGGTCATCATGGCGGTCCGCCACCGGGAGCTGCCCCTGCACGGCGTCCAGTTCCACCCGGAGAGCGTGCTCACCGAGGGCGGCCACCGGATGCTCGCGAACTTCCTCGCGGAGTGCGGCGACGAGGGAGCGGTCGAGCGCTCGGTCGGCCTCAGCCCCCTCGTCACCGCTGCGGTCTGAGCGGGGCTCAGCCCCCGTTGCCTCCGCCGCCCGGCGGTTCCGTCGTCGTCGTCGGCTCGCTCGTCGGCGACTGGGTCACGGTCTTCGTGACGGTCTCGGTCGTCGGTGGCGGCGCGGCCGCCTTGGCGACCTCGACCTTGATCTCGCTGCCGACGTCGACCCGCCGGCCCTCCTTCTCCACGGAGATCACGGTCCCGGGGGTCTCCGCCGAGTCGACGTCGACGCGCTTCGGGTTGAGGCCGGCGCGCGCGAGCTCGTTGGACACGAGGGACCAGTCCCGTCCGACCTGGCCCTCTGGCACCGTCACCTTCCCGCTGGCGACGATGACGGTGATCCGAGTGTCCTTGGCCGCAGAGCTTCCGATCGCGGGGTCGGTCTCGATGACCTTGTCCTTGCCCGTGTTGGGGTCATCGCGCTCCTCGAACGCGATGTTGGTGAAGCCCGCCTGCTTCAGCTCCTGCTCGGCGTCCTTCCGGTCGAAGTTGCGGATGTCGGGGATGGCGATGCTCCCGGGACCGGTCGACACGGTGTAGCGCACGACCGACCCCTCGTTCACCTTGAGGCCGGCTTCGGGACTCTGCTCGAAGACCTTGCCGGCCGCCAGCTCGTTCGGCCCCTCGGAGCGCTCCCCCCGGAGCTTGTAGGTCGTCAGGGCGCGCTCGACAGCGGCCTCGTCCATGCCGCGCAGGTTGGGCACCGTCGTCGTCGCGACGGGAGGGTCCTGGTTGCTGAACAACGTCACCGCGCCCCACCCGGCGAGACCGAGCAGGGCCAGCACGAGCAGGGAGATGAGGACGGCCCGACCGGCCCCGCCACGCTTCTTCTCCTCGTCGTCCTCGTCGTGCCCGACCGCCGGGAGCCCGGCGGTGTTCTCGTAGCGCTGCCGGCGTGAGGTGATGACCGGCTGGACCGCCGTCGGCGTGCCTGCCGCGGAATAAGGCGCCGGCATGGTCTGGGTGGCGGCGGCGCCGACCGCGATCCCGGCCCCGAGGGCAGCAGCGCTGATGGGTCGGCCGAGGCGGACGTTCTCGAGGTCCTCGCTGAACGACTCCGCGTCCTGGTAGCGGACCTCCCGGTCCTTCGCCAGCGCGTGCAGGGTCACCGCGTCAAGGTCGCCGCCGACAGCGGGGTTGTACACGCTCGGTGGCTGCGGCGTCTCGCCGACGTGCTGGTAGGCGATCGCGACAGGTGAGTCGCCCTGGAAGGGAGGCCGGCCGGCCAGCAGCTCGAAGAGCAGGCACCCGGTCGAGTAGAGGTCGCTGCGCGCGTCGACGGTCTGGCCCTGGGCCTGCTCGGGCGAGAGGTACTGCGCGGTGCCCACGACGGACTGCGTCTGCGTCATCGTCGCCGCTGTGTCAGCGATGGCCCGGGCGATGCCGAAGTCCATCACCTTGACGTGGCCGTTCGAGGTGATCATGACGTTGGCCGGCTTGATGTCGCGGTGCACGATACCCATCCGGTGGCTGTAGGCCAGGGCGTCGAGGATGCCCTCGGTGATCCAGATGGCCTCAGAGGGGTCGAGCTGCTCGTGCGTGGACAGCTTCTGGCGGAGGGTCTGCCCGTCGACGTACTCCATGACGATGTAGGGGAGGGTCGTGTGGGTGCCGCCCGGCCCCTCGACGACGCTGTCGTCCTCGCCCGAGTCGAAGATCGCGACAATGGCCGGATGGTTGAGCCCCGCGGCCGACTGCGCCTCGCGCCGGAAGCGCATGAGGAAGTTGGCGTCACGGGCCAGGTCGGATCGCAGCATCTTGATCGCGACCTGTCGCCCGAGGCGGGTGTCGTGCCCCAGGTGGACGTCGGCCATGCCGCCGCGCCCGATGAGCTCACCGACCTCGTAGCGTCCGCCGAGGACGCGGGGTGTGGTCGTCACGGCTGCTGCCTCTCGTTCGTGCCCTGCTTCGTCAATTGTTCTTGCCCTTCCCCCTGCCGAGTCCCTTGCCGGGGTGGGTCCGCGTGTCGGTCGGCGTGGGCGTCATCGTTGGCTTCGGCTCCGACGTCACGGCCGCAACCGCCGTCTCTCGGGGTGTCCTCTCAGTGGGACTCGACGTGGTCGCTGTGGTGGTCGGTGTGGCCTCCGACGTCATGGCCCGCTCCGGGGTCTGCGTCGGGGTGCCGACGAGCGCGGGGGTGCTGAGCCGCGGCTGCGGGGTGGCTGCCGTCGGCTCCACGGTGCCCATGAGCGACGCGAGCGCGAAGGCCCCCCAGGCGAGCAGCGCCACGAGCGGCACGGCGAGCCACCCGACGAAGGGCCTGCGGCGCGATTCCGTATGCCGCTGGGCTCGCTTCCGCAGCTCGGCGCGCGTCACGACCGGGGCTGGGGCCACCCCTGCATGGCGGGGGGTGGAGTCCGTGCCGGGCGCTGCGCGGGTGCCGCGTGCTGGGACTGCAGGGAGCGTTCGAGTGGGGGACGGCTGGTAGGAGACGGGAGCTGGGAGCGAGCTCAGCGGCATACCGCCCAGTGGTTCCAGGAGCGCGTCGGCGAGGGCTCGCGCGTCGGCGGGGCGCTCGTCCGGGGCCTTCGACAGGCACGCCTCGACGACCCAACGCAGGTCGTCCGGCACGGTGGGCGGCAACGGCGGAGGCTCTTCGCTGACCTGCGCCACCGCGGTGGCAACCGGCGTGCCTGCATCGAACGGCTTGGACCCGGTGAGCATCTCATGGGCGATGACGCCCAACGCGTAGAGGTCGCTCGCCTCGGTCGCGGTCTCGCCGAGGGCCTGCTCGGGGCTGAGGTACTCCGGGGTGCCGAGCACCTCGCCCGTCAGCGTGTGGCCCTTGCCGTTTGCGGGGCGGGCGATGCCGAAGTCGGTGAGCTTGGCCTGGCCGTCCGGTGTGACGATGATGTTGGCCGGCTTGACGTCCCGGTGGACCACCCCCGACTCATGCGCCGCGGCGAGCGCCAACGCCGCCTGACCCGCGATGGAGCGGACGACGTCCGGCTCGAGGCCGTCGCGGCCGGTCGTCTCGATGAGAGCCGAGAGCGGCTGGCCCGGCACGAGCTCCATGACGAGATAGGGGAGCTCGTGGTTGTCGCCGTAGTCGAAGACCGCTGCGATGTTGGGGTGGTGGAGCGCGGCGCTGTGCCGGGCCTCGTCACGGAAGCGGTCCCGATATCCGTCATCCGACGAGGCTCGGATCAGCTTGACCGCGACGTCGCGTCCGAGGACGTCGTCGGTCGCCGCCCAGACCTCGCCCATGCCTCCGGAGGCAATCGGTGAGACGAGGGTGTAGCGGGCGCCGAGCCGCTGACCGGCCCGGTAGCTCAGCGTTGCCGTACTCATCGGCTGCTCACCGGTTGATCACCGCTTCCATGACGTCCTTCGCGATCGGGGCCGCGACCCGCGCGCCACCCACCTCGTTGCCCGTCACGCCGCTCTCCTCGACGACGACGGCCACGGCGACCTGCGGGTCGTCGGCCGGGGCGAAGCTGATGAACCACGCGTGCGGGTTCTTCCTGAGATCGTGCTGGGCCGTGCCGGTCTTGCCACCCACCGCAACGCCTGGGATCTGGGCACGGCGTCCGCTGCCGTTGTCGACGACGGAGACCATCATCTTCTTGAGGATGTCGGCTGTTCGCGGCGAGACGGCCTGCGAGAGCTCCTCCGGGTCAGGCGCCGACTCGATGACATCGAGGTCGGCGGTGCGGATCGACTGGATGAGATAGGGAGTCATGACGCGGCCCTGGTTCGCGATGGCGCCGGCGATCATGGCCATCTGGAGCGGCGTCGTGCGCACCTCGTACTGGCCGATGGCCGACTGGGCCGCCTGCGGAGCGTTGATCTCCGCGGGCATGGTGCTCGGTGAGACGCGCATGGGGATCTGGAGGGAGTCGCCGAAACCGAACTTGGCGGCCTGCGCACGCAGCTGCTCACCGCCCAGCTCGAGGCCGAGCGAGCCGAAGGCCGTGTTGCACGAGATCTCGAGCGCGTGGATGAGGGTCGTCTTGTTGCCCGGGCCGCACGCCCGCCCGTCCTCGTTGGGCAGGTTGGTGTCGGTCAGCGGCAGGTCGAGCTCCGGCGGTCCGGGCACCTCTGAGTTCTCGTCCTGAAGGAGGCCCTGCTCGAGAGCGGCGGCGGCGGTGACGACCTTGAAGATGGAGCCGGGCGGGTAGAGGTCACCGGTGATGGCCCGGTTGATGAACGGCCTGGCCTTGTCGCTGGACAGCTTCTTCCAGGCCGCCTCGGACTTGGCCAGGTCGTGGCTCGAGAGCGGGTTGGGGTCGTACTGCGGGTGGCTCACCATGGCGAGGATGGCGCCGGTGCGAGGGTCGAGCGCGACGACCGCCCCACGGTTCTTGCCCAGTCCCTCCGATGCCGCCTTCTGGGCCTTGGCGTTGAGGGTCAGCTCGATCGTTGCGCCGACCGTGTCGCGCCCGGTGAGCAGGTCGGTGACCCGGCGCACGAAGAGCCGGTCCGCCTTGCCGGAGAGCAGGTCGTCGGCGGCGTTCTCGAGACCGAACGGGTTGCCGATCGAGTAGCCGTAGAAGCCGGTGATCTGGGAGTAGAGCGGTCCCTCCGGATAGGTGCGTAACCAGCCGAACTGGTCGTCGACCGGCACCGACTTGGCGATGGCCTGGCCCTGGACGAGGATCGAGCCGCGCTCGCGGGAGTAGTTGTCGAGCAGGGTGCGCTTGTTGGCGGCCATCAGGTTCAGCGACTGGGCCTGTGCGAACTGGATGATCGTCGAGGCGACGAGCAGGGCACCGAAGAGGGCGGCGATGACGACCGAGAGCCGGCGGATCGGGGTGTTCACAGCTTCACCACCTGAGTGGCCTCGGCGGCGACCGGGTCGGCATCGACACCGACGGGCAGCGCCGGTACGGGCCGTCTGGCCTGGTCGGAGATGCGCAGGAGCAGGGACATGATGATCCAGTTGGCGAGGAGCGATGAGCCGCCGAGCGACAGGAAGGGCGTCGTCAAGCCGGTGAGGGGGATGACCCGAGTGACGCCGCCGATGACGATGAACAGCTGGAACGCCACCGAGAAGGTCAGGCCGATGGCGAGCAGCTTGCCGAAGCCATCTCGCACGCCGAGCGCGGTGCGGATGCCGCGCTGGACGAAGACGAGGTAGAGCAGGAGGATCGCGACCGAGCCGAACAGGCCCAGCTCCTCGGCGAGGCTGCTGAAGATGAAGTCGTTCTCGGCGAACGGCGTGAGCCAGGGCCGGCCCGCGCCGAGGCCGGTGCCGGTGAGACCGCCGGCCGCCATCCCCCAGAGGCCGTTGGCGAGCTGGTTCGAGCGGTCGAGGTTGTCCGGGGAGAACGGCTCGAGCCAGAGGTCGACGCGCTTCTGGAAGTGTGCGAACGCCGAGAGCGCAAAGGCGACCGCGACCCCGAAGAGGAGCAGCCCGATCGCGATCCAGGAGACGCGCTCCGTCGCGACGTAGAGCATCGCGACGAAGACCCCGAAGAAGAGCAGCGCCGAGCCGAGGTCCTTCTCGAAGACGAGGATGAGCAGGGCGAGCACCCAAGCGACGAGGATCGGGCCGAGGTCGCGCCCACGCGGGAAGGTGAAGCCGAGGATCCGCTTGCCGGCGAGGCTGAGGACGTCCCGGGTCTGCACGAGGTAGCCGGCGAAGAAGATGGCGAGCGCGATCTTGGCGAACTCGCCCGGCTGGAAGCTGAACGGCCCGAGGCCGATCCAGATCCTGGAGCCGTTGACCTCCCGCCCGAGGACTGGCACGAGGGGAAGCAGGAGCAGGATGAAGCCCACCGCAAGCGACACGTAGGTGTAGCGGCGGAGCAGCCGGTGGTCGGGCAGCACCCAGATCACTCCGACGGTGAGTGCGACGGCAAGGGTCGTCCAGATGATCTGCTGGTTCGCGCTGCCGTCCGCGCCGAGACGACCCGCGGCGAGGTCGAGGCGGTGGATCATGACGAGACCCAGCCCGTTGAGGGCCGTGGTGATCGGCAGGAGCACCGGATCGGCGTAGGGCGCCTTCCATCTGAGCACCAGGTGGACGACCACCGCGAGGACGACGAGGCCACCGGCCACGGGGATGATGTTGGCGGGCACGGTGCCGTTGCGGTTGAGGTCGACGGTCACCCAGGCAAGCAGGACGATGGCGATCGCAACGACGAGCAGGACGAGCTCGACCCCCCGGCGGGTCCGTGGGGTCAGTGGCTCGACGGTGGTCCTCATCGGGACACCCCCGAGGCGGGAACGGCAGGCGGCGCAGTGGTGGGCGGCGTCGTCGGCGCCATGGTGGGAGGGATGGTCGGAGGGGTGGTGGACGGCGTCGTGCGTGGGGTGGGCGTCGTTACCGGGGTGTCGCCACACGGCATTCCACTGGCGGCGAGCGTGCGACAGCGCACCGCCTCCGTCCGAAGCCGGTCGACCTTCGCGTGCGCGTCGGCAAGGTCAGCCGCCGGGATGGTCCGTGAGATCGAGCCTTGGACGTCGACGGGCAGCTCGGCCACGGCGACGTCACTGCGCTGCTCGAGCCCGGAGAGGTCCACCGGACCGATGGCCGTGGCAACGCCGCGGAAGATCGCCACCTGCCCGCTGTCTGCCCCGACGAAGAACTGCTGTTGCGACCAGGACCACGCCGCGTAGCCGCCGCCGACAAGGACGA
>NZ_JBEDUL010000032.1:0-2875 GCF_040414665.1 Intrasporangium sp.
AGCAGTTGTTGCGTGGGCCCGAGCCCGGTGAACATCAAGTTCATCGAGGAGGCCACGGAGCCGAGGAAGTCGTCGGTGAACATGCCGTGAACGCGGGGGGCGACCATGACCACGCCAGAGTCGAGAAAGGCAATCCCACCACCGCCGGCCCTGGCCATGGGGGCTTCGGTGGTGCCGGACTGTCGGTAGAACGTGAACTGCTGCAGTGCCTGCGCAACCGGGACTGTTGGGTGCAACCAAATGGGGAGGTTGGCCTGCAGGTAGTTGCGCATGCCGGGGGGAAGCTCATCGGCGGCAACCGGTGTGAGGAGGATCTGGTCGACGGTGCTGCCCGTGGTGACCAGATCAAGCCACTGCTGGTTCACCAGGGACAGATTTTGCTCCTGTCCGAAGTTCAGACCGGCGTCCGCGTCGGCGGCCCATGTGTAGGACAGGGCGAGGTGGTGCTGTGCCTCCGCGTCCGCGATGACGTCGCCGATCCTGCCGCTGAGGGCTTGGAAGCCAGCCTCGTCCACAGCGCTCGGCAGTACCAAGGAGACCTGGTCGGACAAGGACCGCCAGACGGCCTGCTGAGCGGCGACATTGCTGGCTTGCTCGTAAGCGGTGACCGAGGGGGCGACCGCGGACAGAAGCAAGATGAAGGTGACGGCTTTGAGCGCCGCCGAGGGGGCTCGGTACTTGCTGACCGCGGGCTCACGCCGGGCGAGCAGCTGCGGGCTCGGCCACGCGGCAAGGCACATGAGCAGCATGCATATTGCCGTGGTCACGACCACGAGCCCCATGAACAAGGCCAGCGTTCGGCTGTAGTAGGCGGTGAAGGCCCACCCGTGTGCGACGCCGACATACCCGGTGGCCAAGGCCCAAACGGCGGCCGCGGCGGCCGACAGACGCACCAAGAACTCGGTGATGTCCTCGTATTGGATCCGCGCGGAGGAGACACCCGCCAGGATGCGGAGAGCTCGTGCCCGGCTCTTGACTGTGAGCCAGAACAGGGCCAACGAGATCATCAGGATGGCCGTCGCGAGCAGGGTGACTCCGAAGGCGGACTGTCGCACCAGGAACGTCAGAGTAGTCGTGACCGAGTCCAGCGCCCACTCGTTGCCGATATTGCGGCGGTCAAGGAGCTCTCTGAAGGTGTTCAGTTGGTCGTCGCTACCGCTGACCAAGTACTGGCCCGAGGCGAAGGAATGCTCAAGCGTCGCAGCGTCCTTGACGATGGCATCGGGTTGGTCGCCGAATCGTTGGACCCGCTCGGGAAGGCGGATGTCGCCGAGCGGGACGAGCACCTGCCCCGACTGGTCGGCCCCGAGATCCGGAGCGAGCTTGACCAGACCCAGGTCGAACTGGTCGCTACTTCGGGCCAAGAAGGTGAACGCGTCGCTGTCGCTGAGACCGGTTCCGGAGAAGTCCAGGCTGACGCTTGCCTTGACATCGGCGTTGACGGGAAAGGACCGGTCATGCAGGTCGGTCATGACCGCCACCAAGAACGCGGCAAGTCCGAACAGGACCACCGAAACCGCGAGCACCACTTTGCGGTGCATCTGAGACCCCCCACGTGATCGATCGGATGAGTCGCGGTCACAACCCGTATGGCGGGCCCCCGCGCCTAAGTGGATGGGTGGGGAGGTCGTCCGATCCAGCCAACTATGGGCGAGGGCCCGCTCCTACCGGGCTGTCACAGGCCCGCTGCTAACAAAGCCGGTAATAGTAGGAGTCCGTCGCGCCAGGAGTCTGGAGCGCGAACTTTTCGGCGGAAGCCTGAGTATTCGCTGCCACGCAGATACTCCGGATGCTCTCGCCGTTGAGGGTCAAGCTGGAGCCATGATTCTTGCCCACCCAATAATAGGAGCGGACGTAGGCGTTCCAATGGCCATACTGCCAGGTCCCTCCTGCCGACGGATAGACAGTGGTCGGGCCCCGGTGCAGCCACGCCGGCAGCGCGTTCGCCGAGCTTGCCGAAAGCATCGGAGCACCGATGCCGAGGGCCACGGCCGCCGAAACCGACGCCACCACCGTTGACATACGTGCCTTCACTCGCCTGATCTTGAGTCCTCTTTGACTCCGAAGCGGACGACTGGTCGGCATGTAAAGAACTGCCGTGCCGGCAGCCTCCCTGCAACTCGACACAGCGGCAACTCGAAACTTGAAAGCTCCTCCTGAACCTAGTCACGGGCCCCTCTCCAACGGCGCGAGGTATCACTGAGCTGAGTTGAGCAAAGACAGCTAGCCTGTAAAATGACGCGATGGATTGAATTGTTCTGAGAGTCGGCCTCCCGATCCACTCGGGCCGGGATGCAAAAAAGCCAAAAGAAATCGTCGCGTCTCACGAGGACGCACCAACTGCCGCATGAGCCGCCCAATACCCGATCCGGGGAATGTTGGAGAGCAAAACTCTCGACAACCAAACAGGTTCGATGGCGTGGGCGCCCCTCCACAGGCACCGGCAGGCGGCGTCAGACGATCCGCCAGCCGCGCGCGTCGGGCGCCGGCGGGCTCGGCATCCCGCCGTCGTCGAGAGGCTTCGCACGGGCGATGATCCGGTCGATCTCGACGCCGACCCGCAGGCCCGTGGGCAGGTTCGCTCGCGCCACGTCACGCCGGAGCCGTTCCTCGGGCAGCGGCACGGCGCTCGCGACAACGACGCTGTTGCCGAAGCGCCTCCGCTTTAGGACCTCGTGCGTCGCGACCAGGCCGACGTGTGGCAGCGCACCGCGGATAGTGGCGAGCACCCTTGCCACATAACGCATCCCGGGTTCGTCGGCGAGGTTCCAGAGGGCCGTTCCCTCAGGCTTGAGCACCCTTGCGACCTCGTGGACGTATGCCGCTGAGCTCAGTTCCGCCGGGATCCGGCCTTGCGCGTAGGCATCGGTCACGA
>NZ_JBEDUL010000033.1:0-46949 GCF_040414665.1 Intrasporangium sp.
CCCGCGAGGACCAGCTCGCCGCCGAGCTCGAGGACTGGACGATCACCGCGCACCGGATCGCCTCGCTGGCGGTACGCCGTCACAAGCCGATCTGGCTCGTCATCGCCGTGACCAAGACCGACCTGTACCCCGATGCCGTTGACGAGGTCGTGCGGTACTACTCGCCGGGAAGTGGCTCGCCCTTCGGTGACAAGGTCGACGCCCTGCGGTCCTTGGCAGGCGGCGCGAAGCTCTCGGTGGACGTGCTCCCGGTGTCCAGCCAGGGCGGCGATCGCAAGTCGCCCATGCCAGCCAAGCGCGCCGGCGCCATGGTGGATGCCCTGGCGGCCCGCCTCGCCCAGCTCAGCGGTCACGCCTGAGCCAGTCCAAAGACTCACTGGACCGATGATGCGGATCCCGCGCCGGGCAAAGGTAATTGGTGTCGTCATCTCCGTGGTGCTCGCGGCTTTCCTGGCGGCTGCAATGAGTCGCTCACTGCCGGAGGACCAGTGCAGTCGCCCCCTTTCCGAGCGCGTCGGGGGATGGGTGTGCCCCGGCTGAGCGGCGCCGAAGACCCGGTCATCACCATCCGCACTGCCGTCCCAGCGGATCTGCCCGAGCTGCAGCGGGTCTTCCGGTCTGCGTCCTTGTCCAATGCCGGGGACGCACCGCAGTTGCTGGCCCGGCCCGAGTTCCTCCACTTCACGGGCGAGGGGGTCGCCCAGGGCCGCACCCGTGTAGCGGTGGCCGGCGGACAGGGCAGGGCAGCGATTCTTGGCTTCGTCACGGTAGTCATGGGACAGGGCGGCGAGCCTGAGCTCGAAGACGCCTTCGTCGATCCCCCGTGGCAACGGCGAGGTGTCGCAAGGCGACTCATCGAGGACGCCGTTCGTGCGGGACACCTGTCCGGGCACCGGCGCCTGTGGGTGACGGCCAACCCGCACGCGGCCGCCTTCTACGCGGCCGTTGGGTTCGTCGGGAGCGAGCAGGTCGCGACCGAGCTCGGCCCGGGGCTGCGCCTCCATCTCGACATCGAGGTGGCTAGGGTCGACCCCAGAGGCACTGAGTGACGGCACCTATGGAGGTCTGGGCATGCCACCCCGCACCCGCTCGACTGAGCTGACGACGATCAGCTTCGTCGCGGAGCTGTCCACCATCGAGGGCACGACCCTCGTGCGCTTGCCGGACGAGGCCAGCGAACAGCTCCCATCGCGTGGCCAGGTGGCTGTGCGCGCATCGATCGGCGGGCATCACTTCGAGACGGTCGTCGAGCCGGACGGCCGACGTGGCCACTGGATCCGCGTCGACCACGGCCTCCAAGAGGTCGCCGGAGTCCGACCGGGCGACAGTGCCGAGGTCACCCTTCAGGTGGCTTCCGAGTGGCCCGAGCCAGAGGTCCCCGACGACCTCGCGACGGCCCTGGGCGAAGCAGCCTCGGAGATCCGCGATGCGTGGGAGGACATCACGCCGATGGCGCGCTGGGAGTGGGTCCGCTGGGTCCAGGCGACGAGCAACCCCCAGACACGGCACCGACGGGTTGAGGTGAGCCTGTCGAAGCTGGCCAGCGGGAAACGGCGTCCGTGCTGCTTCGACCTGGCCTCGTGCACCGATCCGAGCCTCGCCAAGAGCGGGAAACTGCGCGACGTCTCCTAGGGGTGGGTGTGGGCATTCGATCGCGTCACGTCGGGATGGCCGGCGTGCTCCTTGCCTTGGGAGCGTGCGGACAAGCGCCTGCCGGCGACCCGGGCGAGCTGACCGCGTCGCCCTCAGACCCCGGCGGCGCCGTGCACCTCGCCGCCTCACAGACGTGTACGCCGGGTTCCGTGGCCGAGTGCCAAGCAGTCGGCGACGAGCACGTCGTCGTTGCCCCATCCGAGTTCACCCGGGTTGGGGTCACCACGGCCACGCCCGCTGCGGACGGCAGCGCCGCCGTCGAGGTGGTTTTCGACGCTGCGGGCGCGGCGGCGTTTCTCGAGGCCTCCAGACAGGCGGCCGACAAGGGGGAGAGCGGACGCCTCGTGCTGAGGGTCGACGACCAGGTCATCTCTGCGGTTCGAGTGCCGAGTGCCGTTGCGGTGACGCAGCTGCACATCTCCCTGCCAGACCATCTTCAGCCGCAGGACGTGGTCCGCCAGATCGGCGAGAGCTGAACCGCGCCCTTGCCAAGTGGACTGGCGCTCAGTCCTCGTCACCATGTGCCGTCACGATGTCGTTGGCTGCCGCCCAGACTGCGATGTCCCGGCGTTCGATGGCGGTGGCCATGAGGTCCGGGAACTGGTCCGGAGTGCAGGCGAAGGCCGGCACCCCGACAGCGGCAAGGGCCGCCGCATGGTCCGCGTCGTAGCTGGGCCTACCGGAGTCGCTCAATGCGAGCAGGGCGATCATGGTCGCTCCGGCACCAGTGATGGCCGCGGCCCTTCGCAGCATCTCTTCGGCGATCCCGCCCTCATAGAGGTCGCTGATGAGCACGAGGATGGTCTCGTTCGGGGCGGTGATCAGGCCCTCGCAGTAGGCCAGTGCCTGGTTGATGTCGGTCCCGCCGCCCAGCTGGACGCCGAAGAGCACGTCCACCGGGTCATCGAGCTCCTCGGTCAGGTCGACGACCTGGGTGTCGAAGACGACCAGCCGGGTGGAGACGGATCGGAGCGAGGCAAGCACGGCACCGAACACGCTCGAGTAGACGACGGACTCCGCCATCGAGCCCGACTGGTCGATGCACAGGATGATGTGGCGCTCGACGCGCTGGGCGCGCCGGGCGTGGCCGACCAGCCGCTCCGGGATGACCGTTCTGTGTTCGGGTTGATAGTGCTTGAGATTGGCGGCGATGGTCCGGTTCCAGTCGATGTCGGACTGCCGCGGCCGACGGGTCCGCGCTGCTCGGTTCAGGGCCCCGGTGACGGCCTGGACCGTCTCGGCTCGGAGCCGCTCCTCCAGCTCGTCGGTGACCGTGCGGACGACGGCGCGCGCCGTCGCCCTGGACCGCTCCGGGATGACCCGGCCGAGGCCGACGAGGGTGGTCACGAGGTTGATGTCCGGCTGGACCGCCTCGAGAAGCTCGGGCTCGAGGAGCAGCTGGGTCAGGCCCAGCCGGTCCATCGCGTCGGCCTGCATCACCTGGACGACCGAGGAGGGGAAGTAGCCGCGGATGTCGCCGAGCCAGCGCGCGACCCGGGGCGCCGAGGCGCCGAGGCCGCCACGGCGCTCGCCGTCGTAGAGCTGACGGAGCGCCTCGTCGCGACGCAGGTCGTCTGCACCCAGGCTCGCGGCCTCGCCGATCCCGTCTGCGGCGTCACCGCCGAGCACGAGCCGCCAGCGGGTGAGCCGGTCACGCTGATCGGTCACGCGTCACCTCCAGGCCAAGGAGTCGGGCGACTGCTGCGACGGCCGGGGCGGCGCGCTCGGGGTCGAGGTCCTGTGACTGCGCTGGCCGAGCTCGGTGCCCGCTGCGCAGCGACGTGAGGTGGGCGCCGATCTGGCGGCGCTCGCTCGGCTGGTACCGGGAGAAGGTCCGTCGCACGAGCGGCAGGAGGTCCTCGAACGCCTCGTCGGCAACCGAGGCGAGCCACTCGTCGACGATCGCGAGCAGCTCGTCGTTGTGCAGCAGCAGGAGGGCCTCGCCGGCGAGGAAGCCGTCGAGCCACGATGCCGCTGTGGGCCCTGGCACCGCGTGGGAGAGATGTCTCGACAGGCGCCTCGCCGCTGTCGTCTGGTCGATCTCGCCGACGTCGAGGAGCAGCCGGTTGGCCCGCCCGGACACGGCCCCATGGATCCGGTCGTCGGCGGCGACCTCGGCCAGGGCCTGGTGCCACGGCCTGCGCAGCTGCGGGTCGTCCATGAGCGCCACACCGCGGTGAGCCGCCTCGATCGCGGTCCGCATCGCATCGGCACCGTCGTCGTCGAGGCTGGCGCAGGCGGCACGCAGCCCGACAGACGCCCGGACGACGACGGTGGCGAGGACGTGAGCGACCTCCGCGACGTCGACTTCGCGGACGTCGCCATAGCGGCATGTGCGCGCCAGCGGCTCGACGGTGCCGAGCAGGGCCACGGTGTCGTGCTGGCGGGCCGTCCGATCGGCGAGTGTGGCCACGACGGAACGGAGTGCGGTGGGGAGGTCCGCGAGGAGGCACTGCTCGATGAGCCGTCCCAGGGCGGCGAGATCAGTCGACTGCTCAGCCAGCTCGGCGACCTTGGCCTCCGTCGCCGAGGAGACGGTGTTGCCGTGCAGGCTCGCCTCGATCACAGCCACGGCGAGCTCGGGATACCACTCGAGCTGCCAGGCCTCCTTGAAGGTGCCGGTGGTGCGGCCGGTGTCGACGCGCTCACCCCAGCCGATCCCGAGGAGCGTCAGCCGATGGAGCAGGACGGATCGGGCCAGTTGCGGCCCCCGCCTGAGGTCGAGTTCGACGACCGTCGCCGTGGTGCTGGGTTTGAGCCGCAGCGACCGCTGTTGGCGCGCCAGGTCCGCCGCGAGCGGCACCATCGGCGTCGACTCGGGGACCTGACCCAGCTCCTCGCCGACGACGAGGGTGCGGTCGATGAGCTGGAGAGGCAGGTCCGAGCCCTCGGTGAGGGTGGCCCGCGTGGCATCGGTCAGCTCGCTGAGCCCGACCGAGGGCCGGCCCCGGACGGCGGCCAGGGCTTCCGCGAGCCGGGTGGCCTCGACGACTGATGCGGTCGAGGCGTCGAGTCGCTCGTCGCGCAGGGCGTGCGCCACCCGGACGAACCAGGAAGGCACGACGGACTCCTCCGGCGTGATGAACAGGTGCCCGTACCAGCCCGGCGAGCGCACGCCGGCCCCGTAGCCGGAGGTGTAGGCGAGCTTGGCCGCCGACCACGGGACCCAGGTCGCCGCGACCTTGACCCTGGGCAGCTTGGCCAGCAGCGCGTTGTCGCTGCTGACCGTGGGGAAGAGCGACGGGTCGAGCGCGGGCGCGTGGTACGCCCCGCAGACGACCGCGATGCGCTCGGCACCCTCCCGTTGTGCCCTGCGGATGACCTTGCGCATGGCGGCCTCGCGCCGCGCGTTCTCGAGGTCGTCCTCGCGCCCGTCGGAGGCCCGGACCTCGGCCATCGCCGTCGCCAGCTGCCGGAACTGCTCGAGGCTCGATGACCTCCGGTGCTCGATGACGTCCTCCCACCACCGCTCGGGATCGTCGTAGCCGGCGGTCCTCGACAGCAGCGTCAGCGGATCGACCACCGGGTCCGCCCGACCGGCCCGGTCCGCACCCGGCTCGGGCCACAGCGCCAGCGCGTGGCTCGCAGGGAGGTCGGCGAAGCCCACCGTGACCCCCCGCTCGATGGCCCACCGCAGCGCGACCCACTCGGGGGAGAAGACCGCGAAGGGATAGAAGGACGACAACCGAGGTGTGTCCGCCACATAGACGAGAGCCGCAACGGGTGGGACGAGGGCGGGGTCACCGGCGAGCGGGATCAGGGCATCGAGCTCGGGTGGCCCCTCGATGACGATTCGGTCGGGGGCGAGCTCCTCCAGTGCGCTGAGCACCGACCGGGCCGAGCCCGGGCCATGGTGCCGCACCCCGAGGACTTCGACCGTCATGCCAGCTCGCGACACGCCCGGTAGAGGTCGGACCACTCGCGCCGGTCCTTGACCACGGTCTCCAGGTACTCCTGCCAGACGATCCGGTCCTGGACCGGATCCTTGACGATGGCGCCGACCAGTCCGGCGGCCACGTCGTCGGCTCGCACGACGCCGTCACCGAAGTGCGCCGCCAGGGCTGCGCCATTGGTCATGACCGAGATCGCCTCCGCAGTCGACAGGGTCGCGGAGGGTGACTTGACGGTGGTGCGCTGGTCTGCGGTGACGCCGGAGCGGAGCTCGCGGAAGACCGTGACGACGCGCTGGATCTCCGCGAGCGACTCCAAACCCTCCGGGAGCTCGAGGCTGCGGCCCAGGGCGGCGACGCGGGTCCGGACGATCTCGACCTCCTGGTCGAGTGTGTCGGGCAGGGGCAGCACGACGGTGTTGAACCGTCGCTTGAGCGCCGATGAGAGGTCGTTGACCCCCTTGTCGCGGTTGTTCGCCGTCGCGATGACGTTGAAGCCCTTCTGCGCCATCACCTCCTCGTCGAGCTCGGGGATGGGCAGGTGCTTCTCCGAGAGGATCGTGATGAGCGCGTCCTGCACGTCGGCGGGGATCCGGGTCAGCTCCTCGATCCGCACGAGCGAGCCCAGGTCCATGGCGCGCATCACCGGGCTCGGCACGAGCGCTGCCCGCGTCGGCCCCTCGGCCAGCAGCCGGGCATAGTTCCACCCGTACCGCAGCGCCTCCTCCGGCGTCCCAGCCGTGCCCTGCACGACGAGGGTCGAGTCACCGCTGATGGCCGCGGCGAGGTGCTCGCTGACCCAGGTCTTCGCCGTGCCCGGAATGCCCAGGAGCAGGAGCGCGCGGTCCGTGGCGAGGGACGCCACCGCCACCTCCATGAGTCGGCGCGACCCGAGGTACTTCGGCGTGATCTCGGTGCCGTCGTCGAGCCGCCCGCCGAGCAGGTAGGTCGTGACCGCCCACGGGGACAGCCGCCACCGTGGTGGTCGCGGCCGATCGTCCACGGACGCGAGCGCGGCGAGCTCGGCGGAGTTGGCGTCCTCGGCGTGAGCGCGCAGAACCGTTGTCGTGGGGGATTCACTCATCCGAAGGCCTCGCTGATCGATCGCTTGACGGAGTGGAACTGGAGCAGGTTGCGCAGGTGGGTGGCGACGGAGGATTCGTTGCGAGCCCGCGCGAGCCACGCCTCGAGGGCCGGAAGGGCATCCCGGTGCAGGCCCGACAGCAGCTGCGGCATGGCCTGCGGCAGCTGGACGGCCGGTGCCCTCAGCGTGCCGAGCCGGGCGAGCACGGCGAGGCTGAACTCGGCCGACCACGGCGGGGGCACCGCTGCGAGGAGAGCGGCGACCGACGGGCTCGTGTCGGTCGCGAACCGGGCCAGCACGACGGCCTCTCGCTCGGGGGCCGGCAACGCCGGGACGAGCTCCGGATCCCACACGCGCGTGAGGACCGCGGCTGCCCATACGGGGTCTCGCCGCAGGCGGACTGCTTGCCGTATGCCGCTGAGTGCGTCCTCGTCGGACAGCCGGCTCACCGTCGTGGCCGGGTCCCATCCCGTGGCCGCGGTCCAGACGCCGAGGGGCGCACCGGCGGCGATGCGCTCGAGCCACCAGCCTCGGACCGACCGACGGCCGGGTGGCTTGCCGAGCCCGTCCCGCACACCGGCCGCGTCAGGCGGGTCGGGCAGGGCCAGCTCGAGGGTGCGCTTGAGGACGCCCCTCGGCTGGATGAGGGGCCGGAGCCGTTCGGCCATCCGCCCGGCGCGGCCCGAGCCGGGGAGCCCGTCGAGGAGCCTGGCCGCGGCTTCACGGACCGACGCAGCCCGATCGTCGAGCGCCCGCTCGAGCAGCGGCTCGTCCTCGGGTCCGAGACCGACCTGGAGGGCGCCCACGTGGGCCGCCCGGTCCCGCGCGCTGTCGGACCGCCATGTCGACTCGACGAGGCTCCGGGCCCGGGCGGGGTCGTCTGCGCGCAGGACCGCCAGGACCGGGAGCCGCTCCGCTGAGGGCAAGCGCGCCCAGTCGACCTCCGTGTGCTCTGCGGCCGTGGACCGCGCGACCGCCCCCGACAGCGCGTCGGGAACCCAGGACCAGTCCGGCCGCTGAGCGGCGAGCCACTCGCCCCGGCGGTCGAGCACTGCAGCGGCCGGGCCGCGGAGCCGCCTGGACGCGGTCGCGAGGTCGAGGACCGTGGGCAGCAGCGAGTGCGGCACCCGGCGCCCGGCAGCCGCGGCGGCGCCGAGCCAGTGCAGCACAAGACCGTCGCGCTGCTGCGCACCGGCCGGCGGATGGGTCAGGACGAGCTCGAGGAGCTGGACCGCGAGCCGCCCGGCGGCGGGCCGTTCATCCGCGGTAGCCGGCGCCCTGGGGGTCAGGCGTTCCGGTCGTCGACCGGCCCGGAGCGCTGCCGCTCCGAGGGCCGCCGAGCTGAGCAACGCCTCCTCCGACCGTGCTTCGGGATCCAGGGCAACGGAGAACAGTCCCAAGGGGGGCAGTGCCGGCACCGGACGCCGGGCCGTGCCCAGGAGCGCGACGGAGCCGAGGTCATGCCACCAGTCCGCGAACGGCTGCTCGCTCATAGGGCCACCAGCTCCCCGTCAACAACCGCGGACAGCGGTCTGGCCCGCTGGCCCTCGAGCTCGGCGAAGAGGTCGGTCGGGTGTCCGCCGGTCAGGGCCAGCAGCGGCCACACCGGGCTGTCCTCCGTCAGCCGCAGGGCATCGCCCACCTCGTCCACGAGAGCGCCCGCCGCACCCTCGAGGATCGTCGCCCGGACGTGCGCGAGGGCGACCGGCACGCGCCACGCCCACGGGTTGACGGCCCACGTGGCGGCGGCCTTCGCGTGGGCGGCATCGACCGAGGCGACGTCCGCGAGACCAGCCCTCGCGTCCGTCACGACGGGCTCGTCGACGAAGAGGGCCCGGTGCACGGCCTTGCCGGGATATCGGGCGAGGGTCGCGTCGAGGACCGAACCGACGACCCGGGCCATCGGCAGCACCTGTCCACCGGCCGCGAAGTCCAGCACCTGGACGGTCTCGCCGGAGGCCTCCCCACGCAACCACGTGCGCTGCTGCTGGAGCCGGCCGTCGTCCGTGCGATGCGCCCCGAGGACGGTCCACCGGTCGGTGAGGGCCTCACGCTGCCGCACCGACTCCGTCGGGACCGACCAGCCCAGGACGGTGCGCAGGTCGCCCGCAGCGTCGTCGTCCGCAGCAGCTCTTTGCGACCAGGCCCGCGTCACCGTCCACCACCGGCCCATGGCGGCGAGGAGGTGGTCCGGCCAGTCCGGGCGGGTGGCGACATCGGACGCCATCGACCGGACCTGGTCGGCCAGACCGGGCAACTGCGCGTCGACGAGCCGGGCGGCGGTCGTGTCCCACCAGGCGTAGGGCTGGGAGCGAACCGACGCCGTGCCACCCCGGGCGAGGTCGCCGAGCCACCGCGCGAAGTCGTCGATGCCTGATGTCATCAGGGCGAGCCGCTCCTCCAGCCGCTTGGCCTGCGCTGTCGGGTCCGGTGCTCGGCCCGCTCGCGCTGCCCCCGCCGCCGAACTGCTGGCTGCGCGTGCCGCGCGCTCCGCCGCCCACTCGGCGGCGAAACCGGCCGCCTCGGCGGCGTCCCTGACGGAGCCGGAGCCCTCGACCCAGAGCATGAGCAGGGCCAGGCCATGCTTGCAGGGAAACTTCCGGCTCGGGCAGGTGCACCGGAAGGCGGGCTCGGTGAGATCAATGCTCACCTGGTAGGGCGTCTTGCCCGAGCCTTGGCACTTGCCCCACACGAGGGTGTCGGTCGACCCTGTGTCCGACCAGGGACCGGGGCGCGCGAGCCTGCGCGCGGCCGCGACCGAGGAGGCATCGGGGGCCAGCGCGGCGACCTGTTGGGGGGTCCACCGAGTCATGGTCTCGACATCATGACCGACGTCACCCACAGGCGGCGCGACACCCGGGCAATTCGACCACGCGGGCGCGGCTCAGTCGTCGATGATCGACGCGAGACCGTCCAGCGTCCGCGCCAGCCCGAACCGCCAGGCGTGCTCCGCACTCCACGACGAACCTTGAGCCGCGCCGGCCGCCGCCCCGACGCGGACTGCCCGGGGATAGGCGGCGGGGTCGAGCACCCGTTCGAGGAGGGGCTGGTTCGCGGCCCACCATGCCGCGTCCGACATCGCCGTGTCCCTTGTCGTGCGGGCCGCGTCGTGGGCAGCCCGGGCATGTCCCTGGACGAAGCCCAGGAGATGGGCGAGCGCCGCGTCCGCCGTCACGTCGTCCAGTCCGGTGCCGTCGAGTGCCGCCAGCTCGTGCTCGTACTTCGCCATGAGGCCCGGCCCGAGCGGGGGCCGGCTGAGGACGGCGACCTCCGTGAGCCAGCCGTGCTCGGCGAACAGGGCTCGGTTCGTCTCGGCGACGCGCTCGAGCCGGCGCCGCCACGTCCGGATGCGCCATACGGGTCGCGGTAGCTGGAGGTAGAGGCGGTCCACCATGAGATCGAGGAGCTCGGCCTTCCCCGGGACGTAGGTGTAGACGGACATGGTCGAGACGCCGACGCGCTGTGCGACGGCCCGCATCGTCACGCCCGCGAGACCTTCGGCGTCGGCGAGGGCGATCCCGGCGTCGACGACGGCGTCGACGCTGACGCTGCGACTCGGCCCACGTCGCCGCCCTTCACGTCCGTTCTCCACGGGGCCACCGCGCCAGAGGAGGGCGAGGGTCCTGCTCGGGTCCCCCGCGCCAGTCGATGTGTCAGCCAAGGGAACCATCCTCCCGCGTCAATGGTTGTACATCATACGTTATACAACGTACAGTGTTATGTCCGCCGTAACGACAGGAGCCCCATGAAGATCACCGCCTCAGCGATCTCACTCAACGTCAAAGACGTCCGCGCCTCGGCAGACTGGGCGGCCACTCATCTCGGCTTCAGCGAGGAGATGGCCGCCGAGGGCTTCTGCTCCCTCAGCCACCCGAAGGCCGGTTTCAACCTCATCTACCTCGCGACCGGTCTGCCGACCTTCAAGCCGGCCTCCGCTGCTGGGCACGCCGACGGGCTCCTTGTGGTCTTCACCGTCGACGAGATCGACGCCGAGTACGCCCGCCTCGAAGGCGAGGGCGTCACGATCGTCACCCCCATCGAGACGGAGCCCTGGGGCGAGCGATACTTCCAGATGACCGATCCCAACGGGGTCGTCTACCAGCTCGTCGAGTGGGTCGGGCCGACGGACGCGGAGTACGCGACCCAGCAGTAGCACCACTGAGCGGTATGCCGCTGAGTGCACTCAGCGGCATACAGCTCGTTCGTCGTGGCGGGCTCGCCTGCCCGAGTGGCTCAGTTCTTCTTGCCCTTGAGCTGGATCTGGTTCTCGGCGAAGTACTCCGAGCAGAAGACGGCGCCGCATGCAGCCGACAGCGTCGCGCTGATGGCCTTGCCGCCCTTGAAGAGGCCGTTGTCGCCGATCACCTCGAGCTCCCAGGGTCGGACCGTGTCGTCGCAGGTGACCTCGGTCCCGTTGAAGCCGCGGATGAGCAGCCGGCCCACGCGCTGGGTGACCTGCGCCTCCAGGAACGCGAACTCGGCGTCGCTGCCGCACAGGATCGTGCCGGAGATGATCGCGGCGCCGGTCTTGGAGTCGAAGCGGCCCGTCGTGTTGACGGTCACGTCGAGTGCCGGCGCCGGTGGTGCGACGTCGAGGGTGAGCTCCATCTGACCGCCGTTGCCGGCGCCGTCGGTCTGGTCGTCGATGACGACGATGTAGTAGGTCTCGTTGGCGACGGCATCCCAGACGGCCCCGCCTGGGCCGCAGTCGAGGACGGTGAAGCTTCCCGGCGCGCCGGTGGCCACGAAGACGCCGGCGCCGTAGTCCGACGCCCTCGCGTCCGCAAACACGACGTTGTCCTGGGTCGGCGTGAATGAGAACCAGACACTCGCATCCATGGCCGGCGGGACGCCGCACACGTCCGCGCCTGCAGTGGAGAGATCGGCGTCGTCGGCGTCGGTCGTCGCCTCGGTCGTGTTCTCACTGGTCGAGAACGGGAACGAAGCGATGGCCTCCGCTCCGGGATAGGTGTCATTGCTCGGTGGTGCCGCGAGCGCGGGCGATCCCATCACTGCGAGCGAGGTGAGGGCGGCTGCGAGAGCCGCCAGGAACCGACGTGAAGCCTTCATCGACCTTCCCCTTCTGGTCCTGGCGCCAGGCGCCGGTTCCCAACGTCGCGCCCCTGCGCCGTGAGTACGGTTTCAGCCGTTGGGCCGCGTGACCCAGGTCACACGCTCTACGCTACTGACTGGGCCTCCCACGTGCAGGGGAACGCCTCGAACTCGGGGGATAGGGGACAACCATGGGGTTCAAGCGCCGCTCGCTGATGTCGCTCCTGCTCGCTTCGACCGTGGGCGCGACTGTCGCCGTGACCGGCTGGGCCGCCTCGGCCGCAACACCCGCCGGCACATACATCCGCCCTGCCGACGCCGCGGCGTCCTTCATCGTCTCGCTCCGGCCCGGTGTCGACCCGGCCCCGGCAGCTGCCGACCTGGCCCGCTCCAAGGGCGCGGCGGTCGGCCACGTCTACCGGCACGCGCTGCGGGGCTTCTCCGCTCGCCTCACACCTTCGGCTCTCAAGGCGGTGTCCAATGACCCGCGTGTGGCGGCAGTCGTGCCCGACCGGGAGCTGCACATCACAGCCCAAACGGCTCCGGCTGGCATCGCGCGCATCGGAGGCACCGGGAGCTCGGCCGCATCGGGCGACGGGCGCGGCTCGGTCGACGTCGACATCGCCGTCATCGACACGGGCATCGACCCGGGGCATCGGGACCTCAACGTCGTCGGCGGCGTCAACTGCGTCACCGGCAACCTGAGCTACAACGACCTGAATGGCCACGGCACCCACGTCGCAGGCACGGCAGCGGCCAGGGACAACAAGATCGGCGTCGTCGGCGTCGCTCCCGGGGCCCGGCTCTGGGCGGTGCGCGTCTTCGACTCCAACGGCAACGGCCTCACCTCGTCGGTCATCTGCGGGATCGACTGGGTCACGGCGCACGCCGGGACCATCGAGGTCGCGAACATGAGCCTCGGCGGTCCTGGTGGCGCGGGTTCGTGCACCGACGGTGGGATGCGCGAGGCCATCTGCAGGTCGGTCGCCGCGGGTGTCACCTACGTCGTCTCGGCCGGCAACTCCGGGAGCGATGCCGGGGGCTTCGTGCCCGCGAGGTATCCCGAGGTCATCACCGTGTCCGCGATCACCGACTTCGATGGTGAGGCAGGCGGATTCGGTCCACCTACGTGTGCGTACGGCACCGACGACGCCTTCGCCGGCTTCTCCAACTTCGGTGACGCCGTCGACCTCACCGCCCCGGGCGTCTGCGTCCTGTCGACGTGGCGCGGAGGGGGCTATCGGTCCATCTCCGGCACCTCGATGGCGAGCCCGCACGTCACAGGTGCGGCTGCGCTCTACCTGTCCACCCATCGCGGCGCCTCACCAGCTGCAGTGAAGGCGGCGCTCATTGGTGCGGGGACCTTTGACTGGTCTGGCGACCCGGACGGCGTCCAGGAACCGCTCGTCAACGTCGCCGGATTCTGACCCGGCCACACGACCACTGAGCGGTATGCCGCTGAGTGCGCTCAGCGGCATACGGCCGTGTGTTCGTGGTTTGCGTCAATCGCCGAGGTTCGCGTCGAGGAAGGCCTCGGTCCGGCGGATCGAGAGCGGCCACTGGGACGTGAACGTGTGCCGCTGACCCTCGTAGACGTCGAAAGTCACCTGCTTGCCCGCCTTCTTGAGCGCGGCCACGGTCTCTTCGGACCACTCGATCGGGCAGCTCTCGTCGGCGGTGCCGTGGTGGATGAGGATCGGGTCGGTGATCCGGTCGAAGTACGTGCGGGGGCTCATCAGGGCCCACGTCTCGGGGGACCGTTCAGGCGTCCCCAGGCGCTGGATGATCTTCCGGGCGTCGCCCTGCCGGTCGGTGTCGCGGCGCACCCACATGTTGAAGTTGTCAACGGCATCCGAGCTCACCGGCGCGTAGGCGACGGCCGCCTTGAAGAGTCCCGGCTTGGCGACGACTGCCTCGTAGACGACGCCGCCCCCCATCGACCGCCCCACGATGCCGATGCGATCGGGGTCCACCGATGCGAACTGCTGGAGTGCCAGGCCAGCGTTGATCGCGTCGATCGCATAGCCGACGCGAAGGTTGGCACCGTTCTCCGGGTCGTCGCCCGACTGGGCATGGTTGCGGTAGTCGATGTGGAGCGTGACGTAGCCCTGCCGTGCGAGGTAGTCACGCTCGCGGAGCATGGTCGCGCCGTTCGTGTACTCCTCGAGGGGGACGTAGCCGTGGGCGAGCACGACGGCGGGGAAAGGTCCCTGGCCGCGCGGGACGTTGATCCGGCCGGAGATGGTCAGGCCGTCGCCCTGGTACGTCGCGTAGTACTGCCGGTAGGCGCTCGTGCTGCCGCTCTCGCGGCCCAGCCTGAGGTTGCGGCCGTCGTAGTCCTTGTCGATGAGGGCCTGCATCGATGCCGGGTCGGGTGCCGCGGTTGTCGTGGCGCTGGGAGTTGGGGCGGTATCTCTCGTCGCGACGGTGGTCCGGGTCGCGACGGTGGTCCGGGTCGCGGCGCTGGGGGCGGCGGCCTCTCCGCCACCGCCCGTGCAGGCGCCGACGGCCAGCAGGGCCGTCAGCGAGATGCCGATCCAGGCGTGCCTCCCCACACCTCAGTGTCACCGCTCAGCTCCCATCGGCCAAGAAGGTGCTCCTCATCCGATCTCAGACCGTGACCTCGGGAGCAGCTGCCGTATGCCGCTGCCCTCAGTCGCCGTCGCCGCCTCACTGTCGGTGGTGGGTGGTCGAATGTGGTTGGGGCACTGGATGAGAGGCCATGGAGGGATGGCACCGCACGAGTGTGGTTTGACCGAGCTGGGGTTGGGGACGCGGGTGTTCGGCCGGGGGCAGCCGATCGCGGGTGCGCCCGGGAGCGGTCCGGGGGTGTTGCGGCGCTGCTGGCCGGACCCGGTCCGGGAGTCGTTGGCGTTGGACGAGGCGGCCGAGCAGGCGGTGGAGCGGATCGTCGAGCTGGAGGCCGTCAAGGCGCGGCTCGACGCGCAGCTGCTGGACACCTACGGGTGGTTGCACACCGTGCTGGGTCAGCAGTACGACGGGATCGTCTCGCGCACGGGTCACGGCGGGCGGAAGGTACCGATCGGGTTGGACCAGGTCGTGGCCAAGGAGATCTGCGCGGCGACCGGGCTCGGCGAGGGTGAGGTGACGCGTCGGCTGGCCTTGGCAATCCGGCCGCGCCGGCACCGGGTGGCCCGGGAGCGGATGGCACGCGGGCTGCTCGGGTTGGGGCGGGCGTTGGCGTTGTCCGAGGCGTCCGTGTTCCTCGACGACGATGCAGTCGCGGAGTTGGAGGACAAGGTGCTGGCCCCGCCGCGCCGACCCGGCCACGCCCCGCCGACGCAAGCCCATACCCCACCCGCCGGCCCTCACGATCCCGCCGGGCCCGACGATCCCGACGACCCCGAGGGTGGACGGCCGGGCGCGCCTCCGGACGAGGTTCCGGTTACCGACGAGGTTCCAGTGTCGGCGCCGGCGTTCCGGCAGCGGTTGCGGCGAGCGTTGCTGGCCGCGGACCCGGACGGCGCGGACCGGCGCCGCGCGGCCGCGGTCCGGGACCGCAGCGCGTACGGGCGGGTGACCGAGGAGGGCACCGGGGTGCTGACGGTGACTGGGGCGCTGGAGCGGGTGGTCGCGGCGCTGGACCGGGCCGATGGCGCGGCCCGCTCGGCCCGGGCAGCCGGGGACCCGCGCAGCCTGGAGCAGCTGCGGTCCGACTTCGTCCTCGACGCGGTACTGACGTGGTGGCCCGACCAGGACGGCCACGACCAGCAGCACCAGAACCGAAGGGTCCAGGGTCCTGGGACGGCGGCCGCAACGAGCCCCGCTGCTGTCACCGACGGTGTGACAGAGGGCGTGACAGCTACTCCGCCGGCCGTCGCGGACGGTGTCACAGGCGGTGTGACAGTGGGGGTGACGGACGACGTGTCAGCCACCGACGAGGGCGGGTGGGCGAGCCTGGGTCGGCCCGTGCCGGCCACGGTGTGGATCGTGGTGCCTTTCGAGGTCGCCGCCGGCACGAGCGAGGCGCCGTGCGAGCTTCCCGGACACGGCTGGGTCACTGCAGCGCACGCACGGCAGATCATCACTGCCCCCGGCTCGGTGTGGCAGCACCTGCCCGTTGACGTGGACACTGGCCAGGTCCTCGGCCTCGTCTCGAAGGGCTACACCCCCGGGCCAAGGCTGGCCGCGCACGTCCGGGCCCGCGACGGGATCTGCCGCGCCCCGGGCTGCACCGTGCCGGCCGAGCGGTGCGACCTGGACCACCAGCAGCCGTGGGCGTCCGGCCCGACCGAGGCGGGCAACCTGTACGCCGCCTCCCGACGCTGCCACAACGCCAAGACCGCCGGGCTCTGGAGCAGCACACCCCGACCGGACGGCGCGCTGGCCTGGACCACGCTGGCCGGGCGGGAGTACGTGACCTACCCGAAGAACTGGCGCGAAGGGCTGCACGACGAACCCACCGAGGCGGAGACACCCGCGGAGGAGGAACCGCCACCCTTCTGAGCTGTTGGCGGCGTCGCCCTGACGAATCGAAGGTCCGGTGAGCTGCAGCATCATGAAGGTGCTCGCCGGATCGGGAAGGTACGAGCCGGAGGGTCCGCATTCCGCGAACCCGTGGCGTGCGTAAAGGCGCCGGGCTGGTGCGAAGAAGTCGGCCGAGCCAAGGGCCGGTCGGGGGAGGCGCTTACGAGAGGAGCATGCCGGGTGCTGGTTTCGGCGTCGTTTTGGCCAGGCGCAGCTCGTGTTGCCGGAGCCATCAAATGCTGGCTCAGGGCCGACTGAGCGGCATACAGTGGTCAGGGCGGACGCTAGTTTGGGGGGTTCCCGTGAGGCGAAGCCGACCTTCGAAGTGGTCTTTCAAGTCGCAGGGGTCGATCCTGTCGATCGGATCGACGAACTCGATCCTGTCGATCGGCAGTGCCGGGTCGATCCTGTCGATCGGCAGTATCGGGTCGTTCGCGTCGATCGGATCCATCGGATCCGTGATGAGCGCGTTCTCACTCGTGTCGTTCCAGTCGCGGCTGTCGGCACTGTCGGCCCAGAGTGAGCTCTCGACGCTCTCTGCACAGTCGCAGTGGTCGGTTCGCGGTTACCGACACCAAGGCCCCTGAGCCCGCTCAGCGGCCTTGGTGTCGGCACGCGCTCCGGAGAGGCGCGGAGTCAGCTCACGGCGCGTAGATGTACTTCATCCCGCCCTGGTGCGTGACCGTGCGCGTGTTGTAGTTGTAGGGCCCCGCGAGCGCGTTCATCTCGATCATGGTGACCCTGTTGCCGCTGACCCGGGTGACCCAGCCGACGTGGCCGACGCTCGACGAGCCGTGCACACCTGGCTGCATCACCACGATGGAGCGCGCACGGGGCGTGCTCGAGACGGTGTAGCCGGCGTTGGCGGCGCCCCAGGCCCAGCTCATCGCGTTGCCGGTCCAGCCGCCGGGGTAGTAGCCCTCGGACTGGTACCACTTGTTGAGTGCGCCCCACGTGCACTGGCCTCGGGTCGCCCAGTTGCGCGAGGACCTCTTGCCCGCGGTTGCCCTGGCCGTGGTCTTCTTGGCCGTTGCCTTGTTGAGCGTCGGCTTGGCCCTGTAGGTGGACTTCGTGGTGGTGGTTCGCGACGTCGTGCGCGAGCCTCGGGTGGCTGCCTTCCGGGCCTTCTCTGCGGCGGCCTTTCTGGCGGCAGCCTGTCGGCGGGCCTTCTCGGCGGCCGCCTTGGCCGCGGCCGCACGCCGGGCCTTCTCGGCGGCGGCCTTCTGGGCGGCGGCCCTCTCGGCGGCAGCCTTCTTCGCGGCAGCCTCTTGGCGGGCCTTCTCGGCCGCGGCCCTCTTGGCGGCCGCCTCCCGGCGGGCCTTCTCGGCTGCCTCCTTGCGGGCCTTCTCGACGACGACGTCCTTGATGACGATCGGCTTCGGCTTGGCCGCCTTCTTCGGCGCCGAGGCGACATAGCCGATCGAGCTGAGGGCCGTCGACACGGCCGGGGCGGGAGTGGTGGTCGCATCGGGGCCCAGGGTCGGTGCGGCCCTGGGAGCGCGGTCCGGCGCATCGGCTACCGCGGCGCCCCTCGCAGTGGTCTCGGCCGACGCCGGGGCGGAGAGGGTGGCGACGAGGCCACCGGCAGCAGCGACGACCGCTGCGCCCTTGATGGCCGGCTGGGCAGATGCGCGCGCGATGGTCTTGAGCTCGCCCAAGGGGCTGTAGCTTCCCGGCGCGCGGTGACGTCCGGGACGGTGGTCACTGTTCACGGCTGAGCCTCTCAGCGCCTGCGAGGTTAGCTGTCGGGTTCGGGCTGAGGTTGCCCGGCCCTCGCGTCCGGCCCGGAGGCCTTCTCGAGAGCTTCACCCCAAGAGCGACGTGAACGTGGTGCGAAACCTGCTCGACGCCGCTCGGAGGAACTGTGGTTCCCCCGCTCCTGCCATGCGGGTCCAGCGGCACCCGGAGGCAGTGGCAGGACTCGGCGTCCGCCCCTGGGTGGACCCCACCGGGGAAGGGGGCTGGGGTCGACAGTAGATGACAGACCCGGCGATGTCACGCTGCGGTAACGGAATGTCCAAGAATCGGTAAAGGACGCCACCACGCCGCCCGGTAGCGCAGCTGTGCGGTGTGGCCCAATGAGTCGCGCGAATCGCCTACAGCACCACGAAGGGCGGTGAGTTGCCTCGGCAACCTCACCGCCCTCCTTACGTGGTGCGGAGTCAGCTCACGGCGCGTAGATGTACTTCATCCCGCTCATGTCGGTGACCGTGCGGGTGTTGTAGTTGTAGGCGCCGGCGAGCGCGTTCATCTCGACGATGGTGACCTCGTTGCCGTTCACGGCCGTCACCCAGGCGACGTGGCCCACGCTGGAGGAACCGTGGACTCCGGGCTGCATGACGAGGATGGACCGGGTGCGCGGCGTGCCGGAGACGGTGTAGCCGGCGTTGGCGGCGCCCCATGCCCACTCCATGGCGTTGCCGGTCCAGCCGCCGGGGTAGTAGCCCTCGGACTGGTACCACTTGTTGAGGGCGCCCCACGTGCACTGGCCGGCGGTCGCCCAGTTGTACGCGGACTTCTTGCCCGTCGTGGCGTTGACGGCTGACTTCTGCGTATAGGTCGGCGTCGTCAGGCTGGTCCGCGAGGAGCTACGCGAGGCCCGCGCTGCTGCGTCGCGGGCGGCTGCCGCCTTCGCAGCCGCCGCCTTGTCTGCAGCGGCCTTCTTCGCGGCCGCCTCCTTGCGCTCGACGACGAGGTCCTTGATGACGAGCGGCTTTGGCTTGGCGGCCTTCTTCGGCGCCGGCGCCGTGTAGCCGATCGAGCTCAGGGCGGGTGCGAGAGCAAGAGCGGGGGCGGTGGCAGCGTCGGGGCCAACGGCAGCCGCTGCCTTCGGGGCAGCGACCTTCGGGGCGGCAACGACTGCGGACGTGTCGGTGATGGTCTCGGCTGAAGCCGGCGAGGAGAGGGTGGCGACGAGGCCACCAGCGGCTGCGACGACCGCTGCACCCTTCATCGCCGGCTGGGCGGACTCGCGTGCGATGTTCTTGAGCTCGAGAAGGGGGCTGTAGCCGCCTGGTGTGCGGTGACGTCCGGGACGGGTGTCAGTGTTCACAAAGAACCTCCGCGCCTACGAGGTTAGCTGTCGGGTTCGGGCGGAGATCTGCCCGGCTCTCGTCTCCGGCCCGGAAGCCTTCCTCGATTGCTACACCCCAAGAGCGACGTGGATCGCGGCACGAGACCGCCTCCACGACGCTCGGAGGAACGTGGTTCCCCCGCTCCTGCCAAACGGGTCAAGCGGCACCTTGAGGCAGTGGCAGGACTAGGCGTCTGCCTCGCAGTGGCCCCCACGGGGAAGGGGCTGCGCTAGACACTAGAGCACGAAACCGGCGATGTCACATTCAAGTAACGGCATGTTTGGAAATCGGCAAGGCTGCTCCGCCCTCAGCCCGGCAGCGAGCAAGTGGCCTTCGCGCCGGATTTCGCGGCGGCGAAGTAAGGCGGGTTGAGCCGTAGCCCCTTCTGCCAGAGCGAACGCCACAGCGCCTCGGCCTTGGCTGCCGTGATGCCCCCGGCCTTGAAGTGGGATTGGTCCTTCAGGTGCGTCTCCCACGGCTCGATCGCGGTCCGTGCCTTGGCCAGGACTCCGTCGACGACCTGCATGTTGGCCGCGCACGTGGCGAGGGCGGCCGCGGCACCGTCTGCCGCAGCGGCGGGCTTCACACAGCGCAGTTTCGAGGACGTGAACGCCTGGTCGGCAGCATGGAAGGCGGCGATGTGCGCAGGAGCATTGGCCGTGGTGGGCCCCCAGTCCTTCTTCGCCTGTGCGAGCGTCGTCTTGCCGGCTTGAAGGTTGTTCATGATGTCGAGATGGGCGTCCCACTCTGCGAGAACGGTTGCCGCCGCGTTGGTGGCCGCCGCCTGCAGCTGCCAGCCATTGCGGCAGTTCTCGACCTGCGCGGCGACCGGATCCACCGTCGTCGGTGAGGGCTCAGAGGCCGTGGGTTCCGGCGAGGTCGTGGTCGTGGCCGTTGCCGTCGGTGTCGACGTGTTGCCAACCGCGGCTGGCCCAGCCGTCGGGGATCCGAGGAAGAGGTCCTTGCCGAACCACACGGCAGCGCCGAGGACGAGCAGGGCCACGATCGTCAGCGCCACGGCCACCCCAGGCCCGTGCCGACGCTCGAGCTCACGTCGCTCGCGGCGGGTCTTTGGCTGGTCTGTCATCGGAGAACCCCCAAAAGGCCGATCCGGCTGGGCACGTACCCAAACGTCCGGGTGCTACCACGCCATGAGGGCCCCGTGGCGTTCTTCGCTGTCTCGTCACGGAGTCGTCGGGCCAATGCTGGAGATTACTGGAGCCTGACGACCTTCCGGAAGGCCCCGGTCTGGCCCGATCTCGCTATTCTCGCAGGGTTCACCGGACTTGCGTTCACACAACCGGCGCCGGGAAAAGCGAGGTGCGCCATGTCGCAACCACCGGCCCAGAGGCGGCCCGACGATGGTGAGTCCACGGCGGAGCAGCCAGACGATGCGGTCGTCGTCCACCTGCCAAACCACGGCAGCCGCGGACCCGCCCCACCGGCCCGCTCGCAACGGAAGCGGTACTCGCGCGAGTTCCGCGCCAAGGCCGTGGCCCTTGCCGTCAGGCCAGACGTGACGATCGCGGCTGCCGCCGAGGAGGTCGGAGTGAGTCCAAGTACGCTCAGGCGGTGGGTGCGGGAGTCCGCGTCGACGGACCCGGGATCCGAGCCGGGAGGTCGGCGCGTGGATGAGCAGCCGGCGTCCGAGGACCCGCGGCCGATCCACGAACGCATCGAGGACGAGTGGCCGGACTGGCGATCCTTCGACTGGCCCGTCCTGCCCTCGTCTGAGCCCGCGGAGGCCGACCCCTCGCTCGAGGACGAGCCCCTGGCCGCGGAACCGAGCGCGGCGGAGGCGAGCCCCGCTGAACCACCCCGAACAGCACCTTCGTCAGACCCTCCCGGGGCCCTCGAGACGCTGGCTCCGCCGCCTTATGCCGATGACGCGATCTTCGCGACCACGGCCCGGCTGCGGCCGGCGCACCGCCTCGGGATTGTCGTCGTCATCTTCGTTGCAGCGGTCGTCCTGTCGCGTCTCGTGCCCGAGGACTACCCCTGGCGGCCGGTGGTCGCCGCCCTCCACGTCATGTCGTTGGTCGCCTCCTTCGGCGCCGTGCTCCTCGTCGACTGGCACGGGCTGCTGTGGCTCGCCGGAAGGCGGGCCCTCACCGAGTCGACGCGCCTCGCCGCTGCAGCGTCGCCGATCATCTGGGCCGGCCTCGGTGGCCTCTTCGTGACGGGCACACTGCTCCGGCCGAACATCGGCTCTCCCCTCACCCTGGTCAAGCTGGCCCTCGTCCTCGCGGTCTGCGTCAACGGCGCCGTCATGGCTCCGGTCCGCCTCAAGCTCGCCGAGCTCTCGGCGGACGCGTCCCCCGTCGATGTCCCCGAACGGGAGTGGCGACGCATGATGCTCGCGACGACGGTGTCCCAGATCGGCTGGTGGGGCGCCGTGGTCATCGGCTTCGTCAACTCGTCCACATGAGCGAACGCCCCAAGGTCAGGCTTGTCGGGCTCGCTGGACTCGCCGGCTTCATCGGGCTCGCCACCCTTGGGATGGTCGTCTCGGCAGTGGCCGTCAGGTCGACAGGGGCTGCCGACCCGCTCTTCTTCGTCGCTGACGCGGGCCCCCTCGTCCGGTGGTCCGCCCCGTTGCTTCGCGTGGTCCACGACCTCGCCGCGGCGGCGACCGTTGGATCGCTCGTCCTCAGTCTCTTCGTCGTGCGCGCGCCGACGTTGCCGCGCCTTGCGGGGTTGGCCGCTGTGACCTGGGCTGCCTGCGGCCTGGCCGGGACGGTCCTCACCTTCGCCGACGCGGCCGGGTTGCCCCTCGACTCGCCGGGCTTCCTGGCTACCCTGCTCGGGAACGTGTGGGCCTTCGAGGTGACGCGGATCGGCCTGGTCAGTTCTCTGGGCGCGGCCACCGTGGCGCTCGGCGCTCTCTCCGCGGCGAGGCCGGTCCGTCGACGGACGACGGCAGGCCTCCTCACCGTCGCCGTCGCGTCGGTGGCAGTGCTCGGGCTCGCCAGCCACACGGGCGGATCCTCCGACCACGAGACGTCCGTCAATGCGATGGCCGTCCACATCGTCGCGGCGGCCACCTGGGTCGGAGGCCTCCTGGCCCTCGTGGCGCTCCGCCCGACCGGGGTTCCCTCCTCGGTCACGGTGCGTCGCTGGTCGACGATCGCGCTGTGGTGCTTCTGCGCCGTCGCGATCTCCGGTGTCGTCGCGGCCACCACGAGACTCGGGACCTGGGCGGACCTCACCACGCCCTACGGCGTTCTCGTCGTCGCCAAGATCGTCGCCCTGCTGGCGCTCGGCGTGGCCGGCTGGCTGCACCGCCGGTGGACCATCCCGCGGCTCGAGGAGTCGGGCCGCAGTTTCTGGCGCCTCGCGGCGGTCGAGGTCGCCGTCATGGCAGCGACCATCGGCATCGCGACCGCGCTGAGCCGCAGCGCCCCACCGCTCTCTGAGGACGTCGTGAACCCGACGCCGGCGCTCGCGCTCACCGGGTTCCCGGCGCCTCCTGCCCCGGGCGCGTGGTCCTGGCTGCTCTCGTGGCGGACCGACTGGCTCCTGCTCGCCCTTTCCGCCGTCGCCATCGGCACGTATGCCGCTGGGCTCCTCCGCCTCCGACGCGCCGAGTCCGTGTGGCCGGCTCGAAGGACCGCGGCCTGGGTGGCGGGCTGGGTCCTCTTCTCGGCGGCCACCTCGGGGGGTGCGGGAACGTATGGCCGGGTTGCGCTGTCATGGCACCTCGCCCTCGTTCTCATCGAGCTGCTCGCCGTGCCGGTGCTGCTCGTCATCGGGAACCCGATCAGCTTGGCTCTCAAGGTGTCCGCCGCCCGAGAGGACGGGACAATCGGGATCCACGAGGCGGCCTTGGCCGTCGACGGCGTCGTCGACCGGTCGTCTCGGCAGCCCCTCGTCGTCGTGGGAATCACGGCTCTGGCCCTCATCGGCCTGGTGCTCGGGCCGGGCCTCGAGTGGGCGCTCCTCGCGCATCCGGGCCACGTCATCGCGACCGTGGCGCTGCCCATCCTCGGCTACGTCCTCGTTGCCTCCATCGTCAAGCGATTCCAGGCAGGAGCGCGCACCCTCGCCGTAGGGGCACTGGTCGCGCTCGGGGTGGTGATCGGCCTGCTCGGCCTCGTGCTCACCCTCGGGACGAGGCCGCTGGCCGCCGGCTTCTTCGCGGGTCTCCAGCTGCCCTGGCTGACGGATCTGCTGCAGGAGCAGCACCGGGCGGGCGCCGTCGTCTGGTGGGTCGGCGGCCTCGGGACTGCTGCCGCGCTGGCGGTGATGGTCGGGGTCAGGGACGAAGGAGCACCTTGATGGCGCGCCGCTCGTCCATCGCGCGATAGCCCTCAGCAACGTCGTCGAGGGGTAGCGTCTGGTCGAAGACGCGGCCGGGATCGATCCGCCCGGCGAGCACCCGCCCGAGCAGGTCGGGCAGGTAGCGGCGCACCGGCGCCATGCCGCCTGCGAGACCGATGTTGCGCTGGAACATCCGCCGCACGGGCAGCTGCACACCGTGCGGCACGCCGACGAAGCCGACCGTCGACCCGGGGCGGGCGATCTGGAACGCCGTCCCCATGGCCTGGTCCGTCCCCACGCACTCGAGCACGGCGTCCGCGCCGACCCCGTCCGTGAGCTCGAGGACAGCTTCGACGCCGGCCTCGTCGCGCTCGGCGACGACCTCGGTCGCGCCGAACTCGCGAGCCAGCTGCTGCCGGTCCGCGTGCCGGGACATGGCGACGATCCGCGCTGCACCGAGCTCGCGGGCCGCCAGCACGCCACAGAGTCCCACGGCCCCGTCGCCGACCACGACCGCCGTTGTCCCCGGTCGGACCCCCGCGGCGACCGCGGCGTGCCAGCCCGTCGCCATGACGTCGGACAGGGCCAGCAGTGACGGCAGGAGCGACTCGTCGGGTGGGCCGTCCGTCTTCACGAGGGAGCCCTCGGCCTGGTTCACGCGCGTCAGCTCGGCCTGCCCGCTCGTCGTGAAGCCGAGGTTGACGCAGGCCGACTGGGCGCCGGCCAGGCAGTGGGGACACGTGTTGTCGCAGTGGTCGAAGGGCGCGATGACGAAGTCGCCCGGCCGGAAGGACGTTACGTCCGACCCGACCTCCTCGACGACTCCGACCGCCTCGTGGCCGATCGTCGAGCCGGCAGTGATCGGGTTCTCCCCTCGATACGACCAGAGGTCCGAGCCGCAGATGCACGACGCCAGCACCCGGACGATCGCGTCGGTGGGTGCGGTGATCGTCGGGTCGGGGACCTCGCTCAGCCGAATGTCTCGTGGAGCATGAATCGTCGTGGCGCGCATGTGGCCATCCTGCCGGTCAGACCCGGGCGACGGGAGCCAGCCCCACGAGGAGAAGGAGGGCGCCGAGCGGCAGCAGCCCCCACGGCATGGCCACGAGCGCGGCGCCGAGCAGGGCGAGGGCGAGGGCGGAGGTGCCCACCTGGCCGGCCAGCACGAGCCGGCGAACCAGGAGCGCCAGTCCGAGCGTGATGAGGACCGGTCCCCCAGCGGTCAGCGCGGTGGGGAGGTCGTCACCGAGGTAGCCCAGTGTCCGGCCCACCGTGATCGCGCCGACCGATCCCGCGCCGAAGGCCGACGCGACGACCGCGATGGTGGCCGGTACCCCGCCACCCGTCCGCTCGGCGAGCCGCGCCGCGAGCAGGGCCAGCGCGACGACCCCGGCAACAAGGGTCAGGCCGGTGACCACGACGACCCAACCTGTACCGGGTCCGGCGTCACGGCCCTCGACCCAGCCGAGGATTCCGTGGACGAAGAGGAGGAGGGGTCCGAAGAGGGCGAGGACCGGAGCACCGTCTCGTGATGGGGCCGTGGTGGTGCTGGTGGGCGCGCGGTGGCTGAGCACGATGGAGGAGGATCGAGCGGTCGCGGGCATGCTTCCACCGTCACCCTGCGGAGCCCCGACTGCCATGGGGTTCGTCCCCCCACCAACCCTGAGGTGTCCCTGAGCGGAGGCATCATGGTCCGTGTGTCCAGACCGATGACCGAGTGGCGGGTCGTGATCTGGTTCGGCCTCGTCAGCCTGACGGCGGACATGGTGTACGAGGGGGCGCGCTCGATGTACGGGCCGCTCCTTGCGTCCCTCGGCGCGACAGCACTCGTCGTCGGACTGGTCACCGGCCTCGGCGAGGCGATGGCCCTCGTGCTGCGGCTCGTCTTCGGACCGTTGGCGGACCGGTCCGGCCGGTACTGGGCGCTGACGATCACCGGCTACGGCCTCACCGCAGTGTGCGTGCCGCTGCTTGCCATCACGCCTTTCATCGGCGCGGCCGGACTGGCCGTCGCCGCGGCACTCATCCTGCTGGAGCGCAGCGGCAAGGCCGTCCGCAGCCCATCGAAGTCCACCCTGCTGGCACAGGCGGCACGAGGGGTCGGTCGCGGCAAGGGGTTTGGCGTCCAGAAGGCTATGGACCAGGTGGGGGCCTTCGCCGGCCCCCTCCTCGTGGCAGCGGTCGTCGCCGCCACGGGCGTCATCTGGCCCGGGATGCTCGTCCTCGCCGTCCCCGGAGTCGGGGCCATGATCATCCTGTTGGTCCTCCGGGCGCGGACGCGCGATGGTGCCGTGTTCGAAGGGCTTCCGGAGGCGCGGCCCGTGGCTGACCACGAGAGCCAGCACAGCGGCATACGGCATCGGGGTCCCGCTCGGACCTGGCTCGCCGACGCGCTCGGTCGCGAGCTGCCCGCAGAGTTCTTCCGCTTTGCCGTGGCGGCGAGCCTGACGACCGGTGGACTGGTCACGTTCGGGATCATCGGGTACCACCTCGTGGCCGATCGCGTGGTTCCGGCGGCGGGAGTCCCCCTCATCTACGCGGTGGCCATGGCGGTCGGCGCCGTGTCCGCGCTCGGCGTCGGCTGGGTCTACGACCACGTCGGTGCGCGCGTCCTGTTGGTCGTGCCGGTCCTCGTGGCCGCCGTCCCGTCCCTGACGCTGAGCGAGTCGACCTCGGTCGTCGTGATGGGCGTCGTCGTCTGGGGGCTCGCGGCGGGCGTCCAGGACTCCGCCGTCAAGGCCCTCGTTGCCGAGCTGGTCAACGCCCCTCGACGGGCAACCGCCTACGGGGTCTTCGCGGGAATCCAGGGCGCCTTCGCCGTCGTGGGCGGCGTCGTCATCGGGTGGCTCTATGACGTCTCACGACCTGCGCTCGTCGCGACCGTCGCGGCGTCGCAGCTGCTCGCCCTCGCGCTGCTCTGGCACACCGTTCGTCGGACCGACCACGAGAGCCGGCCTCGGCTACGCCCTGAGGGGTAGGTGGGGCACACGCGTCTACTCCGTTGGGAGTAAATCGAGCGCGGAGCGTTTCCACTGTCAGTGGTGCGACGTAGCGTCGCCAAGGACTGTCACACATCGCCGACCTGACGCGTCATGAAAGGTGGCACTCGATCGACGTAGGGGTGCGGGCGGCAGACCGGCCCGGCGAAAAAGCGTTGACTTCACGTGTAGTTCAAATCGAAGGATGGACGCCATGACCTCCACACATGGACCACTGACCATCGAACGGGACCGATTGCGAGCGCTGGGTGACACCATCGCCGGCGAGGTCCTCACTCCCGGCGCCGAGGGATTCGCCGACGCCCACCAGCTGTACTACCGACACCTCGACCGGACGCCCGCGGTGATCGTCCGACCACGCGATACGGACGATGTGGCAACGGCCATCGCGTTCGCCCGCGCAACCGCTCTCGAGATCGCCGTCCGGGGCGGCGGCCACAGCCTGGCGGCCCACAGCACGGTCGAGGGAGGTCTGGTCCTCGACCTCCACCATCTCGACAGCATCGACATCGACGTCGAGGAGGGCGTCGCCCGAGTCGGCGGCGGTGCCACGGCAGGCGCCGTCACGGCCGCAGCAGGCGAGCACGGGCTCGTCATCGGATTCGGTGACACCGGCTCCGTCGGGGTCGGCGGCATCACCCTCGGTGGGGGCGCCGGATTCGTGAGCCGCGCGCACGGCTTGACCATCGACAACGTGCTGGCCGTCGAGCTCGTGACCGCCGATGGTCGCGTCGTCGTTGCGGACGCGGAGCACCATCCCGACCTCTTCTGGGCCCTCCGCGGAGGCGGCGGCGGCTTCGGCGTGGCCACCACGTTCACCTACCGCCTCCGCCCGCTGCCGCAGGTGGTCGGCGGAATGCTCGTGGTCCCCGCGACGGTTGACGTACTCACCGAGTTCGTGCGTCTGGCCCAGGCGGCGCCCGAGGAGCTGAGCGCCATGATCAACATCATGCCGGCACCGCCCATGCCGTTCCTGCCCAAGGAGCAGCACGGGCAGCTCGTGGTGCTGGCGTTGCTGACGTATGCGGGCCCAGCCGCCGCGGCCGAGCCGGTGCTCGCCCCGTTCCGGGCTGTTGCCAGTCCGCTGGCCGACCTGCTTCGCGAGATGCCCTACTCGGGGATGTTCCAGCCGGAGGCGGACGACTTCCACCCGGTCGCCACGAGCCGCAACGGTTACTCCCGCGGGTTCGACCGCGACGCTGCGCAGCTCATCCTCGACACGCTGACGAAGCAGCTCGCCTCGCCGGACCTGCAGATGGCTGTCGTCAACACCCGGGTCCTCGGGGGAGCCATCTCGCGGGTCAGCCCCGACGCCACCGCGTATGCCCACCGGGAGTGGCCGCTCATGGTCAACGTCGCCGCCATCGTCGGCGACCCGAACGCCCTCGAGGCGCAGCGTCCTTGGGTCGAGGCGCTCTTGGCGGCACTCTCCGATGGCACGCCTGGCGCCTACGGAAACTTCGTCGGGGAGGAGGGACCGGGCCGGATCCACGACATCTACCCGCCCGAGACCTTCGCCCGACTGTCCAGGGTCAAGTCGGAGTGGGACCCGGACAACGTCTTCCACCGCAGCCACGCCGTTCCTCCGGAGCATCCGGCCGGCTGACCAGCGACCTGCTGACAAGGAACTGCCGAGCCGACCGAAGGAGGGATGCCATCGAGACACCGCGACCACGTTGACCGCCAGCGCTCCACCGCTGGCCTTGAACAGAACCGACGCGCCGCCTCCACGGGTGCGCCGGATTACAGGGGTTACCAATGAAGGAGAGCAAGCAGCCCAACCTCAATGGCGAGGTGCTCAGACGAGGCGAGACGATCCCGTGCCGGGAGTACGACCCCGAGCTCTGGTTCGCGGAGCGACCCGAGCAGGTCGAGTTCGCCAAGACCCTCTGCGGGACGTGCCCGCTGAGGGTCGAGTGCCTCGCCGGAGCGCTGGAGCGACGAGAGCCCTGGGGAGTCTGGGGTGGTCACCTCGTCGTCGACGGCGCCGTCGTCGCCTACAAGCGAGGGAGAGGCCGCCCGCGCAAGCAGCCGGTCGCTGCCTGACGGCTGCCCTTGCCGCTGCCCACGGAGGTGCCGTATGCCGCTGAGCTGAGTCAGCCGCACACGGCGCCCTCCGTGGGTCTTGCCTGCCCTCGCCACACCGGCGGAGGGTCACGGCGAAATTATCTTGAACGCCGGTGTATGAATTCGTACGGTGGAAGTCGTACAAGCCTGTTCAGGAACATCGGGACTGCATTTTTCGGCCTGGACACGCCGTCTGTGTCGAATCCGGCACCACTGCTTCGACATAGGAGTGAGGGCAGCACCAACCAGCTCGCCTTGACTTCACGTTCGCTTCACTTTTGAGGATAGGGCCCATGACCTCCCCACAGGGACCATCACTGAACCCGCCGCGGCCGGCGCGATTACGTCTGGAAACCACTCGGGCGGTGCCCTGCCGCGAGTACGACCCCCAGCTCTGGTTCGCCGAACGGCCGGAACCGGTCGAGCTGGCCAAGGCGCTGTGCGGGGCGTGCCCGCTGCGACGGGAGTGCCTCGCGGGAGCGCTCGAGCGACGCGAACCGTGGGGTGTCTGGGGCGGCCAGCTGGTCCTCGACGGCGCGATCGTGGCGCGCAAACGGGGCCGGGGTCGCCCGAGGAAGGACTCGGCCGCCTAGTCCCGAGGGGCGACACCCGGCTTTGTCCGGCAAAGAGCAGGCCGCCGACTGGACGTCGACGACCTGCTCTTGTTGCTACGCGACTCGAGTGAGCCGCCACAAGGTGGCAACGAGATGCCGCCTAGAACCCCAGCTTGTCGCCGATACCACCTGCCCCGCCGAGGAGTTCTTGCGGGTTGATGCCGAAGCGGTTCAGCAGGTCGGCGTGCTGATCGGTGTCGACTTGGTCGGGCAGTGCGCCCTCGGCTTGCTGGGCCTGCTGCTGGTCGCCGCGGTTCTTGAGGAACGCGATGATCTGCTGCTTGTCGATCTGCATGGTTCTCTCCTTTCGACTGCCGGTGCTGCAGGCGGTTCACGAACGTGAACCGGCTTCAGTCCCGACGTTCTCGGTTGTGCGCCGAAGCCGACGCGGTCGATCTTGTGGTGGTGACGGCGGTCCCTGCCGCGGCCAGCAGGGCAGTGCGGATGATGCCCATCCCCGTCGCGCTGAGCCAGGCGAAGAAGGCAGCACCGACCTTGACACTCCCGTACCCGGCGCGTTCGGCCATCGCGATCTCCTCACGGTGGGCACGGGGACAGACAGGTCGGCCGGTAGCGGTTCAGGGGCGCGGGTCGTGGATGCCGTCACCGTCGGCGTCGATCTGCTCCTTGCGGACTTCCTCGGTAACCTGCTCCTGCTCGGTCACCTGCTCGGTTCCGAGACGGACGCGCTCGACGGGGACCGCTTCCTTCTCGACGACAGGACGCTCCTCGTGCAGCACGACTTCGTGCTCTTCCTCAGAGATGTCGGGTCCAGCCATGGCAGGCTCGCGGTTGGCGTCGGTGATCGGCTCACGCTCGACCTTGACCTCCTCGCGGGTGACTGGGACGGTGACGTTCTGCTGCTCGGTGACCACGTACTTGCGCAGCCGGGCCCGTCCGGCCTCGCGGGTCTCGGTGCCGACGTTCAGCTGCTCCTCGGAGCGAGTCATCGCATCGTCGGTCGTAGGACCGGAGGTGTCCTTCCCGATCGGTGAACCAGTCGCGTGCTGCTCGTCCGGAACGAATGCCTCACGGGCCGAGTCGAACCCGTCGCCCGCGACCGCGGCGCTGGTGGTCTCGAGGCCGTAGTGCTGGAAGAGTCGCTGCTCCTCGTCACGGTCGAGGTGGCCGTTCTCTGGGTCGACGTTCGGGGCGTCCTTGACCTTCTCCTTGCGGTAGGCCACCGTGAGGCCCTCGTCGCTGAGCTCGGCCGTGTGCAGCGGCACGAAGGACTCGTTGGTGCCGAAGAGTCCGGTGTTGACGGTGAGCCATTCGGGCTGGCCGGTGTCGTCGTCCAGGTAGACCTGGCCGGCCCGGCCGATCTTCTCCTGGTCGGGTCCGTAGACGGTGACGCCGGAGATGTCGCGTAGCTGCTCGGTGTTGATCATGATTGCGATTTCCTTTCGAGGTGACCCGTGATGGGGGTCGTGACGAGCGGTTGTGTTTCGGGCGGGCCCGTCCGCGTCGAGGGGCGGGTCCGCGCCTGCCGGCGCCGGCGGTGCCTTTTCAGGGACGCCTCGACGCGGCGCCAGCAGGGCGATCTGGGGTCGGCGGGCGCTCAGCCCAGCGACGGGTGCCTGGCTTCGGCAGGTCTCGTAAGTCGTCAGTGGCGGGCGTTGTAGCCGCTGTCCCTCTGGGTCCCGTCGCCGAGCGCACGGTCGTGATAGAAGTCGGCGTCGGCCTGGGCCTGGGCCTGGACCGAGGCGGGCACGTCCTCGCCGACCTGCGCGACGTGGGAGCCGTGGTTGGTGCCGTGGGAGCCGTCGGGGCCTGCAAACCGGTCCTTGGCCGCGCGGGCCTGCTCCGTCACCGACGGCGCGGCCTGGACATGGGCCTTGATGCGGCCGGACTCCTGCGACATCTTCTCGAGGTACTGCTCCCAGCGGGACTGCATGGGGCGCACGAGGCCACCGCCGACACCGACGATGAGGACCCCGGCGATGGTGGCCAGCACGGCGATCAGCACCGGGGTCGTGACGGTCGTCGCGATGCCGACCTGGTTCAGGGCCGCGATGATGCCGAGGCCGAGGATGAAGATGCTGGCGATGTTGGCCAGGACCCGACCGTAGGACAGACCACCGAGCGTGTTGCTGATGAGCTCGCGGACCGCCGCGGCGATAGCCGAGGCCACGACGATGATGATGATCGCGACGATCGCCTTGGGCAGGAAGGCAATGACACCGGTGATCAGGTCGCTGATCGGGTTGGGCCCGAAGACGCCGAACGCGAGTTGCAGGACGAAGAGCAGCAGCGCGTAGTACACGAGCTTGCCGACGATCCCGGAGGCGTCGTACTGGCTGTTCGCCAGTGCCTTCTTGATCCCGCCGCGCTCCACGGCGCGGTCGAATCCGACGCGCTCGAGGATCTTGTCGACGGCCTTGCCGATGGCCTTGGCCACGAACCAGCCGATCAGGAGGATCAGCAGGAACGCGATGAACTTGGGCACGAACAGTGCCACGGACCGCCACAAGTCTGTTGCGGCGACACTCAAATCGTTTGTCATGGTCTGGGACTCCCTTACGTTTACCTTGTAAACCGTCTGAGAGCCCTCATACCCGCCGATCACCATCCGCCCACCCCTCTGAGCGAGTTTTTTTCTGGAGGGTCGGCACCCGCGGAGGCGGTCGGGGATCTTCTGCCCGCGGCACCGACCGTCGGGCAGGCCATTGGAAGATCCGCTCTCATTGGCCGCGGCCGATACTCTGGGTCGGGGCTCGGGCGCCGCCGTGATGAGGTAGAGAGCAGACGAACGGAGAGGAGCGGACCATCACGTCATCAGAGCAGCCGGCAGCGGCAGGGGGGTCGTCCGCCCGGCTTCCCCTGAGCCGGGGACGGATCGTAGAGACCGCCATCGGCCTGATCGACACAGAGGGCGTGAGCGCACTGACGATGCGGCGCCTTGGCGCGGCCCTCGACGTCGAGGCCATGGCCCTCTATCGCTACGTCAACGGCCGCGAGGACCTGCTCGAAGCCGTCGTGGACGCGCTGGTGACCTCCATCGAGATCCCGGCCACGGGGGACCTGCAGCCGGTCGACGGCTGGCAGGCGTTCCTGCAGGTGCTCGCCCACAACGTGCGGCGGGTGGCCATCGAGCACCCGGCCGCCTTCCCCCTGATCGCGACGCGCCACCCGGCTGCTCCTTGGCTGCGGCCACCCCTGCGCAGCCTCAGCATGGTCGAGGCGTTCCTTACCGGGTTGGAGGCCAGGGGCTTCTCCGAGAGGCAGGCCGTCGGCGCCTACCGCTCCTTCACGAGCTTCCTGCTCGGGCACCTCCTCCTCGAGGCGGCGACGCAAGGACCCCCCCTCGCACCCGCCGAGGAGCCCCTCGACGAGGGCGATGCGAACCTGCCCAACCGCGACGCCGAGCTCGACGTGAGCGAGTACCCGACCGTTGCCCGGCTACGCCGGCCCTTGGCGGAGGACCACACCGACGAGGAGTTCGAAACGGCGCTCGAGCACCTCTTGGTGCGTCTCGACCTCGAGAACGCCCAGTAATCCCGCGACGAGGAGGAGTAGTGAGTTGCGCCGGAGGAGACTAGCTCAGCAGCTCCCAGTGGAGGCCGTCGCCGTAGGTGCCGTCGGGCAGCAGGTCGGTTGCGTGCTCGCGGCCGAACTCGGTGAATCCGACGGCACGCAGGACGGCATTGCTCGCGACGTTGTCCGCGGCGGTCTCCGCAACGAGCCTTCGCAGCCCGAGCCCGCCATCCTCCGTGGGCGCGAACGCGTAGCCGATCGCGAGGCGGCACGCCGCCTTGGTGGCGCCCTTGCCCCGAGCGCTCGGCACCAGCTGGTAGCCGAGCTCAGCGACGTCGCCGGTCAGCGTCCCGTTGCGCACGAAGACCGTGAGATGGCCGAGTGCCCGGTCGGTCCCGGCGTCGGCGATGGCCCACTCGATGGCGGAGCCGCTCGCCATGAGCTCCAGTCGGCGCTCCAGCCAGACCTTGAACGTGTCGGGGTGCAGGAGTGACCGCTGGGGGAACCAGTGCTCCGGGTCGTTCCGCTCCTCGAGGGCGTCGACATCGGAATCGCGGAAGGCGCGGAGCCGGATTCGCCTGTCCTGCAGTACAACTGGCTCCAGCCAGGGAGCGCGAGGATGCATCGGCTCGCCGGCTGCGAGGCTGGCGTACCAACAGTCCCGTGCCGGCCCGGACGGGTCGAGGAGGTTGGGGTGCATGCCCGGGAGCGTGCCGTGGAAGGTGAAGCCGGTGGACCAGGCAACCCGGCGCGAGGCCCAGTTCCCGGTGATGGCACGCCAGTGGATCCGGCCCAGGGGACGACCCCAGGGCCCGCGCTCGAACGCGTGGGCCGCCACGAGACGCACAGCTCGCGACATCGCTCCTCGTCCCCGCGCGGCCGGGTGGAGGCCGAAACCGACCGACGCCTGGTCCCACGCCTCACCGGGTCGAAGGTCGATCGTCCCCCCGAACTGCGCACGCCCGTCGGCTGCAGTGACCTCGATGGCCCAGAAGCGCTTGCCGGCTGGGTTCTCCCACTCGCCGGCGATGTGGTCCAGGAAGGCGATGGCGTCTGCGCGCGAGTACTGACGGGCGACGGCCGTCCATCGCTGTGAGTGCTCGTCCCTGGACTGCTCGACGATGCCGTCCACGTCGGCCGCGGTGTGTCGGCGCAGCGTCACGCGGCCGTCGGTGAGGAGCGGCGCCGAGGCTGCGGAGGTGGTCATGGGGGTAACCCTGCCAGCGGGCCTGTCGCGGGGCGACTCAATTCGCGGGCCCGACGAGCTCACTCGCGCGGTCCAGGGCGCGCTCTGCCAGCTCGCGCGCGGCGGGTAGGGCGGCCTCGTCGAACGCGACGCGAGTCCGCCGCTCGAGCAGGTCCTCGACCATCAGGGCGCCTTCGTGGAGGATGCCGAAGAGGAACTCGATGCCCAGGGTCGGGCACGAGTCGCTCACCGGCGCGGCGAAGTCCGGATGGGCGTCGCGCAGCGCCGAAACGGTCACTCCCTCGGTGCCGTACCGGCGGACGAGCCGCGACGGCGCCGCCACACGTCCGAGGACATCGCGCGGCGCCGCGCCGACGAGGGGGAGGGAGCGGGTCCTGCACGCGACCGGAGAGCCGGCTCGGCGGCATACGGCATCGACGGCGTCCTCGGCCATCTGGCGGTACGTCGTCAGCTTCCCCCCGGTGATCGTGACGGCCCTCCCGGGCTCGTCCACGAGCAGGTGGCGGCGCGACACGTCGGCGCTCGTCCCACCCCCGTTCTCGACGAGAGGGCGCAGCCCGGCGTAGCGGCCCACGACGTCCCCGGCCTCCAGCGGCCGCGCGAGGGCCGCATTGATGGTGTCGAGAAGGAACCGTGCGTCAATGTCCGGCACGGCCGGGGCAAGGCCGTCCACCCCAGGTGCCGGCTCGTCGGTGAGGCCGACGATGACGAGCCCGTCCGGTTGGGGCACGGCGAACACGAACCTGGCCCGGTGGCCCGGCACTGGCGCGCTGAAGATCGCCTTCGGGGATCCGACAGCGGCTGCGCGGACGATGAGATGGGAGCCACGGCTCGGCAGGATGTGAACGGACGGCTCGTGCTCACCGGCCCAGACACCCGTCGCGTTGACGACGTGGCCGCGTGCCTCGAACGACTCCCCGGTCAGCTCGTCGCGCAGGATCATGCTGCGGTCCGCGAGCGCGGTCGCGCTGCACCGGGTGACGACGTCTGCCCCATGAGCCGCCGCCGTCCGAGCGATCGACGTGACGAGTCGTGCATCGTCCTCGAGCTGCCCGTCCCAGTAGAGCAGGGCGCCACGCAGCCCGGCCGACCGCAGTCCTGGGGCGAGGACGAGAGCCTCGGCGGCGCTGATGCGTGACGGCCGGGGCAGCAGCCTCCTCGGGGTGCCCGCCGCCACCCGCAGACCGTCGGCGAGTCGGATCGCGGCCTCGAGGACGAGCCCCGTCGGGGCGGGTGTCGCGGCGCCCAGCGGAACGAGGTTCGGCATGGCCCGCGTCAGGTGGGGGGCGATCGCGGTCATCAGGGCGTGCCGCTCACGAGCCGACTCCCACGCGATGGCCACGTCGCCCTTGGCGAGGTAGCGCAGGCCGCCATGGACGAGCTTGGAGCTCCAGCGGCTCGTGCCTGCGGCGAGGTCATGACGCTCGACCAGCGCGGTGCGCAGCCCCCGCGAGGCCGCATCGAGGGCCACCCCCGCGCCGGTCACGCCCCCACCGACGACGATGACGTCGTACGTCTCACTCGCCAGTCGGTGCAGGGCTTGCGAGCGGGTCCGCGCGTTGATGGACACGGTCATTGGCGGCTTCCTCAGCTCGTGGCCCCCGGGGCCAGATAGGCATCGACGAGGCGTCGCACCTCGGCCAGGACCTCGGTGGGGTCGTGTTTGGCGGTCACGACACCGAGGCCGATGACGAACGGCGTGAGCGCGTGCATGAGGATCACGGACAGGAGCACCGGGTCACCGTCGCGGATGGAGCCGTCCGCCATGCCTGCGACGATCGCGCTGCTCATCGCCTCGATCATCAGCTGTTGGCTGCGCCCGTGGCGGTCGACGAGGTAGGGAAGAAGCATCTCCGGGTCATGCCTGAGCAGGGCTGCGACGAGGGGTGCGTGGCTGAGCTTCTGGACCATCGCCACGGCGGTGGCGGTGACCGCGGCCCGGCCGTCCCTGGGCGACTGCTCCGTGAGGACCTCAGCCGTGACCTCCTCGACGGCGTTGCGGAACTCGGCCACGAGGGCATCGAGGAGAAGTTGCCTGATGCCACCTCCGCGCCGATAGACCGTCACGCGTGAGACGCCAGCTCGTTGGGCGATGGAGGTTGCCGTGGCACGACGCACGCCATAGGCGAGGACCTCGTCCCTGACGGCCGCGAGCAGTGCCTCGTCGGTGCTGGGAGCGACCAGGCGGGCAGTGTCCATGACAATCACTGTACTCATGAAACGTTTTCTGTAACAGTGTTACATGTGTCAGGTTCTCTCACCGAGGTCATCCCGCGGTCCGTATGGCACGGCTGGGGTGACCCGACGCATGCTCATCCGCTGAGCGACGCGGCGTGGCGGTTCCTCCGGACCGAGCTCGCTCTGCGCGGCGTCGGCACCGGCCAGCGGCAGATCTCACGTCCCGTCGCGCTCGAGGACGTCGCGCTCGCACCCTCACGGCTGGGGAAGGGGCGCGACGGGGTAGCCGCCCGGGCGGCGCTGGCTGACGTGGTCGGACCGGATCACGTTCATCTGCAACGGATCTGGCGCATCGAGCACGCCGGCGGCAAGAGCTATCCGGACCTGTACCGGCTGCGCACCGGCGACGGGTCGAACGCGCCCGACGGCGTGGTGGTGCCTGGTAGTCCCGTTGAGGTCGCCGCCGTGCTCACGGTGTGTGCCGAGCACCGCGTTGCGGTCGTCCCGTTCGGCGGCGGCACAAGTGTCGTCGGTGGAGTGCGGGCGGGCACCGATCACGAGCGCTTCACCGCCGTGATCGCGCTCGACCTGCGACGGCTCGACGACGTCGTCGCCGTCGACACCATCAGCCGGACCGCCACCCTGCGCCCGGGTCTCCGGGGCCCAGAGGCAGAGCAAGCACTGCAGGCGCACGGGCTCACCCTCGGGCATTACCCACAGAGCCATCAGGAGGCAACGATCGGCGGTTACGTCGCAACGCGGTCAGCGGGCCAAGCCTCAACCGGGTACGGCCGGATCGACGACAACGTGGTGGGGGTCCGGCTCGCCACGCCGCGCGGCGAGCTCGTCCTCGGCGGACGTTCCCCCGCCTCAGCCGCCGGCCCCCGACTGCTGGACGTCGTCGTCGGCAGTGAGGGAACGCTGGGTGTCATCACCGAGGTCACGCTCCGCGTCGCGCCCTTGCCGACCGCGAAGCAGCACGCAGCGTGGGTCTTCCCGTCCTTCGTGGCGGGCGCGCAGGCGCTGAACCGGCTGGCCCACGAGCTCGGCCGAGCTGCGCTGCCGACCATCTGCCGGCTGTCGGACGAGGACGAGACGCGCGTCAACCTCACCCTCGCCGGGAGCTCGGGCCGGCGCCTGCTCCGTTACGTCCGGGCACGGGGGCTCGACCGGCCCGCCCTGCTCGTCCTCGTCTGGGAGGGGACCGACGATCGCGAGCTCGGCCACCGGCGTGGCGCCGCCCGTCAGCTGCTGAAGCAGGCTGGGGGTCGGCCGCTGCCCAAGCAGGTGGCCCGGGCATGGGAGCTCGGACGGTTCTCGGGGCCCTACCTGCGGGACGAGCTGATGGACCACCGGTTCTTCGTGGAGACCCTCGAGACGGCCACGACGTGGGCCAATCTCTCCCGCCTGCACGCGGCCGTCGGTGCCGCGATCCGGGGCGCACTGGAGGTCGACGGACGCCGTGCCGTCGTCCTGTGCCATGTCTCGCACGTCTACCCCGACGGCGCCTCGCTGTACTTCACGTTCCTCACGCCCGAGTCCCAGGACCCGCTCGCGCAGTGGGCTCAGGTCAAGGCCGCAGCGAGCCTGGCGATCATCGATGCCGGCGGGACCATCACTCACCATCACGCGGTCGGCACCGACCACCGGGCCCACCTCCCCGCGGAGATCGGCGAGGTCGGTGTGGGACTGCTCCGCGCGATCAAGGCCGAGCTCGACCCGTCCGGGATCCTCAATCCGGGCAAGCTCATCCCCTGACGTGCTCCCGAGGCGCGGATATGCCGTGGACCAGGTCACGGGTCGCGCCTACGGTGGTGCGGTGACCTCCACACCCAGCGCTCCACCGCCGGGCGGCTCAGCAGACACCCCGACCCAGGGTCCATTCCTCCCGCGGCCGTCCATGCCTCCGGTCTCGGATGTGCCTGACGACAAGATTCATGGCGACACCCTTGAGGCGGCTCCGACACCTTCGCCGACCCCGTCATCCCCACCACCCCAGCGCACGCCGAGCCAGTGGCAGGCCCCGCCGCGACCGAGCGAACCGGCGACCCCCACGCGTCCCGCACGCCGCTCCACGGGCCCCTGGCTGGCCGTGGCCGGTGTCGGGCTGGCGCTCATCATCGGTAGCTTCGGCGTCATCACCGAGTCGAAGACGGAGACCCAGGTCCTGCCGTTCACGGGCAACTCGATCTCTTTCGGCATCAGCTCGAACGACGTCGAGGTCGTCGGAGGCGCACCTGCCGGCACGATCGAGGTGACCCGGCGGTTCAACTGGGGTCTCGGTGGCAGCAAGCCCAAGCCCAACGAGACCTGGCAGGCCGGCGGCGTCACCATCTCCGGAGCCGACTGTCAAGGCGTGTCGTGGCGCTGCGGGATCGACTACGTCGTCCGCGTGCCCGACACCACCGCAGTCACGGTCCGCGGCGGATCCGGGGACGTGGTCCTCGGTGGCGCGCTCGGCGCGATCGACCTCGAGGTTGGTTCGGGGGACGTCGAGGCCGATGGGCTGAGCAGCTCTGACGTGCTGCTGCACACTGGCAGCGGCGACGTGGAGGTCGGCCTGGACTCCCGGGCGGCCAAGGTCAACGTCCGTACCGGCAGCGGTGACATGGATCTCAGACTCGACTCCGACACGGGCAGCGTCGTCCTCGAGGCGGGCAGCGGCGACATCAACGTCGAGCTGCCGTCCGCACCGGACAGCCTCGATGTCCAGACTGGTTCCGGCGACGTCTCGATCGACGCTCCCGACGCAGACCAGTTCCGCCTCGACGTGGAGACCGGCTCGGGGGACAAGGACGTCAACGTCACGTCCAGCAACACCGCCGAGCAGCTCATCAAGGTAAGGACGGGCTCCGGCGACGTCGAGATCAACTGACCATCCGATCGAGTGAACAGCTTTCGGTCCGAGAGTTGTTCACTCGTTGGGTAAGGCTGGGTGCATCCTTGACCGCATGAGCGAGCAGGAGAGCATCGGCCGGCGGGTCCAGAGCCGGATCTATCGGGAGGGACTCTTCGGGCGGCTGCCGGCAGCCCCGGTGGAGCCGCGCCGCCTCGAGCGAGCGGCCCGGAGGAAGATGAGTGCTCGCGCGTGGGCCTACGTCGCGGGCAGCGCCGGGCAGCACCGCACGGACGCCGCGAACCGGGCCGCCTTCGACGACCACCCGATCGTGCCGCGGATGCTCGTCGACGTCTCGGCACGCGAGCTCGGGGTCGAGCTTCTCGGCCGGCGGCTCCCGGCGCCGGTCCTGCTGGCCCCCGTCGGTGCCCTCGAGCTCGTCCACTCGCGCTCCGACATCGAGCTCGCCGAGGGCGTTGGTGAGCTCGGGCTCCCGGTCGTCATCTCGACCCAGGGCTCGAGGCCGATGGAGGAGACGGCCGCCACCCTGGGGGACTGTCCGCGCTGGTTCCAGCTCTACTGGAGCAGCAACGACGACCTCGTCGAGTCGCTCGTGCGCCGGGCCGAGGCGGTCGGCTGCGATGCCCTCGTCGTCACGCTCGACACGCACACTCTTGGCTGGCGGACGATGGACCTCGATCTCGGCAGCCTGCCCTTCGTCCGCGCCGAAGGGATTGCGCAGTACGTCAGTGACCCGGTCTTCCGTCGTCTCGTCGAGGAGCGGGTGACCAACCCGGCGAGTGCCGGCGAGCCCAGGCCTCGTCCGACCAGGTCCGCCGTCGCCGCAGCCGTCTCCATGGCGCGGCACTGGCCCGGCAACCTCAGGGAGAATCTCAGGTCGCCCCTACCGCGGGCCGCCGTCGAGACCTTCCTGGAGGTGTTCTCCCGGCCGTCGCTCACGTGGAGCGACCTCGCGACCCTGCGTGAGCGCACCCGGATGCCCGTGCTGCTCAAGGGGATCCAGCACCCGGCCGATGCGGCCAAGGCGGTCGACCATGGCGTCGACGGGCTGATCGTCTCGAACCACGGCGGGCGCCAGGTCGACGGTGCTGTCGCGTCTCTCCGCGCGCTGCCCGCGATCGTGCGGGAGATCGAGGGACGTGTGCCGGTCCTCTTCGACAGCGGGATCCGGAGTGGCGCCGACATCTACAAGGCGCTCGCCCTGGGTGCCGACGCGGTCCTCATCGGGCGTCCCTGGGTCTACGGGCTCAGCGTCGGCGGCAGCGCCGGGGCCCGGGCCGTCATGGAGCACCTGCTCGCCGAGCTCGACCTGACCATGGCGCTCACCGGTGCCCGCACCATCGCCGAGATCCGTGAGCTCGGCCTCGGTCAGGTCACCTCCTGACCGAGGCCGAGCCCACGACCCAAAGATGGGGTTGAGCGTCAGCGCTGGACGTCCTGAGCGCGCTCCTGCGCCTCGGTCTTGACCGTCTCCGCCGAGCTCTTGGTCTCGGACTTGAGCTCCTGCGCTGAGTCGCTGGCCGCCGTCTTGACCTCCTCGACAGCCTCCTGCGCCGGTTGCTTGAGGTGCTCGGCCATCTCGCTGCCGGCCTCCTTCACCTCCGTCTTGGCCTGCTCCATGACGGGCTGCGCCTGCTCCTTGATCGCGGTTGCCGCCTGCTTCTCCTTCTCGGACGCAGGCAGGAGCGACCCGAGCAGCCAGCCGGCGGCCAATGCGACCACGCCGGCTGCGAGGGGGTTGCCCTGCGTCTGCTGGCGCGCCTTGACCTTCACGTCGTGCGCGCCCTCGTGGACGCTGTCGACAGCCGAATGGCCGGTGTCCGCGACGCCGTGGGCCGCGCCCATCGTCGACTCCTTGGCATCCTCGGCGACTCCCATGACCCGGTCCTTCCATCCGGTGACCCGCTGGCTCACCTTGGCCTTCTGTCGCTCGGCGATGCTGCTCGGGGAGACGGTGGCTCCCAGCCGGTTGACGTCGTCGCTGAGGTCCTGACGGGTGCGCTCCACCTCGCTGCGCAGCCTCTCGGTCTCGTAGTCGGTCATGATTCGTGTCCCTTCATCGCTTCCGGTATGTGCTTGGCCGTCTCGGCCGTCTTGGGCAGGCCCTGGATGCGCTTCAGCTCGCTGCGGCCCATCGAGTAGAGGACGGCCGCGACGATGGCCCAGATGACGGCGACGATGAGGGCGGACCAGCCCAGGCCCACGGCGTCGCCGATCGCCCACCACAGGGCCACGGACAGGAAGAGCAGGACGAACCAGCCGGCGAGTCCCGCGCCCCCCAGCAGGCCGGATCCCTTCCCGGCGCGCTGGGCCGACTCTCGCAGCTCCGCCTTGGCGAGCTCGGTCTCCTGCCGGAGCAAGGTCGACATGTCCCTGGCGATGTCCGAGACGACGTCGCCGAGGCTGCCGAGGGGCTCGCCCGGGAGGGTGTCGGACCTCTCGTGCATATCGTGGCGCGGCGCCTCGCGCGCGCCGGGCACCTCGATCATCGGGCGTCACCCCGCAGGGACTCGGTCGACGCCGGGTAGTCCGCCGTCGTCTGGGTCGACGTTGGGTAGCCCGCAGTCGACTCGGTCGACGTTGCGTAGCCCGCCGTGGTCCCCGTCGTGGCGAGCGGGCCGTCCACAACCGTTGTCTGCGTCGGGTACGTCGTCTCGGCGGGGTAGGCCGGCGTGCCATAGGCGGTGTAGCCATTGGCTCGGTAGGACTGCGAGTCCTCGTCCTGCGATGCGGCCTTGAGGCCCCGCGTCATGCGGCCGGACAGGAGGCCGAGACCGGCCGCGAGCGCAAGGAACGTGCCAGGCTTGCGCCGTGCGAACCGCTTGACCTCATCGAGGACGGCGCCGGGCTCGCGGCCGTCGAGCCAGTCCCCGAGCGTGCGAGCCTGCTGCGAGACCTGACGGACCAAGCCATGCGCGACACCCTGCTGGTCGCCGTGAGCGGCCATCGAGTCGAGCTCATCGGTCAGCGTCCGGAGGTTGGTGGCGAGGCGCTGCTGCTGCGACCGCGCCTGCTCCGTCAGCTCGGAACGGGACTGGTCCATGAGCCGGCGGATCTGGTCGGTCGCCGTGGAGGCGACGTTGCCCAGCTCGCTCTTCGCGGTGTCGGCAAGGTGGTGGGCCTCGCCCTTCGCCGTCTCGGTCGTCTCCCGAGCAGCGTGCTTGGCCGCCTCGGTCGTGGAACCGCTCGAACTGGTCGAGCCGGTCGAGTAGGTCGGGCCCGTCTCCGGTAGGTCCGTGTCCGGCAGGCTCCCGTACGTCGGTCCGGTGGTGTGCTGGGACATGCGTTCTCCAATCTTGGGCGCGGCGTCAAATGACCGCGCCAGAGAATCTCGACCGCCCACACCTCTGAAGGCTTCGAGTGATCCCGCTCCACTACCCCGGGCCGAGAACCGATAACGATCACGAAGGGCAGCACACGACGCCAGGACACATGGGACGCGAACCCAGCTCAGCGGCATACGACCAAGATCAGGCCGGCGGGTGGACCTCGCGGCGCAGGATCTTGCCCGTCGGGCCCTTGGGCAGCTCATCGAGTCGCCAGACGCGACGCGGGTACTTGTACGCCGCAATCCGCTCCTTGACGTACCGCTGGACCTCGTCCAACGTCGTCGACGACCCCGGTCGGAGGGCCACGGCGGCACCGATCTCCTCGCCCATCGTCGCGTCCGGCACCCCGACGACTGCAGCCTCGAGGACGTCGGGGTGCGTGTAGAGGACCTCCTCGACCTCGCGCGGGTACACGTTCATGCCGCCGCGGATGATGAGGTCCTTCTTGCGGTCGACGATGGTGTAGTACCCGTCCTCGTCGACCGTCGCGAGGTCCCCGGTGCGGAACCAGCCGTCAGGGATCGCCTCGGCGGTGGCGTCCGGCCGCCGCCAGTAGCCCTTCATGACGTTCTCGCCTCGGATCGCGATCTCGCCGATCTGGCCGGGCGCCGTGTCGGTGCCGTCGAGGCCCACGAGCTTCATCTCGCAGCCGGGGATGGCGCGACCGATGGTGCCGGGCTTGGTCGGCCGGTCCGGCATGTTGAACGATGCGACGGGCGAGGTCTCGGACAGCCCGTAGCCCTCGAGGATCTGGGCGTCGAAGGTCTTCTCGAAGTTGCGCATCACGGCCTCCGGAAGCGCCGACCCCCCGGAGACACAGGTGCGCAGACTGGACGTCTCGGCGGTCTCGGCGTCGGGGTGGTTGAGCATCGCGGCGTACATCGTCGGCACGCCCTGGAAGATCGTCACCTGGTCCCGGCCGACGACCTCGAGCGCCTTCGCCGGGTCGAAGCGCGGGATCAGCGTCAGGCTGCAGCCGCGTAGGACGCTCGTGTTGAGCCCGCAGGTCAGCCCGAAGACGTGGAAGAGCGGCAGGCAGCCCATGATGACGTCGTCCTCGGTCATCTCCATGATGTCCGTGGCCGACCGCTCGGCGTTGCGGTGCAGGTTGAAGTGGGTCAGCTCGGCACCCTTCGGCTTGCCTGTCGTGCCCGACGTGTAGAGGATCACCGCGGTGTCGTCGTCGGCGCGCTCGACCGGCTCGGTCACCGGGTCGCCGTCTGGCAGGGCCCCCGCCACCGGACCCATCGGGGTGCACTCGATGACCTGGGTGGCGATGCCCTCGATGGCCGCGATCTGGGCTGCCTTGCGGGCCTCCTCGGCGAAGTCTGGCCAGACGAAGGAGAACTTCGTGCCCGCGTCCTCGAAGTAGTACGCGATCTCGCCGCTCTTGAGCAGCGGGTTCATCGGCACGACGATGCCGCCGGCGAGCAGGGTCCCGTAGAAGAGGACGGGATAGGCCGGGACGTTCGGCAGGATGAGGGAGACTCGATCGCCCGGCTCCAGGCCGGCCGCGCGCAGCTGCCCCGCAACCTGGGCCGCCGCGCCATGGAGCTGCCCCCACGTCACCTCGGCCCGGTCGAGCTTGAGGCCGGTCTTGTCCGGCAGCCGCTGCGCGGTGGCGACGAGGTTGGTGGCGAGATTGGTCATGATCGCTCCTTTGCACGTACCGGCGAGTACCGAAGCCATCATGCAGCGAAACCGCGACGGATTGGTCACGATCCGGTCAACGTCACTGCGGGCGGCCGGTCGACGCGACTATCGTCGCCGGGGTTGCCCAGAGTGGGTGCCGAGAACTTCGGCGGCTGGCCCGTTGTGGTACGTGTAACCGCCACTGGAGCCCGGCTCGTTCGCGAGCCGGGCTCCCTTTTCTTCTCGCTTGTCGACGCCGTATGCCGCTCCGCTCCCTTCCGTGCGCGGCTGCCCTTCCCGGCGGGCATCCTTGGACCCATGACCGCACGCCGCCCGCCCGAGCTCGGGCTGCTCTTCGACCTGCTGCGGGCCGGCGAGGGCCTCGGCGCCATGTTGCGCACGGCGCTGGCGTCCAGTGGCCTGACGCCCACGGGCTATGCGGTGACGAGTCTGGTCGATGCACTGGGCAGCATGACGCCGTCGGAGGCGGCGGAGATGATCGGCACCAAGCCGTCGACACTCAGCGCGCATCTCGCCAAGCTCGTCCGCGACGGGATCCTGAGCCGCACCCCAGGCACGGACGGCCGCTCGGTCGACCTCCGACTGACGGACGAGGGGCGGCGAGTGCACGCGGCGGCGGTGCGGGCCGTGCGTCGGGTGTGGCGACCCGTGTCCCAGGATCTCGACGTCGAGCAGGCCCGCGCCGTGCTGGCCGAGGTGATCGGGGCGCTCGAGGCCGGCGCTGCGCTGCCAGATCGAGGGGGCCGAAAGGGCCCGCGGGCACGAGATCGACGGTAGCGTCTCAGCGTCCTTTACCGCCCTGCCCAGATCGCTTGCGAAAGGTCCCACATTGATGCTGAGAAACACCCAAGCGCGGCTGGCCCTGCTCGGCACGGTCGCTGCCGCAGCCCTCGTCGTCAGCGGCGCGACGCCGGTCACGTCCGCGGCCCCGGCGAACTCAGGTGCGACGAGCTCCCCCGCTGTGGCCGAGTGCGCGGACGGCGGAGGCCTCGCCGACGTGGCGCGCGTCCGCGACGGCAGCGGTGCCAAGGAGCCGAAGCTCGCCCCCGACAACGAGGCCAAGGCCTATGGCGTCCTGCCCGACTTCCCCCGGATGCCGAACGGCAGCGTCACGATCGAGACGGTCTTCCACTCCATCTCCGACCACGAGCTGACCGCTGCGGAGAAGACCCGAATGGAGACGATGATCGAGGCCCAGATGACGGTCCTCAACGACTCCTACTCTGGCGCGACGGCGTCCGACGCCGCCGACACACCGTTCCGCTTCGAGCTGGCCAAGATCAACTGGGTCGTCAACGACGCGTGGTACGACGTCGTCCCCGGGAAGGCCGAGCGCGACATGAAGAAGGCGCTCCACGAGGGCGACTCGAAGACGCTCAACGTGTACACCGCCAACATCGGCGCGGGTCTGCTTGGTTGGGCGTACTTCCCCAAGGGCTACAACAACGGCCGGGACTACGTCGACGGCGTGGTCATGCTGGACGAGTCGATGCCGGGGGGCACCGCCGGCAAGTACTCGTTGGGCGACACGCTCACCCACGAGGTGGGGCACTGGCTGGGACTGCACCACACCTTCAACGCCGGGTGCTCGGCCTCGGGAGACTTCGTCGCCGACACGCCGAAGGAGGCGCACCCGCAGTTCAACTGCCCGGTCGGCGCGGACACGTGTGCCGCCCCGGGGCTCGACCCGATCCACAACTTCATGGACTACTCGCAGGACTCCTGCATGGACATGTTCACGGAGGGCCAGGCCGAGCGGATGAGTGACGCCTGGCGGGCGTTCCGGGCGAGCGGCAAGGGCTGACCGCAGGCACGACTCCCCCCATGACGGATGCCGCCCACCGACCCGGTGGGCGGCATCGGTCGTCCCAAGGCCAAGGTCACGATCAAACAACTTCGGATCCGAACTATTTCGCGGGCGCCGCAGGTGCGGCATAGTGGTTCGGGTCCGAAGTACTTTTGACCGTGAGAGGCCCGCATGCCCACGCCCCGCTGCCCCAGACCGAGCCGCTTGGCCACCATCGCCGTCTCGGCGGTTCTCGCAGCGGCCGCCCTGCTGCACGGACCTTCGGCAGGCGCACAGCCGGCGGCCGAGAGGCAGGTGCCGAGTCAGCCCGGGCGGAGTGACCTGCCGAGCACCTATGTCGTGAGCGAGGAGCAGGGCGTGCTGCCCGAGGGCATCGAGGTCACGCCGGCCGGCCGGATCTACGTGACGTCGTCCGGGACGGGAGACGTCCACGTCGGTTCCGTCGGCTCGGCGACCATGCGGACCTTTGCGCGCGGGTCCGAGGTCGGACGATCGAGCGCGCTCGGCGTCCACGCCGACGCGAGGGGCCGAGTCTTCGTCGCCAGTCCATCGGGCGTCGACGTGTACTCCTCCGATGGAGAGCTGCTGGCCCGGCGCGGCCACTGCCGATGAGGTGGCGTCGACCTATCTGAACGACCTGGTCATCACCTCGGACGCCGTCTATGTCACCGACTCCGCCAATGCACTGGTCTGGCGGATGGACCTGCGGGGCAACGTCATCGGCGAGCTGCGGCCGTGGCTGCGAGCGCGGCAGCTCATGCCGTCGTTCGAGCCGGGCTGGTTCTACCTCAATGGCATCGTCGCCTCGCCTGACGGGTCGCGCCTCCTCGTCTCAGCCCAGGGCCTCGGTGCACTCATCCGGGTCGACACCGAAGCGGCAGCGGCCGAGTTCGTCGTGATGGATGGCAGCATCTTCGGCACCTTCGGGCCCGACGGGATGGTGCTCGAGCGAGACGTGGTCCGCGGAGTCCTCAACTATGGGGCCCCCGACACGGGCCAGGGGCTCTACGTCGCCCGGCTGGACCCCCAGTGGCATAGCGGTTCCGTGGTGGCCGCTACGACGGACGCCGACTTCTCGACGCCGACGACGGTCGCGGCCTCGCGGGACCGCTACCTCGTCGTCAACAGCCAGCTCGACAGCGCTCCGGGAAGCCCGCCGTGGACGGTCGTCGCGGTACCCGATCCGCTCGACTGACGTCGGCGGTTCGGCAGGGGGCCGGTCGGCCCTGTCCCCGCCCTCCACGCGGGGTCAGGGCCGACCAG
>NZ_JBEDUL010000034.1:0-21928 GCF_040414665.1 Intrasporangium sp.
CCGGTCGAGCAGCAGCCGATCAGGCTCTGTCAATGCTCGAACCATTGGCGCCCGCCACTGGCTTGCGTCCACACCACAACAGTCGCACCGGAGCCCCTCGATGGTTGACACCACCAACGAATCCAGCCGCGCTCAGTTCAACCTGACCCAGGTGTCGGCGGCGCCACCCAACCGACCGCAGCTGTCCTGCGAGAGCCGAGCGTCCATCGTCGCGTAGTCAGACCGGACCCGGGCATAGGTCCTCGTGCAGTGCTCGCCCTTCGCTGTGAAGACGACGGAGCCGTCGGCTGCAAGAGTCACGGCGCCCTCCTCGACGAGGGGCACCCGCCCCTTGTCGTCCACCGTCCCAGCATCGTCGCTGACCACGTAGTGCCCGGCGTCGTCGACTGCGAGCAGCCGTCCCGTTCCGGAGAGCAGCCACGTGCCCGTGAGCGTCGACAACCACTGAACCCGCTCGAGCATCCCGGCGACGTACTTCGGCTTGACCTCGCCTGGTGCGGCGGGAACCACCCGCGTCAGCACTGACGACAGCCGCCCGAGACTCCGGGGCCCGCAGGAACCTGTGGTCGCCAGGTCGGCCCGCAGCTGTCCCGGCGCCACCTGTGAGAGGGCCCATGACGCCGTGCAGGTGTCGCGCCATCGCAGCACGAGCACGTCGCTCTTGACGCTGTAGGCGAAACCCGGCTCCGACCGGCCGCGCCGGAGGTCCTCGGGCGAGGACCAGATCGCCATCGTCCCGTTTGCGTGCAGGACCCACACGATGGGCCTGGGGTCATCATCAACCCGCCACACCCCGACGAGATCCGCAGCCGTGAGCGGTCGCGATGCCGAGTCGAGAAGCGACGGTAACGCCGGTGCGCCCCTCTCATCGCCGACGATCGACAGTGCCGCGACAGCCAGGGCGAGGGCGAGGACGGCACAGGCTGCCACGAGCCAGTTGTGGTTCCGCCATGCCCGTCGCTGTGGCCGACTGGAGCGACCGACGATGAACTCGCTCTCGAGCCCGGCAACGTCCGCGGCGCTGACCTGGATGCCATCTGCCACGCTGCGCAGCCCCCACTTCACGTGCGCGCCGACCTCGATCAGATCGGTGTCGCGCTGGAGTCGTTGCAGGGCCCGGTGCGCATGCCGGTTGACCGTGCCGATCTCGAGCTCGAGGAGCGCTGCCGTCTGGGCCTCGGTGAGGTCGAGGTGGTACCGGCAGACGATGACTTCGCGTTGCCGTTCCGGCATACGCCGAAGAACGGCCACGATCCGCAGTGCCTGGTCGTTGGCGATCGCGTCGCCGTCGATGCGTCGCGATCGGGACCGGCCCCGCTGTGCGGTGCGGCACTGGCTGATGACCGCGGCACGGAGCTCCGCGCCAAGCGAGGACCTGTCGCGCAGGGTGTTCCAGTTGCGGTACACCGCGATGAAGGCCTCGTGGACCGAGTCCTCAGCGATGTCACGGTCGCCCACGATGAGATACGCGAGACGGACGAGGTCCGCACAGTGTTCCGTGAAGAGATCGTGGATGATCGCGTCACGATCGGAGTCGCCAGACCACTCCGGAAATCTCGGTGGCTCTGCCAACATCTCTTGCCTCCCCCACAGCGACGGACATACGACTTGAGTCGCCTTCGCAATGCAGATGGTTGACCGGTTGCCGAAACCGGTGCCGCCTTTCCAGGCCGGACCTGAGAGGCTGCCGCTTGTGTCCCTATTCGTCGTCGTCGTCGCGGTGCTCCTTGCGCTCGTGACGTGGGCCCTCCACCGCCGACTCTTCGTGACACCCCAATGGCCGTATGCCGCTCAGCTCGCTTCCGCGGTCGTCTTCGTCCTCGGGTGGCTCGCTGTGCTGGCCGCCTTCGCGATCCAGGGCGGCGTCATCGACCCGGCGAACACCCGCTGGCTCGCCTGGCTCGGCATGACCTGGCTCGCCGTCGTCTGGTACCTCATCGTCGGCGTCCTCGTCCTCGGGCTCGTCGTGTTGCCGGCTCGGCTGGCCGGTCGCACGAGCCTGCGCCGCACGATGCTGAGGATCGGGGCACCCACGGTGGTGGTCGCGGCGCTGAGCACAACGGCATACGGCATCGGGGAGGCGGCAGAGCCGGCGGTCACCCCGGTCACGATCACGAACGACCTCGTCCCCGAGGAACTCGACGGCCTGCGCATCGCCCTCATCACCGACCTCCACGTCGGGCCGGTCAGGGACGCCGGGTTCACCCGGCGCGTCGTCGACCTCGTCAACCGCGAGCACCCGGACCTCGTCGTCATCGCGGGAGACATCGCGGACGGCAAGGTTGCCCAGGTCGGCAAGGACCTCGCCCCACTCGCCGAGCTCCGGGCCCCGCTCGGCACCTTCGGCGTCGAGGGCAACCACGAGGTGATCTCCGGCGAGCCGGAGGCGTGGCTCCGGCACTGGGAGGACCTGGGAGTCCGCGTGCTGCGCAACGAGAACCTCTCCATCGCCCGCAACGGCGGACAGCTGACCATCGCCGGCATCAACGATCCGTCGGGCAACCGTCCCGACGGCCCGGATGTCGAGGCCGCCCTGTCCGGCGTCGACCCCGACCTCTTCACGCTCCTGTTGGCGCACCAGCCCAGGCTCGCCGAGCTGGCGGCCGGCCGCGGGGTCAACCTCCAGCTGTCCGGGCACACGCACGGCGGACAGCTGTGGCCCTTCGACTACCTCGTGCGGCTCCAGCAGCCGGCCCTCGAGGGTCTGGCTCCGGTGGGTGACGTGCCCGTGTACACGTCGCGCGGTGCTGGGGCGTGGGGCCCGCCGGTTCGGGTGCTCGCCCCGCCCGAGGTTCCGGTCATCACGCTGCGCCAGCGTTAGGGCTCGGACGGCCGTGCTCGACTCCCCTCGCGCCCATTACGTTGGGCGCATGAGCGCCGGTCCGCACCCTGACTTCAGGTCGGCGGTGCGGGAGGCGCTCACGGCACGGGCCAACCCGGAGCGGGCCGCCGGGCAGCAGCGCTACATGAAATCCGCCCTCCCGTACCACGGCCTCACGTCGCCCGAGCTCGCCCACGTGTTGCGCCCGCTGCTTCGCGACCCAGGCCTGGCCATGCGATCGCGTGAGGAGTGGGCCGCGACGATCCGTCAGCTCTGGGACGAGGCCACGCACCGCGAGCAGTGGTACGCAGCGCTGGCCCTCGCCAAGCACCGTGCCTACCGTCAGTGGGTCGACTCGACGAGCATGCCCTTGTGGGAGAGCCTGATTCGCAGCGGGGCCTGGTGGGACGTCGTGGACGACATCGCCACCCACCTCGTCCGCGACACGGTGCTCGCTGCCCCACCCATCGAGAAGCCGCGCATGCGCGCGTGGGCCGTCGCGGACTCGCTGTGGGTGCGTCGGGCGGCGATCCTGTGCCAGGTCGGGGTGCAGGACCGGCTCGACCAGCGGCTGCTCGCGGAGGTCATCGAGCCGAACATCGAGGATCCCGACTTCTTCAGCCGCAAGGCGATCGGGTGGGCGCTGAGGGACCACGCCCGGTGGGACCCGGCCTGGGTCCGACGGTTCGTGCAGCAGCATCCCGCACTGTCGGGCCTGTCCCGTCGGGAGGCGCTCAAGCATGTGGGTCCGGCGTCGTGACGCAGGCACCGAGCCATCGGCGCGAGATCCTCCGCCTCGCCGTTCCCGCCTTCCTGGCCCTCATCGCCGAGCCGCTCTTCCTGCTCGCCGACTCGGCGATCGTCGGCCACCTCGGCACGGCGGAGCTCGCCGGGCTGGGCGTCGCGAGCGCCGCGCTCATCACCGCGGCGGGCGTCTTCGTCTTCCTCGCCTACGGCACGACGAGCGTCGTGGCGCGCCAGCTCGGTGCCGGCGACACGCGCGCAGCGATCGCCGCGGGCGTCGACGGACTCTGGCTCGCCATGGGTCTGGGAGTGGCCACCGCGGCACTCGTCGCGACCTTCGCCGAGCCGATCTGTGCGCTCTTCGGCGCCTCGGAAGCGGTGCTCGTCCAGGCAACGACCTACCTTCGCATCTCGGCCTTCGGGATCCCGGGGATGCTCGTCATCCTTGCCGTCACCGGTGTGCTTCGCGGCCTCCAGGACACCCGCACACCACTGGTCGCCTCCGTCCTGGGGTTCGGCGCCAATGTCGTCCTCAACCTCGTCTTCGTCTACGGGCTGCACTGGGGCATAGCAGGATCGGCGTGGGGGACGGTCATCGCCCAGACGGGCATGGCCACGGGGCTCGTCCTCGTCCTGCTGCGGCAGGCCCGGGTCCGGCACGCCCGGCTGCACCCACATCCCGGCCGCGTCCTGGGCGCCGCGCGGACGGGGGTCCCGCTGCTCATCCGGACCCTCGCGCTCCGGGCTGCTTTGCTGCTGACGACCTGGCTCGCCGCGTCCTACGGCGACGTCACCCTCGCCGCGCACCAGGTGGCCCTGACCGTGTGGTCCTTCCTCGCCTTCGCTCTGGATGCGCTGGCCATCGCGGCACAGGCCATCGTCGGCCGCTCGCTCGGCGCCGGCGACCGTGAGGGCGTCCGCTCCGCGATGCGGACGATGATCCGGTGGGGTGTCTGGGGTGGGCTTGCCATCGGCCTCGTCGTCGTGGTCCTCCACGGCGTGCTCCCGCCGCTCTTCACCGGGGAGGAGTCGGTGCAAGCCGCCCTCGCGGCCGCGCTCGTCGTCGTCGGCCTGGGCCAGGCGATCGCCGGCTATGTCTTCGTCATCGACGGGGTCCTCATCGGGGCCGGCGACGGTCGGTGGCTCGCGTGGGGACAGCTGATCAGCCTGCTCCTCTACCTCCCGGTCGTCCTCGCCCTGCACAGCCGCGGACCGAGTGACTCGGCCGTCGTCGACATCGTCGTGCTCTGGCTCGCGTTCACGTTCTGGATGGCGATCCGCGGGATCGTGCTCGGCTGGCGGGCTCGTCAGGACACGTGGATGGTCACCGGCGCCTGACCACCCGGCCACAGCGGCAGGCCACCTCTCCTCGTCAAGCGAGCCGACGGACTGACACGAGGTGCCTCGATCCGACCGCGCCACGCCTGGTCACGCGGATCGGGCAGATTCTGTGGTAGTCCGTCGGCGCAATGCCTACCTACAGTTGATCTGGTCATCGGTCCGAACGTGAGGGGAAGTGGATGTGAAAGCGCTCCAGTACGTCCGCATCGGCGCCAAGCCGGAGCTTCGTGAGGTCGACCGGCCCACCCCCGGTCCCGGTGAGATCCTGCTGAAGATCACCGCGTCGGGCCTGTGCCACTCCGACGAGGTCGTCATGGCCTACCCCGAGGACGTGTATCCGTATCCGCTGCCCATGACCTTCGGGCACGAGCCGGCCGGAGTGGTCGCCGAGTTGGGCGAGGGGGCGACGGGCGTCGAAGTCGGGGACAGCGTCATCGTGTACGGCTGCTGGGGCTGCGGCGTCTGTGCGATGTGCGCCGACGGGTCGGAGAACCTCTGCCTTCGGGGCATGGTCTCGCCGGGCCTTGGTCGTGACGGCGCGATGGCGGAGTACATGGTCGTCGACAACGTCCGCCACCTCGTGCCGATCGGCGACCTCGACCCGGTGCGCGCCGCGTCCCTCACCGACGCGGCCCTGACCCCCTACCAGGCGATCAAGAAGGTCCTCCCTCGCCTCGTCGGAGGGACGACGACGGTCGTCATCGGCGCCGGCGGCCTCGGCCACGTCGCCATCCAGCTGCTCCGGACCCTGACGCCGACCCGGGTGATCGCGCTCGACCTCGGCGACGAGAAGCTCGCGTTCGCGAAGGAGATGGGCGCTCACGAGGCCCTCGAGTCCAAGCCGGAGGCCGCTGATCGGATCAGGGAGCTCACGGACGGTCGTGGCGCTAACGTCGTCTTCGACTTCGTCGGGATCGACCCGACGGGCGATCTCGCCCTGAAGAGCGTCGGCGTGGCCGGGGCCGTGGTCCTCGTCGGGGCTGGCGGCGGCAACGCGAAAGTCGGCCTGCTGTCGGCGCCCTTCGATGTCCAGGTCAGCACCTCGCTCTGGGGCCGGCGCAAGGAGCTCCTCGAGCTGGTCGAGATGGCCAAGCGAGGGGACGTGACCATCGAGACGAAGACGTACTCGCTCGACGATGCGCTCGAGGCCTACGACGACCTGCACGAGGGCCGCATCCGTGGCCGGGGCGTCATCGTCCCCTGAGAGACATCGGCGGCGCAGACCTTCGGGAAGCCACCCGTCCTCGCCGCAACACACCCGCTTGTCGACTGCTCAGGGCGGTTGCAACCGGGTCGAGCACTCGATTGGCGGGTGTGTTGCGGTTGACGTGGGTGGTGGTCAGGGGAGCTGGGCGGCGCCGGCGATGACGAGGGCGGCCGAGACGAGGGAGAGCGCCGTGCGGACGTGGTTCATCGCGACCCACCCCGGCACGAATTGCCCCCAGCCCGTCGCTGCCGCGCCGGACGTCGCGTCGACGGCGTCGAGGCGGTTGTTGCGCGGGACGTGGTAGCCGGCTGTGATGGCGAGAGCCGCGACCGCCGTCACAGCACCGGTGACCAGGAGCGTCCGCGCAGCGCCCGGCACGTCGGCCCGCGTCAGGGCCCAGGCAGCGACGGCTGCGCTGCCGGGTCCCGAGGCCACGAGCGGCAACCCGAGCGCGCGCGGCGCAGCCCGGTTGATCGCCTGCATCGTGGCGACGGCGTGCGACGCAGGTAGGCGACGGAGGGCCGGCATGACGAAGCTGGAGAACCCGAAGAGCACTCCGCCCATGACGCCCGATGCCGCGGCGGTGGCCAGCGCGGCGGTTTGCAGCGCCATCATCGGTCCCACGCTCCCTGTGCTGGGCGGAGGGTTGCGTATGCCGCTGAGCTGGCTCCCGGCGCGGCCTCCCAGGTGCCCACGTCCTCCCAGGGGAACCGGGCCAGTGGCTGGAGTGAGATGTTCATGGAACCCAGTACAGCGGCATACGGCAAGATTTTCCATGAGTTTGTCACTCATTTATCTACGCGATCGTCTTACCATCGGCCCATGGACACGTTGACGGCGACGCTCGACGGGCACCGCGCGCGAGGGGTGCACGTCCTTCACGTGGAGATGGAGGCGCCCTGGTCGGTGGCCGTTCAGGACGAGGCCACGGTCGGCGTGCTCGTCATGGTGCGCGGCGAGGCCTGGCTCGATCGGGCCGGCCACGATTCTGTGGGGCTCCGCCCGGGTGACGTGGTGATCACGACGGCGGGACTGGAGTACACGTTCGCCGGCTCCCCGGGCGTGCCACCGACGATCGTCATCGGGCCCGGCGAGGTGAGCCGTGACCTCGTCGGCAACGACCTCTGCGTCGAGCTGAGCCACGGCGTCCGACGGTGGGGGAATGCTCCGGGCGGCGAGGATGCGTTCCTCGTGGGCACCTACGAGCTCGCCTCGCAGGTGACCGGTCGACTGCTCGACGCGGTGCCCGGGCTCGTCGTGGTGCGAGGTGGCGACTGGGACCGGGGTCTCATCGGCCTCCTCGTCGCCGAGCTCGGTCGGGACCTGCCAGGGCAGGACGTCGTCATCGACCGGCTCGTCGACCTCGTCCTCGTGACGGCGCTGCGCCGCTGGTTCGCCGAGGAGCCCGGGCGCGCGCCGCGCTGGTGGACGGCGCAGTCCGATCCGGTGGTGGGGCCGGTGCTCTCGGCGATGCAGGCCGACCCGGCCGCGCCGTGGACGCTGACGACGCTGGCTCGGGAGGCTGCGGTCTCACGAGCGACATTGGCCCGGCGGTTCACCGACGTCGTCGGCGAGTCGCCGATGGCCTATCTGGCTCGGTGGCGAATGGACGTCGCCGCGCAGCTGCTCCGCGACACCGACGCGACGGTCGAGCAGGTGTCCGGTCGGGTCGGGTACGCCAGCCCGTTCGCGTTCACGGCGGCGTTCAAGCGGGCGCATGGGATGCCACCCCGGACGTTCCGGCGGAAGGCCGGTTGAGCGGATAATCCCACCATCGACGACCGGCGAGGTCACGTGTTGATAACGGGGGTTGACCGGCAGTAACCAAGGCCTCATTCTCATCCGTGAGAGCGCTCTCACAGGATTCCCTCCCGCTGGGAGAGCGCTCCCATACCACCCCTCCACTCTGGGCTGAGACCGAAGGAGCTCTCAATGAAACCACGTCATACCCGCTTACAGGCGCTCGCCGCCATCACCGTCGGACTCCTCGCCCTTAGTGCCTGTGGGTCGAGCTCCGACGGCGAGAACAACGCCGGCTCCGGCAACCAGACGACCTCCGCTGGGCCAGTCACCCTCAAGCTCGCGACGTTCAACCAGTTCGGCTACGAGGACCTCATCACCGAGTACATGGCCGCCCACCCGAACGTCAAGATCGAGCACAAGAAGGCGGCCACCTCGAACGAGGCCCGCGACAACCTCAACACCCGCCTCGCCGCCGGATCGGGGCTGTCGGACGTCGAGGCCGTCGAGGTCGACTGGCTGCCGGAGCTGATGCAGTACTCCGACAAGTTCGTGGACCTCAAGTCACCCGACACGGACGGCCGCTGGCTCGACTGGAAGGCGAAGGCCGCCACCGACGCGAAGGGACGTCTCATCGGCTACGGCACGGATGTCGGCCCCGAGGCGATCTGCTACCGCGCCGACCTCTTCGAGAAGGCCGGCCTGCCCTCTGACCGCGATGCCGTCGCCCAGCTGCTCGGCAACACGTGGGAGAGCTACTTCGCCGCCGGGACGCAGTTCAAGGCCAAGTCCGACGTCCCGTGGTTCGACTCACTCGGCGCGACATGGCAGGGCATGATCAACCAGGTCGAGACCGCTTACGAGACGCCGGAGGGCGAGGTCATCGCCACGACGAACCCCGACGTCAAGAAGACCTACGACGCCGTGGTCAAGGCCGGAATCAACGACGGGCTCTCGGCAAAGCTCCAGCAGTGGAGCGACGACTGGGTTGCCAGCTTCCAGGACAACGGGTTCGCCACGATGCTTTGCCCGGGCTGGATGGTCGGTGTCATCGAGGGCAACGCCAAGGGGGTCAAGGGCTGGGACGTCGCCAACACCTTCCCCGGCGGAGGCGGCAACTGGGGCGGCTCGTACCTCACCGTCCCGAACCAGTCGCAGCACCAGGCCGAGGCCAAGGCGCTCGCGGCCTGGCTCACCGCGCCCGAGCAGCAGGTCAAGGCCTTCAAGAAGGTCGGCGCCTTCCCCAGCCAGGTCGCCGCGCTCGACAACCCTGAGCTCGCCGCCGTCACCGTGCCGTTCTTCAACAACGCCCCGACGGGGAAGATCTTCGCGGAGCGGGCCAAGGCCGTCACGGTGAGCCCCTTCAAGGGTCCCAAGTACTTCCCCATCAACGACGCGATGCAGCAGGCGCTGACCCGGATCGAGGACGGCTCGTCCACTCCTCAGGCGTCGTGGGAGAAGTTCGTCGCGGACGTCCAGGCCCTGGGCTGATGCTCGACACGCGCACGGACCGGTCGGCCAGCCGGGACACCGTCCCGGCTGGCGGGCCGGCCCCTGGCTCCACCCGCCCGCCCGCCGGGGCGCCCGGCGAGCGGGCGCGCTGGCGTCAGCGCCTCAGCCGGTTCGAGGGGAAGGCCTCGCCCTATGCCTTCATCTCGCCGTTCTTCATCGTCTTCGGCGTCGTCGGCATGTTCCCCATCCTCTACACCGCCTGGGTCTCGCTGCACGAATGGAACCTCATCGGCGGGCAGGGCGACTTCGTCGGCCTCCAGAACTTCCAGGACGTGCTCCAGCAGCGCTTCTTCTGGAACGCGGTCCGCAACACCTTCAGCATCTTCCTGCTCTCGAGCGTCCCGCAGGTCATCCTCGCGCTGCTCATCGCCGTCGCCCTCGACAGCGGGATCCGCGCGAAGGGCTTCTGGCGGATGAGCGTCCTGCTGCCCTATGTCATCGCCCCGGTGGCGGTCGTGCTCATCTTCAACGACCTGTTCGGCGACCGCTACGGCCTGTTCAACCAGCTGCTCGGCTGGGTCGGGATCGATCCGGTGCAGTGGCACAAGGACACCTTCGCGAGCCACATCGCCATCGCCACGATGGTCAACTTCCGGTGGACCGGCTACAACGCCCTCATCCTCCTGGCGGCGATGCAGACCATTCCCCGGGACTACTACGAGGCCGCCCTCATCGATGGAGCCGGCCCGATCCGGACCTTCTTCTCCATCACCGTCCCGCAGCTGCGCGCCACGATCATCTTCGTCGTCATCACCTCGACGATCGGCGGTCTCCAGATCTTCGACGAGCCGCGGATGTTCGACCAGTACGGGCAAGGGGGCGCGGACCGCCAGTGGCAGACGCTGACGATCTACCTCTACAACCTCGGCTGGAACCAGAAGAACTTCGGTCGCGCGTCCGCGGTCGCCTGGCTCCTGTTCCTCATCATCGTCGTCTTCGCCATCGTCAACTACTTCGTCATCCGCAGGATCGCCTCCAAGGAGTCCCGATGACCGTCATGACCCGACGCCTCCAGGAAGGCGGCCGCTCGACCATGGGTCGCGCGGGCAAGGGGGCGACCGCCCGAGTGGCCCGGCGGGCGCAAGCGAGCCCAGCGGCATACGCCTTCCTCACTGTGGTCCTGCTCGCGAGCGTCTTCCCGCTCTGGTGGTCCTTCGTCATCGGCAGCAAGGATGCCGCGGCGATCAACAGCGGGGAGGTGTCGCTCCTGCCGGGCGGCAACTTCATCGAGAACGCCCGAACCGTCATCACGACGCTGCCGTTCTGGCGAGCGTTCCTCAACAGCGTCATCGTCTCGACCGTCGTGGCCGGCGCGGTGGTGCTCCTGTCCACGCTCGCCGGGTTCGCTTTCGCCAAGCTGCGGTTCCGCGGCCGGGACGCGCTACTCGTCATCATCATCGCGACGTTGTGCGTGCCGACCCAGCTCGGGGTCGTCCCGCTCTTCATCGTCATGGCCAAGCTGGGCTGGATCGGTGGCCTCTGGGCGGTCATCATGCCTGCGCTGGTCAGTGCTTTCGGGGTGTTCTGGATGACCCAGTACCTGCGCGAGGCGCTGCCGGACGAGCTCGTTGAAGCAGCCCGGGTGGATGGTGCCTCAACGCTGCGCATCGTCTGGAGCGTTGCGCTTCCGGCCGCCCGGCCCGGTGCGGCGATGCTCGGGCTGTTCACCTTCATCGCGACCTGGACGAACTTCTTCTGGCCGTTCATCGTGCTCGAGCCGGGGAACCCGACCCTGCCCGTGGCCCTGCAGCAGCTGCAGGCGGCCTACTACGTCGACTACTCGCTCGTCCTCGCCGGCGTCGTCCTCGCGGCGCTCCCCCTCCTCATCGTCTTTTTCCTCGCCGGCCGTCACCTCGTGTCCGGCATCATGCAAGGAGCAGTCAAGGGATGACCCTCAACCTCACCTCATCCGGCCGACCCGTGAAGCCTGGTGCAGGAGCGCAGTCTTCGCCCGACGGCACGCGCAAGGTGCCGGACGGGTTGGTCCTCGGGGTCGCCACCGCCGCCTACCAGATCGAGGGCGCGCGCCACGAGGACGGGCGCGCCGACTCGATCTGGGACACCTTCTCGCACACCCCGGGCGCGGTCGTCGACGGAGACACCGGTGACATCGCGTGCGACCACTACCACCGCTACCTCAGCGACGTAGCCCTGATGAAGCGCCTCGGCATCCAGTCATACCGGTTCTCGACATCATGGGCGCGGGTGTGCCCGGACGGTCGGACGGTCAACCCGAGGGGCCTCGACTTCTACGAGCGGCTCGTCGACTCGATCCTCGACGCGGGGATCGCGCCGTGGCTCACGCTCTACCACTGGGACCTGCCCCAGGCGCTGGAGGACCGCGGCGGCTGGCCGGTGCGTGAGACGGCTGACCGCTTCGTCGACTACGCCCTCGCCGTGCACGACCGGCTGGGCGACCGGGTCTCGACGTGGACGACCCTGAACGAGCCGTGGTGCTCGGCGTTTGTCGGCTACACCAGTGGTGAACACGCGCCCGGCCGGCAGTCGCCCTCCGACGGGCTCGCCGCAGCGCATCACCTCATGCTCGGCCACGGTCAAGCCGTCGCTGCCCTGCGCGAGCGTGATCCCTCCCTGAAGCTCGGGCTCACGCTGAACTTCACGGTGGCTGACCCCGTCGACCCGTCCAACCCGAGCGACGTCGAGGCCGCACGGCGGATTGACGGCCAGATGAACCGGATCTTCCTCGACCCGATCTTCCGCGGTGAGTACCCCGCCGACGTCCTCGAGGACGTCCGGGGCCTTGGACTCGAGACGCACATCAAGGACGGCGACCTCGCAACGATCGCGGCCCCCATCGACGTGCTCGGCGTCAACTACTACAACGGTGGGGCCTTCAGCCACCTGCCGCCCCTGTCCGCCCTCAACGCCGGCCCCGCGACGACCCGGCCGACCCGGTCCCCGTTCCCGGCGGCCGACGGTGTGCACGGGCACCCGCGGGGCCTGCCGGTGACCTCGATGGACTGGGAGGTGCAGCCAGAGGGACTGACCCGCCTCCTCGTCAGACTCCACGAGGAGTACGCCGGGCCCACGAACACCGCCCTGCATGTCACCGAGAACGGCGCGGCCTTCGACGACGAGGCCGACGAGGTCGGGTTCGTCGACGACCGGGACCGCATGAACTACGTCCGTTCGCATCTCGGCTCGGTGCTCGACGCGCTCGAGGCGGGCGTGCCGGTGCAGGGCTACTTCTACTGGTCGTTCCTGGACAACTTCGAGTGGGCGTGGGGCTACGCGAAGCGCTTCGGTATCGTCCGAGTGAACTACGAGACGCAGGACCGCACCCCGAAGGCCAGCGCGCTGGACCTTGCCCAGATCATCAGCACGAGAGAGCTCCCGTCGGGAGGCAACGACGCATGAGTAGCGGATCGATGGCCGTTTCGGGTCGGCCGACCCTCGAGGAGGTCGCTCGGCTTGCCGGCGTGTCACGCGCCACGGTGTCGCGCGTCATCAACTCCTCACCGAAGGTCAGCCCCGAGGTCCAGACCGCCGTCGAGGCAGCCATCAGCGAGCTGAACTACGTGCCGAACCGGGCGGCTCGATCGCTCGTCGCGCGGGCGACGATGTCGATCGCCCTCGTCGTGCCGGAGGATGCCCACCGCTTCTTCGGGGACCCCTACTTCGCCGACATCGTCCAGGGGATCAGTGATCGGCTGGACGACAGCGACTACGTCCTCAATCTGCAGCTGGCCCACCCCAGCTCACCCTCCGACAAGACTCGCCGCTACCTGCTGGGCGGCAACGTGGACGGGGCCCTGGTCGTCTCGCACCACTCCGGCGACCACTTCCTCGCCTCGCTCGGCCAGTCGCTGCCGGTCGTCTTCGGCGGTCGCCCGATGGACGCGGAAGGCGTGCCGGGACGCCCCACCGACTACTACGTCGATGTCGACAACCGTCTCGGGGCGGTTCAGGGCACCCGGCATCTCGTCAAGACGGGGCATCACGCCATCGCCACGATCACCGGGCCCGGTGACATGCCTGCGGCGATCGACCGCGAGCAGGGCTGGCGGGATGCGCTGCGGGAGGCAGGGCTCTCGGACGTTCGGGTCGCCCACGCCGACTTCAGCGAGGAGGGCGGCGGTCGAGCGGCGGCAGAGCTGCTCGACCGCTATCCCGACGTCGACGCGATCTTCGTCGCCAGCGACCTCATGGCCAGCGGAGCTCTCGCCGCGCTGGCGGAGCGAGGGCGGGCCGTGCCATCGGACGTTGCCGTCGTGGGCTACGACGACAGCCCCTTTGCCAGGCGGGGACCGATCCAGCTGACGACGGTCGCCCAGCCGACGAAGCAGATGGGCATCGTCATGGCTGACACCTTGCTCCAACTGCTCGATGGCAAGCAGGCGCCGCGAGTCTCGCTCCTCCACACCCATCTGGTGGTGCGGGACTCGGCCTGACGGGTCAGCTGGTCGACGCCCTCAGTCGGCCTGTGGCCGTAGGACCTCGGTGAACTTGACCCGCCGGCCGGTGATGAGCAGGGCCCGCCGGTAGATCGACGAGGCGACGGCCACGAGCAGCACGGCGGTCGCGGCGGTGAGCACCATGGCCAGGACGAGCTGGTAGACGGGGACCTCACCCCCCGCCCATCTGATCGGCATCGCCACCGGTGCGCTCAGCGGGAAGATCGACAGGACGACGCTCCAGACGCTGCGCGGATCGCCCATCACCACGATGATGGAGAGCATGTAGACGATGACGAGGGTGGTGGTGACGGGCAGGATCGCCGAGTTCGCCTCGGTGATCTTGTCAACGAGCGAGGCCGTCGCCGCGAAGAGGAACGAGTAGAGCGCGAACCCGAGGATGAACCACACCAGCGCCAATGTCAGGTCTCCGCTGGCGACCGAGGGCAGCCCGAGGTCCGCCACCCGGAGTCCGATGGCCAAGGGCACGGCGAGCACGACGAGCTGCGCCAAGGTGACCAGGCCGACCGCCAGCACGGTGCCCACGAGGATCTGGCTCGGCCGCAGGACCGCGAGCAGGACCTCGGAGATCCGCGTCGACTTCTCCATGGCCACCGTGGTCGCAATGGCGCTGCCCGCAAAGGTGATGGCGAGGTAGAGCACGATCCCCACGCCGAAGCCGACTGCGGCGCGGCCCTCGCTGTCGACCCGACCGACCGACTCCTGCCGTGGCGGCTGGACCGACTGCACCGAGGCGATCTGGTCAGCGCTGAGTCCTGCTGCGGCGAGCCGCTTGGCGGTCTCGACGCCGACGACCGCCTGGGCGACGACGATGGGGAACGGTCCTGCCGACTGGCTGGGGGTGAAGAGTGTCCCGTCAGCCAGCCCTGCGCTCGCCACGTCGTCGCGCACGGCAACGCGCACGGCCTCGGCGGTGTCGCGCGTCTCGAACTTGACGGTGAAGTCCCCAGCCTGTCCGGCTGCCTCCAGGGCGGACCTGAGCGGGGCGGGCGCCTCGCCGACAGTGGCCAGGGTGTAGGTGGTCCCGTCCTCGCTGATGAGCTGCGGCACGACGACCGCGCCGATCGACAGGAGCAGGAGCAGGCCGGTCACGACCTTGAAGGTGCGCGAGTGGAGGTTCTCGACCAGGCTGCGCCGGGCGACCAGCCACATGCCATCCCGCCACGTCATGTGCTCCTCAACGACCTCTCGTCCGCTCATGCGCCACCGACCCGTTGGCCCGCCGCACTCAGGAACAGCTGGGAGAGCGTCGGCAGGTCGAGGCCGAAGTCGGCGACCCGTCCTGTCGCGCGCCCGGCGTCGAGCACTGCGAGCGGGTCGACACCGGGGGGAATCGCCAGGCGGAGCCCATCCGCCTCATCGCTGACGACGCTCACGCCGTCCCACTGCCGCAACCAGGTCCGGTCATGCGACTCGAGCTGCAGTCGCAGCTGGCGGTCCCCCGAGGACGCCCGCAGCGTAGCCACCTGACCGTCCAGGACGACCCGGCCCTGGTCGATCATGACGATGTCCTTGCAGAGGTCCTGGACGAGGTCGAGCTGATGACTTGAGAAGAGCACGATCCGGCCGCCCGCGCGCTCGCGCAACGTCTCGGACAGCCCAGCGACCGCGACGGGGTCCAGACCGGCAAAGGGCTCGTCGAGGACAATGACGTCCGGCTCGTGGACGAGTGCGGTGGCCAGCTGCAGCCGCTGCTGCATCCCGCCGGACAGCTTGTCGGTGCGGTCGGCCCACCGGTCGCCCAGACCGAGCTCATCGAGGAGCGCGTGGGCGCGGGCCGTCGCATCCGATCTGGAGAGCCCGTGCAGGCAGGCGAAGTGCACGACCTGCTCCCCAGCCGGCATGGCCGGGTAGAGTCCCCGCTCCTGTGGCATGTAGCCCCAGGCGCGGCGGTCCCGCAGGTCCTCGACCGACTGGCCGTCGAGCCTGACCTGGCCGCGGTCCGGCGTCAGCACGCCCAGCATGACCCGCAGCAGCGTCGTCTTGCCGGCACCGTTCGGCCCGAGCAGGCCGGTCAGCCCACCCGGCTCAACGGCGAAACTCACGCCGGCGAGAGCCTGACGCTCCCCAAAGGCGTGCGCGACATCGTCGATCTGCAGTGCCATCAAGGCCACCTTAGCGAGCGACACGGGAATGGAGCAGGGCCCGGTTCGGCGGAACCGGGCCCTGCTCCTGCGCCTTGGCGCTGCTGTCTCAGGCGGGGACGACCTCGAACTTCAGGGTCGCCGCGACGTCGGCGTGGAGACGAACGGTCGCCTCGTACGAGCCGAGCGACTTGACGGCCTGCTTGACCTCGATCTTGCGCTTGTCCAGCTCCGGCCCGCCGGCGGCCTTGACCGCCTCGGCGATGTCGCCGTTGCTGACCGCGCCGAACAGCCGGCCGGACTGGCCGGCCTTGGCCGCCACCTTGACCGGCAGGGCCTCGATCCGACCCTTGACGGACTTGGCCTGCTCGATGTCGTTGATGGCGCGCACCTCGCGGCCCTTCGTCAGAGCGTCGACCTGCTTCTGGCCACCCTTCGTCCACGGCGTCGCCAGGCCCCGCGGCAGCAGGTAGTTGCGGCCATAACCGTCCTTGACCTCGACGACGTCACCGGCCGCGCCGAGGCCGGTGACCTCGTGCGTCAGAATCAACTTCATTGGTACGTTCCTCTCTCGAGCGGCCGGCTCAGCGAGCCGAGCTCGAGTACGGCAGCAGGGCCATCTCACGGGCGTTCTTCACGGCCGTGGCGATGAGGCGCTGCTCCTGGACGGACACACCGGTCACCCGGCGAGCGCGGATCTTGCCGCGGTCGGAGATGAACTTGCGCAGCAGCGCGGTGTCCTTGTAGTCGATGTTCTCGACCTTCGCCGCCTTCAGCGGGTTGGCCTTCTTCTTGGGCTTGCGCACAACGGGCTTGGCCATCGTGGTGCTCTCCTTCTGGAAAGCCCGGGGTTTCCTCCCCGGGATGGGATTACTTCACTGTCGTATGCCGCTGAGCTGGCTCAGCGGCCAATGTCGGCTCCCTGCCCCAACCGTTCGAGACGCTCGGCGACTCCGAGAGTCGCGCCTGACCTCGAACCGCGGTTCAGGCCGACGAGTCAGAACGGCGGCTCGTCGTAGCTCGGGGCGCCTTGCCCCCAGCCACCCTGCTGACCGCCGCCCTGCTGCCCGCCCTGCTGACCACCTTGGGGCGCGCCGGCCGGCTGTCCCCAGCCACCCTGCTGACCACCCTGCCCACCGCCGGGACCGGTTGCCCACGGGTCGTCACCGCCCTGCTGCTGGCCGCCGCCGCTCCAGCCGCCGCCCTGCTGCTGGCCGCCGAAGCCGCCACCGCCGCCACGCTGGGTCTTGTTGACCTTGGCCGTGGCGTTGCGCAGGGAGGGGCCGATCTCGTCGACATCCAACTCGACGACGGTGCGCTTCTCGCCTTCCTTCGTCTCATAGGACCGAGACTTCAGACGTCCGGAGACGATGACCCGCATGCCGCGCTGGAGCGACTCGGCGACGTTCTCGGCCGCGTCGCGCCACACCGAGCAGCGCATGAACAGCGTCTCGCCGTCCTTCCACTCGTTGGTCTGGCGGTCGAACATCCGCGGCGTCGAGGCCACGGTGAAGTTCGCGACCGCGGCGCCCGACGGCGTGAAACGCAGCTCCGGGTCGGCGGTCAGGTTGCCGATGATGGTGATGACGGTGTCGCCTGCCATGCGTGGCTCCGTTCAGTCCTTCGTTGGGTGATCGGTGATCGAGGGCGGGAGGTCAGGCGCCGGGACGGAGCAGCTTGGTCCGCATGACCGACTCGCTGAGGTTCAGCTGCCGGTCGAGCTCCTGAGCCGTGGCGGGCTCGGCGGTGAAGTTGACGACGGCGTAGATGCCCTCGTTCTTCTTCTTGATGTCGTAGGCGAGCCGGCGACGGCCCCAGACGTCGACGTTGTCGACGGTGCCACCATCCTTCTTCACCACGCTGAGGAACTTGTCCATCGTGGTGCCGACGGTGCGCTCCTCGGTCTCCGGGTCGAGGATGACCATGAGTTCGTACTGACGCATGCTTCTAACCCACCTCCTTTGGTCTTGGCGGTCACGGGTCTCTCCCGTGACAGGAGGGTTGCAAACGTCCCGCCGCGTCCCAGCCTTGCAGATTCAGCCGACACTGCTGCGGCCTTCTCCACAAGCCGCCCAGGGGCGGTAGGGCACACGGCGAACCCGGCAAGACTACCGGGCCCAGCGGCATACGCCGAAATCCGGACTCAGGGATGCCGACAACGCGGGCTTTCGCGGGTACACGGGGGCGCAGGCCGGCCACGGCCGAGAGCCCCCGTGGGTTCACGTGAAGCGGACGATGACGCGGTCCTCCGCGCCCGTCATCGGGCCGGCCAGGTCGTCGGGCTCCGGCTGTGAACGACCCCAGCGTTCGCGGGCCTGCAGCCACACCATCGCCACGAGCCAGAGGACCGCGATGACGCGCAGCATCGAGAAGAAGGCGTACCACGGGTTCGGCAGCCCGCGGTCCGGGACCTTCCCCGCGGCGATCGTCAGCCATACGGCGACGAAGTTCATCGCCTCGGCGGCCGCCCAGATCAGGTGATCCCGCCACTGGACGAGGCTCCAGGCAATGAGCGGGACGAGCCAGAGGGAGCTCTGCACCGTGAAGGACTTGCCGGTCACCAGGACGATGCCCACCATGACGAGGGAGACCTCCGCGAGAGACGGCCGACGCGCGCTCGCCAACGCGAGGACCGCCCCGACGCCGATCGCGACGACCCAGCCGAGGACCGCGAGCGCGGTGACCGCCCACGTGGGCAGTGGGTGGCCGGCGAGCTGCGGCAGCAGCCACGGCGAGCCATAGCCCGCCCCTACGGCGGCCCAGCCCTGGTAGGCGGAGGCGGCGGCGTCCGGGTTGAGGAGCCAGAGCGCGCCGGTCACGCCGAGGAACGTGGCGACCGCGTGACCGGCGGTGCGGCCGAACTCGCGCAGCCGGCCGGACCGCACGGCGAGCAGACCGATGGCGACGAGGATGAGCACGGGGTAGGACCGCGCGGAGATCGCCAGCCCGAGCAGGACCCCGGCCGCGCCCGGGCGGCGGCGCCCCCAGGCCCACATTCCCGCACTCGCGAGCGCCACGCCGAGCAGGTCGGCGGAGACGAAACCCACGAGGGCGACCACGGGGGCGAGGGCGACGTGGGCGGAGGTCCACGGGCGCCGGGATGACGAGGCGACGAGCCAGATCACCGCGAGGAGCAGCAGCGTCAGGAGCACGGCCCAGAGGGCGAAGTACCACGCGATCCGGGTGCCCTCCCGCTCCGCAGAGGGGACGAGGCTCGCGACCGCGGTCAGCATGAGGCCGGTCAGCGGCGGCTGCCCGGTTGTCGGTGCTCCCTCCGCGCCACGGAGGAAGGCTGCCAGCCCGGCGCCGAGGTCGCCGTCCCGGTAGGCGTTCGGCAGGTCGGAGTAGCACGCGTTCCAGAACTGCCCGTCGCCCGACCAGTGGGTCCGCAGGCACGGGATCCGAAGGGCGATGCCGAAACCGGCCGGGATCGCCGCCAGCGCCGAGACCACGGCAGCCGTGAACATCCAGGGGAGCTCGCGGGCGGCGTAGCGGCCGCGTGGACCTCCGATCACCTCGCTCGCGGCAGTTGCGACGGGATCGCTCGTGGTCGTCCCGCGGCCGGACGCGGTCATCCGCCCCCGCCGCCCCCGCCGCCGGGTTTCGGGGGCTTGGAGCTGGTCGCGCTCGGGTCCGGCAGCGGCACCGTCACCGAGAACGTCGGTTCCTGCGTCGTGGTGGTCGGCCTCGGCTTGCCCGGCGGGGTCTTGGTCGGCTTCGCCGGCTCGGACTTCGTCGGAGGCGGCTCGCTGGTCGTGGTCGGGGGCGCCTCGGTCGTCGTCGTTGCCTCGGTCCGGGTGGCGGTCTCCGTCGGCACGTCCTCGTCACCCACGCCCTCGCGCTGCGGGAACGGCAGCACCTCGACGCCCTCGAACGTCGGGATCATGAAGTCGAGCCAGATGTTGGCCGGGATGGTCGAGCCGTCGAACGCGACCGACTCCTCGTCCGTCAGCGAGAGGCTCGAACTGCCGTCCTTCGTGGGCTTGTACGTCCCCACCGACACGGCCATCTGGGGCACGAACCCGCTGAACCACTTGGACAGGTTCTCCTCGGACGTTCCCGTCTTCGCAGCGACGGGCCGGTCGAACTCCCGGCCGATCTTGGTCGCCGTCCCGCCCGGCTTCGTCGTGTACGTCATCGCGTCGGTCACGTCTGCCGTGACCTCCTTGGCGAAGGCGCGGCGAGTTTCGGGCTTGGCGGTGTAGGTGTAGCTGCCGTCCGCCGTGGTGACCTTGGCGATGAGATAGGGCGTGGACCGCACCCCTTGGGCAGCGATCGTCGAGTAGGCGGAGGCCATGTCGACGACATGCGGGGAGGCCGTGCCGAGCACGTTGCCGAGGTCGTTCTTGAGGCCGGGGGTCTTGTCCGGGATGCCGGCGTCGACGGCGGCCTGGCGGGTCTTGTCCGGCCCGATCTCCTCGTTCAGCTCGACGAACGCGGTGTTGATCGACCTGCCGACCATCCTGCGCATGTCGACCTTGCCGTAGTCCCGGTCGTCATAGTTGTTGACCGGGTGCGGGTATCCGTCGAACTCCTTGGGGCTGTTCCCGTCGAACTTCGTCTTCGTCGACACGCCCTCGCGCACCGCGGCGAGCACCGTGAAGGGCTTGAAGTTCGAGCCGCCCTGCATGATGGCCTGGGTGGCGTTGTTCAGCTGCCGCTTGGAGTAGTCAGAGCCCCCATACATGGCGATGACCGCGCCGTTTCCGGGCTTGATCGCGACCAGGCCGCCCTGAAGACCCTTGGGCAGGTTCTTGCTCATCGACTTGACGGCGTTGGACTGGGCCTTGCGGTCGATGGTCGTGACGATGCGCAGGCCGCCCTTGGCGACGTCCTGGTCGGTGAGGCCGATGCGCACGAGCTCCTTCTTGACCTCGGCGGTGATGTAGCCGTTGGTGCCGCGGGAGAGGCGGGGGCCCTGGTACTCCTTGATCTTCGGCAGCTCGGTGAACTTGGCCCGCTCGGTGGCCGAGAGCCAGCCCTCCTCGACCATGCCGTCGAGGACGTAGGCGTAGCGCCGCTCGAGGTTGGCGGCGGCCTTCTCGCCCTCGGCGGGGTCGTAGAGCGACGGCGCGTTGATGACCGAGGCGAGGACGGCGCCCTCTCCCACGGTGAGCTTCTCGACAGACTTGCCGAAGTACGCCTGGGCGGCGGTCTGGATCCCGTAGGCGCCGCGGCCGTAATAGATCGTGTTGAGGTAGTCCCCGAGGATCTGGTCCTTGGACTTCTCACCGTCGATCTTCATCGCGATGAGGATCTCCTTGGCCTTGCGCTCGAGGGTGCGGTCCTGGCTGAGGAAGTAGTTCTTGACATACTGCTGGGTGATCGTCGAGCCACCGACCTGGGTCTCGCCGGTGACGGTCGTCTTGACCGCTCGGAAGATGCCGCCGACGGAGATGCCGTTGTTGACGTAGAAGGTGCGGTCCTCGGCGGCGATGTGCGCCTTCTGGACGGCGTCGGGCACCTTGGCCAGGTCGACCATCTGGCGGTTGCCCTCGTCCTGGACGATGCGGTCGATCTCGGTCTTGCCGTCGGAGTAGTAGATGATCGACACCTGCCGGCCCACGAACTCGTTGGGCTGTGGCACGGTGGTCTGGGAGTAGGCGAACCAGATCCCGGCGATGCCGAGAATGAACAGGATGACCCCGGCGAGCGAGCCCCACTTGAGAGTGGGGATGACCCAGCGGCGCCAGCCGGTCCGGCCGTCGCCTCCGTCGCCTCCGCGGCCGCTGCGTCGTCCCTGCCCACCGGCCCGGAACTCGAGTGCGTCGCCGTCATCCGTCGGCTCGCCGTACATCGAGTTGGGTCGCCTGTCCCCGGCACGACGATTGCGCCTGTCGTCGGCCAGCTGGGCGGCACGGATCTCGCGCCTGCTCTGTGTCACTCCACCACTTCCGTTTCGTGCGCAGGCTCGAGAAACCTCTCGAGCCTGCGCATCAGTATGACCCGTTGACGCGCCATGCGCCGAAATGAACCCCGCCGTCCACAGTGGGCACACAGGCACCAGGCCGAGCCCACCGGCATACGGCACAAACGCGTGCCA
>NZ_JBEDUL010000035.1:0-3987 GCF_040414665.1 Intrasporangium sp.
TCTGCGGTCGCGCCGCAGGCGTTCGCCGAGGCGGGTGCCGAGGTCATCGTGATCGGCAACGAGCCGGACGGGATCAACATCAACGATGGCTTCGGCTCGACGCACCTCGATCGGCTGCAGGCCGAGGTCGTGACCGTCGGTGCGGACCTCGGGCTGGCTTTCGACGGCGACGCCGACCGCTGCCTGGCGGTCGACGGCACGGGCACGATCGTCGACGGTGACCAGATCATGGCCATCCTGGCGCTCCGCATGAAGGAGCAGGGCGCCCTCCGCGGAGACACCCTCGTCGCCACCGTCATGTCCAACCTCGGGATGATCCAGGCGCTCGACGCGGCAGGCATCAAGGTCCTGCAGACGGCGGTGGGGGACCGCTACGTCCTCGAGAGCATGAAGGACGGCGGCTACTCCCTCGGCGGGGAGCAGTCGGGCCACGTCGTCATGCTCGACCACGGGACGACGGGCGACGGCACGCTCACCGGTCTCATGCTCGCCTCCCGGGTGGCCGAGACCGGCCGCACACTGGCGGAGCTCGCTGCCGTGATGCGCCACTTCCCGCAGGTGCTCGTCAACGTCAAGGACGTGGACAAGAGCCGCCTCGAAGCGTGCACGGCAGTCGCCGACGCAGTCCGCTCGGCCGAGGCCGAGCTGGGCGAGACCGGGCGGGTCCTGCTGCGCAAGTCCGGCACCGAGCCGGTCGTCCGCGTCATGGTCGAGGCCGAGGACGTCGACCAGGCACACCTGATCGCGGGCCGCCTCGTCGACGTCGTCAAGGCAGAGCTCGCGCTCTAGCGTCTCGCCGCGCCTGACACGCCCGGCGTGGAGGTGATCGCGCTCCTTCTGTCAGTGGCGCGCCGGTCGCGCCGTACAGTGGGCCTGTCGCACAACGGGAGGCCCCATGCTGCTGGTGCCCAGACAGCTGCTCCGCTCCGGCATGACCGGAACCGTCCCCTACTACGGCGGGCGTTTCACTCCCGCCCAGGCGTGGGCGGCTGCCCATCCGACCCAACCTCAACCGGGCCCCCAGGCGGTGCCCCCGGCCGGGTTCCCCGCGCCGGCTCCAGGCGCGTCGGGAGCACGACGGCGCATCGACCCCAACACACAGGCGGCCCTGGAGCACCTGCTCGAAGCGGGCGTGCTCACCGACGCGGAGTACGACGAGATGGTGAGGCGGAGCGGCGGATGACGGGACCGGTCCAGATCCTGGTCATCGGCCTGGACGAGCCGACGTTCTCGGGGGAGGTGATGGCGGAGTTCGCCCGGCTGCGGGAGGCCGGCACCGTGCGGCTGCTCGACGTCACGCTGATCACGCGCGCAGCTGACGGAACGTTCGAGACTCTGCCCCTGCCGGCCGGCGCGCCGGCGGGCATGGGCCAGCTGGCCGCCCGGCTCCTTGGCCACCCGGACGCTGACACCGCGAGCGCTGAGCCTGCTCCGACCGGAGGCACGTGGTCGCTGGCCGACGCGATCCCGGTGGGCGCCGGTGCAGCCGTCGCTGTCATCGAGCACCTCTGGGCGGCGCCGCTGCGCGAGGCACTTCACCGAGCCGGGGGCATCACGCTGGACGAGACGTGGCTGGCCCCGGAGGACATCGAGCGACTGGAAGGTTTCATCGCCGAGGGCGACTCCTGATCCGCTCGGGGGCGCGTCCGACCTGCGGCCACCAGAGAGCGTCAAACGCGCGACCGAGTCGACGGCCGCCCTGCACGCTGAGCTCACGAGGAAACGAGATGGCCCGCTGACCGCTCCCTGCACCTGCGCCCGAAGGAGGTCGCGTTCGGCCTACGCGGGCACCGGCGTCAGCAGGAAGAAACCCAGGTCGCGGCCACCAGCGCGCTTCTCGTACTCGGCATAACCCGCGTAGTACGTCAGCGCGGTGCGGCGCAGCTGCTCGCGCTGCTCCCCGTGGAGGCGCTGGGCGACCACGTCGTGCTGGATCCCGTCGACGCCGAACCGCGCCTGCGGGAGGGCCACAAGGTTGAAGTACCAGCCCGGCGGCTCCCGGCTCCCCCAGCTCGAGGCGACGACGCCCCATCCGCCCTCCATCGGGAACGCGAGCAGCGGCACGGTGCGCGGCAGCCCCGACCTTGCGCCGGTCGTGGTCAGCATTCCGACGGGCAGACCAGCGAGGATCTCGACGGCAGTCCGGTGGACGCCTGGCGTGCGGTCGAGCAGCCGGTCGAGGTGGTGCAAGGTGTGCTTGAAGACCCGCGTGCCGGCCCTGCTCGCCGCGAAGGCTCGCATCCCCCGCTGGAGTCGGTTCGCGCGGTCGTACGTCCGGGCCACCACCGGCCCATCGTAGGGGGTGCCCGGGCCTAGCTGCCCGTCAGCGCCTCGAGCTCCTCGATCGCCTGGTCGAAGGCGCGGCCGGCGGCCCGCCACGGCCCCGACGGACCGCCCTCCTCGGCCAGCCCGAGCAGGTGCGGGGTCAGGTCAGCACTGAACCCCTCGCTGGCCACCATGCATGCCCGCCAGCATGTCACCGTCGCCCCACCGAGAACGTGCGACGCCGATCCTCATCGCGGTCGCCCCAGATCAGCGCGCCGTCCGGAACGCCGACTACCACGCCTCCGTCGGGCTAACCTCGGGCCATGGACGCACCCGAGCCCGGAACTGATGATTCATCGGTGATCGAGTCCTTCTGGCAGGTCGCCAGGATGCGAGCCAAGCTCAACCCGAGCGGCTTCTACACGGGGGAGCGGCCCTTGGGGTCCCTTCGGCCGCCGGCATGGGCCTTCGGGGCCACACCGGAGCAGGCCGACCAGGCACTCGCGCTCGTGCTGTCGGGCATCAAGACCGCCACGTCCGGCGCGTTGTGGGACTACGAGGCCGAGGGTGAGCAGCTACCGACGCCGGGAGCGCTTGGCATCGTCACCGACGGCCGCGGTGTCCCGCATGCGCTGGTCGTGACGACCCAGGTCGAGATCGTCCCGTTTGACGAGGTGGGCGCCGAGCATGCGTACCTCGAGGGTGAGGGTGATGGGTCGCTGGCCACCTGGCGCGAGGTGCACGAAGGGCTCTTCACGGAGCACGCGATGCACAGTCGCGGGTTCAGCCGGGACATGCCTGTCGTCCTTCAGCGCTTCGCGGTTCTCTACAGCCAGGCGGTCGCCGGCTTGGACGACCTCTGGCGACGCGGCGTCCCCGGCTCGGCATCACCGCGGTAAGAGCCGACCGTCGACGTGGCGAGCTCCCATGAGGGCCGTCCACGGGAGAAGTCCCGGCGACCGAGTGACGACTTTGGTGGGCAGGGCGCAGCCAGTCGGCACCCCTCCGTAGTGTCTGGGTCATGACTGACCCGACCGAAGCCGCCACCGGCACGTCTCTCGCTGGCAACCCGTTTGCGACCAAGAGCACCCTGGCCTTCTCCCTTCCGCCATTCGCGGCGATCCTGCCAGAGCACTACGGTCCGGCCTTCGACGTCGGAATGCAGGAGCACCGGGCCGAGGTCGAAGCCATCGCTGCCAATGCCGAGCCGCCGACCTTCGAGAACACTCTTGTCGCCCTCGAACGGTCCGGCCAGCTGCTCTCCCGCGCCAGCACGGCCTTCTTCGGCACGTCGAGCGCGCTGGCGACACCGCAGATCCAGGCGATCCAGGAGGAGTACGCCCCCAAGCTCGCTGCCCACAGCGACGCGATCCTGCTCGACTCGCGCCTCTACGAGCGGATCCGCGCCGTGCGCGACGGCACTGCGCAGATGGGAGCTCTCGACCCGGAGTCCCGGCACCTGGTCGAGCGATACCTCACCGAGTTCACGGTGGCCGGTGCCGGCCTGGACGATGCGGCCAAGGAGCGCCTCCGTGAGCTCAACGCGGCCCTCGCGACCCTGACCACTCGATTCGAGCAGCAGCTGCTCGCCGACGCCAACGACCTCGCCGTGCTGGTCGACGACGTCACCGAGCTCAATGGGCTCACCGCCGGCGAGATCTCGGCCGCGGGCGAGGCGGCCAGGGAGCACGGCCACGACGGCTCGTACCTCATCAGTCTCGT
>NZ_JBEDUL010000036.1:0-40183 GCF_040414665.1 Intrasporangium sp.
GCGCCTCACGGACGGGCTGTGGGACCGCAGCGACGGTCGAGAGTCGATAGCCGACCTCCGGACCGGAATGCAGCAGACGATGGAGGACAGTGCCGGCATCTTCCGGACGAAGGACTCGCTCGTGACGGGCGCAGCCACGTTGCGGGAGCTGCAGGAGCGGTCCGAGTCGATGGCGATCGACGATCACAGCCGAGCCTTCAACACCCAGGTCGTCGCTGCGCTCGAGCTGTCCAACATGCTCGACGTGGCCGAGGCGATCATCGCGGCGTCGCTGCGGCGCGAGGAGTCGCGGGGGGCCCACCAGCGCCTCGACTTCCCGGCCCGGGACGACGAGCACTACCTCGCGCACTCGCTCGTCCATCGAGGCGGGGGTGGCGAGGCGGGCGCACACCGGGTGGAGTACCTGCCGGTGACCCTCACCCGATGGCCACCGGGCGAACGCGTCTATGGGAGGTGAGCGATGGCGGACACGATCACGCTCGAGGTCATGCGCTACCGGCCGGACCGCGGGGGCGAGCCGACCATGCAGGAGTACGAGGTCCCGTTGCGCCGGGACTGGGCGGTGCTCGACGGCCTGAACCACGTCAAGGACACCATCGACGGCACTCTGTCCTACCGGTGGTCGTGTCGCATGGGCATCTGTGGCAGCTGCGGCATGACGGTCAACGGCGACCCTCGGCTGACCTGCGCGACGTTTCTGGTGGACTACGCCCCCGGCCCGATCCGGGTCGAGCCGCTCGCCAACTTCCCCGTCATCCGCGACCTCGTCGTCGACATCGGCGACTTCATGCGCAAGCTCCCCCAGGTGAGCCCGTGGATCGTGCGCGGCGAGGACATACCGGTCGACGAGGGCGAGTACCTCCAGACTCCCGAGCAGCTCGAGGACTACTCGCAGTACAGCATGTGCATCAACTGCATGCTGTGCTACTCGGCCTGCCCGGTCTACGGGCTGGATCCGGAGTTCATCGGTCCGGCCGCGATCGCGCTTGCCCAGCGCTACAATCTCGACTCGCGGGACGAGGGCGCCGACGTCCGGCTCGACCTGCTCATCCACCCCGAGGGCATCTGGGGCTGCACGTTCGTCGGTGAGTGCACGCGTGCCTGCCCGAAGGGCGTGGACCCAGCGGGAGCCATCCAGCGGTACAAGCTCACCGCCGCCCTGCAGTCCTTGAGGTCGTTCGTCCTTCCCCGGGGGCCGCGATGACGCAGCCGACGGGAGACGCCCCCCGCGCCTACCGCCCGGAGATGAGCCGGCTGTGGTGGCTGGGACGTCGGAGCTACGTCTTCTTCGTCCTCCGGGAGCTGAGCAGCATCTTCGTCGCGTGGTCGGTGGTGTTTCTCCTCCTGCTGATCCGGGCGCTGGCCCAGGGCGAGTCCCAGTACCGCGACTTCCTCCACTGGGCGGCGACGCCGTGGGTCGTGGCACTCAACGTGGTGACCCTTGCCTTCCTGGTGCTCCACTCGGTCACCTGGATCAACCTGACTCCTGCTGCCGCTGTGGTGAAGCTGCGCGGGCAGCGAGTGCCTCCGGCGTCGATTGCCGGCGGCGCCTATGCCGCGTGGGTCGTGGTGACCGTCCTCGTCGTCGCCCTGGTGGTGACCCGCTAGGTGGCCAGGCGCACGATGGAGCCGGTCCTGTGGCTGCTGTTCAGCGCGGGCGGCGTGGCGTCGGCCCTGTTCCTGCCCGCCCTCGTCTTCCTCTTCGCGCTCGCGATACCGCTGGGCTGGATCGATGAGCCCGGTCGCGAAGCGCTCCTCGGCCTCGTCGGCCACCCGCTGACAGCCCTCGTCCTGCTCGGCGTCTTCGTGCTCTCGCTCCTGCACTGGGCTCAGCGTTTCCGCTACGCCCTCTTCGACGGGCTCAAGCTCAAGGCTCATGAGCGCCTCATCAACACCGTTGTCTACGCCCTCGCTCTGCTCGGTTCGTTGGCGGCCGTCGTTGTGCTGTGGCAGGCGGTCTCCGCCCGCAACGCCTGATCGCGCCGTATGCCGCTGAGCTCGTCTCGTCCGCCAGCTCGGTTGCGCTGCAAGAGGTCTCATGCAGGCCGAGACGGAAGAAGTCCTGTGGACGGTCTAGAACACGTGTTCGAGTCTGCGGTAGGGTGGGGCGCAGCAGCACCGGCCGCCTTCGGGCCAGGTGCCTGACCGGAAGGAGCCCGTCGTGCCGTTCACCACCGCGCCGCTGTCTGCCTTGGAGCGGGTCCTGGCCGTCGCGGCGGGGGACGGCGAGCGACTGGTGGGTCAGCTCGAGCTGGTGACCGTCCACGACGACGTCGAGCTCGGCTGGGAGCCGACGGACGGGCACGCCGAGCTCTCGACCGAGCTCTCGACCGAGCCCTCCACCGAGCCCTCCACCGAGCCCTCCACCGAGCCCTCCACCGGGCCGGAGCCCGGCGTGGAGGTCGAGTCGGGGGCCGGGTTGTCGTTGGAGCAGGCCGCGGGCGTGCTGGTCGCCGAGATCGAGGCGCTCGAGGCGGACCGGGCCCGCCTCGACGGGCGGCTCGTCCAGGCGTACGCGGCGCTGCACACCGTGATCGGCGAGCAGCACGCCGCGCACCAGGCGCAGCTGCCGGACGGCTGGCCCCGGCAGAACCCGGCCGAGGCCGCGGTCAGCGTCGAGGCGCTGGTCATCCACGAGGTCGCCACCGCGACCGCGGTCCCGGCCGCGGAGGCCGGCCGGCGGCTGCGGCTGGCTGCTGCCCCGCGCCGGCACCGGGTCCTGCACGAGCGGCTCGCGGCCGGGACGGTGTCGCTGCTGCACGCCACCCTGATCGCCGGGCAGGCCCGCGACCTGCCCGACGCCGCGCTCGAGCCACTGGTGGACCGGGTGCTGGCCCCGATGCGCGACGGGTCCCGCCCGACCCACCAGCTCATCGTGGCCCGGCTGCGCCGGGTCCTGGCCGCGCACGCCCCGGCCGACGCCGGGGAACGCCGCGCGGACGCGCTGGCCCGCCGGTGCGCGTACGGCGCGATCGAGCCGGACGGCACCGGGACGATCACCATCACCAGCAGCGCCGAACGGACCGTGGCCATCCTCGAACGGGTCGAGTCGCTCGCGCGGGCGCTGCGCGCCGCGGGCGACCCGCGCACCCTGGACCAGCTGCGCTCCGACCTGGCCACCGACGGGCTGCTCGGCCACCCCTACGGCCCCTGCCCCGAACACACCCACCCCGCCGACCACGCCGACCAGGCCGACCAGGCCGACGAGGACGACCAGGCCGAGCAGGGCGACCAGGCCGAGCAGGACGACCAGGGCGAGCAGGGCGACGAGGGCGAGGAGGGTGCTGCCGCCGATGCCGACCTGCTGACCCCGTGCCGGCCGGTGCGGCTCGAGCCGATCCCGGCCCGCGACGGGCGGCCCGGGCCGTGCCCGTGCGCGCCGACCGGCCCACCGGCCACGGTGTGGATCGTGGTCCCGTTCGAGGTCGCCACCGGCGCCAGCGACGCCGCCTGCGAGCTGCCCGGCCACGGCTGGGTCACCGCCGAACACGCCCGCGCCATCATCACCGCCCCCGGCTCGCTCTGGCGCTGGCTGGCCGTCGACGCGCTGACCGGGCAGGCGCTGCACCTGGCCACCGACCGATACCGCCCCACCCCCGCCATGATCGAACAGGTCCGCGCCCTCGACGGGCACTGCCGCGGCCCGGGCTGCCAGGTCCCCGCCCACCGCTGCGACCTCGACCACCACCTCCCCCACCCGGACGGGCCGACCAGCACCAGCAACCTCGGCCCGCTGCACCGCGGCCACCACAACCTCAAGACCGCCCGGTCCTGGACCTGCGTCCCGACCGACGACCACGCGATCACCCGGGCGCTGCACTGGCGCACCCTGGCTGCCCGCGACTACCTGACCCACCCCAAGAACTACCGCGAAGCCCTCGACGACCCACCCCCACCCGCGTCACCGCCCACCCCGCCACCACCACCCGACGAACCACCCTTCTGACCGCCCACCCCAGCCAGCCCGCCCCCCGGAACCAAGCCCAGCGGCATACGCAAAGTGCGTGGAGGGCAGAAGAGGCCCGCCGATAGGCTGGCGCCGTGATCGACATCAAGCTCCTGCGCGACGACCCTGACCGGGTTCGCGCCTCGCAACTGGCCCGTGGAGAGGACCCGGGGATCGTGGACGCGATCCTCGCCGCCGACGAGCGTCGGCGTTCCTCCCTCGGCGAGTTCGAGTCGCTTCGCGCGGAGCAGAAGTCGGTCAGCAAGGACGTCGGCGCGGCGATGGCCGCATTCCAGAAGGCGAGGAAGGCCGGCGCTCCCGACGCGGACCACCGTGAGGAGGTCGCCCACACGGCGCGCACCAGGGCCGCGCGACTGAGCGAAGAGGTCAAGGCTCTCGAGTCGGTCGCCGACGCGGCCGAGGCCGAGTTCACCCGACTGCTGCGCATGGTGGGCAACGTCATCATCGACGGGGTGCCGAGCGGTGGTGAGGATGACTTCGTCCTCCTCGAGACCATCGGGACACCGCGCGACTTCGCGGCTGAAGGCTTCGAGCCTCTCGACCACCTCGCGCTCGGGGAGCGCCTCGGTGCCATCGACATGGAGCGCGGCGCGAAGGTCGGCGGGGCCCGGTTCTACTACCTCACTGGGGTCGGCGCACTGCTGGAGCTGGCCCTGCTCAACCTGGCGATCGCGCAGGCCACCGCAGCGGGCTTCACGCCGATGATCACTCCCACGATGGCTCGGCCCGAGATCATGCTCGGCGCCGGCTTCATCGACGCTCATGCGGAGGAGGTCTACCGCCTCGAGGCCGACGACCTCTACCTCACCGGGACGTCGGAGGTGGCGCTGGCCGGCTACCACGCCGACGAGATCATTGACCTGTCGGGGGGGCCGAGGCGCTACGCGGGCTGGTCGGCCTGCTACCGCCGTGAGGCCGGGTCGCACGGCAAGGACACGCGAGGGATCATCCGGGTCCACCAGTTCCACAAGGTCGAGATGTTCAGCTACTGCCGTCCCGAGGAGGCCGAGGCGGAGCACCAGCGGCTGCTGGACTGGGAGCGCGAGATGCTCGCCAAGATCGAGGTCCCATACCGGATCATCGACGTCGCGGCAGGAGACCTCGGCGGGCCCGCTGCGCGCAAGTTCGACTGCGAGGCCTGGGTCCCGACGCAGGGCAAGTACCGCGAGGTGACCTCGACGTCCAACTGCACGACGTTTCAAGCGCGCCGACTCAACACCCGCGAGCGGGACCCCAACAGCTCGGGCACCCGCACGGTTGCGACCCTCAACGGCACGCTCGCGACGACCCGCTGGATCGTCGCCATCCTCGAGAACCACCAGCAGCCGGACGGCTCGGTCGTCATCCCGGAGGCGCTGCGACCGTTCCTCGGCCTGGAGGTGCTCAAGCCGATCGCCTGATCGAGACGCCTGGGCTGGTATCTGGTCGCCGCACTGGTGCTCCTCAAGGGGCCACCCGCCGCGACTGACCTGAGGACCACGCTCGCATGACCATCGACCAGTCCCTTGCCCTCCACGCGTCACACGATCTCCGTGCCCTCGGTCGGGTGCCCGAGGAGCACGGTCTGCCCTGGACCCCGACGACCGGTTCCTCGCCAACCACCGGATCCCACGCATCCTCGAGGCCGGCCGGATCACTGACTGAACCAGGACGCCAGACGTGAACGCTGCCACCCTCCACGCCTGGTCCGCCCAGGTCCGCCTCCCGGGACAGGCCGTTGCGCCGCCGGGGCCGGTGGACCTGATGCGGACCTACCTCATGCACCACGCGTTCCGCCGCGACCTCGCCGACTTTGCGGCGGCTGTGTCCGCCACGCCGCCCGATGAGCCGGTCACCTGGTTGAGCCTGGCCGGGCGCTGGCGCTTCTGCGCCACGTCGATCCTCCGCCACCAGGCTGCGGAGGACGAGGGGCTTCGGCCCGTCCTGCGGCCGCTCACCGACTCCGCGGGACGGGCCGCACTGGACGAGCTCGAGGAGGAGCACCGGGCCATCGAGGACGAGCTCGCAGCGTGTACGCGGGCCTTCGACCGGCTCACGCCTCCACCGAGCGTCCACGCGCACGCAGAGCTCGCAACGAGCCTGCGGCGCGCAGGCGAGCTGATCGGATCCCACCTCGATCGTGAGGAGCAGGAGACGATGCGCATCCTCCAAGAGGTGTTGACGCCGGAGGACTGGGCCCGCATCGAGGAAACGCACTTCACGTCCACGCTGCCGCCGGCCGATGGCGTCGCTCTGATCCCGTGGCTGTTGCACCGCGTCCCCGGGCCGATCCGCCGCGACCACCTCACGCGGGCCGGCCGTGCCCAGCACCTGCTCTGGCTCGCCACCCGGGCCGGCTTCGCGCGCCGCGAACGGCTCACCTTCGCCCACGCGGGCTGAGGATCGCGCGCCCGATCCCGGTCCTGACCGACTGCACGGCGCCGGGGCATGGTGCCGGGTGCGCCTCTCGGGTAGGACTTCCGATAGCGGATCGACTGACGGATCGACTGACGGATCGACCGAGAGGACTCGACATGGACACGTTCGACATCATCGTCATCGGAATGGGCCCCGGCGGTGAACACGTGGCCGGGACGCTGGCCGAGCGCGGCCTCCGGGTCCTCGGGGTCGATCACGGCCTCGTCGGCGGCGAATGCCCCTACTGGGGCTGCATCCCCTCCAAGATGATGGTCCGCGCGGGCGACGTGCTCGCCGAGGCGCGACGCGTCGACGGGCTGGCCGGCGCCGTGGGTGACGTGCGGCCGGACTGGTCGGTCGTCGCACGCCGGATCAGGGATGAGGCAACGGACGACTGGAACGACCGGGCCGCGGTCGAGCGCTTCACGAAGAAGGGTGGGACGTTCGTCCGGGGCACCGGTCGCATCGTCGGTGCCGGCCGCGTGGACGTCGACGGGAAGCCGTATGCCGCTGAGCGCGGGATCGTCGTCAACGCGGGGTCGCGCGCGGCGATCCCCCCGATCGAAGGTCTCGACGCAGTGCCCTACTGGACGAACCGTGGGCTCATCGAGGCAAAGGAGCTGCCCGGATCCCTCGTCGTGCTCGGCGGAGGGGCGATCGGTTGCGAGCTGGGACAGGCGGTGGCGCGGTTCGGCGTGGACGTGACGATTGTCGAGTCCGGGCCGCGGCTGTTGTCCGCCGAGGAGCCAGAGGCGTCCGAGAAGCTGGCCGTGGTGTTCGAGCGGGAGGGGATCGAGGTGTGCACCGGGGTGGCCGCATCACGCGTGTCCGGTGGCGACGGCGGCGTCGAGGTGACTCTGGACGACGGCACGTCCCTCAGCGCCGAGCGGATCCTCGTCGCGACCGGGCGGGTCACGGATCCCGGTGCCGTCGGGCTCGGCTCGGTCGGCGTTCCCGAGGATGCCAGGGTGGCTCCGATCGACGAGCGCTGCCGCGTCACCTCGAACGTGTGGGCCATCGGTGACCTCACCGGGAAGGGCGCCTTCACCCATGTGTCGATGTACCAGGCCGGGATCGTCATCCGCGACGTGCTGGGGCAGGACGGACCGGCCGCGGACTATGCGGCGGTCCCGCGGGTGACGTTCACGGATCCCGAGATCGGTGCCGTGGGTCTGACCCAGGCGAAGGCCCGCGATGGGGGGCTCGAGGTCACCGTCGGCGTGACACCTCTCGGCGAGACCACGCGTGGGTGGATCCACGGCGTCGGCGAGGACGGCTTCATCAAGCTCGTGGCCGACCCGGCACGCGGGGTCCTCGTCGGGGCGACTGTCATGGGCCCGTACGCCGGAGAGATCCTCGGCGCGCTCGCGGTGGCGGTGCACGCGAAGGTGCCGGTCGAGACGCTGAGCTCGATGATCTATGCCTACCCGACCTTCCACCGCGGCATCGAGACGGCCCTCGCCGACCTGAAGGGGCACGCCTGACCCTCGGCGAGGCCGGGGCCTCCGCCCTCGAGCGATGATCCGGCCGCCGGGGAGAACATCTCGGACCAAAGTGAGCGCGCCGTCGCAACTGTGGAGGGACGTGGCTCACCAGAATCGGCGCGCCCATCAGCTGGTGTGGACCGGACGCTCGGTCGGGACCGCGGTGGATGATGTGGCCTCTGCCCGTCGCTCGGCTCGCAGGAGCAGGAACATCGGGACGAGCATGACGAGCACGAAGATCGCTTCGATCGGCCCGAAGAGCCACAGCGCCAGGTAGAACGCGATGATCCCGAGGTAGCCCAGCTGCGTCCGGCGCCCGCCGCTGATGACGAGGAGTCCGACAGTCGCCTCGAAGACGATGAGCAGGCCGATGAAGAACAGCTGGTGTGGCGCCACCACGGCGCGCCACGAATCGGTGACCCACTGGAAGAGCGCGGGGTCGGCGAACCCGGCGTAGTCCCCTCGCGTGGAGAGGTTGATGACGTGCACCAGCGCACCGCCGATGAGGAACAGGACGCCCGTTGTGACCCGCCCGACCTGCCGCCACCGTGCGCTGCGCCCAGCCAACACCGCGGCGACGATCGTCACGAGGCCACAGGCCGTCCACAGCATGGGCCAGAAGACGTTGTCCATGGTCGCCTCCTTCGTGGGGATGTGCCTTCACACCACGAGAACGCGGGCCCACGGATGCGCACCAGAGGCGAACGTCCCCTCTCCGACACGTGGGCCGGCGTTCCGCTCCGTGGAAAGCGCATGGCGCTGGTTTGTCGATCGGAGGACGCTGTGCTTAGGTAAGCCGAACCTAACCGCAGTTGGTCGGCGCTGTCAGTCCGAGAGGTGCCCAATGATCGTGTGCCAATGCGCCGTCGTGAGCGACCGCGACGTCTCCGCGGCCTACGCCGCAGGTGCCCGCACCCTCGCTCAGGCCTGCATGTCGACGGGCGCCGGTCGGGATTGCGGATCCTGTGTGTTCTCCGTCAAGCGGCTGGTGTGCGAGCATGGCGAGACGTTCGCCATGTCTCCCCCGGAGGTGGAAGTTGCAGCCAGTTAGCCCCCGCGTCGTGGAGCTGCTCAACGACGCGCTGACCTTCGAGCTCACCGTCACCAACACGTACTTCCTGCACGCTCGCATGCTCGACAACTGGGGGCTGCCGAAGCTCGGCAAGGCCTTCTACGACCTGTCCATCGACGAGATGAAGGACGCCGACGCCCTCATCAACCGGATCCTCATGTTCGACGGCCACCCGAACGTCCAGCGGCTGAACCCGATCCGGAGTGGCGAGGACGCGAAGGAGATGCTGACCCTCGCGCTGGAGAGCGAGCGTGCAGCCGTTGCACAGTTCAACGCCGGAGCGCAGGAGTGCCATGACCTCGGCGACCACGGCACCGCGGCGGTCTTCGAGGAGATGGTCCGGGACGAGGAGCGGCACGCGGACTGGTTCGAGAGCCAGCTCCAGGCCATGGAGTTCGTCGGAGTCGAGCAGTACCTGAGCCAACAGGTCGACACCTCCGCTCCCTGACCGCTCCAGCCAATCGGGCGAGGGTGACACCAGCACTGTTTACTCGTCAACGATCGCACCGTAGCGTGGAGCGATGAGGACACGACGCGTACTGGTGACTTCCGCGCTCGCCGCTGCGTTCGCAGTGGCTCCGTTGGGACCGGCCACGGCCGAGCCCTTCCCCGCCATCATTCCCATCCCGACCGGCTCAATGCCCGAGGGGATCGCCACCGGCACTGGAACGTCCATCTATGCCGGCTCCCGCGCCGACGGGTCGGTCTGGCGGGGCGACCTGCGCACCGGCCAGGGCGGCATCCTCGTCAAGGGGGCTGACGGGCGCATGGCGGTCGGCATGAAGGTCCGGGGCGGGTTGCTCTTCGTCTCCGGGGGCACCTTCGGCGACGCCTATGTCTACGACGCCACGACGGGGGCGGAGGTCACGCACCTCGTCCTGACCAACGGCCCGGCCTTCATCAACGACGTCACGGTCACCCGCGATGCTGCCTACTTCACGAACTCGATGGCCGCCGAGGTCTATGCGGTCGAGCTCTCCGCCGGCGTCCCGACCGGAACTGTGCGCACCATCCCGCTGACGGGGGAGTGGCAACAGGTGGCGGGCTTCAACGCCAACGGGATCGCCGCAACGCCCGACGGCTCGAGGCTGCTCGTCATCAACAGCACGACCGGGATCCTCTACACCGTCGACCCGCGGACCGGCGGGGCCATCGCCGTCGACACCGGTGGCGCGGACCTCACCCAGGGTGACGGCATCCTGTTGCGCGGCAAGACGCTCTATGTCGTGCGCAACGTGTCCAACGTCGTCGTCGAGCTCGCCATGTCGCCCGACTACCTGTCAGCGACGGTCGTCGACGAGCTCACCGACCCGGACTTCGACGTGCCCACGACCATCGCGGCGCAGGGATCCCGGCTGTATGTCGTCAACGCACGGTTCACGGCGCCTCCCGGTCCGACGACCGAGCACGACATCGTCAAGATCGACGGGGAGTAGTCGACACTCCGAGTCGTGCGCGCGCACAATGGCGTACAGGTGGGTATGGGTTGGTCGGACGTGTCTGACGCCCAGACCCCGAGAGGAGTGCAGTCATGGGAGCAGGAATCACGCTCGCGGTGATCGGCGCGGTCCTCGCCTTCGCCGTGCGGGCCGACCCGCAAGGCATCAGCCTGCCGACCGTCGGGGTGATCTTCATGATCGCGGGAGTCGTGCTCATCGTCCTCTCCCGCCGGGACCACCACCGAAAGGTCATCACGAGCGTGGAGCCGGTGGAGGACCCGCGCATCCCGCCGCACGTCTACACCGAGGGCACCGTCCGCGACATCGACGACTGAGGCCAAGGCCGTCCGCCGGCCCGGCCGGGGTGCCTGCCGGATAGCGTGTGCCCATGGCACAGCGGATGCTCGCCCTTGACCTCGATGGCACGACGCTCAACCACATGGGCGAACTCTCGGATGGGGTCCGCGACGCCATTGCCGCCCTCCCCGACGAGGTCATCGTCGTCGTGGCCACCGGCCGGTCCATCATCGCCACCACGCCAGTCCTCGCTTCGCTCGACCTCCGTGAAGGGTTCGCGGTCTGCGCGAATGGTGCCGTGACCATCGAGCTCAACCAGGCGGCTTCTGCTGGCTACGCCATCGCCGAGACGGTGACGTTCGACCCCAGGCCCGTCCTCGAGAGGTTGCGCGTCGCCCTGCCCACCGCGCGGATCGCCGTCGAGGAGCTCGGCGTCGGCTTCAAGGTCAACGCGCACTTCCCCGAGGGCGAGCTCATGGGTGAGACGCGGGTCGTCGACTGGGAGGAGCTCGTCGCCAACCCGGTAACCCGTGTGACCCTGCGCCAGCCCGAGGCGACGGCCGAGGAGTTCGGGGAGATGGTGGAACGCGCAGGTCTGCACGGCGTGTCCTACGCCGTGGGATGGTCAGCCTGGCTCGACATCAACCCGGAGGGTGTGAGCAAGGCGTCCGCCCTCGAGCTGGTGCGCCGCCGGATCGGCGTCGAGCCCATCCACACGCTGGCGGTCGGCGACCAGCGCAACGACCTCGAGATGCTGCACTGGGCCGCATGGGGAGTCGCCATGGACAACGCCCCCGACGAGGTCAAGGCCATCGCCGACGAGGTGACCGGCCATGTGGACGAGGACGGGCTCGTCCCCATCCTCGAGGCGCTCGGCGACGCCACGAGGAATGGGCAACCGTTCCGGGAGGGAGTGCCCTCCAAGGCGACGGCGCGGTTCCGGGTCTAGCCACCTCGCCGGCCAGATCCGTGGCAGCCTCGATGTCGAAGGCAGGTTGCGCCGCTCGACGCACGAGTGAGGCAGGGCGAGCGACCCTGCGGGAGGAAGGTTGCCATGCGCTTCATGATCATCGTCCCCGGCGGACCCGAGACCGAGAGTGGGGCGCCCGGGACGGAGGAGCAGTTCGCCGACATGCAGACCTATCAGGACGAGATGCTCCGGGCTGGCGTCCACGTCGACGGCCAGGGCCTGCATCCGACCTCGAAGGGGGCCCTGGTCAGCTGGGAGAACGACGAATGGGTCGTCACGGACGGACCCTTCGCCGAATCGAAGGAGATCATCGCCGGGTTCTCGATCATCGAGGTCTCCTCTCGAGAGGAGGCGATCGAGTGGGTCAAGAGGTGGCCGCGGTCGGCCGCCCCCAACCCCGGTCAGGCGTTGGAGCTGCGCCAGATCTACTCGGCGGAGGACTTCGACGCGATGCTGAGTCCGGAGCTGAGGCGGCGCGAGGAGCAACTCAGGGAGGCAGCGGCCAGGCAGGCGGCGCAGGGCTGAGTCCTGGCAGGCGTGGCAGGGTGAGGGCATGACCGACCCCACCCAGGTGCAGCGCACGGTCGAGGGCGTCTGGCGCGTCGAGGCCGCCAAGGTGACAGCCGTCGTGGCGCGGCTCGTCGGTGACATCGGCCTCGCGGAGGACCTGGCACAGGATGCCTTCGTCCAGGCACTCGAGCAGTGGCCGCGCGACGGTCTGCCCGACAACCCCGGAGCCTGGCTCACCTCGACGGCCCGCCGGCGGGCCATCGACCGGATCAGGCGAGACGTGAACCTCAGGGACAAGCTCCAGCAGGTGGGCCACGCGGAGGAGTACCGCGTGGCCGACCTCGCCGAGGCCGACTTCGACCAGGCGCTGGAGGACATCAACGACGACGTCCTCGGGCTCGTGTTCGCCGCCTGTCACCCGGTGCTCACGGCGCAGGCCCGAATCTCATTGACCCTGCGGATGATCGGTGGCCTCACCACGCGTGAGATCGCGAGGGCCTTCCTCACGACGGAGTCGACGATCGGCCAGCGCATCTCGCGCGCGAAGAAGGCCCTGCGCGCCGATGGCGTCACCATCGAGGTGCCCTCCGGCGCCGACCTCGCGCCACGGCTCGCCTCCGTCCTCGAGGTCATCTACCTCATCTTCAACGAGGGATACGCCGCGACCTCGGGTCGTGACTGGGTGCGCGGCGACCTCATGGAGGAGGCCATCCGGCTCGGCCGGGTGCTCTCTGCCCTCGCGCCGCGGGAGCCGGAGGTCCACGGGCTCGTCGCGCTCATGGAGATCCAGGCCTCCCGCACCCGTGCGCGCCTGGGCCCCGACGGCGCCCCGATCCTGCTGCTCGACCAGGATCGGACCACGTGGGACTGGTCGCTCATCCGCCACGCGCTCACCGCGCTCGACCGCGCGACCGAGCTCAGCGGCATACGCGGCCCGTATGTTCTTCAAGCGGCGATAGCCGCGTGTCACGCGAGCGCTCGCACCGCGCAGGAGACTGACTGGGCCCGCATCGTCGTGCTGTACGAGCAGTTGCGGCAGGTACGCCCGTCCCCTGTCGTCGACCTCAACCTCGCCGTCGCGATGTCGTATGCCGCTGGGCCGGCTCCCGCTCTCGCCGTCGTCGACCGGCTGGTGGAGTCAGGGGCACTGGCGGACTACCACCTCTTGCCGAGTGTGCGAGGAGACCTGCTGCGCAAGCTCGGTCGCGAGGATGAGGCACGCGACGAGTTTCGCCGGGCCGCGGGGATGACGGACAACGAGGCGGAGCGAGACCTGCTCCTGCGGCGAGCGGTCGAGGAGCGACCTGCCGTTCCCTGACGGAACCGGCCCGAACGAGGCCGTATCAGCATTAGGGTCTGAGCACCCTTCAGGACAAGGGGTCAAGGAGGTCCGCATGGTCGCCGCGCATCGCTCCTGCCCGGGCTATGTCGACGAGCCGTTCGCCACGCTCGTCGCGCAGTACCCCGGCCCGGAGGCCTACCCGCCCGCCGACTTCAGGGTCGAGTGGGGCCCGGTCTTCCACCGCGGGCGACTCGACGGTTCCGCGCGGGTGCTCGTCATCGGCCAGGACCCGGCGACGCATGAGGCGATCAGCCGGCGGATCCTCGTCGGCGAGGCCGGCCAGCGAGTTCAGGGCCTGCTCGCCCGGCTCGGCATCACCTCGAGCTACGTCATGCTCAACGTCTATCTCTACAGCGTCTTCGGTCAGGCAGCCGGCTACCGCCACGTCAAGGATGCGGGGGTCGTCGACTACCGGCACCGATGGATCGACGCGGTCCTGCTCGAGTCCGAAGTCACGGCGGTGATCGCGCTCGGGACGCTCGCCAAGCGTGCCTTCGGGCTCTGGGAGGACAGCTCGCCGGAGCGGACGGCCCGCGCTGCCGAGCTCCACATCGCCGCGGTGCGGCACCCCACCTATGCGGAGGGATCGGCCATGGCCAGCGGCCAGCCGCTCGAGGACACGACCGCCGCGCAGCTGGCGGACTGGAGCGCACAGCTGCCGGCGCTGAGCGCGGCCGTCAGGCCAGAGGTGACGCCGAACCCGAAGCCCTACGGCACCAGCTGGGCCGAGCAGGACCTCGTCGCCATCCCGGAGCAGGACCTCCCGCCCGGCACGCCCGAATGGTGGCGTGCTGTTGACGCGTGGGCGGTGCGGCAGGGAGCCGACGCCGAGGAGAAGCGCGCGACCATCAAGGTCACCGTCCCGAAGGGAGCACGCACATGGCCGCCACTGTGAAGGCCGAGAAGGGCCGGGAGTCCTTCGAGGAGGCGTACAGCCGGGGGATCACAGACGAGCTGCCGCCGCCACCCAGGCGGCAACGAGCCCTGCCGCCAGCGCCGTTCGCGCTCCGGGGTGCCGTGATCACCCCGGATGGCGCGTGGTCGAACGGCTACGTCACCGTGGCTGACGGCCGCATCGACCGGGTCAGCCGGCGACGCCCCACGTCCGTGCCGGTCCACGACACGGACGGTGTCATCCTCCCCGGTCTGCTCGACCTGCACGGCCACCCGGAGTTCAACGTCTTCGCCGCCTGGGAGCCGCCAAAGCTCTATGCCAACCGTTACGCGTGGCGCCGGTCGACCGCGTACCAGCAGCTCGTGCGCGATCCGCAGAACGCGCTTCGGGACGCCGTGCCGCCCCAGACCCAGACGCGCTACTCCGAGGTCCGGGCGCTCGTCGGCGGCGTGACCGGCATCCAGGGAGCGGCCTCAGCGAGCAGCAGCTCCGGTGCGGAGCCGCTCGTGCGAAACCTCGACCGGTGGATCTTCGGGGCCCATCGCGCCCGATCCCTCGTCGACCTGCCCAGCGGCAACTTCGGCAAGGAGTCGTTCGACCGGATCATGGCCAACATCGCTGCCGGGACGGTCAACGCGTTCTACCTCCACCTCTCGGAGGGACGGCGCGGGGACGAGGTGAGCACCGAGGAGTTCCAGCGCTTCCTCGACCTCGGCGGCGCGACGCCGGCAACGAACATCATCCATGGCAGCGCGCTGACGGCCGACCAGCTACGCGAAGCGGCCGACGCAGGCTGCCGGCTCATCTGGTCGCCGCAGTCCAACCTGCGTCTCTACGGCGAGACGACCCTCGCTGCCGAGGCGCTGGGCGCCGGCATGCCGGTCGCGCTCGGCGCCGACTGGCTGCCCTCAGGGTCGACGAGCCTGCTCGCCGAGCTGAAGGTGGCGCGGCGCGAGCTTGCGCGACAGGAGCACCCACTCGCGGCCGCGGATCTCGTCGCCATGGTCACCTCGGTCGCCGCTCGGGTGGCCGGGCTCGACGAGCACCTCGGCTCCATCGCCGTCGGCCGCCCGGCCGACCTGCTCGTCCTCGAGCGGCACCACGCCGACCCCTACGAGAACGTGTGCCTCGCCGATCCGTCATGGGTCGACCTCGTCTGCATCGGCGGTGACATCACCTATGCCCGGGCAGACTGGTTCGACAAGCTGTCGGGCAGCGCGACCGGCGGGACGATCGAGGACCTCGTCGCGTGGGGCAAGCCGATGCGACTCGACACCGGCTACCAGTCGCCGGCCGATGCCCCGAGCCCGTCTCTCACCGAGATCCGGGCCCTGCTCACGTCGGCCTATCCCCCAGTCGGGCCGATCTTCGCCTGACGGTCACAGTCGTGCCCTCATGGTCCCGCGGGTTGGACACGGTCACGCCCTGGGTTGACGATCGAGGTCCCGCGGAGCCTCCGCCGCGGCGGTGCGACGCCTCGAGCCGATGCTCGTGACCGTCACCGTGAGAAGGACGCCCACGATGACCGCGAGTGACACCGGCGTGGGGATCTCCGGGACACCCGTCCACATGCCGTGCGCCCAGTGGAGGACGAGCTTGATGCCGATGAAGGCCAGGATGATGGCAAGCCCGTGGCCGAGGTGCACGAGCGCCGAGAGGGCGTTCTCGAGCAGGAAGTACAGGGCCCGGAGCCCGAGGAGGGCGAAGGCGTTCGTGACGAAGACGAGGTACGGGTCTCCCGTGATGCCGTAGACGGCTGGGACGGAGTCGACCGCGAAGACGACGTCAGTGGCCAGGATCGCGACGGCGACGAGGGCAAGCGGGGTGAGGGCCTGGCGGCCACTTTGGCGCACGGTCATCCGAGTCCCGGCGTAGTCGTCGGAGACGGGGTAGAACCTCCGGACGAGGCGCACGCTGCGCAGCTGACGGACGTCGATGACGTGGTCCGCGTGGGTCAGCGCGTCGCGACCCACCTTGACCGCCGTCGCAAGCAGGATGCCCCCGAACAGCAGGAACGTCCACGAGAAGGTCGCGATGAGCTGGGCGCCGAGGGCGATGAAGAGCGCACGGAGCAGGAGCGCTCCGGCGACGCCAACGAGCAGGACGCGCTGCCGAAGCTCTCTCGGAACCGCAAATGCCCCCAGCAGCACGATGAAGATGAAGAGGTTGTCGACGGACAGGGACTTCTCGACGACGTAGCCCGTGTAGTACTCGAGGCCTTGCGCGGACCCGTGGGCCAACCACAGCCAGGCGCCGAAGGCGATGGGCACGGCGATGTAGAAGGCGGACCAGACGGCCGCCTCCCGGAAGGTCGGGTCGTGCGGGCGACGGGTCAGGACGAAGTCGACGACGAAGAGCGCGATGACCCCGGCGATGGTGAGCAACCACATCGACGGCGACGCGATGCTCGAGGTCGAGATGGTGGGGGTGACGGGCGTGCTCGTGATGAGCATCGGGACTCCTCAGAACGGCGGATGCGGTCTGAGGTCTCCTTCGCCGACGGTGTCGCCGTCGACGTCCGCCCGAGGTGGCTGAGCCACCGAAATGACCGGAACGGACCCGGGAAGTACTCCCCTCGTCGGGGAAGGATAACCCGTGCCCCGGGCGTCGCCAAGGCTGGTGGGATCGGGCGCGGCGCTCAGACGAGGTCGATCCGCGCAGCCTGCTCGAGGCGGCGAACCCGCCGGGTGAGGATCTTGAGCATGACTCGGTCACAGTGGGGCGACAGGTCGAGCAGCCCTTGGAAGGTCACTGGCGAGAGGATGAACGTCTTGGCGCCCTCCGGCCCGCTCACGACGGTCGCCGAGTGCGGCGCCTTGTCAATGAGGGACATCTCTCCGAAGTAGTCGCCGGGACTCAGGGTGGCCACCTGTTTCCCGTTGATCACGACGTCCGCGCTGCCCTCGAGGAGGACGTGCAAGCCCCCGCCTGACTGGTCCTGTCGGACGAGCTCCCGACCCGCGGGCACCTGTTGCTCCGAACCGCGTTCGATGATGGTGTCCAACAGGTCTTCCGGCACGTCGCTGAAGAGATCGTCGTGCCGGAGGAATGCGCGAAGTGCCATGACCGTCCCCTTCTGCGAACCGATGCTCCTCCAATAGCACCGGACTTGGTGGCCGGGTGGGAGTGCTTTGGGGGAGAAAGTTCAGCCTGCGGCTCGAACCCACAGCCGCTGCGGGTGCTCAGCCTGCTATAACGAGCCTGACACTGCTATAGCCGCTAGAGTTTGCTCATGGCTCGCACGACGAACCCGTACCGGCCGGGCTTCAATGCTGCACCGCCTGCGTTCGTCGGGCGGGAGCGGCTGCTCGGCGCGGTGCGTGAAGCGCTCGCGGTGGCCGCGCTCGACGGTCGGACCCCGAGACCCATCATCATCACCGGCACCCGCGGGGTGGGCAAGACGGTGGCTCTCGGTGAGGCCGCGTCCCTGGCCGCTGCCGAGCATGCGTGGCCGACCGTGCACGTGGAGGTCCGTCCCGGGAGGGACTTCACCCCGCTGCTCGCCGAGCGGCTCAACGCCGCACGCCACCTGCTCGAGCACACGACGTCGGACGACCGGCGTCATCCCGTCATAACCGGCGGCAAGCTCGGGGCGTCGGCTCTGGGAGTCGGTGGAGAGGTGGAGGTCCAGCTCGAGCGGCACGGGCCCGGCCCGGTCGATCCCCTCGAGGCGGCGCTCGGCGCGGCGATGCGCGTCGCGATGGAGGAGGGCGCCGGCCTCGTCATCACGCTCGACGAGGTCCAGTACGCCGAGCGGGCCGAGCTCGCCGGCTTCACCGCAATCCTCCAGGAGCGCATGGCCGACAACTGGCCCCTGGTCGTCATCGTCGCCGGTCTGCCGTCCATCCGCGAACCCCGGCGCGTGGTCACCTATCTCGAGAGAGGCGAATGGCACGAGCTCGGCCTGCTCAGCCAGGACGAGGCCGAGCAGGCGCTGACCGAGCCGGCGGCCGACGCCGGCCGACCCATGGAGCCCGAGGCCGCGCGCGAGCTCGCGACGGCGTCCGGCGGTTATCCCTACGCCGTGCAGCTCTACGGCCACCACGCGTGGCGCGCGTCGAGCGGGGCGGGCCGGATCGCCCTTGACCATGCATTGGCCGCTGGCGAAGCCGCGCGACGCGAGCTCGAGGAGGGCCTCTACGTCGCGCGGTGGAACGACGCCTCTGAACGGGAGCGCGAGTACCTGGCCGCGGTCGCGCGTCTCATCGTCGGCTCGGGCGAGGCCACCGGTGGCGCGGTGGCCGCCGAGCTGGGCAAGGCCTCGACCGAGGTGTCCTACCTGCGCGATCGCCTCCTCAAGAAGGGCACGCTGTACAGCGCGGGGTCCCACCTGTCCTTCATCACCCCCGGCATGGCCGAGTGGGTCGCCCGCCTCTGAGGCGCCCGAGGACCGCCAGGCCAGCGATCACCACCGAGAGCGGGACTCCTCGGCGAAGCCGTTGACCCCGTCGAGCTCCACGACGCGTCCGTCGTCGGTCGTGACGTGACCGTGCCACCGTCCGAACACCTGGTGGACCTCCGTCGCGACGACGAGCGCCTGCACCCTTGCGTGTCGGTCATGTCGTGGGGTCAGCGTCAGGTCGAGCGATCCGTCCGGATGGCGCACCCGCCACGGCTGCATCGGCGCCTCCCAGTCGTAGGTCCAGTGCAGCTCGGTGCCGATCTTCGTCAACCGACTGTCGACGATGACGCCGTTCTCCGTCATCCCGGTCCCTCGGGTCCATCTGCCGCCGAGCTGCACCCCGACGACGGAACCGTCCCGGGCGCGGCCGGCGCCACCGCCCCAGTTCCACCGGGTCGAGTAGGGCCAGCGTCCTCGCCCGACGTCGAGGACGCCGAAGCCACCGCCGAGGTCGTGCTCGCGGCCGCCCACCGTCAACCGGCCGGACACCGGTCGCGCCTGGTGCTTGGAGGTGTACTGGAAGAGCCGGTCGCTCCACGGGATGACGACGTTGAGCGACTCGTGCCCCACGGGCTGCTCGATCCGCAGGTCCATCGAGGAGCGCCGGCCGTCGCGCTCCGCCCACCTGCCCACGATCCTCGCGCCATCCGGTCCGTCATCGAGCTCGACGTCGAGCTGCGCGGAGCGGTAGCGCAGCGGCCGCGACCCCGCTCGGTCGGGCAGGCTGACTCCGCGACCTGCCGGTGCGAGGACCTCGCGCCCTCCGGTCTCGCCGGTCGGCAGGTCCACCCACCAGACGACGACTGACCCGAGGTACCCGATGTCGGCATACGTCACCGCAAGGGCCACGTCGTCGGTCAGGACCGCCCAGTAGTCCCAGCGCTTGGTCCGCAGGGGGTTGCCTCGGAGATTCGGGGTGATGAGCGGCTCACGCGCCCAGCCGATGGCCGCAGGGTTCAGGGTCCTGCCGTCGGGACGGCAGAGTGGGATCGGTGTGGTGATCTCGTGCTCGTGCGTGCTCATGGGCGGCCCGCCCCGGTGCCCCGCTGGGCGCGGCGCCGACCGAGCAGCCAGGTGGCCACTCCGACGACGATGAGGCCGACGATCGCAGCAAGGCCGTACCAGGAACCGGCCATGGCCGCGATCCAGGCGTTGACCAGCGCCAGCCCGATGGTGGCGTAGATGGCCGCCCACGCCATCGAGCCGACGGCGGCGGCGGGAAGGTAGGAGCGCAGCGGCATGCGCAGCAGCCCGGCCGTGAGGTGGATCGTGGTCTGGATCCCGACCGTGAGATAGGACAGGGTGACCGCGATCGGGCCGAGGCGCCGGATCAGGGCCTCGGCCCGTGCCCGTCCCTCTGGCTCGGGCCGGGGACGGTGTCGCCGCCAGCCCGCGATCGCACCGCGCCCCAGCCAGTAGGTCGCGTTGGAGCGGGCCATGACGATGGCCCAGAGCGCCACGAACGCCTGCCAGAAGGGCAGTGCCGCCAGCGTGTCGAGCATGCCCTCACCCTAGGCGGCGCACCACGAGGCTCCTCGTCAGCTCGTGCCGAAGCGCACGTCCGCGGTGGGGACGGTGTCGCCCTTCCGACCGGGTGCTGCGGCCTCCGTCCAGTACCAGTTCGTGTGGGCGATGACCTGCTCGGGACTGACGGGAATGCCCCACTGCCGGAAGTCCTCGGTGGTGTGAGCATCCGCGACGAGGGTCGCGTCGTAGCCCCGGACGAGCGCTCCGTGCAGGGTCGCCCGCACGCAGGCATCCGTCTGGGCTCCGGTGACGACGACCCGGCCGACTCGGTGCGCCGCCAGCACCGACTCGAGCTCGGTGTCCTCGAACGAGTCGCCGTAGTGCTTCGGCACCAGGGGCTCGTCGTCGTTGCGGTGGAGCTCTGGGACGTACTGCCACGCGTCGCTGCCTTCGGGCATGCCCTCGTCTGAGTGCTGCACCCAGACGACGGGCACTCCCTCGGCACGCGCTCGCTCGACGAGGGTGTTGATGTTGGCGATCACGCCGTTGCGGTTGTGTGCCTCTGCGGTGTTGCCCTGCTGCACGTCGATCACCAGGAGGGCACTGTTGGGCCTGTTCTCGAGTGTCGTCATCTTCCGACCGTAGCGCCGTCCAACGACAGTGGGATGCTTGCCGTGCCATGCGTGAACTCGAGATCACCTCACCCGCGAACCCGAGGCTCAAGGCGCTCGCCGGGCTCCGTCGGCGCCGTGCTCGCGAGGAGACCGGCCGCACCCTGGTCGAAGGCCACGAGGAGATCCGCCTCGCCCTCGAGGCCGGTGTGACCCCACGGACGCTCTTCGTCGCCGAGGAGCTGTTCAGCCCTTCCGGACGCGCGGGGTCACAGGAGATAGGGACCCAGCCCGAGCTCGTGGAACGGCTCCGAGCGGCAGGGGTGGAGATCGTGCGACTGAGCCCAGCGGCATACGGCAAGGTGTCCTACCGGGAGGGCCCCGACGGCCTGCTCGCCGTCGTCGACAACGTGGGTATGCCGCTGAGCTCACTTCACGTCGACAGTGACCACTGGCTGGGGCTCGTCACGCAAGGTGTGGAGAAGCCGGGCAACCTCGGCGCGATGCTGCGTACGGCGGACGCGGCGGGCGCCGACGCAGTGGTCGCCGCCGACCCGGTGACCGACTGGGGCAACCCCAACGTGGTGCGGGCGAGCAAGGGGACGCTCTTCGCGCTGCCGGTGGCGAGCGCGTCGACGACCGAGACCGTCGACTGGCTACGGGCAGGAGACGTCACGCTCGTCGTGACGACGCCGGAGACCGATGTCGTGCACACCGAGGTCGACTACCGCGGACGAGTCGCCATCGCCGTCGGGTCGGAGAAGCACGGCGCCGACGAGACGCTGCTCAAGGCCGCAACCCACCGGGTGCGCATTCCGATGCACGGGCGGGCGAACAGCCTCAACGTCTCCGTCGCAGCTGCGATCGTCCTGTACGAGGCTGTCCGGCAGCGCGGGTGACGTGCGCGGGGCTGGCATGACCCCCTTGAGCGCCTCGTCGGGGGGTGGTCAAGAGCACCCCTTGACGTATGTCACGATTGACCGTATGCGAGTTGACCACGTCTCCTATGCGGCCGAGTACGACGGCCTCCAGGCAACGGCCGAGCGGCTCTCGAAGCTGATCGGTGTGGAGCCCGTCGACGGGGGGGTGCACCCACGCTTCGGGACGCGCAACGTCATCTTCCCGCTCGCGGACCACAACTACGTCGAGGTCGTCGAGGTCCTGGACCATCCGGCCTCGGACAAGGCGCCCTTCGGCCAGGCCGTCCGCGCGCGCTCGGAGGCCGGCGGGGGTTGGCTCGGCTGGGTCGTCGCGGTGGACGACCTCTCCGCAGCGGAGAAGCGTCTCGGCCGGCAGGCGGTCGACGGCAACCGCCACCGCCCCGACGGCGTCGAGCTGCGCTGGAGGCAGATCGGCATCAACGGCCTCATCGCAGATCCGCAGGTCCCGTACTTCATCCAGTGGGAGGACCTCTCCGTCCACCCGGCCAACGGGTCGACCTCGCACGTGCACATCGGTGACCTCCAGATCGCCGGCGACCCGGCCCGGGTCCGGGAGTGGCTCGGCGTCGACCAGACCTTCCACAAGGGCGACATCCACTTCACCTTCGTCGCACCGCACGGCACACCGGGTCTGCTGTCCGTGACCTTCCAGACGCCCGACGGTCCGGTCACCATCTGACCACCAGCTGACGGGAGCCGGTCACGGCGTCTCGGCGAGGAACGCCTTGGCCAGGCGCTTGGGTGCACGGGCCAACCAGGCATCGGTGATGACCTCTCGCAGCTCGCCGACGCTGACGTTCGCGAGGTCGCGCTCGAGGAGCAGGACGGCGTTGTAGCCGTTCCAGTGCGGGGTGGTGAACCACGGCGATCCGGGATCGCCGACGAGCGCCTCCTTGTCCTCGGCGGTGCAGTGGAAAGCCATGACGTCGGTGTAGAGCTCACCGGTCTCCGGGTCGAAGGCGTCCTTGCGCGGACCGCGGAAGAAGACGAAGGACTTGCCCCTGACGGTGTAGGCCGGTCGGCCCGGCGACTGGGGGTCGGGCGGGTCCCGCACGACCTCGGGGAGGGACGCCGCGATGGCGTGGACGTCGTGGACGGTGGCCGGCCGCGTGCTCGCCATGCATCGTGACGGTAGCCGAGTCCCGGTTCGAACTCCACGGTGTCGGCCGCGCCGGCCACGCCGTGCCGTCTCGCTGGTATACCCGGCCGGGGTATCCTTGATGTAGTTCACACCAGAGGAGAGCCCATGGACGACGTGACAGAGGTCGTGCCGCACCAGCACGGCTACATCCACCAGAAGGACGACTACCTGCGGCGCCTGCGTCGCATCGAGGGCCAGGCGAGAGGCCTGCAGCGGATGGTGGACGAGGAGCAGTACTGCATCGACATCCTGACGCAGGTCTCTGCCATGACGAAGGCGCTGCAGTCCGTGGCACTCGGGTTGCTCGACGAGCACATCGCCCACTGCGTCGTCGACGCGGTGCGCGAGGGCGGCCCGGAGGCCGAGGTCAAGCTCAAGGAAGCCTCGGACGCCATCGCCCGACTCGTCAGGTCCTGACCCGGATCCCCGTCGAAATGGTGTTGCATCTATACCCCATGGGGGTATAGTCGACTACGGACAACCCCCAGGAAGGAACCAGCATGAGCGAGACCAGCACGTACACCGTCGTCGGCATGACCTGCGGGCACTGCGTCGCGTCCGTGTCCGAGGAGGTCGGTGAGATCGCCGGCGTGGAGAACGTCGACGTGGACCTCGACAGCGGCCGGGTCACGGTCACGAGCGTGGCACCCCTCGACGAGGCCGTGGTCAAGGCGGCTGTCGAGGAAGCGGGCTACGCGCTCGCCGCCTCCTGATGACCACTGCCGCGAGGATCGTCGGGTTCGTCGCCGGACTGGCGGCGCTCTTCGGGCTCGCCCTCGGACTCGGCCGGGTGGTCGGTCCGGTGGGCGAGCCGGCTGCAGCCCACGAGCCCGCGGCAGACCACGAGGCGGCTGCGGGCCACGGGACCGCGGCGAGCAGTTCGGAGCCCACGGGGACCACGGTGCCCGGGGGCCTCATGGTCAGCCAGGACGGGTACACCCTGCGCCTCGCCTCGGCCTCCGCTCCGGCCGGCCATGAGGTTCCGGTCCAGTTCACCGTGACGGGTCCGGACGGCACGCCGGTCACCGGCTACGAGGTCCAGCACGAGAAGCAGCTGCACCTCATTGCCGTCCGGCGCGACTTCACCGGTTTCCAGCACGTCCACCCGACGCTCGCCGCTGACGGCACGTGGTCGACGGCGCTCGACCTCGAGCCGGGCACCTGGCGACTCTTCGCAGACTTCAAGCCCAGCGGCGCCGACGCGCTCACCCTGGGAGCTGACCTCGGCGTGCCCGGCGCCGCCGCTCTTGCCGATCCCGTGAGCGAGACGCGGACCGTCCATGTCGACGGCTACACCGTCACCGTGGCCGGTGACCTGGTCGCCGGACGCGACGCGAAGCTCACCCTTTCGGTCACCAAGGACGGCAAGCCGGTGACCGATCTCGAGCCGTATCTCGGAGCCTACGGACACCTCGTCGCCCTGCGCGAGGGCGACCTGGCCTACCTGCACGTCCACCCGGATGGCGAGCCCGGCGACGGCCGAACGCAGCCCGGGCCCGACGTCGTCTTCTACGCCGCCGTGCCCAGTGCAGGCGCCTACCGGCTCTACCTCGACTTCCAGCATGACGGTGTCGTTCACACCGCACCGCTCGCCGTGACGGCCAAGCCTGCGAGCGGCGCCGTGCCGACCGAGGTGCCGTCGGACGACCACTCGTCCGCACCGGACCACTCCGGAGATGACCACTGATGACCACGACTCCCATGGCCAAGCCCGGCGGCCAGCTGGGCTTGCCAGCCGCGCCTGGTGCCATCGAGCTCGAGATCACCGGGATGACGTGCGCCTCGTGCGCCAACCGGATCGAGCGCAAGCTCAACAAGCTCGAGGGCGTCACCGCGACCGTCAACTACGCGACCGAGAAGGCCAAGGTCTCCTTTCCGGAGACCATCAGCACGGATGAGCTCGTCCGGACCGTGGAGGCGGCCGGCTACGGTGCGACCGTGCCGGCGCCGCCCGCGACGTCGGGAGGAGCGGAAGGGGCGGACGACGCGGGAGCGAGCTCAGCGGCATACGACCACGTCCGATCGCTCCGCGACCGCCTCGTCATCTCAGCCGTCCTCACGGTCCCGGTCATCGCCATGGCGATGATCCCTGCCCTCCAGTTCACCTATTGGCAGTGGGCGTCGCTGACGCTGGCCGCGCCGGTCGTCGTCTGGGGTGCGTGGCCGTTCCACAAGGCGGCGTGGACCAACCTGCGCCACGGCACGACGACGATGGACACGCTCGTGTCGATGGGGGTGCTCGCGGCGTTCGGCTGGTCGCTCTACGCGCTCTTCCTCGGCACCGCTGGCATGCCGGGCATGACCCACCCCTTCGAGCTGACCATCGAGCGGACCGACGGCGCCGGCAATATCTACCTGGAAGCCGCGGCTGGGGTGACCACCTTCCTGCTCGCCGGGCGGTACTTCGAGGCACGATCGAAGCGGCAGGCCGGGGCGGCGCTGCGGGCGCTGCTCGAGCTCGGCGCCAAGGACGTGTCGGTGCTTCGACCTGGCGTTTCCGGCCCGGTCGAGGAGCGGATCCCGATCGAGCGGCTCGAGGTGGGCATGCGGTTCGTCGTGCGCCCCGGGGAGAAGATCGCGACGGACGGCGTCGTCGAGGACGGCAGCTCCGCGGTCGATGCCTCCATGCTGACCGGGGAGTCCGTGCCGGTGGAGGTCGGCCCGGGGTCGACCGTGGCAGGCGCGACGATCAACGCCGGTGGGCGCATCGTCGTCCGCGCGACGAGGGTCGGCGCCGACACCCAGCTCGCCCAGATGGCCCGCCTCGTCGAGGACGCCCAGAACGGCAAGGCGCAGGTCCAGCGGCTGGCCGACCGGATCTCGGGGTTCTTCGTGCCCATCGTCATCGCGCTGTCCGTGGGGACCCTCGGGTTCTGGCTCGGCACCGGGGCAGGGGCCACGGCCGCGTTCACGGCAGCGGTCGCGGTGCTCATCATTGCGTGCCCCTGCGCACTGGGCCTGGCCACGCCGACCGCGCTCATGGTCGGCACCGGGCGGGGAGCCCAGCTGGGCATCCTCATCAAGGGCCCCGAGGTGCTCGAGTCCACCCGGCAGGTCGACACGATCGTGCTCGACAAGACCGGCACCATCACGACGGGGGCCATGTCCCTGCAGTCCGCCGTCCCTGCCAACGGCGAGGCGGTGGAGGACGTGCTGCGCCTCGCGGGTGCGGTCGAGCACGCCTCGGAGCACCCCATCGCGCGGGCCATCGCAACCGGTGCGCTGGAGCGCGTCGGTGCGTTGCCGCCGGTCACGGAGTTCGCCAGCACGAGCGGTCTCGGCGTCAGCGGGGTCGTCGACGGGATCGAGGTCTTCGTGGGCCGTCCCGGCTTCGTCTCCGAACACGGGCAGATGCGCTGCACGGAGGTCGATGGGGCCGCCGCGTCACACGAGAGTGAGGGCTCGACCGTCGTCCACGTCGCGTGGGGTGGACGAGTCCGTGGGGCGCTCGTCGTCGCGGACACCGTCAAGCCGACGTCGCCGCAGGCGATCCGCGAGCTGCGAGACCTGGGGCTCACGCCGGTGTTGCTCACCGGTGACAACGAGCGGGTAGCGCGGACCGTGGCGGCACAGGTCGGGATCGCCGACTCGGAGGTCGTCGCCGACGTGCTGCCGGCCGACAAGGTCGACGTCGTCAAGCGTCTCCAGTCCGAGGGGCGGGTCGTCGCCATGGTCGGCGACGGGGTCAACGACGCTGCCGCGCTGGCCCAGGCCGACCTGGGGCTGGCCATGGGCACCGGCACCGACGTCGCGATCGAGGCGAGCGACCTGACGCTCGTGCGCGGCGACCTCCGCGTGGCCGGTGACGCGATCCGGCTCTCCCGGCGCACGCTGCGCACGATCAAGGGCAACCTCTTCTGGGCCTTCGCCTACAACGTCGCCGCCATCCCCCTGGCGGCGGCCGGACTGCTCAACCCGATGCTGGCCGGGGCCGCGATGGCCTTCTCGTCGGTCTTCGTCGTGTCGAACTCGCTGCGGCTGAGGGGCTTCGCGGCGCGGGCCACCTGAACAGGTCAGCCTCGTTCATCGCAGCTCCACGTCCCTCTCGAGCTGTGGTGTGGTGATGGGGGTCGGTCGGGCGCTGCGGCTGGCCAGCAGCACGAGGCCGGCGACGACTCCGAGCGCCACGGTCGTCAATCCAGACGCACCGAGCGTGGAGTCGGCCCCGAGGGCTGCGGTGACCGGGCCACCGAGGGCGGTGCCGAGGGGTGCCGCGGTGAGCAGGGCGGCGCTGCGGGCGGCGAGCACCGAGGCGAGGTGCTGCGGCGGAGCGTTCTGCTGCATGAGGGTTACCGACAGCGCGACGAATGGCCCGTAGATCGCGCCGCCGAGGGCGAAGCACGCGACCGTGACCGTCGTCGGCGCGCCCACTGCGAACGGGACGAGGCAGGCACCCCAGCCGATGACGATGGCCACCATGACGGGCCAGAGCGGGAGCCGCTGCAGCGAGCCCGCCGCGAGCCCGCCGACGACCGCGCCGATGCCGAAGAGCATCCAGTAGATCCCCAGCAGCGAGCCGGGGGCTTCCAGGTCCTGCGTCACATGGAGCGGCAACGCGACCTCGACCGGGCCGTAGAGGAAGTTGAACGTCCACGTCAGGGCCAGAAGTCCGAGGAGCCCGCGCTCGGCTCGCAGGAGGGCGAACCCGCCGCGTCCCGTGCCGGTGTCGATGTGGCCCGCAGGCCCGATCGGCGGGACCACCTCGGGTAGGCCGAGGACGACGACCGCGAGGACGACGTAGGTCAGCGCGTCGAGCCCGATGACGACCGCGGCACTGACGTGCGACACGAGCACGCCCGCGACGGCCGGTCCCGCGATCGTGGCCGCGAACGTCAGCGTGCTGACGAGTGTGTTGGCCGGGAACCGCTGCCGCGCAGGCAGCAGCTCGGCGAGCAGCGTGTAGGTCCCTGCGCTGCCCCACGCGTGGAGCAGCGAGGAACCCGCCAGCAGCACGACGTAGAGCCCGGGCGACAGCGAGCCCAGTGCCCACGCAACGGGGACCGCACCGAGGAACACCGCACGCACGGTGTTGTCGGCCAACAGCATCCGCCGAGCCGGGAACCGCCGCAGCCATCTCCCGAACACCAGCGCACCGACGACCCCGGGCAGCGTGTACGCAGCGACTGCGCCGCCCACCCAGAGCCCGGCCGAGTCTGCTGGGGAGATCTCGATGGCGAGCCATGCCACGGCGAGGAAGCTCATCCCGTCGCCGAGGTACGACACCGCGAGGCCGCCCAGCAACCGCCGGAACACCGGGATGCCGAGGACCGGGCGATAGGCCGCGGGGACGAGGGGGGACATGCCCCTCACGCTAGGCGCACCCCCGACACGAGGCTTCTTGATTCCTGACAGGTGCGTGCTTCACTGGCGGGGTGGGCGAACGCGCCGACCCGAGGGTGGCGGATCTCTCGGCACCGGGCAGCCGACTCGTCGTCGCCTACCAGGCGCGCTCATGGCGCAGCGCCAGCGGGCGCTGGGTCATGCGCTTCGTCCTCGCCGCCGCCCGGCAGGACAACCCGATGGCGCGGGAGCCATGGCGCTCGCTCTGGCACCCCGAGGCCATGCGGGCCCTCCTTGAGGACCACGCCTTCACGGTCCACGCCGACCGCGACCTCCTCGAGCTGTCCACCGGTCTCGACCTGCCCACGGGCAACCCGCAGTCCCTCCGTGACGGTCGAGTCGCGGTGGCGACCAAGCAGGGAGAGAGCCAGCCGAGGTGACGGGTCACCCTGGGCTCGCAGGGAACTCAGCGGCATACGGCCTAGGTGTCGAGGAAGTCCACGAGGCGGCTCGCGAGTCCCGTGTAGGTCTGCGGCGTCAGCGACAGGAGGCGCTGCTCGACGTCCGACGGCAGCCCCAGGTCGCGAACGAACTCGCGTACCTCGTCCCCGCCGACGCGACGCCCGCGCGTCAGCTCCTTGAGCCGCTCGTAGGGCTCCTCCATCCCGGCCACGCCCTGCGCTCCGAGAGCGCGCATCGCTGACTGGATCGGCTCGGCGAGGACCTCCCAGTTCGCATCGAGGTCCGCGGCCATCGCCTCCGGCACCGCGTCGAGGCCGGCCAGGCCGCGCGCCACGTTGTCCAACGCGACCAGCCCGTGCCCGAACGCCGTGCCGATGTTGCGCTGCATCGACGAGTCGGTGAGGTCGCGCTGCAGCCGGCTCTGCACCAGCGTCGAGCCGAGCACGTCGAGAAGGGCGTTGCTCACCTCGAGGTTCGCCTCGGCGTTCTCGAAGCGGATCGGGTTGACCTTGTGGGGCATCGTCGAGGAGCCAACCGTCCCCTGCCCGCGGACCTGCGCGAAGTAGCCCATCGAGATGTAGGTCCACACGTCGGTGCAGAGGTTGTGCAGGATCCGGTTGAACCGTGCGACGTCCGCATAGAGCTCGGCCTGCCAGTCGTGGCTCTCGATCTGGGTCGTGAGCGGGTTCCACGTCAGGCCGAGGCCCTCGACGAACTCGCGCGACACCGTCGGCCAGTCGACGTCGGGCAGCGCGAGCGCATGCGCTCCGAACGTGCCGGTGGCGCCGTTGAACTTCCCGAGGTACTCCTGCCGCTCGATCTGTCGCAGCTGCCGCCCCAAACGGAACGCCGGCACAGCAAGCTCTTTACCCATCGTCGTCGGCGTCGCTGGCTGCCCGTGCGTGTGCGCGAGCAGCGGCACGTCACGCAGCTGGCGCGCCAGCTCCGACACCTGCGCGACGAGAGCCTGCGCCCTGGGCAGCCACACGTGCGTCACGGCGCCCTTGACCATGAGGGCGTACGACAGGTTGTTGATGTCCTCGCTCGTGCACCCGAAGTGGACCAGCTCGGCCAGCCCCGCATCCTCCTCAGCGGGCGCGATCTGCGCGAGTCGGCCCTTGAGGAAGTACTCGATTGCCTTGACGTCGTGGACGGTGACCCGCTCGATCTCGGCGAGCTCGGCCACCTGCACGGGCCCGAAGGACTCGACGATGCCCCGCAGCGCGGCGACCTCCACGTCGCTCAGCTTGCGCACTCCCGGGATGACGCCGCGGGACGTCTGGTGGATCAGCCACTCGACCTCGACCCGCAGGCGCTCCCGGTTGAGGGCCGCCTCCGACAGGTGGTCGACGAGCGGCGCAACGGCGGTGCGGTATCGACCGTCGAGCGCGCCGAGCGCGATGGGGGGCTGTGCGTCAGCGAGGGAGGCCATGCGGTCCATCCTCCCAGCCGCGCGCGCTCACGCCCAAAGCGGCATACATCGTGGTGAGTGACGGGCGGAGGTCAGTCGAGCTCCGGGACGAGGACGGAGAAGACCTCTCCCTCAACCCCGCTCAGCACCGCGCCCAGGCCATACGGCCCGTCGAAGGGCCCTTGGAGCAGCTGCGCGCCGAGGTCAAGGGCGTGGGCGACCGACGTGACGACGTTTTCCGTCGCGAAGTGCGTCACCCAGTGGGACCCGATCTCCTTGGGCCAGTCGTCCTCGATCTCGGCGAGACCGAAAGCGGGGTTGCCGTCGCCCGTGTGGGCCGTCGACCACCGCGGCCCGCCGTTCTCGGTCTCGTCGATGAAGCCGTGGGCAAAGATGTTCTCGTAGAAGTCGAGCACCACGTCGTAGTTGCGGGTCAGCAGCTCGTTCCACGTGAGCGAACCGGGCTGGTCGAGCATGCCGCTGCCGGGCAGGTCGCCCGGCTCCCAGACGCCGAAGTAGGCCCCGCCGGGATCGATGGCGACCATCGTCCGAGCCAGGGCACCGATGCGGACCGGGCGCCCCAGCGGACGGCCGCCGTAGTTCGCGATGGCCTGGGCGGCCACGCCGATGTCGCCGACGCGCAGGTACGTCGTCCACTGGCTGGGGATGCGGGCATTGGGCGGCCGGTGGCTGAGGCCGGCGACCGGGTGGTCACCCAGCAGGGCCATGGTGTAGCCGCCACTCGCGGCGTCGCCGGTGAGCCAGCGCCAGCCGAACAGCTCACTGTAGAAGGCCTGCGCGCGATCGACGTCGCTGACGAGCAGGTCGACCCAGCACGGCGCGCCGTAGGGATAGTAAGGAACGGCAAGGTGGGGGTCTCTCATCGCATCAGCCCTGCTCCATTTCGAGCCTTCCCCTGACGTGCTCGAGGATGCCCTTGCAGGCCGCCTCGACCTCCGCGAAGCACCGGAGGAAGTTCTCCTCCTCACCGAACCACGGGTCATCCGTCTCGAGGGTGCCGGCAGCGACGGCGGCCGGGTCGAACTCTCGGACCAGCCGGATCTTGTCCCGCTGCTCCGGCGTCCGGGCCAGCCGGCGCAGGTGGCGCACGTGCCCGGTGTCCGATGCGAGCACGAGGTCCGCGTCGTCGAAGTGGGCGGCCGTGAACACCCGGGCCCGGTGGGCCGACCCGTCATAGCCGTGCGCCTCGAGGACGGCGACCGTCCGTGGGTCGGCCGGCTCGCCGACGTGCCAGTCACCGGTCCCGCTCGAGGAAACCATGACCTGATCGGACAGCCTGGCCTCGTCGATCAGCTGCCGGAGAATGACGTGCCCCATCGGCGACCGGCAGATGTTGCCGCTGCACACGAAGGTCACGTGGAGGGGGCGCGGCGACGACATGGCCCTATTCAACACCGTCGTGACGTGGCCGTGATGTAACCCCCCGGAGGCCGGTGTCCACGCGATGTCGGAGGTCGGTGGGACGGTGACTCCATGACGACGAACCGCGGTGCGCAGACTCCCCGAGACCTGTTGGCTGGCTACGTGCAGCGGGTGGCAGCCGGTGACGTGGCCGGGATCCTGGGGTCGTATGCCGCTGACGCCGTCGTGACGCTGCCGTGCGGTCGCGAGGCGGCTGGCCTCGAGGCCATCGGTGCGGCCTTCGGTGCCGTCGTGCGCTCGGGCGTTGGGTTCCCGGTGGACGACTCCGTCGTCGACGGGGCCCGGGTCATCGAGACGGGCTCCCTCTCAATGGTCTCGTTCACCGGTCTCGATGGTGCGGTCCGCACCATGGTTGCGTGGCGCGGTGACGACGGCTGGGCGTGGGTCCGCGACGGCTCGATGCTGCGCGACGTCGAGGCGGCCCTCGACACCGGGCTGGTCGACGTGGCGTAGGTTCCTCGTGTGGGTGAGGGCAGTCAGGCACGCGAGCGCGTGTCAGGTCGTCGCTCACGGCAGTCGCACCTGGTCGACCTGACCCCCCTGCGGGTGAGCCCGGCCTTCGCCAGACTGTGGATCGGCAACACCCTCGCGGGGATCGGTGCGATGGTGACGGCCACTGCGGTCGGCCTGCACATCTACGACCTCACCCAGTCGACGTTCATGGTGTCGCTCGTTGCCTGGTTCGCGCTCGTGCCGATGATCGTCGCGGGCCTCTACGGTGGCGCGATCGCCGACCACTTCGACCGGCGGCTGGTCGCGCTGACCGCCTCCTCCGTCGCGTGGAGTGCCACTCTGGCCCTCGCCCTCATCGCGTGGGCCGAGGTGACCACGGTCTGGCCGTTCTACGTCATCACCACCGTCAACGCCGTGGCGGCGACCATCGCCTCGGCAACGCGTCAGGCGATCACGCCACGGCTCCTGCCGCTTGACCAGCTCCCCAAGGCCGCCGCTCTCATGGGTATTTCGATGGGAGTGATGGTGACGGTCGGGCCCGGTGTCGCAGGTGTGCTCGTCGCCCGGGTCGGGTATGCGTGGACCTACACGGTCGACGTCCTCCTCTTCATCGCGGGGTTCTTCGGGCTGTGGACCCTGCCGCAGATCCGCCCGGAGCCGCACCCCGACGGTGAGGCGACGCCCGGGCGCGGCCTCCAGTCGGTCCTCGAGGGCCTGCGCCACTTGAAGACCGCTCCCAACGTGCGGATGAGCTTCGTCGTCGACATCATCGCGATGACGTTTGGCCAGCCGACGGTCCTCTTCCCTGCAGTCGGCGCCGTGGTCATCGGCGGCGGCACGGTCACGGCCGGCCTGCTCTTCGCTGCCTACGCCGTCGGCGGCATCCTCTCGAGTCTCGGATCCGGTCGCCTCACCGGGATCCGGTGGCAGGGCCGCGCCATCCGCAACGCGATCGTCGTCTACGGACTCGCCATTCTCGGGCTCGGCGTCGTGCTCGCCGTCGTCATGGTGAGCGGCCACGCGGTGACGAGCCGCGACTTCGGCGACGTGAACCAGCCGGCCTTGATCGTGGCGCTGCTGTGCCTGGCCATCGCCGGCGGTGCGGACAACGTCAGCGCGATCTTCCGGCAGACCATCCTCCAGGCGGCCGTGCCCGACCGGCTGCGGGGACGGATGCAGGGCATCTTCACCGTGGTCGTGAGCGGTGGCCCGCGACTGGGTCAGATGCTGGCCGGATCGCTCGCGACGTTGACGGTGATCTGGGTGCCACCGGTCGTCGGCGGCATCCTGGTCGTCGTGCTCGTCATCGTCGCGGTCGCGCGGGTCCCGAGCTTCCGGGACTACGACGCCCTCGACCCGCACCCCTAGTGCTCGCCGACCACAGGGGGCGACGGCGCGCTGGGAGCCGGCTCAACGGCATACGGCATGGGTCTGTCGAGAGCCGTCAGGCGTCGGGGTAGCCGTTGGGGTTCTTGCTCTGCCAGCGCCAGGAGTCCACGCACATGTCGTCGATGTCGCGCTTCGCGCGCCAGCCCAGCTCCTCGTGGGCGAGGCTGGGGTCGGCGAAGGTGGCGGGCAGGTCGCCCGGGCGACGGTCGACGATCTCGTACGGCAGCTCGCGCCCGACCGCCCGCCCGAAGGAGTGCACGACCTCGAGGACGCTGGTCCCGACCCCGGTGCCGAGGTTCCACGTCGACACGGGGGCCTCCGTCTTGCCGAGCTTGTCGAGGGCGGCCAAGTGGCCGGCCGCGAGGTCCTCGACATGGATGTAGTCGCGCAGGGCCGTCCCGTCGGGCGTGGGGTAGTCGCCGCCGAAGATGCGCACCTTGTCGCGCCGGCCCACCGCGACCTGGGCGACGAACGGCATGAGGTTGTTGGGGACGCCCTGCGGGTCCTCGCCGATGGTCCCGGACTCGTGGGCGCCGACCGGGTTGAAGTAGCGAAGGAGCGCGATGCGCCACGACGGATCGGCCAGGGCGACGTCGCGCAGGATCTGCTCGATCATCACCTTCGTCCAGCCGTACGGGTTCGAGGCGCCGGTGGGCATGTCCTCGGTGAAGGGCGGCTCGCTGACGCCGTAGACGGTCGCCGAGGAGCTGAAGACGAGCTTGTGCACGTTGTGCCGACGCATCGCGCGAACGAGCGAGAACGTGGAGCCGATGTTGTTCTCGTAGTACTCGAGGGGCTTCTCGACGCTCTCGCCCACGGACTTGAGACCGGCGAAGTGGATCACCGCGTCGATCGGCTCCTGCGCGAAGAGCCGCTCGACCTTGTCCTGGTCGAGCAGGTCGAAGGAGTGCACCGGCAGGTGCGTGTCGGTCAGTGACTCGAGCCGGCCCACGACCGTCGGCTTGCTGTTGGCGAAGTTGTCGACGATGACGACGTCGTGCCCCGCGGCGATGAGTTGGACGACCGTGTGGGATCCGATGTAGCCGGCACCCCCGCTGACGAGTACGCGCATGGAGGCGAGCCTATCGACCCGGTCGAGCAACGCTCCCATCGCGGCAACACGCCTCCCAACGGCCGCAACACGCCCGGAACCTCGGAACGCACCCCGGAAATTTCCAGGGCGCGTTCCGAGGTGCCGGGCGTGTTGCGGTGTCAGGCGGTTGCCCAGGCGACGACGAGCAGCGCGACCGGCATGGTGACGATCGAGGCGGCGAAGAGGTACATCAGCGTCGCTGCAACAGGAGGCGGCATCCCGGCGACCCGGCCAGGGGTGAGCAGGTCGAGTCGCAGACGAGCGGCCGAGGGCGACTCGCTCATGGCCAAGGTGCCTTCGGGCTTGACGCCGCCCGTGGCCATCCCGACGATCGCGCGAGCCGTGGCGAGCATGCTCGTCGCGCGAACCGCGGCGCGGTCTGCGAGCACCTCGATGAGCAGGGTCACCTCGCGCAGCGCGGCGTCCGACCGGACGAAGGGCGGCACTGCCTCGTGGATGACCGTGAAGAACTCGAGGATGAGGTCATGGCGGGCTCGCAGATGTGCCCGTTCGTGCGCGAGCACGGCCGTGAGCTCCTCCTCCGGCAGGGCGTCGAGCGTCCCCTGGGTGAGCACGACCCGGCGGCGGACGCCCGGCACGCAGTACGCGGTCGGAGTGGGGTGCTCGATGACACGCATGTGCGCGGCGTGGCTCGAGTCCTCGTCGGGCGGCATGGCCAGCAGGTCGACGAGCTGGCGGTGCCGACGGCGGTTGGCGCGCAGCCGCGTCCCCACCCGGTGCCCGGACAGCATGAGCCGGCCGGCGACGAGTCCGGTGACCGCGACGGCGACGGCGATCTGGGTGGCGTTGCCGGCCAGCTCGGGGGTCGGCCCGATGACGTAGGGCAGTGCGGCAGGCGCGGCGAGGAGGGCCGCGAGCACGGCGGCGATCGAGGTGGACTGCCAGACGACGAGGGCGGCCCGCGGCGCGCGACGAAACGTCGTCATCCCCGCCATGAGTCGTGGCACCGGCCACGCGAGGGCGATCGTGAGGATGAGGAGGGCCGCAACGACCATGGGCGACTCGTGCGGCTACCGGGTTTTGCGCTTGCCCTCGCGCGACTCCAGGTCGGCCAGGGCTGCCCGCAGCTCGTCGAGCTCCTCCGGCGTCGACTGGTCGAGGAAGCGCAGGAGTGCACTGCGACGCTCCGTGCCCGCCAGCTCACCCAAGGTGTGGTGCAGCGCCTCGGAGGTCAGCTCGTCGCGGGATGAGGCCGGCAGGTAACGCCAGGCCCGGCCGTCGCGCTCACGGGTGACGAGCTGCTTCTTGGCCATGCGATCCAGGACGGTCATCAGCGTGGTGTAGGCGAGTCCGCGCTCGACGCCGATGGCATCGTGCACCTCTCGGACCGTGAAGCCCTCGGGGTGGGAATCGGCGGCGGCCCAGAGGTGCTCCATGACGGCACGTTCGAGCTCGCCGAGTCGGGGGCGCTGGTTGGTTGCCATGGTGGCTCCAATCTACCTGTGCGGGTGGGTGACGGTGAAAACGCGGTCGACGAGATCAAGCCCGTCGGGCCGGTGCGTGACGAGGACGACACTGGGCGAGCGGTCGTCAGCGCCGCGCGACGGAGCGAGCAGGTCCGTGAGGACACTGCGCGCGGTGGGAGGGTCGAGGTGGGCAACCGGCTCGTCGAGCGCGATGACCGGTCTGCCGCTGAGGTGAGCCCGGGCGATGGCGAGCCGGGCCCGCTCACCTCCGGACAGTCCACGGCCGCCCGCCCCGAGGACGGTGTCAAGCCCGTCCGGCAGGCTGGACGTCAGTCGACCGAGACCGGCCCGGTCGAGGGCCTCGAGGACGGCTCCGTCAGTCGCGCCGGGCCGGGCGAGCGTGAGGTTGTTGCGCAGCGTCGTCGCGAAGACGTGCGGCTCGTCGTCCACGACGGCGATCCGGGCGCGTGCATCGTCGAGCGGCTCGGTGAGGACGTCGCGGTCTCCCTCAGGGGTGGTCGCCGTGTAGCTTCCGGCGACCGGGTCGAGGTGGCGGGCCAGCACGGCCAGCAGCGTCGACTTGCCGCTGCCGTTCGGACCGAGGACGGCGACCGACTCGCCGGGTGCCAGGTCCAGGTCGAACGGACCGAGCACCGGCGCGTGCTGCACACTCGACGCGGGGGACGGGAGTTCCGTAGGGGTGGCTCCCCACGACGCGGTGATGTTCCGGAGTCGAATCGTCTCGGGCGATGGGTTCGCGGGCGTGTCGTCGGTCGCGGCGGTTGTGCCGTTGGCGGGGTCGTGAACCGCCGGGTCCTGCTCGAGCAGCGCCGCCGTGCGGGTCGCCGCGGCGTGGGCCTGGGCACGGGCCCGCATCGCGTCTGCCAGGGGCGAGAAGGCATCGGCCATGGCGACCGGAGCGAGGACGAGCAGCGCCTTCACGGGGTTCGAGACGTCGAGCCCGGTCGCGATGGACGCGCTGACGATGGTCGCGGCGCCGATGACGAGGAGGATGGCGCCCGCCGCGAGCGCGCGACCGAGCACCCCGCTGCGGCTGGCCCGAGCCAGCCCGTCGTGGGCCTCGTCGAGCCAGCGGGTCGCGGACTCCCAGCCGCCGACGGCCCGCAGCTCGTCCGCCTGGGAGGTGACGAGCTCACTGACGCGCACCACCTCCGCACGCGCGGCAACGAGCCGTCCCAGCGCGCGGGCCTCGACCCGGTACGCCACCGTGCTGACGAGGGCGACGGCCAGGCAGACGATCGCGATGACCAGCCCGACCAGCGGTGCGATCCACGTGGCGAAGCCGATGGCGATGGCCCCGGCGATGGCACTGGACACGACGGGGACGGTCACGCGGACCTGCGCCTCGACCTCGTCGGTGATGTCGTGCACGACAGCGGTGAGCACGTCCGCGCGGCGCCTGCGCCCCAGCCGTGCCGGGGTGAGTGGGATGAGGGCTTCGTATGCCGCTGACCTCCGGGCGGCGAGCGTCGCCAGGGACGCGTCGTGGCTGACGAGGCGCTCCCAGTAGCGGAAGACCGGCCGGGCGATGCCGAAGGCCCGCACGGCCACGATGGCCGTCAGGAGCGTCAGGATGACGGGTTGTTCGGCGGCGCGCACGATGAGCCACCCGGACGTCGCCGTGAGGGCGATGCCCGACGCGGTTGCGAGGCCGCCGAGGAGGCCGCCGAGGGCGATGCGTCGGCGTTGGTCGTGCGCGGCGTCGAGATGCACCCTCGTTGGGGCGGTGGTCATCGGCCCACCTCCACGCGGTCGTGGTCCGGCGACTCGTCCCCGCGAACCCCGGCAGGGAGTTCAGCTGGTCCTTCGGCTGGGAGCAGGTGAAGGTGCTCGTCCGCGACGGAGACGAGCTCGGGTCGGTGGGTCACGGCGATGACGATGCGCTGCTCGGCGAGGCGCCTGATCAGCGTGTTGGTCAGCTCGGTGACCTCCGGATCGAGGTGGGCGGTCGGCTCGTCGAGGAGCAGCAGCGGCTCGGTCGCGAGCCAGGCGCGGGCTAGCGCGAGCCGCTGCCGCTGGCCGGCGGACAGGCCGAAGCCGTCGTCCCCGATCCGGGTCGCGAGCCCGTCTGGAAGCGCGGCGACCACCCCGTCGAGGGCGACGACTCGAAGGGCCGTCCACAGGTCGTGGTCGGTGATGGAGCCGCTGGCGGGGTCGCTGGAGCGGAATGCGCCCAACGTGAGGTTGGTCCTGACCGAGCCCGCGGCGAGGAACGGACGCTGCGTGACGTAGTGCGCGGCAGGCGCCGCCACCGTGCCCGACGTCGGTGCCTTGAGGCCGGCGATGAGGTCGAGCAGCGTGGACTTGCCGGCACCCGACGGGCCGGTCACCACGGTCAGGCCGGACCCGGCCACGAGGTCGAGGTCACGGATGACGGGGGCGAGCTCAGCGGCATACGAGAAGGTGACGCCACGCAGCTCCAGCGTGGCGTGGGCGCCGTTGGCGGCGGGGGTGGACGAGGTGCGCGACTCGAGGCGACCGAGGATGTCCTCGAGCGCGGCGGCGCCGTCGGCGGCGGCATGGAACTCCTGTCCCACGCGACGGATCGGCCAGTAGGCCTCGGGGGCGAGGAGGATGGCGAGGAGGCCGGCGCCGAGGGTCATCGACCCGTTGGAGAGCCGCAGGCCGACGGTCACCGCGACGATCGCGACGCTGATGGTGGCGAGCAGCTCGAGGGCGGCCGAGCTGAGGAAGGCGATGCGGAGCGTCTCCATCGTCGCCCGACGGTGGCGCTCGCTCACCTCACGCACGAGCTCGACCTGACGACGGGCCCGTCCGAAGTTGACCAGGGTGGGCAGCCCGCGCACGACGTCGAGGAAGTGACCCGCCAGACTGGCGAGCGCGGCCCAGCGACGCTGTGTCGAGTCGGCCGTCGCACGCCCGATGAGCGCCGCGAAGACCGGCAGCAGCGGCACGGTGAGTACCACGATGAGGGCGCTCGGCCAGTCGACGATCGCCAGCGTCACGATGGCCATGACTGGCACGACCGCCGCCGTGACGAGCGTCGGGAGGTACCGGGCGGCATACGCCTCAACGGCGCTCGCGCCTGCCGTTGCCAAGGACACGGCCGCCGACCGCTCGGGGCGACTCCCGGAACGGTCCGCCCCCCAGGCCCGGACGAGCTCGGTCCGAAGCGCCGTCGACACGCTGACCCCCGCCCAGGCCGCAACGACCTCAGTCGCCCAGGCGAGGATCGCCCGGGCGAGGAAGAGGACAGCGAGCCACGTCGCCGGTGGACCGAGCGGGCGATCGTCCACGACCGCCACGACGAGGCCCGTGAGGGCGAACGCCGTGGCGATCGTGGCGACGCCGGCCGCGACGCCCATGGCAGCGAGCGCGGCCACCGGCCCCCGCGCCGAGGGCACGGCGCGGAGGAGGCGCGGGTCGAACGGCTTCATCAAGGCATCACCCGACTCTGGCGAGCGGCTGGTCCGGCTGGATGTCGTCGGGAATGTGCTTGGTGGTCAAGCGCTTCCGGAAGATCCAGTACGTCCAGCCCTGGTAGAGCAGCACGAGGGGAGTGAAGATCAGGGCGACGATCGTCATGACCTTGAGCGTGTACTCCGAGCTCGAGGCGTTCTCGATGGTGAGGTTGAACGCCGGGTCGGTGGAGGACGGCATGACGTTCGGGAAGAGCATGATGAAGTAGGTCGCGACCGAGAGGGCGATCGTGACCGCCGTCCCGAGGAAGGCCCAGCCCTCGCGTCCCATCCGGTTGGCCTGGAGCGCGCCGAGGAGCGCGGCCGCGGCAACGACCGTGGTCGCCCACGAGGCGGCCTTGCCGTCGCTGAGGCCGAGGAGGAGCAGGAGGACCACCGCGAGGACCGCGGTGACGAGCCCCACCCGCTCTGCGATGCGCCGGGAGTCCGAGCGGATGGGGCCGTCAGTCTTGAGGGCGAGGAAGATCGCGCCGTGCGTGACGAACAAGGCCACGAAGGTGAGCCCACCGAGGAGCGGCACCGGGCCGAGCAGCGTGAAGAGGTTGCCGGTGAACTCCATGCTTGCGTCGATGGGGACGCCGCGCACGATGTTGGTCAGGGCAACGCCCCAGAGGAACGCCGGTACGAGGGAGCCCCAGAAGATGGCGAGGTCCCAGCGCGACTTCCACTCGGCGCCGTTCCGCTTGTGGCGGTACTCGAAGCCGAGGTTGCGGACGATGAGGGCGACGAGGATGAGCAGGAGCGGCAGGTAGAAACCGCTGAACATCGTCGCGTACCAGTGCGGGAACGCCGCGAAGGTCGCGCCACCCGCCGTCAGCACCCACACCTC
>NZ_JBEDUL010000037.1:0-32811 GCF_040414665.1 Intrasporangium sp.
CCTCGGCCTGCAGCCGATCGAGGTGCGTCGAGCCGAAGCCATCGTTGATGTTGATCCCGTCCGGCTCGTTGCCGATCACGATGACCTCGGCACCCGCCTCGGCGAACGCCTGCGGCGCGACCGCAGACGCTGCTCCATGGGCCGTGTCGAGGACGATCCGCAGCCCGTCGAGGCGATGCGGCAGGACCGACAGCAGATGGGTGACATAGCGGTCGGCGCCGTCGGCCAGGGCGGTGATCCGGCCCACGCCCGCACCGGTCGGGCGCTGCCACTGCTCGCCCAACCGCTGCTCGATCGCGTCCTCCAGCTCGTCAGCGAGCTTGTGCCCGCCGCGCGCGAAGAACTTGATGCCGTTGTCGGCCATCGGGTTGTGCGAGGCGGAGAGCATGGCACCGAGGTCGGCGCGCTGCTCCGCGACGAGGTAGGCGATGGCGGGCGTCGGCAGGACGCCGGCGTCACGCACGTCAACGCCTGCCGAGGCGAGCCCTGCCATGGTGGCCGCGGCGAGGAACTCGCCCGAGGCCCGCGGATCTCGGCCCACCACGGCAACCGGCCGATGACCGTTGAACTCCCCAACCTCCGCCAGGACGTGCGCCGCCGCGACGGACAGGTCGAGGGCGAGTTCCGCGGTGATGTCCTGGTTGGCGAGCCCACGGACGCCGTCCGTGCCGAAGAGTCGAGCCACGTGTTCAAAGCCTTTCGTACGGGCGCCGGTGGAATGCAGGTGGAGGGCAGGTGAACGCAGACGAGCGCACGGCGCCAAGGAGAACCTACTCCCGATCCCACAGGAAAGGCCCCGAGGGGCACTCGGGGCCTTTCCGGTTGCGGCTGGGGTGCAGGGTCAGCGCTTGCTGTACTGCGGAGCCTTGCGAGCCTTCTTGAGACCGGCCTTCTTGCGCTCCGGGACGCGGGCGTCACGGGTGAGAAAGCCGGCCTTCTTCAGAGCGGGGCGGTTGAGCTCGGTGTCGACCTCGTTGAGCGAGCGGGCGACGCCGAGGCGGACCGCGCCGGCCTGGCCCGAGGGGCCACCACCGTGCACGCGGACGAGCACGTCATAGGAGCCGTCGAGCTCGAGCAGCGTCAGGGGCTCCTTGACGATCTGCTGGTGCACCTTGTTCGGGAAGTAGTCCTCGAGGGTCCGGCCGTTGATCCTCCAGGCGCCGGTGCCCGGAACGATCCGGACGCGGGCGATGGCCTGCTTGCGGCGGCCAGTGGCAGCGCCGGGCACGGAGACCTCGCGGGCGCGCTTGGGCTCGGCGAATGCGGAATCCGACGCGGAGGACTCGGAGGTGTACTCGGTCAGCTCCGGCTCGTCGGTGTCGAGGACGTCCTCGTTCACAATGTCAGTCACGTGCTTCTCTTTCTACGCAGTGGGGCTCAGTCAGTAGCGCACCTGACGCTTACTGCGCGACCTGGGAAATCTCGAAGGGGACGGGCTTCTGGGCCTGGTGCGGGTGCTCGGCGCCCCGGTAGACCTTGAGCTTGGAGAGCTGCTGGCGGGCCAGTGAGTTCTTCGGGAGCATGCCGCGAACGGCCTTCTCGACGGCCTTCTCGGGGCTCTTGGCGAGCAGCTCGGTGTAGGACGTTGCCTTGAGGCCGCCCGGGAAGCCCGAGTGGTGGTAGGCCTTCTTCTGCTCCGCCTTGGCGCCGGTCAGGGCGACCTTCTCGGCGTTGATGATGATGACGAAGTCACCGGTGTCGACGTGGGGCGCGAACTGCGGCTTGTGCTTGCCCCGGAGCAGGACCGCAGCCTGGCTCGCGAGACGGCCGAGCACGACGTCGGTCGCGTCGATGACGTGCCACGTGCGAGTGACCTCGCCGGGCTTCGGGGTGTACGTGCGCAATGGAGTCTGCCTTTGCTCTCTGAGTGATGCCTGGTGCCGGGGAGACGGTGTCAGACGAGCGTGCGAGTCAGACATCGAATCATTCCGGAATGCCGCTGGGCTCGGTCCGCGTCGCCCCTCCCTGAGTGGGTGGCCGGGTTCGCAGGCGCCCGCTGCACAACCTCATCCATGTTATGGGCTGGACCGGTCCGGCCCAAATCGGAGCCCGCCCCCCACGAAACGCCACCTGACCTGCGCAAACGCAACTCGGCGGCATACGTGCAAAGGTCTTGTGCAAACAGAGTGTGCACGAGTATTATGCACAGTATGGCTGCACACGGACCACGTGACCTCCCTCCCGAACCGACACCGGAGAACATCTGGCTGACCCCCGACAGCTTGCGCGTGCTGGCACATCCGCTGCGCTCGCGCCTGCTCGCCCAGCTTCGGATGGGTGGACCCGCAACGGCGACCGACCTCGCCGCGAAGCTCGAGACCAACAGCGGCGCCACCAGCTATCACCTGCGCAAGCTCGAGTCGGTCGGACTCGTCGAGGACACCGGTGATGGCGAGGGCAAGCGTCGCCTCTGGCGGGCCGCGTCCCGAGCCCACTCGTGGTACCCGAGCCAGTTCGCCGGCGACGAGGACTCGGAGACCGCGCTCAACTGGCTGTCGCACGACGTCGTCCGGCACTTCGGTGAGCGCTACGAGAAGTGGCTCGACGTGTCGATGTCCTGGCCGATGGACTGGCAGGACGCCTGCGGGGGCAGCGACGACATGGTCCTCGTCACGAGTGAGCAGCTCGCCACGATGCGCGACGAGATCGGCGAGGTCGTCGCGCGCTACCGCCGGGTCGGACAGGGCAATCCTCGCGCGCGGCGCATCGCGACCCACCTCTACCTCTATCCGCTTGACCTCGACCGGCCGCCGGCCCCCAACAGCAGGGAGAACCGATCATGAGCACCATCCAGAGCCCAGCGGCTGCCCGCCGAACCTTCCTCACCCTGTCGTTCACCCGCTGGTTCTCGGTCGGGCTCGTCGTCGGCATCTTCATGCTCTGGATCCTCGAGCGAGGCCTGACGATCAGCGAGGCGGCCTTTGCGATGTCGTTCACCGGCATCGTCGTCTTCCTCCTCGAGCTGCCGACGTCGGGCTTCGCCGACGCCTTCGGCCGACGACCCATCTACGTGACCTCCGCCGTCTTCGGCGTGCTCTCCTCGGTTGCCCTGCTCGTGGCGCACTCCTTTGCGGCCTTCGTCGTCGCCGCGGTCCTGACCGGCGTCTTCCGAGCCCTGGACTCCGGCCCCCTCGAGGCGTGGTTCGTCGACACCGTGCACGCCACGGAGCCAGACGCCGACGTCGACGGCGCGCTCGCCGCCCAGGGGACGGTCGTCGGCGTCGCGATCGGGCTGGGGGCGCTCGTCTCGGGCGGACTCATCGTGTGGCATCCCGTCACAGGCCAGTCGGCCCTGTGGCTGCCGGTCCTGTGCGGCGCCGTCTTCTCCGTGGTCCACCTCGGTATGGTGCTGCTGCTGCTCAAGGAGCCGCGCAGCGCCGAGCACCTGGATGCCTCTGGGTTGGGCCGGGCGATGGCCTCGGCCAAGGACGCGCCGACCGTCGTGCGGGACGGGCTCCATGTGATGCGGACGAGCCGGGTCCTGCGCGGCCTGATGCTGGCTGACGTTGCCTGGGCCATCGCGATGGTCGTCTTCGAGATGTTCCAGCCCGTCCGCCTCGCCGAGCTCCTCGGCAGCGAGGAGGCCGCCGGTGCATGGATGGGGCCGATCGCGGCCGGAGGCTGGGCGGCCGTGGCGGCGGGGTCTGCCCTGGCCGGTGCGACGAGCAAGCGAATCGGCGTGTCTCGCGCGGCCATCCTCGGCCGCATCCTCAACAGCATCGGTGCCGTCGTCATGGGTCTCGTCGCCGGCCCCGTTGCCCTCGTCGCCGCCTTCGCCTTCACGTACTCGATGCACGGCTTCCTCGGCCCCATGCACGCGGCCCTGCTGCACCGGGTGGCGCACGCCCGCAACCGGGCCACGGTGCTGTCGATGAACTCCATGGTCGCCTTCGCCGCCTACACCGTCGCAGCGCCGTTGCTCGGCCTGCTCGCGGAGGGCGTCTCGACGCAGACGGCGATGGTCGTCGCCGGAACCGTCAGCCTGCTCGGACTCTTCGCGTACCTCCCCGCCCGGCGCGCCGAGCGGGAGCGTGCAGCGAGCCAGGCTGCCCGGTCCACGGAGCCGGAGGAGTCGAGCGCCGAAGGCCTGCCGACCCACCCCTGACCCCGTCGGGGCCCCGGCTGCCCGATGTGAGTCAGGGCTTCGCGCACACCGGTGGCTCGGTCACCTTGCGGGTGAAGGCCGCCGCGGCGAGCGCGGCGGCCAGGGCGGCCCGCGCCTCCTGGTGAGCCGTCTCGATGGCGAGCCAAGGTCCTGCCACCGCCAGGGCCAGGCCCGCCGCAGCACACGGCGCACAACCGAAGTCGGGTCGCCACCCCTCCCCCGCCCGCGGCACGAAGAGGGCCAGGGCCACGGAGGACAGCACGACGACGAGGCCGGTCAGGGCGGACCAGAGCGGCGCAGCTGCGAGTGGCCAGCCCACGGTCGCCGCAACGAGGCCGGTCAGAGCGACCGTGAGGGCGCCCGCGACGACCCGTCGTCGCCGCGGCCAGCGCGCTGGTGCGGTGACATCGATGACGGCCATGGGGGCCACCACCTCGAGGGGTGCCGCGCGGTTGATGTGCTGCTCGCTCACGACGCACTCCGCACACGGCAGCTGCCGTCGACACAGGGCCGACGGCGCGCTGCGTAGGCGACGGCGCCGACCAGCGCGGCGAGCGAGAACATCGCGAGCCACGGCTGAAGCGGCTCCCAGATGCCAAGGGCACCTGACGTGCCCAGCGCGACAAGGACGATCTTGTTGCACACCGGGCAGGCGACGGCGAACAGGGCCAGTCCCGCGGCGCTCAACGGTGGGACGCTCGAGTCCTCGCCAGCCACGGTCCCGTCAGCCGCGACGATGCGCCGCGTCCGCTGCAGACCGAACCAGAGGCCAGTGAGCACACTGGTGGCCAGGAGCACCCACGGCTCCCAGGGGCGGACCGGGACCTCCCGCCCGAAGAGGGGATTCGGGACGATGTCCGTCGGCAGCCCGATGACGAGGAAGGTGACCACGGCCGCCAGGACTGCGATCCCGAAGTGTGGCCTGGGTCGCTCATGGTGCGTCACCACCTCGAGTCCGTGCGGTTCGCCGCCCGAGGATGGTCCAATCGAGACGTCTTCCATACCCCCTAGGGTATAGGACACTGGATGCACGCCAGCGTGTGAACCATCATTGTCAGTGACAGGGGTGAGCGGAGGGACGGTCGTGACCGCAACCGGGTGGGCTCTGGTGGCGCTGGCCGTGCTCGGCATCGGGCTGACAGTCGCCGCGATCACGTTCGTGCCGTGGCGGTCGCCCAGACCCACGCACTCCGCGCGCGAGAGGGCGCTGCGCGACCTGCCGGCCGACATGGTCGCCAAGGGTCGGGCGCTCCACGCTTCGCTGCGGCCCAGCACGTACGGTTCACTACTGGCCGGACTGGTGGCGCCGCTCCTGCTCGGGTTCACTCCCGCCGGCGCTGAGATCGTCGCCTGGGCGGCCCAGCCGTTCGGCGGGCACTGGTTGGCCGAGGCGCTGCTCGGCGGCTTGCTCGTCCTGATGCTCGTCAGTGTCGTGTCGCTGCCGTTCGGGGCCTGGCGCTACACCGTGCTGCGCCATTACGGGCTGTCCACCCAGAGCTGGGGCGGCTGGGCGGTGGACGTGCTGAAGAGCAGTGCCGTCGGCGCGGTGATCAGCGCGGTGGTACTCGCTGGTTTCTACACGGTGACCCACGCCGCACCAGACTGGTGGTGGGCGTTCGGTGCCCTCGGCGCCGCGGTCGCGGTTGTCCTGCTGTCATTCGTCTTCCCTGTCGTCGTCGAGCCGCTGTTCAACACATTCGCCCCGATGCCGGACGGGCCGCTCCGTGATGAGCTGGTCGCGCTGGCGGCCCGCGACGGCATGCCTGTCAAGGAGGTGCTCGTCGCGGATGCCTCGCGGCGCACCACTGGGCTCAACGCGTACGTCTCCGGCCTCGGGGCCACCCGACGGATCGTCGTGTACGACACGTTGCTGCGCGAGGCTCCACCAGACGAGGTTCGCAGCGTCGTCGCCCACGAGCTGGGCCACGCCAAGGACCGGGACCCGGAACTCGGCGCGTTGCTGGGCGCCATCGGCGCCGCGGCGGCGGTTGTGGCGCTCTACCTGCTGGGTCATTGGGATGCCCTGCTCCGGCGGGCAGGAGTGGACTCCATCGGCTCGCCCAGAGCGATCGGCCTGGTGCTCGCGGTGATGGTGGTGGCGGGCCTCGTGATGGACCCGGCGATGAACCTGGCCTCGCGGAGGATCGAGGCCCGCGCCGATCAGCATGCGCTCCGGTTGACCGGCGACCCTGCCGCGTTCGTCGCGATGCAGCTGCGCCTGGCCGAGGTCAACATCGCCGATGTCCACCCGTCCCGGGTCGAATACGTGCTGTTCGCCAGCCATCCCGACACTGTCGAACGCGTGGCCGCAGCCAGGGAGCCAACGGCTACTGCCGATCCGCGGCCGTGAGGCTCAATCGGGTGCCATCAAGCGCCCGCGGTGATCTCGTCGAGCTCCACGAGGTCCTCCGCCGTGGGCTCCCACGATCCGGCCCGCACGTTGTCGAGGACCTGCTCGGGGCGCGTCGCCCCCGCGATGACCGAGGTGACGGCCGGCTGGGCCGCAAGCCCGCCGATGGCGACGTCGATGACCCGGAGACCGCGCTCAGCGGCATACGTCTCCACGGCATCGAGCGTGTCCCAGTCGGCAGTGTCGAGGACGTCCTGCCGCGAGTGCAGGCGGGTGCCGTCCGGTGCAGCCTCGCCGCGGCGGTACTTGCCGGTGAGCAGGCCCGAGGCGAGCGGGAAGTAGGGCAGCACCCCCACGCCGACGTGCTCGCACGCCGGCACGAGATCGTCCTCGGCGCCGCGCTCGAGCAGTGAGTACTCGTTCTGCGCGGAGACGAACCGCTCGAAACCCTCCGAGCGCGCCACCCAGTCGGCGTCGACGACCTGCCACCCCGTGAGGTTGCTCGACCCGAGGTAGCGGACCTTGCCCTCCTGCACGAGCTCGGTCAAGGCCGCGAGCGTCTCCTCCATCGGAGTCACCAGGTCGGGCCGGTGGTACTGGTAGAGGTCGATCCAGTCGGTGTCGAGCCGCCGCAGGCTCGCCTCGACGGCACGGCGAATGTAGCGGCGCGAGCCCCGGGCACCCCAGTCCGGGCCGTTCGCGCCCTGCATGTCGTTGCCGAACTTCGTGGCGACGACGACGTTCTCCCGCTCGGCGCCCAGCGCTCGGCCGAGCAGCTCTTCGCTGGCGCCCTGGCCATAGGTGTCGGCGGTGTCGAAGAGGGTGATCCCAGCGTCGACCGCTGCCCGCACCACGGCCGTGGTCGCTTCCTGGTCGATCCGGCGGCCGAAGTTGTTGCAGCCGAGGCCCACCGCAGAGACGGTGAGGCCGCTGTCGCCGAGCTGTCGGTACGTCATCGAGGGCGTCGTCACTCCCCCACCGTAGACGTCGAGTGTGCAGGACGTGCGGGTACGTGCTGCACGCTCGACCCGTTGGGACCCGTCAGCCGGGCTGGACGAAGACGCCCACCGTGCGCGCCGGCACGCTGAACGTCGACGACGAGGAGTCGTATGCCGCTGACTTCGCCGCGCTGTCAGCACCGTCCCGCTGAACCGGGCTCTGCGAGACGCTGCCGCTGAGTCCGGGAACCTTCTGGGCGACCGCGTCGGGTGGCGCGTTGAGTACACACGCGGCCATGCTGCCGTCAGAGGGTGAGGTCGAGCACCTCCGCGCCCGGCAGGCCGGCCAGAGCGGCACCGTCGACGAGCAGCTTGGCGCCCCGGATCCCGGCGCCGATGACGACCGGGCCGGCGTCGACGACCGCCTTGTCGACGAGAATGGGCCAGTCGCCCGGCAGGCCGATCGGCGTGATGCCGCCTTGCTGCATGCCGGTCAGCTCCTCCGCGAGGGCCTGGTCGGCGAAGGAGATCTTGCGCACGCCCAGGTGCTTGCGAACGACGCGGTTGACGTCCGCCCGGTCGGTGGCGAGCACCATGACCGCCGCTCGGGTGGTGACCTCGGCGCGACGCCCCTCGACGACGACGCAGTTGGCCGAGGATTCAGGGTCGACGTCATACGCGGCGCAGAAGGCCGCCGTGTCGGCCAGGGTTGCGTCAATGGCGGCGACGCGCACTCCGGGCACCTGCGCAAGTGCGGCGGCCACCGGCGGCGCGACGAGCTCGAGGTGCTCGAGAGCCGGCTCCCAGGACAGGTTTCCCTCCGCAGTTGGCATGGCGCCACCGTACGGGAGGCACGCGATGCGAGCGGACCAGGCCCTCCCTCAACCGGCTCCGGCGATGTGCCGCACCACCACAGCCGCGGGGACGTCGGCTGCGTCCTGCCACCCGGTACCGGCCCAGAGGGCCATGAGTCCAGGGTCATCGGCCGCGGCCGAGGCTCGGCGAAGGGGGCTCGTCAGCTGGTGGACCTCGGGATAGGCGGCGGGCGCCTGGCTCGCGCGTTCACGGATGAAATCGGTCTCGAGGGCCCGTGCCGGGCGGCCCGAGAAGGCCCGGGTCACGGCGGTCCGGGTGTAGGCCGGATCCTTGAGGGCCCGGCGGTAGGCCAGCGCCGTGCCGGCCTCCGGGGTGAGGAGCAGGGCCGTGCCGACCTGGACCGCGGTCGCGCCCGCGTCCCTCAGCTGCCGAGCTCGTTCCGGCGTGGAGATGCCGCCTGCCGCGATCACGGGGACCGGCGTCCCCTCGCGGACGGCAGCGACGAGGTCGAGGAGGTCCTCGGCAGACGGCTCCTTCGCCTGGTCGAGCGTGCTCCGGTGGCCGCCACCGTCCGGCCCCTGGACGACGAGGGCGTCGATCCCCGCCTCGATGGCCGCCTCCGCCTCCTCGACGTCGCTCACGGTCGCCACGGTCTCGATCCCCGCCCTGCGCAGCTCCGCGAGGACGGCCGGGCTCGGCAGCCCGAAGGTGAAGGACACGACCGGCACCTTCTCGCGGAGCACGAGGTCGAGCTTGCGGTCCCAGTCATCGGTGTCGCCGGCGACCGGCTCCGGCAGCTCCACCCCAAGCCGTTCCGCCTCGCCGAGCAGGCCCTGCCGATACTGCGAAACGGCACGGGCTCGGAGGTCACCTCGAAGCGGAGCCGGCCCAGCGGCATACGAACAGGTGAACGTGTTGGCACTCTCGGGAACGAAGAGGTTGACGCCCAGGGCGCACGACGACGCGTCCCACGCGTCGGCGAGCTGGCCGGCGAGCTGGCCCGCGGTGAGGTAACCGCCCGCGAGGAAGCCGAGCCCGCCTGCCTCGGAGACCGCGACCGCGAGCTCCGGGGTCGATGGACCGCCTGCCATCGGCGCCCCGATGACGGGGACGTCGAGCGAGCTGATCACCATGCCCCAGACGCTACTCCGGTCCACCAGGGCCTGACCCGGCTCACCGAGGGCGCGCGACCCGGCCCTCGTCCCAGACCGGCTCGGTCGACTCGTACACCCGGCCGTCGGCGCCGAAGACGAGGAACCGGTCGAAGCCCCGGGCGAACCAGCGGTCGTGGGTGACGGCGACGACGGTTCCCTCGAACCTGGCCAGGCCGTCCTCGAGCGCCTCCGCCGAGTGCAGGTCGAGGTTGTCGGTCGGCTCGTCGAGCAGCAGCAGGGTGGCACCCGAGAGCTCGAGGAGCAGGATCTGGAAGCGAGCCTGCTGGCCGCCCGAGAGCGACTCGAACCGCTGCTCGCCCGAGCGGGCCAGCCCATACCGGTCGAGCGCGCGAGCCGCCTCGTCCCGCGGTTTGCCGGCGCGGTGCTCGTCGCCGCGGTGGAGGATCTCGAGGAGTGTCCGACCCACGAGCGAGGGGTGCTCGTGCGTCTGGGCGAACCACCCCGGTCGCACTCGCGAACCGAGCCGCGCCAGACCGGTGTGCTCGACCGCGGCGGGCCGCACGTCACCCACGGGCCGGTGCTCCGGCTCCGGGTCGCTGCCGCCGCTGGCGAGCAGCCGGAGGAAGTGCGACTTGCCCGACCCGTTCGAGCCGAGGACGGCGACGCGCTCGCCGTACCAGACCTCGAGGTCGAAGGGTTTCATCAGCCCGGTCAGCTCGAGGTCCTTCGCAACGATCGCACGCTTGGCGGTCCGTCCGCCCGTGAGCCGCATCCGGACGTTCTGGTGCACCGGGATCGCCTCCGGCGGTCCTGCCTCGACGAACTTGGCCAGGCGCGTCTGGGCCGCCTGGTACCGCGAGGCCATCCCGTCGTTGTACGTCGCCTTGACCTTGAGGGTCTGCACCAGGGTCTTGAGCTTGAGGTGCTCCTCGTCCCAGCGGCGCCGCAGCTCCTCCAGCCTGGCGTTGCGATCCTCCCTGGCCTGGGCATACGTCGCGAAATGCCCCGGGTGCACCCAGAGCGTCGCGCCCACGGCACCGGGCTCGAGGGTGGCGATCCGGGTGGCGACGCGGTCGAGCAGCTCGCGGTCGTGGCTGATGAACAGCACCGTCTTGGGCGATGCGATGAGCGCGTCCTCGAGCCAGCGCTTCGTCGGCACGTCGAGGTAGTTGTCCGGCTCGTCGAGGAGCAGCACCTCCTCGGGCCCGCGCAGGAGGGCTTCGAGCACGAGCCGCTTCTGCTCGCCACCGGAGAGCGTCGTGACCTTCCGCCACTGGGCCTTCTCGTAGGGGACGCCGAGAGCCGCGACGGTGCACTGGTCCCAGACAGTCTCCTGCTCGTAGCCGCCCGCCTCGCCCCACTCGGTGAGGGCGTGCGCGTAGGCCATCTGGTCGTCCTCCGAGTCGCGCTCCATCATGAGCAGCTCGGTCCGGTCGATCTCGTGCGCCGCCTTCCGGATCCGTTCGGGTGCGACGGAGACGAGCAGGTCGCGCACGGTCGAATCGTCACGCACCTTGCCGATGAACTGGCGCATGACGCCCAGGCCCCCCGATCGCGTCACCGCGCCGTCCTGGGCGTCGAGGTCGCCGGCGATGATCCGCGTCAGCGTGGTCTTGCCCGTCCCGTTGGGCCCGATGAGGGCGACCTTGGCGCCCTCCCCCACCCGCACGGAGACATCGCGGAGCAGCACTCGGCCGTCGGGCAGGGTGAAGGTGACTGAGTTGACGTCGACGTGTCCCACAACCGTCAAGACTGTCGTATGCCGCTGGGCCCGGTCATGCGGTTATCGAGGGATGGGCGCCCTCCCGCCCTTCGGCGGCTGCGACACCTCGCGGCCACGCTACGACCAGGTCCAGCTCTCGGCGATCTGAGCCAGCTCGGCTGCGGCCTGGTCCCCGGCGGACTTGGCCGAGCTCAGCGTGAGCAGGTAGACCCGACCTTCGTGGTGCAGCCCGTAGGACCGGGTGACGACCTCGACGCCCTGCTGGGTGAACGACGTGGTGAAGCCGGTGGCCGGGCTGCCGCCGACCGAGACAGCAGGAGCGTCCGACACGGTGCGCCCCTGGTCCGCGAGCTGCTGGCGACCCTTCTGCAGCTCGGACTCGAGCAGCGTGGCATCGCCCGGCGCGACGTGGACGACGAGGTTCGTGTTGAAGCCGGCCCGTCTCTCGGACGACATGAGGACGAGGTCGACACCCGGCAACGCACCGACCTCGTCGGTCGCCTCGCCCCAGCCCTGCGGGGGGACGACGGAGTAGGTCGCGCTCCTGCCCTGGACGGCGTCCACTGCGTCGATCGGTTGCGTCTCGACGGCCGACGTTGGACTGGGCGAGGTCGCGGTCGACGTCGACGGTGACCCATCGGGGGTGCCGGGCCCAGCGGAGCAGCCGCTCACCAGGAGGGCGGCCGCGATGGCCACGACGGCGACGATGCCGGCGCTCCGGGCGGAGCGCGCTGATCGGGCGGATCGGCGGAGCATGGCGTCGATCCAATCACACGTGTCGCGTCACCAGCGTCGGCTCAGCCGGGTCGGCTCGTCCGCGTCGGTCGTCCGCGTCAGGCCCCCGCGGCGGGCATCTCGCGGCGCGCCCGCGCGGCCTCCGCACGTGCCGCCAGCTCCTCGTCGGGCGGGTAGGTGACTGCCTCCAGGCTCAGGCCGTGCGCCGGCATCACCCTGATCTCGGACGCCCGCCCCACGCGGTCCTGCAGCTCGGCGGGCCAGGCGATCGGCCGTCTGCCCTCACCGACGGCCACGACCGCACCGACCAGCGACCGGACCATGGAGTGGCAGAACGCGTCGGCTCGAACGGTCGCGGCGAGGACGCCGTCGTCCAGACGTGCCCACCGGTACTCGAGGAGGGTGCGGACCGTCGTCGCGCCCTCTCGTCGCTTGCAGAACGCGGCGAAGTCCTTGAGGCCGAGGAGTCCCTGGGCGGCCTCGTCCATGGTGGCGACGTCCAGCGAGCGCGGCCACCACACCGTGTCCCGCCTGCGCAGCGGGTCCCGCGGCGCCCCGGCATCCGCCAGCCGGTAGAGGTAACGGCGCTCGAGCGCCGAGAACCGGGCGTCGAAACCGTCGGGCGCACGAGTCACGCGCCGCACGACGACGTCGGGAGGAAGGAGGCCGCCAAGCCGGTTCAGGAGCGCCCGCTCGGGTGTCCGGTCTGACCGCCCGGGCAGTGCAGCGAACGCCTCCGTCGCCACGTCGACGTGTGCCACCTGACCGCGAGCGTGCACCCCCGAGTCGGTCCGGCCCGCGACCGTGATGCTGACCATCTCGGGTGACCGCAGCACCGTGGACAGGGCCGCGGTGAGGGTGCCCTCCACGGTGCGCTGCGACGGCTGTGCGGCCCAGCCGGAGAACTCGGTCCCGTCGTAGGCGAGGTCCAGACGGAGACGAACCGTCATCGAAGCGGCGCCTCGAGGGCCTCGAAGACGGCACGACCAATGCGGCTGGCTCGGCTGATCCCGCTGTCCTGGTCCGGCTGGCGGGTCTGCATCAACGCGATGGCATAGTCCCGGCCAGCGCCGCGGACATCGCCGACACTGTTGATGACCCAGGGCTCGCCGACCGCCATCCAGCCGTTCTTGACGTGGACGTCGACGCTGTCGGAACGCACCGTCCCCGCACCCCAGCGCTGGCCGTCGATCACCTGGGTCATGAGCGCGAGCACCGCGGCGTCGTCGTCCGGATGGGTCACCGGGCTGCCCGAGGTGAGGCGCTCCATGAACCGGACGAGATCGTTGGGCGTGGTCAGCGTCAGGCCCCAGTGGTTGACCGCCTTCGCCGCGGCGGTCGTCGCCATGCCGAGGTGACGCGCGAGCTCGGCGATGGCTGCGTGACCGCCGACGAACGCGTAGAGCGCATCGGCGGAGGCGTTGTCGCTCTCGGTGATGGCCAGGCGGGCCTGCTCCAGCTGCCGGGCCGAGAGGCTCCCTTTCTCCTTGCGCGCCTTGCGCAGTGCGGCCGTGAGGATGAGCACCTTCGCCACGCTGCCGGTGCGGACCGGCGCGTCACCCCGGTAGTGCCACCAGGCCCCGGTTCGTCGGTCGAGGACGCTCACGCCGATGACGTCGGACCGCCCGCCGAGCTCTCCCAGGACCGCGTTGGACAGGGCGGACCGGCTCGGGGTGTCCGTCCGCGCGGAGGGCGCCGGAAGGATGCTCCGGGCGAGGTCGCCGGCGAGGTCGAACGCCTCCCGCGCGGCGCTCGCCACCGGCTGGACGAGGTCCGTTGCGAGCGCCTGGCTCACCAGGGCGCCGATCCCGGCGGGGATGAGGAGCAGGGTGCGGCGCCGCGTCAGAGGCGCGGCCAGCAGGTCCGTCGAGTCGGCAAGCCCCGCTGGCCGGTCGCGTCGCCTCGAGATCGGGTGCACCGGGTCATTGTGCCGCACCCACCAGCGCCGGGAGTGCGTCAACCGTCGGGGCGGACGACGCGTCCTATCTGCAGACCCGGTCGGTCGTCGTTTCAGTCAGCCCACCACCCAAGGGGAAATCATGCGCACCATCACTCGATTGCTCGCAGTCACCGCGGCCGCTGCGGCCCTGGCCACACCGGCCGCTGCCACGCGAGCCTCCACCGCTGCCACCAGCACAGCCACCAGCACAGCCACCGCGGCCACCACGACCACGCCGTTCTGCGGCATCCACTGGGGTTCGCTGCCCAAGACCTCGAACCGGCTGTGGACCGGCGCGGTCGAGGCCGCTCGCTACGGCCAGCACAGCTGCTTCGACCGGCTCGTCTTCGACATCGCCAAGGGCTCCGGCAGCCTGGGCTACGACGTCCGCTACGTCACGACCGTGACGAGCCCGGGAAGCGGCCTTCCCGTCACCGTCAGCGGCGGGGCCAGGCTCCAGGTCACCATCAACGCACCCGCGACGATGCGCATCCCGTCGAGCGGCAGCGTCACCTTCACCGGTTGGCGCACGTTCCGACAGCTCAGGTGGGTCGGCAGCTTCGAGGGGTACACCGACGTCGGGCTCGGCGTCCGGGCCCGACTCCCGATGCGGGCGTTCGTGCTCGACAACCCCGACGGCACCAAGCGTCTCGTCATCGACGTAGCCCACTTCTGGTGAGCGAAGCGAGCACAAAAACACCGAGAGTGCAGCTTGCGCGGAGGCCACCAGCGGCCGAGGCGCAAACTGCACTCTCGATGTGGTCGGGTGAGCGTCACTCACCCAAGAAATCAGTCGCCGGAGCCGGCCTTCTTGAAGCCGGCCGCCTCGGCGTCCTCAGCGGACTTGAACCAGAACTCGGCCTCGGTCTGCTCGTACCACTGGCCGTCCGGCTCGTGGTACAGGCCGGAGTTGGCGTTGCCCTTGACCGGGTAACCCTCGGGCGCCGAGCCGTCCTCGTTCGGCGGGGCCGCACCGGCAGGGAGGTCGACGGCAGGCGCGTCGGCAGCCGCGGCTGCCTTCGTGTCCTCGGCAGCCTTGGTCTCGGCGGCGGCCTGCTTGGCCTCCTTCTGCTTCACGGCGCGTTTGGTCGCCGCCTCGGCCTCCTTGACCGTCGCCTTCTTGGCCGAGAGCGGCTCCCGGACGAGCTCGACGACGACCATCGGGGCGTTGTCACCCTTGCGCGCACCGATCTTGGTGATCCGGGTGTAGCCACCCTCGCGCTGGGCCATGTCCGGCGCGATCTCGGCGAAGAGGCGGTGGACGACGCCCTTGTCGCGCACGACCGTGAGGACACGTCGACGCGCGGAGAGGTCGCCCCGCTTGGCGAAGGTGATGAGGCGCTCGGCGAGCGGGCGCAGACGCTTGGCCTTGGCCTCCGTCGTCGTGATGCGGTCGTGCTCGAACAGCGACGTCGCGAGGTTCGACAGGATGAGCCGCTCGTGAGCGGGACCGCCGCCGACGCGGGGACCCTTGGTGGGGGTGGGCATTGTGTTCTCCTAGGAAGGGTCTGACCAGGCCGCTCTGGGGACGTCCGGAGGGACGCCGTGCAGCTCGGTCAAGCGGTTGGTCAGAGCTGCTCGTCCTCGACGAAGGACTCGTCGTCGTTGTAGTCCTCGTCGCCGTAGCCGTCGACGAGAGCCGACGGGTCGAACCCGGGCGGGCTGTCCTTGAGGGCCAGGCCCATGCCGACGAGCTTGGCCTTGACCTCGTCGATCGACTTCGCACCGAAGTTGCGGATGTCGAGCAGGTCGGCCTCGCTGCGGGCGACGAGCTCACCCACGGTGTGGATGCCCTCGCGCTTGAGGCAGTTGTAGGACCGAACGGTCAGGTCGAGGTCCTCGATCGGCAGGGCGAGGTCGGCGGCGAGCGCGGCGTCCGTCGGCGACGGGCCCATGTCGATGCCCTCGGCCTCGACGTTGAGCTCACGAGCCAGGCCGAAGAGCTCGACGAGGGTCTTGCCGGCCGAGGCCATCGCGTCGCGCGGCGCCATGGAGTTCTTCGTCTCGACGTCGACGATGAGCCGGTCGAAGTCGGTGCGCTGCTCGACACGGGTCGCCTCGACCTTGTACGTCACCGCGAGGACCGGCGAGTAGATGGAGTCGACGGGGATGCGGCCGATCTCCTGGTCACCGGACTTGTTCTGCTGTGCCGAGACGTAACCGCGGCCGCGCTCGACGGTCAGCTCCATCTCGAGCTTGCCCTTGTCGTTGAGCGTTGCGATGTGCAGGTCGGGGTTGTGCACCTCGACACCGGCCGGCGGCGTGATGTCACCGGCGGTGACGGTGCCCGGGCCCTGCTTGCGCAGGTACATGACGACCGGCTCGTCGTGCTCGGAGGAGACGACCAGACCCTTGATGTTGAGGATGATCTCGGTGACGTCCTCCTTGACACCCGGCACGGTCGTGAACTCATGGAGCACGCCGTCGATGCGGATGGACGTGACCGAAGCACCGGGGATGCTCGAGAGCAGGGTGCGACGGAGGCTGTTGCCGAGGGTGTAGCCGAAGCCGGGCTCGAGCGGCTCGATCGTGAAGCGGCTGCGGTTGTCCGCGACCGTCTCCTCGGAGAGCACGGGGCGCTGTGCGATGAGCACTGTTCTTTTCCTTCCCACTCGCGACCGCTATATGACGCGTAGTGAAACTGCCCGGTCTCGCTCCGGGCGGGCTGGGTCGGCTCTGTCTGCGAGCCCAGCCCCGTCGAGAAGGATTCCGTATGCCGCTGAGCTGGCTCAGCGGCATACGTTGCCTTCGCTTGTTGGGGGGTACACGGGGGGCGGAGCCCCCCGTGCGTTCAGTTCTTCGAGTAGAGCTCGACGATGAGCTGCTCGGTGAGCGGCGTGTCGATCTGCGCGCGAACCGGCAGCTGGTGGATGAGGATCTGCAGCGAGCCCGGGACGACCTGCATCCAGGCCGGGACGGGGCGCTCGCCGAACGTCTGGCGAGCCAGCTCGAACGGGAACGTCTCGACGGACTGCTTGCGGACCGTGATGACGTCGTACTGCTCCACGCGGTACGAGGGGACGTCGACGCGGACGCCGTTGACCTCGAAGTGGCCGTGCGTCACGAGCTGGCGCGCGTGGCGACGCGTGCGGGCCAGGCCGGCGCGGTAGACGACGTTGTCGAGACGCGACTCGAGGATCTGGAGGAGCGTCTCACCGGTCTTGCCGGGACGGCGTGCCGCCTCCTTGTAGTACCGGAGGAACTGCTTCTCCATGACGCCGTAGGCGAAGCGAGCCTTCTGCTTCTCCTGCAGCTGGAGGAGGTACTCCTTCTCCTGGATCCGGCGACGGCCGTGCTGGCCGGGCGGGAAGGGACGGAGCTCGAAGTACTTGTCCCCGCCGACGAGGTCGATCTTGAGCCGACGGGACTTCTTGGTGATCGGGCCGGTGTAACGAGCCATGGGTTATCTACTCTTTCTCGACTCGGGCCTGATCAAACGCGACGGCGCTTGGGCGGGCGGACACCGTTGTGCGGCGTGGGCGTGACGTCGCTGATCGCACCGACCTCGAGGCCGGCGGCGGTGAGCGAGCGGATCGCCGTCTCGCGGCCCGAGCCCGGACCCTTGACGAAGACGTCGACCTTGCGCATGCCGTGCTCCATGGCGCGGCGGGCGGCGGCCTCGGCGGCCATCTGGGCGGCGTACGGGGTGGACTTGCGCGAGCCCTTGAAGCCGACCTGGCCGGCGGAGGCCCACGAGATCACGGCGCCCGACGGGTCCGTGATCGAGATGATCGTGTTGTTGAACGTGCTCTTGATGTGAGCGTGCCCGTGGGCGACGTTCTTCTTTTCCTTACGACGAACCTTCGTCGTACGAGCCTTGGGAGGCATGTTTCTCCTACGTCAGAACTGGGTTCGGTGGGACGTGACCGGCGAACCGATCAGGACTCCACTCAGGGTCACTTGGCCTTCTTCTTGCCGGCCACGGTGCGCTTCGGACCCTTGCGGGTACGCGCGTTGGTCTTGGTGCGCTGGCCGCGCACGGGCAGACCGCGACGGTGACGAAGACCTTCGTAGGAGCCGATCTCGACCTTGCGGCGGATGTCGGCCTGGACCTCACGGCGCAGGTCACCCTCAAGGCGGTAGTTGCCCTCGAGGAAGTCACGAAGCGCCACGAGCTCGGACTCACCGAGGTCCTTGACGCGGGTGTCAGGGCTGACGCCGGTCGCTGCCAGCGCCTCCTTGCTGCGGGTGCGACCCACACCGAAGATGTAGGTCAGTGCGACCTCGACGCGCTTGTCGCGCGGAAGGTCAACTCCAACAAGACGAGCCATGTTGGTGGTTCTCCTGGTTTCTGTTTCGCGGAGGTCTGGTGCAGTCACCGGTCCGGGTTCGTGGCCACCCTTCAGAACGGGTGGACTCCGGTCCCCGGCCTCCGTGCCGGGGGTGACGTCCTGCGCCGACGCGATGGTCGGTCATCAGGGGCCGGGTGCTGCTGTGCAATTCGTTTACGTCTCGTCGAAGCTCGGCGACGCGTGCCGGTTGGTGGCTGGTCAGCCCTGGCGCTGCTTGTGGCGCAGGTTCTCGCAGATCACCATGACCCGCCCGTTACGGCGGATCACCTTGCACTTGTCACAGATCCTCTTGACGCTCGGCTGAACCTTCATCTGCCTGCTGTCTTCAGATCGTGCGCCTGGCGCGAGCGACCCATGCGCGGGCCGCCACCGTCAGGTGCTGTTGGTTGGGCGGTACTTCAGCGATAACGGAAGACGATCCGACCGCGGGTCAGGTCATAGGGCGAGAGCTCCACCACGACCCGGTCCTCGGGAAGGATCCGGATGTAGTGCTGGCGCATCTTTCCCGAGATGTGTGCGAGCACTTTGTGACCGTTGGAGAGCTCCACCCGGAACATCGCGTTCGGGAGAGCCTCGACGATCGTGCCCTCGATCTCGATGACACCGTCCTTCTTGGCCATGTCCTCCGTCTATCTGTCGGCGGCCTACCCTTCATGGGTCGACACATGAGTGAATGGCGTGCAGGCGCACGACACCCAAGGATCAAGATTACGCCACGCATGGGCTGAGGAGAAATCGACCCGCTTGCCCTCGCAACACGCCCGGCTCCTCGGAACTCACCAGTGTTGCCACGCGGTGAGTTCCGTGGTGCCGGGCGTGTTGCGGAGTCCTCCCACAGAAGGATTCCGTATGCCGCTGGGCTCGGTACCGTGCCCCCGTGACCTCCGCGCCCTCCGCCGCAGACCTGCCGCCACGCCGGGCACCCGCGTCGGCCGGCCCCCTCGTGGGTCGCCTCGGCGCCATGATCGGGCTGTTCTACTTCCTGGCCTCGATCACGGTCAGCGGTGTGCTCGGCTTCGGCGCGTGGTGGGTCAACCAGCGGGAGCTGCCCGCGGGGCTCGGGTACGTCGGGGTCGCGTTCGGGGCGGTGCTGCTCCTCTTCCTGCCCCGGCTGCCTCGGGCAACCTTCGTGGCGTGTGGGGCACTCGCGTTCCTGCTCTACGGATCGGGCGTCATGGTCGGGCTGCCCACCGTGCTCATGGCTCTCATCGCCCTCTTCGGCATCACCCTGTGGACCGATCGCCGGACCGGCCTATTTGCTCTTGCGGCGTCCCTCGGCTCGCTCGGGCTCGCCGTGGTCCTGCTCTTCCTGCGGTACGGCTTCTACCTGCCGCCCCTCGAGACCTTCCTCACCGACCGGGTGGCGCTCTTCCTCTTCAACAGCAGCGGGGTCGTCGTGCTGACCTGGGCCGTGGCGGACCAGATCCGGGCTGCCCGAGAGCGCAGGGTCCTGCAGGCCGAGTCCGCGTCGCACGCCGCCGAGGCCGCGGCCCATCAGGAGGCCGAGCACGCTGCCCGGGTCCAGGTCGAGGCACTCGCGGACCGGCAACGGATCGCGCGCGAGATGCACGACATCGTCGCCCACGGCCTGTCGGTGATGATCGTCCAGGCGGACGGGGCGAGATTCGCGGCGCCCTCGGATCCCCAAGCGGCGACAACGGCCCTCGCGACGATCGCCGCGACGGGTCGCTCCTCGCTCGCGGAGATGCGTCGGCTGCTCAGCGTCCTCCGCGACGACACGGCGCCGCTGCCCGAGACCCCTCAGCCCGGACTGCGCGACATCGCCGGCCTCGTCGGGACCACGGTCGAGGCGGGGCGCGAGGTGCGGCTGACCGTGCGCGGGGACGTGCCTGAGGATGGGGCCGGGGACGCCGTCGGGCTCACGGCCTACCGAACGGTCCAGGAGGCGCTGACGAACGTGATGAAGCACGCTGGGGACGAGGCGACGGCGTGGGTCACCCTGACCGTCGAGCCGCGACAGATCGTCGTGGAGGTGCTCGACGACGGCCCGGGCTGCGACGCGGAACTGGGGAGCGGCCACGGCCTCCGCGGGATGGCCGAGCGCGTCGAGATGGTCGGAGGCCAGCTGCACACTGGCCCAGATCCGCGCGGCGGGTTCCGGGTCCTGGCGACCCTGCCGCGAACCGTCGAGGCGCAGTCGTGATTCGCGTGATGATCGTCGACGACCAGGCGCTGGTCAGGGCCGGCTTCGCCATGCTGGTCCGGTCCCAGCCGGACCTGGCCGTCGTGGCGGAGTGTGTCGACGGGGTGCATTGCCTCGAGACGCTGAAGCGGCTGGACGCCTCGGAGGACGGGGCGGGCGCCGTGGACGTCATCCTCATGGACGTGCGCATGCCTCGCCTGGACGGCATCGAGACCACGCGGGCCGTCGTGGGCCGCAACGTCCAGACGAAGGTTCTCGTCCTGACGACGTTCGACCTCGACGAGTACGCGTTCACGGCGTTGCGCGCGGGCGCATCGGGGTTTCTCCTCAAGGACGCCCCTCCGGAGGACCTGCTCGCAGCAATCCGGACCGTCCACGCGGGCGACGCAGTCATCGCGCCGTCCACGACCAAGCGACTGGTCGAGACATATGTCCGGGGCGTCGCCGCGCCGCAGGCCCTCATCGACCGCACAGCCGCCCTCACCGACCGCGAGCGAGAGGTCTGGGTCGCCATCGCCCAGGGTCTGACCAACTCCGAGATCGCCGAGGCCCTCTTCGTCTCCGAGACGACGGTGAAGACCCACGTCGGCCACATCCTGGCCAAGACCGGGGTCCGCGACCGAGTGGCGCTCGTCGTCCTCGCCTACCAGACGGGCGCGGTCTCCCCCGCCCCCTCGCCTGACGCCCCCCTCCCCTGACCCACCCCTGCCCTGACCCACACCCCGCAACACGCCCGGCTCCCATGAACTCACCAGTGTTGCCACACGGTGAGTTTCGAGGAGCCGGGCGTGTTGCGGGGTCAGGCGGGGTGGGTCAGGCGGGGGTGGGTCCGGCGGACCACCGCTCGGGGACGCCACGAGGGCGGGCGGTGACGAGCCGTCTCGCGTCGCGGATCCGCTTCCCGATCAGCCCCGGCCGGTCGAGCTCGGACCACACGACCCGCTCGACCGGATGGCCCTGGCGCCGGATGTCGTCCTCGCGCCGCTTCTCGGCCCAGACAATCCGCCCCACCGCGTCGGGATCATCGGGGTCGGCCTGGTCGGCCCGGTACTTCAACCGTCCGTCGAACTCCACCGCTACGCCCTCGACGAGCAGGTCGACGATACCCACGAGCTGACCTGCGCCATCGCGCAGCTCGACCTGGCTGTCGTACTCGAGACCGAGATCCTGCACGATGAGCCGCGTGCGGGACTCGCCCGGGGACTGGGCCTTCCCGTCCATCCGGAGCACGCATTCGTGGGCACGGACGCGACCCTCGTGCGGCGACAGCCGGGCCACCTCGGCAAGGAGCTCGTCCAGCGTCACCCGTTTCGAGTTGAGCGCGGCGTCACCCGCCACAACTGCACACTCGACCCCCATCGTGAGGGCGGCACGGACGACTGCCCGGGCGATCGACACCGTCGGCACGCCGTCGACGCTGATGACGTCGCATCCTGCAGACGGATGCAGGTGCAGACCGTTCCGCGATGATCCGCGTCGGCTTCTCGTGATGAGGTCGATGCGCGCTGGGTCGTGGCCAAACAGCGCGAGCCCGTGAACCGCGAGCGCCGCGTGGTGGCTCAGCGCATCCCCGGGCCGGCTCCTCGCGATGGCGATGACCCGGAGGCGAAACCGCTCGTCGTCATCGGCAGCGAACCACAGGGCACCACTGACGAAGGCGCCCCTCCTGACGCGTACCACGTCACGAGAACGGGTTGCCGCCAGCAGCTCCGCATCAGAGACCCCGACGGCGTAGGCCTGCAGCGCCGAGAACGCCCCGCCGAGGGAGCCGGCCAGAGCCTGAAGTCGTGTGTCCATGGGAGGAGACTCAGCGGCATACGGCATGACGTGGGCAGGCCAATCGCTGGACTGTGGACGGCCACGACGCCGTCACCCGGTTGTGGACAACCGCAACACGCCCGGCTCCCATGAACTCACCAGTGTTGCCACGCGGTGACTTTCGAGGAGCCGGGCGTGTTGCCCAGTCAGAGCGGCGCGTCCACCTGTGGGAGGAGGCACGGATCGGCCCACGGGGCGATGTGGTGAGCCGCCGCTGCCTCATAGCGTCGCGGATGTGACCTCCACACTCGAGATGACCACAGGGACAGGGGATTTCGGCCTTGGCGTTGGCGATGGCCTGGCCGAGGCCGTCGTCGACCACTCAGCGATTCAGGACAACGTGCGCACTCTCGTCGCACAGGCCGGGGTGCCGCTCATGGCCGTCGTCAAGGCCGATGCGTTTGGCCACGGTGCTGTCCCGGTCGCGCGCAGCTGCCTCGCCGCCGGGGCGAGCTGGCTCGGCGTCACGAGGATCGGCGAGGGCGTCGAGCTTCGACGGGCCGGCATCACGGCCCCGATGCTCGCCTGGCTGTACGACCCGGCGAGTGCTGACCTGGCCCGAGCCCACACCATCGACCTGTCGGTGAGCAGCGCGGCCGACCTGGCAGCGGTGGCCCGGTCGCACGGGCCGCAACCCGCCCACATCCACCTCAAGCTCGACACCGGGATGCACCGCAGCGGCTGCCCGGGCGAGGACTGGGCCCGCCTGGCCCGCTCGAGCGCCGAGCTGGAGCGGGCCGGCATCGTTCGCGTCGTCGGGATCTGGTCCCACCTGTCACACGGGGGTCAGCCCGGCGCGATCGCCACGCACCGCCAGCTGCTCATGTTCGGCGCCGGAGTCGCCATCGCTCGCGGTGCGGGCCTGCACCCGACCGTCACGCACCTGGCGAACACCGCTGCAGTCCAGTCGAACCCGGCACTCACGAGGCACGACCTCGTCCGCGTCGGTGCGGGACTGTTCGGCATCGGGGAGGGCCTCCGACCGGCGCTGACCCTCCGCACCAGAGTCGTCCAGGTGCGCCGGGTCGCGGCGGGCCGGGGCGTCGGCTACAACCATGCCCAGCGCACGACCCGCGACACCCACCTCGCGCTCGTGCCGATCGGCTACGCCGACGGGATACCGCGCGCCGCCGCCGGCCGCGCCGAGGTCTGGGTCCGGGACCGACGAGCCCCCCTCATCGGCGAGGTGTCGATGGACCAGGTCGTCGTCGACGTCGGGCCTGAGCCAGTCGCCGTCGGGGACCCCGTCGTCGTTTTCGGCCCGGGCGTCCTGGGCGAACCCACCGCCCGGGACTGGGCGCGCTGGACCGACACCAACGAGCACGAGATCTACACCGGAATCGGGCAGCGTGTTCCCCGACGCCATGTTCGGCAGGTCACGGGCGAGCCGTCGACTGAGGGGGCAGCAGCATGAGGGTCGCAGTCGTCCATGGCGGCACGAGCACGGAACATGACGTGTCCCTCGCGAGCGGGCAGGGCGTCATCGAGGCCCTCCACCGCCTCGGGCACGACCCCATCCCGATCCTCGTCGACCGGGCCGGCGAATGGCACACACCGGCTGGGACCGGCCGGATCCACGCGCTCACAACCCTGCTGACCTGCGACGTTGTCGTCCCTGCTCTCCATGGAGTCGGCGGTGAGGACGGCACCGTCCAGGGGCTGCTGGAGATGCTCGGCCTGCCCTACGTCGGCAGCGGGGTGCGCTCGAGCGCCGTGTGCCTCGACAAGGGCCTGACCAAGGCTCTCGTGGAACGGGCCGGCGTCGCCGTCGCCCCCGGCATCACCATCGGTAGGGAGCGCGTCCTGGCGGCCATCACCAGCGAGCGGGAAAGAAGCGCGCTCCTGCTCGAGCTGTCCCACGCCGGCATCCACCTGCCGATGTTCGTCAAGCCGGCCCACGGCGGCTCCAGCATCGGAGTGACGCGCGTCACCGACCGAGCCGACCTCCGTGACGCCCTCGTCGCCGCGGGAGACGACGCCGTCCTCGTCGAGGCGGAGGTCGTGGGCCTCGAGGTGGACGTGCCGGTCCTCGAGCTGCCCGACGGCACGCTCCGGTGCGGACCGACGCTGCTCATCGACAGCGATCCCACGGAGCCCTTCTTCACGGAGGCCGCCAAGTACGACAGCGACGCCACCCGCTTCACCATCCCGGCGCCCCTCGCCGATCACCTGACTCGCGATCTCCAGGGCCTCGCCGTCACCGCGTTCCGCACCCTCGGCTGCTCCGGGCTGGCCCGCGTCGACTTCTTCGTGACCGCCGACGGTCCGGTCCTCAACGAGGTCAACACCTTCCCCGGCTTCACCGCGCAGTCGCAGTTCCCGCGGATGTGGGCGGCGGCTGGCCTCTGCTACGACGACCTTGTCGCGACGCTGCTGAACACCGCCATGAGGGAGGCCGGAGCCCGTGCCGCCGCTGCTCGCTGATCCGCTGATCCGCGACCTCGGCGTCGTCGATGACGGCTCCCGGCTGGTGGACCTGCGCGACCACGGCCTTCGCGTCGTCCCGACGGCGCCTCCCCTCCCGCTCGGGGCGAGTGACAACCTCGGCCGTATGCCGCTGAGCTCGCTCCCCTCCGCGCGCGTCCTCCCGCGCCTCCCGCACGTCGAGGCCCGCGAGACCGTGGCCGAGCGGCTGGTGGCCGCGGATGCGTGCCTCCCGCACGGTGTACGCCTGCTCGTCGTCGAGGGCCTTCGCCTCCTCGGCGCGCAGATCGCCATCCACGACGCGTACCGGCGGCGGCTCGCCACTGCCCACCCTGACCTGTCCGATGATGAGATCGCTGCTCTGACAAGCCGTTTCGTTGCCCCACCATCTGTAGGGCCCCATGTGTCCGGCGCCGCCGTGGACGTGACGCTGGTGGGCCCGGATGGGCCTCTCGACCTCGGCACCGCAATCGACGCGACGCCTGAGCAGAGCGGGGGTGCGTGCTATTTCGACTCCGCGGCGATCTCGTCCGAGGCCCGCCACAACCGGTCCGTGCTGGCGACCGTCCTGGGCGAGGCGGGCTTGGTCAACTACCCGACGGAGTGGTGGCACTGGTCCTTCGGCGACCGCTACTGGGCCCACGTCACCGGTCGCCCCTTCGCGATCCACGGCCCCATCCACCCCCGCAACACGCCCGGTAACGTGGAACGGACCCCTGTAGCCACACGGTGAGTTCCGAGGAGCCGGGCGTGTTGCGGAGGTGGGGGCGGGTGGCTGTCAGGCGCGGCCCTCGATCTCGTCGACGCGCATCCGGACGACCTTCTCGACAACCGAGTCGGGCAGGGGCCGGTCGACGTCGAACCGGATCGTGCCCTTGCTCACGGAGTAGCCGTCCAGATCGTCGGCCAGCACCTCGACGATGCTGCCGCTGAAGGGGAACAGCGACAGGTGCTTCGCGGCGGACACCACGGCGAGGAGCGGTTTGCCCCGGTACCGCAGCGCCGGCATGCCGTAGCCCATCCCCTCCTCCGCGTCCGGAACGATGCGTCGAGCAGTGTCGACGAGGCGCCTGAGCTCGGCGCGACGGGCCGCGTCGTCGATGCCGTCCAGGTAGTCGGTGACCGTTCCCATGCCACCATGCTCTCAGGCGGTCTGATGCCCCGGGCGCTCGAAGAAGATGACGGCGAAGACCCCAGCGAGCAGCACGCAGGCCGGCAGGAGCATCGACTCCGCCATGGCCGCCGCGAACCCGTCCGCAATCGCGGGCGGCATCGTTCCACCGGCCTGCTGGATCGCTCCACCGCCAGTGGGCATGCCAGGCAGGTTGGTGCTCAGACGCGCCTCCATGATGACCGCGATGCCGGCGCTGCCGAGGACGGCGCCCACCTGACGGGTCGTGTTGTACACGCCGGACCCTGCGCCCGCGGCGGCCATCGGCAGGTTTCGCGTCGCGGTGGCGCCGAGCGGTGCCCAGAGGAACGGGCTGCCGATGCCCATCAGGGCCATCGGGAGGAGCAACTGCCACGTCTTCGTCTCCGGCGCCATGATCGAGGCGAGCCAGAACAGCGAGGCCGAGCTGGTCAGGACACCGAAGCTGGTCAGCCAGCGCGGATGGAGTCGGTCGGTGAGCCGCCCCGCGACGGGTGCGAGGGCTCCCGAGATGACGGCCATCGGTGCGAGGAGCAGGGCCGCCTGGGTCGGCGACAGCCCGTGCACCGCCTGGGCGTAGAGCATGAGCGGGAAGGCCATGGCGGTGAAGGCGCAGCCGACGGCAGAGATGCCCGCGTTCGCCAGCGAGAAGTTGCGGTCCCGGAACAGCCCGAGGGGCAGGAGCGGCTCGCGCTCGTTGCGGCTCTGCCACCAGACGAAGATTCCGAGGACGACCAGGCCGGCGATGATGAGGGACGCGATGGAGATCGGACCCGCGATCGTCCCCCAGTCGTAGCTCTCCCCCTCCTGCACCCCGAAGACGAGCAGGAACATGCCGATGGCCGACAGCGCCACCCCGAGCCAGTCGAAGCTGTGCGAATGCGTCTCCAGCCGGGGCACGAGCCGGATCGCGAGGATGAGCCCGATGATCCCGACGGGCACGTTGACGAAGAAGATCCACTCCCAGCCGGGGCCGTCGGTCAGCACGCCTCCGAGAATGGGGCCGACGAGAATCGCGACTCCAGCGGTGGCGCCCCAGAGAGCCATCGCCTGGCCGCGCGATGCGGCCGGGAAGGTACGGGTGATGACGGCCATGGTCTGCGGCGTCAACATCGAGGCGCCGAGCCCCTGGACGACCCGGGCCACGATGAGCGCCCCGATGGTGACGGTCAGCCCGCACCACAGCGACGCGAGCGTGAACACGGCCAGGCCGACCAGGTAGAGGCGCCTCGGGCCGTACCGATCGCCGAGGCGTCCGGTGATGAGCAGGGGTACCGCGTAGGCGAGCAGGTAGGCGCTCGTCACCCAGACCACGCCGTTGACGTCGGCGTCGAGCGCGACCATGATCGCCGGCGTCGCGACCGCCACGATCGTCGAGTCGACGAGGATCATGAAGAAGCCGAGCACCATGGCCCAGAGCGCGGGCCACGGGCTGTGGGCGGGACCCTCGGGCACGGTCGGGCTTTCCGGCCGCACCACAGTCTGCGGCATGGCGCTGGTCGGCTCCTCGGCGTTCAGACGCTCGTCGGCCATGGACACCCCTCTCGATCCGGGTTCCGCGGCGTGCACCGACGGCACACGCGACAGCCCAGCCTACGCGCGCATGCTGAGGGTTGCCGAAGAACTGCCCGAGCTCCATCGGGGCGGGCGGGCTGCGGCCCGTTGCTGATCAGATGACGCCGAGCGCCAGGACCGCCTCCGCGAGCTGGACGAATGACGAGGTGTTCGCTCCGACGACATAGTTGCCCGGCGCACCGTACTCGTCTGCGGCCGCGGCGCAGCGCTCGTGGATCCCGGCCATGATGCCGGCGAGACGCTCCTCGGTGTACTCGTGGCTCCAGGAGTCGCGAGAGGCGTTCTGCTGCATCTCGAGGGCGGACGTGGCCACACCACCGGCGTTCGCAGCCTTGCCCGGCGCGAAGAGCACGCCCGCATCGCCGAAGACCCGGGTCGCACCCGGGGTCGTCGGCATGTTGGCGCCCTCGGCGACGGCGCAGACCCCGTTCTTGACCAGCTGGATGGCCGCGTCCTCGTCGAGCTCGTTCTGCGTCGCGCAGGGCAGCGCGATGTCGCACTCGACGTCCCAGATGCTGCCGTCGGTGACGTAGCTGGCCGAGGGCCGCTGGGCCGCGTAGAGGCTGATCCGCTCGCGGCGGACCTCCTTGAGCTCCTTGAGCAGCTCAAGGTCGATGCCCGCCCGGTCGACGACGTAGCCGCCCGAGTCGGAGCAGGCGATGACGGTGGCGCCGAGCTGCTGTGCCTTCTCGATGGCATAGACCGCGACGTTTCCGGACCCTGAGACGACGAGCCGCTTGCCGTCGAAGGAGTCGCCGCGGCTCTTGAGCATCTCGTTGACGAAGAAGACCGTGCCGTAGCCGGTCGCCTCCTTGCGGACGAGGGAACCGCCCCAGCCGAGGCCCTTGCCCGTGAGCACGCCGGACTCATAGCGGTTGGTGATCCGCTTGTACTGGCCGAAGAGATAGCCGATCTCGCGCCCGCCGACACCGATGTCGCCGGCCGGGACGTCGGTGTGCTCACCGATGTGCCGATACAGCTCGGTCATGAAGGACTGGCAGAAGGCCATGATCTCGCGGTCGCTGCGACCTTTGGGGTCGAAGTCGCTGCCGCCCTTGCCGCCGCCGATGGGCATGCCGGTCAGGGCGTTCTTGAAGATCTGCTCGAAGCCGAGGAACTTGATGATCCCGAGGTTGACGCTGGGATGGAAGCGCAGGCCGCCCTTGTAGGGCCCGAGGATCGAGCTGAACTCGACGCGGAAGCCCCGGTTGATCTCGATCTCGCCGCCGTCGTTGACCCACGGCACCCGGAAGATGATCTGGCGCTCCGGCTCGCACAGCCGCTCGAGCACCTTCGAGTCGGCGAACTCCGGGTGCTTCTTCACGACTGGGTCGAGGGACTCGAAGACCTCGAAGACGGCTTGGTGGAACTCATCCTCGCCCGGGTTCCGCCGCAGCACGACGTCATAGATGTCCTGGAGGTGAGGGTCGAGGGTGCTCATCGGGGTCTCCTGCTCTGTGGCTGCTCTGTGGCTGCTCCGTCCTCGATTGTGTCCCCCAACGACCGCCGCTGTTCAAGTGTCCGAATTGCGAAAACTGGATCTCATCAAGTGGAGCGAACCGCGAGGGAGAACGGGTCGGAGCCGGACAGCGGGCGGGTGCGCCACGTCAGCGTCGCCTCCCCCGCGGCGAGCTGGGCGTCGACCCGAAAGCGATGCGGGGTCTCGATGACGAGGACCTCGGCGACGAACTCGTCACCGGTGACCCACCCGCCGCTCGACATGACAGGCAGCCGCAGGTCCGCGGCCTCGAGGACGGACTCGACCCACTCGCCGTCACCGACCCGCACCTCGAGCCAGGCGCCGGCACGCTGGAGGCGGAGCACGTGTCCTGGCGAATCGCGTCGGACAGAGACGTCGGTGTACGTGGGCGGCAGTCCCAGTTCGCGTGGATCGTCACCTCGCCGGAACTCCGCCACCTCCGTTCCGCGGGCGCCGCCGGATCTGGGAGGAAGGGCGAGGCCGGCCAGCCGCTCCGTGAGGACGGCGTCCGCCTGACGCGACCCCGGAGCACCGATGGCGGGGAAGGCCGTCTCCCAGAATGCGTCGAGGACCTCCTGCGTCGGCCCGGACTCCGCGGTGATGGCGACCACAGCATCCTGCTCGGGCAGGACCAGCCCGAACTGTCCGAACGCCCCGTCCGCCCGATAGCCGTGGCGGGAGGTCCAGAACGAGTAGCCGTAGCCGAGGACCGAGTCGGCGTGACCGGCAGGGTCGCGGTTGGGTGGGCCGAACGGTCTGCTCGCCTCGTCGAACCACTCCGGCGCAAGGAGCTGCCGGCGGTGCCAGGACCCCCGGTCGAGCCAGAGCTGGGTGACGGCAAGAAGGGCCTCGGTCGTCAGGTGCGCTCCCGTGAACCCCAGCTCGTGGCCCATCGGGTCGCACTGCCAGGGCAGCTCGTCGATGCCCAGGGGCTCCAGCAGCCGGGGGCGCAGGATGTCGACGAGCCCCCGGCCGGTCGCGCCGTGGACGGCCCGGGAGAGCAGGTAGGTGGCCACCTGGTTGTACGCGAACGTCGTGCCCGGATCGTGCTCGGGCGTCGTGGCGAGGACGATGGGCAGCCAGTCGGTGCCGGAGCTCAGCACGTCGGCGCCCACCCCGACGAAGGCGGGGTCCCACGCGTCGGTCTCGTGGCCGACGGTCATGGTCAGGCAGTGACGCACCGTCACCCGCGCCCAGTTCGGGTGCAGCCGGGCGGGCGTGACGTGCGGGAGGTGGTCGAGCACCGGGTCGTCGAGCGAGAGGACACCCTCCTGCACGAGGAAGCCGACGGCAGTGGACGTCAGCGACTTGGAGACGGAGTAGACGAGCTGAGCGCGCTCAGCGGCATACGGCCGCCACCAGCCCTCTGCCACGACGTGTCCATGACGCGCGAGCATGAAGCTGTGCAGCTCGATCCCGCGCTCGTGCACCGCCTCGAGGAAGGCGACGATCCCCTGGGCGTCGACGCCTTGTGCGCTGGGAGTGCTTCGGGGAAGGCTCACGCCGGCGACGTTACGCGACAACCCTGACGTCGGCGCGAGGTGGCGTCAGGCGACGGGGGCGTATGCCGCTCCGCTGGCTTCCAGCGCGGCCTGGCCGCCATCGATGGCGGTGAGGATCCACAGGCCCTCGGGAAGGACCGCGACCGAGTGCTCCCAGTGACAGGCACGGGTGCCGTCCGCCGTCACGACGGTCCAGTCATCCGCGAGCACCTTCGTCGCTGTGCCGCCGAGGGTCACCATCGGCTCGATCGCCCCGGTGAAGCCAGCCGGCAGCTTGGGCCCGGACTCCGCGACCGCGTAGTTCGGGATCTGCGGATCCATGTGCATCTCGGTGCCGATGCCATGGCCGACGTACTCGTCGACGATGCCATAGCTGCGACCGTCGCGCTCGGACGCCGCGTCGATGCTCGCCTCGACGGCATCGCCGACCGCATAGAGGCGGCCGCCGACGCGCATCGCGGCGATCCCTGCGTAGAGGCTCGCCTGGGTCGCGGCGATGAGTGCCAGATCCTCGGGTCGGGCGGCCTCACGGCCGCCGACGACGACGGAGATCGCCGCGTCGCCGTTCCAGCCGTTCACCTCGGCACCGCAGTCGACCGACAGCACATCGCCGGCCTCGAGCACGCGGCTGCCCGGGATCCCATGGACCACCTCGTCGTTGACGCTCGTGCAGAGCGTGTGCGAGTAGCCGGGCACGAGCTGGAAGTTCGGGATGCCGCCGTGGCTGCGGATGAAATCCTCTGCCAGCCGGTCCAGCTCCGCCGTGGTCACCCCGGGGACGATGCGCCCTTCGAGCATCTCCAGGGTGCGACCCACGAGCAGCCCCGCCTCGCGCATGAGGAGGAGTTGGTCGTGGGTGCGCCCTTGGAGCTTGCGGCGGCCGAACACGCTGTCCTGCTCAGTCGCTTGCTCGCGCCGGCAGCGCGGTCAGGATCCGGTCGGTGACCTCGTCCATGTCGCCCATCCCGTCGACCTGGACGAGCAGGCCGGCGTCGGCATAGTGCTTGGCGAGCGGCGCGGTCTCGCGGCGGTAGATGGCCTGCCGCTCGCGGATGACGTCCTCGCTGTCGTCGGAGCGACCCTCGATCTCGGCGCGTTTGAGCAGGCGCTCGACGACGGCGTCCTCGTCGACAGTCAGCTCGAGGACCGCATCGAGCGCGTGCCCCTGGCGGGCCAGCATCGCGTCGAGGGCGTCGACCTGCCCGGCCGTGCGTGGGTAGCCATCGAGCAGGAAGCCGCGCTCGGCATCCGGCCAGGAGAGCCGGTCCTCGACGATCTCGTTGGTGACCTCGTCGGGCACGTAGCCGCCCGAGGAGAGGATGGACTCGACGCGCTGACCGAGCTCGGTCTGCTCCTTGATGTTGGTGCGGAAGATGTCGCCGGTCGAGATCGCGGGGATCGCCAAGCGCTCGGCGATCCGCGTGGCCTGCGTTCCCTTACCCGCACCGGGGGGGCCGAGGATGATCAGTCGCATCTGGGTCATTACCGGAGGAACCCTTCGTAGTGGCGCTGCTGCAGCTGCGCCTCGATCTGCTTGACCGTCTCCAGTCCGACACCGACGATGATCAGGATCGAGGTTCCACCGAAGGGGAAGTTCTGGTCCGCGCCGATCGCCGCGATGGCGATGAGCGGGATGAGCGAGACGATCGCGAGGTACAAGGCACCCGGCACGGTGATTCGGGTGATGACGTAGTTGAGGTACTCAGCCGTGGGTCGCCCGGCCCGGATACCTGGGATGAAGCCGCCGTACTTCTTCATGTTGTCGGCGACCTCGGTCGGGTTGAAGGTGATCGCCACGTAGAAGTACGTGAAAAAGATGATGAGCGCGAAGAACGTCAGCATGTAGATCGGCGAGTCCCCGCGCACCAGGTAGGTGTTCACCCAGGTGTACCAGCCCTGTGGGTGGTTCTGGTTCCCGAACAGGGAGGACATCAGCTGGGGGATGTAGAGCAGCGACGAGGCGAAGATGACCGGGATGACACCGGCCTGGTTCACCTTGAGCGGGATGTAGGTGGATGTGCCGCCGTACATCTTGCGGCCCACCATGCGTTTCGCATACTGCACCGGGATACGGCGCTGGGCCTGTTCCATGAACACCACGAAGGCCACGATGGCGATGGCGACCACCGCCACCACCAGCAGCACCACGATGTGCTTGGAGTCGTAGACGTCCACCATGTAGCCCGCCATCTGCGAGATGACGGTGGTGAAGATGAGCACCGACATGCCGTTGCCCACGCCACGGTCGGTGACCAGCTCGCCGAGCCACATGACGACGCCTGTACCGGCGGTCATCGTGATGACGAGCGTCACCAGGGTCAGCCAGTTGGGCAGGCCCGTCTGCGGGATAACCGGCGTGTTCGGGCACAGGCCGGAGAAGAGCTGACCCGACCGGGCGAGGGCCACGAAGGCCGAGGACTGCAGCACCGCGAGGCCCAGGGTCAGGTAGCGGGTGTACTGCGTGATCTTCGCCTGCCCGGACTGCCCTTCCTTCTTGAGCAGCTCCAGCCGCGGGATCACGACCGTCAGCAGCTGCAGGATGATGCTCGCCGTGATGTAGGGCATGATCCCCAGCGCGAACACGGTCAGCTGGAGCAGGGCCCCACCGGAGAACAGGTTGATCAAGCCGTAGAGGCCGCTGTCCTTGGTGGCCTCGAAGCACTCCTGGACGTTGGGCACGTTCAC
>NZ_JBEDUL010000038.1:0-6395 GCF_040414665.1 Intrasporangium sp.
CCGCGGTAGGTCGACTGGCGCCTGCTTCGTGTGCGGCACGCGGGTGCCCCATCCGCCGCAGCGCGAAGTGTCCGCGGGTGGGGGACGCGCCTTCCTGCCCGGGACCGCGAGGCTCGAGTGACAGCCAACTCACGTCAAGGAGTATTCATGTCAGTCGGATTCATGTTCGGGGCACCGCTGGTTGCGGTGGCCACCCATCCACTCGCGCTGCCCTCCGCCACTTCCTACGAGCTGACCTCGGGCAGGTTGCTGTCCACTCTGGCGGGAGTCGTAGGGCTCGCCGGCGCGGTCGTCGGCGGGTTGGCCCTGCTCCGCTCCACTGGTCGAAAGCGGTCCGGTCCCGGGCGACGTGGAGCCCTCATCGCTGTCGGCTCCGGGCTCGTGGCCATCGCCGGCGGTGCGCTCGTCGCAATGACTGCTGATGGTGGGCTTGGCACCGGCAACGGGTTGGGCGGCTCCATCGTCGCGATGGTCGTCGGACTGGTTGCCACCACAGCTGGTGGGGTGGCCCTGGCTCGGCGGCGGACGTGATGTCGGCTGCGGCGCATGGCTGGGCAGCGTTCGGGTAGAAGCCCTCGAACGAGCGGCCGCGCCACGAGGAGGACTCCCATGCCCGCCAGAGACGAGATGCCGTCGACGTTGCAGCGGTCGCCGAAGGACGCGCAGGACCTCTGGGTGACGGTGCACGACAACGCGGTGGAGGAGTACGGCGAAGGTGAGCGGGCCCACCGGACGGCCTTCGCCGCGCTCAAGCACAGCTTCGAGAAGGTCGGCGACCATTGGGAGCCGAAGGCGCACAAGGGCCCTTCGGATGCCCAGGCAGCCCGGCAAGGGGCACGGGCGCGCCGGGGTGGCCAGACGGCCGGGGGCGTCGACGCCAACGCCTCCAAGGCGCACCTCTACGACGTCGCGAAGCGACTCGATGTCGAGGGTCGGTCCCGGATGACCAAGGACGAGCTCGTCGACGCCATCGGTCGAGCCAACGACCGCGAGTCCAGAAAGGCGCGGGAACAGGAGGCCGACTGAGCCCGCCAGGAAGCGTTGCCCGAGAGGACAACCGGCGAAGATCTGGGGGCAAGACCGTGTCCAACTCCGCACGGCACGCGGTACGTTCGACCATGGACGTCATCGAGTACACGCCCAGTCGTGACGAGTACGCCTACACGTTCGGCGGCGCTGCTCCGGCGATGCGCATCAAGCCGGGCACGGCCCTTCGGCTCTGGTCCGACGACGCCTTCGGTGGCGCTCTCCGTACCGTCGACGATCTCTCGAGCGCCAAGGTGGACCTTCGCTTCGTCAATCCGCAGACCGGGCCGTTCTACGTCGAGGGGGCCGAGCCCGGCGACACCCTGGTGCTGCACGTGGTCGCGCTTGAGCCGGCGCGGGACTGGGGCGCATCTGCAGCGATCCCCTTCTTCGGCGGCATGACGGGCACCGACCGCGTCGTGACGCTGCAGGAGGCCCTGCCGGACACGACGTGGATCTACGACCTGGATCGTGCACGCGGGACCGTCGGCTTCGTCGCACGGCACAGTGACCACCGCATCGAGCTGCCGCTCGAGCCGATGCTCGGCACGGTGGGCGTCGCCCCGGCCGGGGGAGAGGCGCGCTCCTCCCTGGTTCCCGAACGCTTCGGGGGCAACATGGACACCCCCGAGATGCGTGCCGGCTCAACCGTCTACCTCGGCGTCAACGTCGAGGGCGCCCTTTTCTCGATCGGTGACGGGCACTACCGCCAGGGTGAGGGCGAGGCCTGCGGCACCGCGGTCGAGGGCGCGATGACGAGCACGCTCATCGTGGACCTCGTCAAGGGCCACGCGCCCGGGTGGCCGCGCCTCGAGGACGACACCCACATCATGACCGTCGGCTCCAGCCGGCCGATGGAGGACTCGTGGCGCATTGCCAACGCCGAGCTGGTCCGCTGGGTGAGCGTCCTCCACGGGATGCACACGATGGATGCATACCAGCTGTGCTCGCAGATCACGCACGTGCCCGTCGCCAATGTCGTCGACGCCAACTACAGCGTGGTCGTCAAGGCACCGAAGGCACTGCTGCCTGCGGGCGACGTCCTCGGGGGCGTGCACGCCGACCTGCGCGAGCAAGCCCGCACGCTGGGCACCGTCTGAGCCCGACCGACGCTCTCTGCAATCGCGCTCTCCGACTTTCACAGCGGTCTCCCCACGAACGAAAGGCACGACCATGGAGCTCCAACTTGCCGGCAAGCGGGTCCTCGTCACGGGCGGCAGCCGCGGTATCGGCCGCGCCATCGTCGAGGCCTTCCTCGACGAGGGCGCCGTGGTGGGCTTCTGCGCCCGCGACTCGGAGGCGGTCGCAACCACTTCCAACGAGTTGGCGGGCCGAGGCCAGGTCACGGGCACCGTTGTGGACGTAGGAGACGCCGCGGCGCTTGCCGCTTGGGTGCAGACCTCGGCCGAGGCGATGGGCGGCATCGACGTGGTCGTCGCCAACGTCAGCGCGCTGGCGATCCCCGACACGGAGGAGAACTGGGAGCTCAGCCTCAACGTCGACGTCATGCACACGGTTCGCTTGGTACGAGCGGCGATGCCCTTCCTCGAGCGCAGCGAGGCGGCGTCCATCATCGCCATCTCGAGCGTGTCAGGGCGCGAGTCGGACTTCGCCTCGGGACCGTATGGCACGGCGAAGACCGCGATCGTCGGCTACATCCACGGCCTGGCGATGCAATTGGCCGACAAGGGGATTCGGGCCAACACCGTGTCCCCGGGCAACACCTACTGCAAGGGTGGCGTGTGGGAGAGCATCGAAACGGGCAATCCGGAGCTGTTCGAGATGGCGGTCGGCCTGAACCCCACCGGCCACATGGGCACTCCGGCTGACATCGGCGGGCCGGTCGTCTTCCTCGCCAGTCCCAAGGCGGGCCGCATCAGCGGCACCAACCTCGTCGTCGACGGCGCACTGACCCGCGGCATCCAACTGTGAGACCGTCTCGCTCGCGACGAAGCAGGTACGGTCTGCCGGGTGACGTGCGACTCGGGCTGGGCTTGCTCGCCGAGGGGCTGGGAGCGAGCCCGGCAGCATACGGCCATGTCGTGGTAGTGACGGTTGTGGATGCGCCGTTGGCAGCCCAGCGCCACTGGGGCGGCGCGTGGCCACGGGGGAGACGGCGGTCGGGCCGCACGCGAGCCGGGCTCGCTAATCAGCTGCCTTCCTGAACCGCGTAGACGCGGTCCGCGACCAGTCCGTGTGCCTCCCGGTGGACAGTGCTGGCGGCCTCGGCGCTCGGAGCCTCGACGAGGCAGAAGATCTGGCCCTCCTCCTCGTCGACCCAGTAGCGCAGGTAGTTGACCCCGTGTGTGCCCTGGGTGGCCAGGTCTGCCGCATGGGCCTTGGCGACATCGTCCATCGTGACGCCGTCACCGAGCGAGTGAACGTCCATGAAGAGTGGCATCGTGTTCTACCTTTCCGTGGCTGGTTGGTGTGTCTTCAGCGTCACGGAAGGGAATGGAGCCGGGCATGGGGGACGGCTACCCATGTTCGCGTCGGCCGAGCCCCTACCTAGGCGCCCGTGATCACGTACGTCGCGAGACCCGGTTCACGTCGCCGATGAGTACCACTCGATCACGTCTCTGCGTGAGCCCACACCGGCCTTGGCCAAGATCGATGACACGTGGTGTTCTGCCGTGCGTCGAGAAATGACGAGCTGCTCGGCGATGGCGGAGTCCGACAGGCCCTGGACCAACAGGTCGGCCACCTCGGACTCCCGTCTCGTGAGCCCGTTCGGATGGGCGCGCGTCGCGCGGCCGGGCGCCCGCGGTACCGGCCGGCCCATAACGCGCAGGTCAGCCCGGCACCGGGCGGCGGCGGCGTGGGCCTTGATCTCCTCGAAGATCCCGGCCGCCTTGCCGAGCGCGTCTGGGTCGCCACTGCGTGCCAAAGCGAGAGCCTGGTCGAAGGGGCAGCCGAGGGCTTCCCACAGGGCGGCCGCCTCCTGCCATGCTCCGGCGAGTTCCGCGGCGAAGGGAGGTGCTACCTCACGGTGTGGTGGACGTGCACCCTGTGGCAGCCAGCGCAGCACTGCGCCCCGGTTCCACCGACAGTCCGCTCGCTCGACGAGTTCCAGGACGGCGCCTGCGATCTCGCCGGCCTCGGCATCGCGCCGCCCGAGCCAGGCGAGCTCGCTACGCAACGCGGCGACCGGGGCCACCACCTGCACTTCGCCGATTCCGTCGGCCAGGGCGGCTGCCCGCTCCACCAGGGCCTCGAAGCCACCCTCGCCGCGCCGGGCCCGCACGTGGGCCAGGCTCACGAGTGGGGTGAGCGCGGCATTGATCGCCAGTGACGGGTGGGCCAGGACCGCCTCGGCCCGACGCTCTGCTGCGGCCAGGTCGCCCCTATTGACCTGGAGCTCCGCATCGCACGCCAGCAGGTAATTCGTCCAGGAGTCGAGGTCGCGCTCCGTGCAGTACTCGATCCCCTCCAGCACGTGACGATGCGCGTCGTGGTGGCGACGCTGGGCAATCGCGCTCGACGCAAGGTTGACGTAGGCGCGGGCAGCGTGCTCGTGCAGCTCCGCCCGACGCGACAGGTCAAGGCTCTCCTCGAGCATCGTGACACCGGAGGCCCGGTCGCCGGCGACCACCTCGATCGTTCCGAGATTGTTGAGGGCGTGCGCACGCAGCTCGGTCCGTGCGCGGCCCTCGGGGAGGGACTCGAGGAGCGACAGGGTCCGGGCACCCCACGTCCGGGTCGCCGCACCATCACTCGTGAGCATGTACAGCTGGGTCATGTTGCTGTAGGCATAGGCGAGCTCCGGAGTGGGAGGCCCCTCGAGGACCTGGAGCGCCCGAACTGCCGCAGCCTCGGCGTCGGCGTTGCGTCCCTCGAACCACAACAGGCGAGACAGGCACCGCCAGGCGTCACCGACGCGTATGGTCGCCCCCAGCTGCTCCCAGATATCACGAGCGCTTCCCACGGCCGCCGAGGCATCTTCGATGCGGCCGGTGATGTACAGCTCGTAGCCGAGTGACCAGTACAGGTCTGCGATCTGTTCGTCGGGCAGCCCGCTGCCGGAGAGGCGGGCTGCATGAGCCAGGGCCCGCTCGAACTGGCGTGCCGCCTCGCGGTGGGAGCCGAGCTCGGCGGCGCGTCGGCCCGCGACAGTGGCGTGCTCGACGGTTGACTGGCTGAGGCCCGCGGCGTCGGCGTGGTGGGCGAGCCGCGCCGGGTCGGCACCCCGAGCCTCCAGAGCGGCGAGCAGTCGACGGTGCTGGTGCATCCTCCGACCCAGGGGAAGCTGTTCAGCCACGACGCGGCGGGCAAGCTCGTGCCGGAACGTGATGGCTCCGTCGGCCTCGACGAGCAGACCCCGTGCGAGCGCTTCGTCGAGCGTCTCCAGCCCAGCGCTCAGTAGTTCTTCGAGGAGAGCCACCTCCGCTCGGGCTCCCGCCAGTGCGACGATCTCGAGCGCCTGCTGGGTCGCGTCGGAGAGGCCGGCCACCCGGGCGAGGATCGCATCTCGGCACCGCTCGGGAACCGTGTCGAGGCCACTCGAGAGGACCTCGGTGACGTAGAAGGCATTGCCGTGGGTGATCGCGTGCAGGCGTGCTGGATCGACCGGACGGCCGTCCGGGTGTGCCTTCGCGTGCTGGGCGACGAGCGTCGTCACCGCGTCACGCGACAGGGGCTGCACGTCAAGGCGTCGGGTGCCAGTGGCGGAGGCACTGTCACCGAGCAGCTGCCTCAAGCCCTGAGCCACGTCGACGTCCTCACGCCGGTAGGTGACGAGGACGACGGCGCGGCAGGTGTGAATGCGCCGGGCAAGGTGGAGCAGGAGATCCAAGGTGGCCTGATCAGCCCAGTGCGCGTCCTCGACGACGACGAGGTGCGGCTTGTCATGGGCCGGATCGCGAAGCGCGCCCAGTACGGCCGCGAAGATGTCCGCCCGCGTGGCGTTCTCCAGCAATGCACGGGGTCGCACCGTCGGCAGCAGCTCGCGCACGGGTGCCAACGGTGATGGCGTCGCGGATCCGTCGCAGTACGCGACAGAACACACTGCTCGGCCGGCGTGGTCGGACGAGAACGCACTGACGAGCGAGGACTTGCCCACGCCAGCCTCGCCCGATATGTAGACCAGCCGACCGTGTCCGGCAGCCGCGTCATCGAGGTACGACTCAAGGGTGCGCAGGTAGTGATCCCGCTCGACGAGCATCACGGCTCAATGGTAGGAGCCGCCGGATGCGATCAGCTGCGATTCGCCTGGTGGTCAGTCGGCATGAGGACGGTCGTGAAGGTGCGACGGCGCCGCCCTGGTGCAGGCTCGTGGTCAGCCCGGGACATGACGACGGCGCGCAGGTCCGCGATGAGCGCCATTGTCTCCTCATCGGTCAGATGGAGGGCAGTCTGGCGGTACCCCACCA
>NZ_JBEDUL010000039.1:0-7208 GCF_040414665.1 Intrasporangium sp.
AGGCAGCGGCACCGCCCGACGAGCTCGTCGAGTAGGCGGTTGTCGATCCGGTGCGGCTGGCCTCGCGGCGGCCACGGCCCTGACCAGCACCGCGGCCTCGGCCACCGCCGTTGCCGCGCCCACGACCGCGGCGGGATCCGGCACTGGCCGAACCGGCCTCGGGAGCCCGCCCACCACCGGAGGGTGGGGTCTCGCGAACGAGCCCAGCGGCATACGACCGGTCGCCGGGAGCGAGCTCCAAGAGAAGGGGGTGCCCGACGGAAACCCGCGTCGTCGTCGGCTTGATGCCGGCCTTGCGCGTCAGGTCACGCACGTCGCGCACCTGCTCGTCGAGCATCATCGTGACGACGGTGCCTTCGGCGCCGGCGCGGGCGGTTCGGCCGGAGCGGTGCAGGTAGGCCTTGTGCTCGACCGGCGGGTCGGCGTGGATGACGAGGGCGACGTCGTCGACGTGGATGCCGCGGGCGGCGATGTCGGTGGCGACGAGTGTCTGGGCCCGGCCGCTGTGGAAGTCCTCCATGTTGCGCGTCCGCGCGCCCTGGCTGAGGTTGCCGTGCAGCTCGACCGCGGGGACGCCGGCGGCATTGAGCTGGCGGGTGAACTTCTTGGCGCGGTGCTTCGTGCGGGCGAAGACGACGGTGCGCCCCGGTGCGGCGGTGAGGTCCAACAGGACCGGCAGGTGGGCGTCGGCGTCCACGTGGAGAACGTGATGGGACATCTTCGCGACGGGCGACTGGACCGAGTCTGCCTCGTGCGTCACGGGATTCGTGAGGAATCGCTTGACGAGGACATTGATCGCGCCGTCGAGCGTCGCCGAGAAGAGGAGTCGCTGGCCGTGCCGGGGCGTGCGCTCCATGATGCGGCGAACGCCGGGAAGGAACCCGAGATCGGCCATGTGGTCGGCCTCGTCGATGACGGTGATCTCGATGGCGTCGAGGGAGAGGTGGCCCTGGCCCATGAGGTCCTCGAGCCGGCCCGGGCAGGCGACGACGACGTCGACACCACGGCGCAGGCCCTGCACCTGTGGGTTCTGGCCCACCCCGCCGAAGATCGTCTGGCTCGTCAGGCCCGCGGCCTGGGCGAGCGGCGCGAGGGCGGTGTCGATCTGTGTGGCGAGCTCTCGCGTCGGGGCGAGAACCAAGGCGCGGGGGCGACCCGGGCGACGGCGGTTGGGCGTGGCCGTGAGCCTGGCGACGAGAGGGAGCAGGAATGCGTAGGTCTTGCCCGAGCCGGTCCGGCCCCGGCCGAGGACGTCACGCCCGGCCAGCGAGTCGGGCAGGGTCGCAGCCTGGATCGGGGTGGGCAGGGTGATCCCGCGGTCCTCGAGGACGGCGGTGAGGGACGTGGGCACGCCGACGGCGGCGAAGGACGTGTCGGTTGACACAGGTGGGTACTCCAGAGGGGTCGAAAGGGTCGTTCTGCCCGGCGCGATGGCCACTCGACGGTGGGCGGCAGGTCGCGGCGCAAGAGCGAATCGACTGGGGCGGGGCGCTGGGCCCCTGCCAAGAAGAAGCGGCCCGAGGCAGAACTGGGCGGGCCGTTGCGGTCAACCTTAGCGGACCCCGGTGCGTTCCCGTGCATCGGGGGCCGCCATGCAAGGGTCACACAACGTCGACGACACCCTCTTCGCTGACCTCATCCGGCTCGATGACCATGGGGTTGAGGACGCGGTGCAGGAAGGACTTCGTCCGACCGTGCTGAGGGTCCCCGATCACGTCGACCGCCCGGCCCTGCTCGACGATGACGCCACCGTCCATGAAGACGACCCGGTCGGCCACCTCCCGAGCGAAGGCCATCTCGTGGGTCACGATCATCATCGTCATGCCCTCGGCCGCGAGCGCCTTCATGACCGCGAGCACCTCTCCGACGAGCTCCGGGTCGAGTGCTGAGGTCGGCTCGTCGAAGAGCATCAGCTCCGGGTCCATCGAGAGCGACCGCGCGATGGCGACGCGCTGCTGCTGACCCCCGGAGAGCTGGGCCGGGAAGGCGTCCTCCTTGTGCAGCATGCCGACCCGCTCGAGGTTGCGCAGGGCGACCTGCCTGGCCTCGGACCGCGAGCGCCGGAGCACCTTGGTCTGGGCCACGGTGAGGTTCTGCAGGACCGTGAGATGAGGGAACAGGTTGAACGACTGGAAGACCATGCCGATCCGGCGGCGCACGCGGTCGATGTCGACGTCAAGGTCGGTGATCTCGTCGTCGCCAACGAAGACCGTGCCGGACGTCGGTTGCTCGAGCAGGTTCACGCAACGGAGCAGCGTCGACTTGCCGGAGCCCGAGGGGCCGATGACGCACACGACCTCGCCAGGGTCGACGTCGAGGCTGATGTCCGTGAGCACCTCGTTGTCGCCGAAGGACTTCTTGAGGTTGCGGATCGAGATCGCGTGGGTCGGCGCGCCAGGTCCGGCCGCGGTGGTTTCGGTCGTCATGGCTCATCGGGCCTTTGCATAGCGGTGCTCGAGGCGGCGCACGAGCAGGGACAGCGGCAACGTGATGGCGAGGTAGCACACGGCCCCGACCATCAGCGGTGTCGGGTTGGTCGTCTTGTTCAGGAAGTCCTGGGAGAACTTGGTCAGCTCGTACTGGCTCGTCGCCACACCCAACACGTAGACGAGGGACGAGTCCTTGATGAGCAGGATCAGCTCGTTGGTCAGGGGCGGGATGACGATCCGGAACGCCTGCGGGATGACGATCGTCGCCATCGTGCGCGAGTGGCTCATCCCGAGCGTCCGGGCGGCCTCCACCTGGCCCTTCGGGACGGCTTGGATGCCGGCCCGGAAGGTCTCGGCCATGTAGGCGGCGGCCGTGACACCGAGGCCGACCATCACCATGCCGAGCTGACCGCCTGGGAAGGTGAACCCGGGGAAGGCATTGGGGATGCCGAAGGCGACCATGAACAGGACGACGAGGGCGGGGACGCCCCGGAAGAACTCCACGTAGGCCGTCGCCACCCACCGGTACGGCCCGATCGAGCTGAGCTTCATCATGGCCAGGAGCAGGCCGAGCAGGAAGGCGAACACGAACGCCAGCGCGGTGTAGATCAACGTGTTGACCACGCCGACGGTGATCACCCGCGGGAGCATCCGCAGCACGATGTCCCACCGGCCGAAGGCGTCGCCGAACTGCTGCCAGTTCACGTTCACCGCGAGTGCGACGACGATCAGCAGCCCGATCGCGTATTGGACGCCTCGACCCAGTCGCGCCTTCTGCCGACGTGTCAGACGGGACCGCTGGCGCGGCGCCTCCGAGACGTGCGTGCCCATGGTTCCTCTTCCCTCAGGGTGGACGGGTCGGAGAAAGGCTGGCGCAGACGGGTCGTCCGCGCCAGCCCCCTCACGCGGGTCGGGCGATCAGCTCGCCGGAACGTCGCCGATCCACTTCTTGTAGATCGTGTCGTACGTGCCGTCGGACTTCGCCGTCGTGATCACGTCGTCGACGACCTTCTTCAGCGCGGTGTTGCCGAGCTTCATGCCGAAGCCGTACTGCTCGCCGGTGTCGAACTGCGTGGCGATCTGCGCCTTGCCGGCGTTCTGCTTGATCGCCTCGCTCCACACCGGGAGGTCGTTGATCGCGGCGTCCACCTGGCCGGTGAGCAGGGCCTGCGTCTCCGCGGCCAGGTCCTGGAACTCGATGATCTCGCAGCCGCACTCGGACTTGTGCTCGTTGGCGTAGTCGAGGCCGGTGGTCGAGGACTGGGCGCCGAGCTTCTTGCCCTTGAGGTCGGCGAGCGACTTCACCGTCGACCCCGTCGGGACGAGCAGTGCCTGAGTGGCGTCGAAGTAGGGCTCCGAGAAGAGGATGGCCTTCTGCCGCTCCTCCGTGATGGTCATTCCTGCAGCGGAGACGTCGCACTTGCCGGTGGCGGTGTCCTGACCCGACTTGATGCCCTCGAAGGGGGTGTCGACGATCTCCTGCGTCGCACCGAGCTTCTTGGCGACCAGGTCCATCATGTCGACGTCAAAGCCGACCGTCTTGCCCGAGTCGTCGTTCGACTGGAAGGGCGCGTACGGAAGGTGGGTGCAGACCGTCAGCTTGCCGTCGTTGACGAGGGAGACACCCGCAGCGGCAGCCCCGCCACCGGGCGCTGTTCCTCCGGTGCCTGCCTCGGGGTTGTCCGAGCTGCCGCACGCGCTCAGCGCGAGGGCGCTCAGCGCGACGATCGCCATGATGGGACGCTTCTTGTGTCCAGACTTCACAGAGGACTCCTCACTCCTGGCCACGGGGGTGCGGCCGATACCGGGGCATCCTTGCACCGGAACTGGGTCAATTGATCCGTCGTGGCCATTTCGTGGTCGAATCGAGCGAATCGTGTCATTCCGGCGGTCATCGACAACGGTTCGGTTGCGCTGATGGGCAGCGTCGCCGGGAAGTGGCAGTATCGGCGTCCTCAGATAGTCCACGGACGTCCGCGTCCGAACCGTGGAAGGACCACCACCCATGCGTCGTTTGCCCCTCTTCGCAGTGACCGGCCTGGTCGCTGCCGGCCTGACTCTCTCGGCTTGCGGCTCCGACAGCCTCACCCCGACCACGCCCGGGGCGGGCGGCACCTCGGCTCCGAGTGCCGGGGGAGGTGTCGACGCGGCCCTGGCCGCCAAGGTGCCCGCAGACCTCAAGGCCGCCGGCAAGATCGTGGTCGGCACCGACCCCACCTACGCACCGAACGAGATGCTCGCCAGCGATGGCAAGACGGTCGAAGGCTTTGATGTCGACATCTTCAAGGCCGTCGCTGCCAAGCTCGGCCTGGAGACGGAGTGGCAGCCCGCAGGCTTCGGCACGATCATCCTCGGCGTCACGAGCAACAAGTACGACATCGGCGTCTCGAGCTTCACCATCAACGACGAGCGCAAGAAGCAGGTCAACATGGTGAGCTACTACAGCGCCGGAACGCAGTGGGTCGTCGCCAAGGGCAATCCCGAGAAGGTCAACATGGACGACGTCTGCGGCAAGAGCGTCGGTGCCCAGAAGGACACCGTCCAGGCCGAGGACCTCGCGGCTCGCAGCAAGAAGTGCACCACAGCCGGCAAGCCGGCGATCACGATGGTCATCCAGGAGAAGCAGGACCAGGTCACCGCCGACGTCGTGAGCGGCAAGACGGTCGCGATGCTCGCCGACTCGCCGGTCGGCCTGTACGCGGTGAAGCAGACGGGCCAGCTCGAGGCTCTCGGCGACATCTATGACTCTGCGCCCTACGGCTATGTCCTGCCCAAGGACCAGACGGACTTCGCCAACCTGCTGGTCGAGGCGCTGAAGGCGACCAAGGCCGACGGCTCCTACGACGCGGCCCTCAAGAAGTACGCCGTCGAGGCCGGCGGGATCGACAACTTCGCCGTCAACCCGTGACGATGCCGCCCACCGCAACTTCCGAGACGGCAGACCGGCCGGGCATCATCCACGCCCGGCCGGTGCCCCACCCCGGTCGGTGGGTGGCGCTCGTGGTCATCATCGTGCTCGTTGCGATGATGATCAGTTCCTTCCTGACGAACGAGCGGTGGAACTTCCCCAAGGCGTTCGAGATCATGCAGCAGACGCCGGTGCTCGAGGGCCTCTTGAAGGGCACCATCGTTGGCACGATCGGCGCGATGGTCATCGGCGTCGTGGGCGGAGTCATCATCGGGGTCCTACGCCTGTCGTCGAACCCCATCCTGCGCGGCGTCTCATTCGTCTACACGTGGTTCTTCCGCGGCATCCCGCGCCTCGTGCTCCTCGCCATGATCGGCAGCGGCGTCGGATTCCTCTACAACCGAGTTGACTTCGGCCTCCCCTTCGGGCAGCAGTTCGGCGAGTGGTTGGGGCTCTCGCAGGACTTCACCTTCTTCACGCTCAACGTCAACCAGTTCTCGAGCACCCTGATCGCCGGCATCATCGGCCTCGGCCTGTCCGAGGCCGCTTACATGGCCGAGATCGCCCGAGCCGGAATCCTGTCCGTCGACAAGGGTCAGGCCGAGGCTGCCCAGGCGCTCGGCATGAGCAGCGGCAAGACCATGCGGCGCATCGTCCTTCCGCAGGCCATGCGGGTCATCGTGCCACCGACCGGCAATGAGACGATCGCGATGGTCAAGGACACCTCGCTGCTGTCGGCCATCCCGGTCATCACCGAGCTCTTCTACCAGACCAGCGCCATTGGCAACCGGACGTTGCTCATCATGCCCGCCTTCGTCGCGGTCACGGCGTGGTACCTCATCGTCGGGTCGGTCCTCATGATCGGGCAGTACTTCCTCGAGAAGCGTTTCAGTCGCGGGTTCGGCGAGTCCAAGCAGAAGAGGCCGAAGGACTCGCGCTTCGCGCGTCCGGCCGGCGCGGGAGGTGCCTGATGACGACCGCACCCGTCCAGTCGGACCAGCCACTGGTCCATGCGGTGAACGTGCTCAAGTCCTTCCACGGCACTGAGGTCCTCAAAGGGATCGACCTCGACGTGCACCGGGGCCAGGTCGTCGTCCTTCTCGGCCCGTCCGGCTCGGGCAAGACGACGTTCCTGCGGTGCATCAACCAGCTCGAGACCATCGACGGCGGACGCATCTGGGTCGACGGAGACCTCATCGGCTACCGCGAGGATGAGACGGGCACACTGCACCACCTCAATGACAAGGAGGTGGCAGCCCAGCGGCGCGGCATCGGGATGGTGTTCCAGCGGTTCAACCTCTTCCCTCACCTGACCGCCCTCGAGAACGTCATGGAGGCGCCGGTCCAGGTCAAGGGCACGAGCAAGGCGGAGGCCCGGGCCCGCGGCCTGGAGCTGCTCGAGAGGGTGGGACTCGCGGACAAGCCCAAGGCCTACCCCGGTGCCCTCTCGGGCGGCCAGCAGCAGCGCGTCGCCATCGCCAGGGCCCTCGCCATGGATCCCAAGCTGATGCTCTTCGACGAGCCCACGTCTGCGCTCGACCCCGAGCTCGTTGGCGACGTCCTCAATGTCATGCGCGATCTCGCCCGAGCCGGCATGACGATGATCGTCGTCACACACGAGATGGGGTTCGCCCGCGAAGTCGCCGACCGCGTCGTCTTCATGGACGGTGGCGTCGTCGTCGAGGAGGGCCCTCCGAGCCAGTGCATCGACAACCCGCAGCAGGAGCGCACCCGGACCTTCCTGCGTCGGATGCGCGCAGAGGAGCAGGAGCAACAGGCCGTACAGGTGGCCCAGAGCGACCAGACCGAGCGCGCCGAGGCGTGAGCCAGCGCGGTTGAATGGCGACATGACAACGGAGTCACCGGCACCC
>NZ_JBEDUL010000040.1:0-16686 GCF_040414665.1 Intrasporangium sp.
GAGCCGCCAGGAGAAGAAGCAGCACAAGAAGCTCGAAAAGGCCAAGGCGAAGGTCGAGAAGAAGGCCAAGAAGCTCACGAGCTGACCTTGGGTGCCTGGCGTCATGCCGTATGCCGCTGGGCTGGCCCTCGTTGGCCCGCTGCCGGCAGCCGACACCGCTGCGCAGATGGCGGCGACGCTGGCCGCCCCACCGACCCGGCGCCCACCCGAGACCCCCCGACAGCGCCGCGCCCGCAAAGCCCGGGAACGACGGCAACGCCCCGACTGGAACGACCCACCCCCCTTCTGAGTCCTGCGCCACGTTTCCGCGCCCTTGCGTGCCGCCCACGCCACGATGGGGGTGGGCGGTGATGACGATGAGAAGGGCTCAGGATGCGACCTCGCTGACCTTCCTCGGCGGTGCCGGAACCGTGACGGGCAGCAAGTTCCTCCTCGAGCACGCCGGGCGTCGACTCCTCGTCGACTGCGGTCTCTACCAGGGGGAGAAGCAGTGGCGTCGCCTCAACTGGGAGGCCCCACCCGTGGATCCGACGACGATTGACGACGTCGTGCTGTCGCACGCGCACCTCGACCACTGCGGCTACCTGCCTCGGCTCGCGAGGGACGGCTTCTCCGGCCCGGTCCACTGCACCGCGGCGACGGCCGACCTCGCTCGGATCATCCTGCGGGACAGCGCCTACCTCCAGGAGGAAGAGGCCGCCAACGCGGCGAAGTACGGATGGTCCCGGCATGCCGAGCCGCTTCCGCTCTACACGGGTGCCGACGCCGAGCGTGCCATCAAGCTGATGCAGCCCAGTGGACCCGGACGGCGGCTCCGGCTCGGCGACGGCCCTCCGGAGCTGGATCTGGAGGTCGCCCTCCTGCGATCCGGCCATGTCCTCGGCTCCACCAGTCCGCACGTGACGGCGGGCAACGCAACGGTCCTCTTCTCGGGCGACCTCGGGCGCCCCGCCCACCCCATCCTCACGGCCCCAGAGCCGCCGCTCGCGTCCCGGACCGTCGTCATCGAGTCGACCTACGGCGACCGGAGCCACCCGGCGGTCGACCCCACCCACCCGGAGATGGCCGCGGCGATCCGCCGCACCATCGAACGCGACGGATCCGTGGTCATCCCCGCCTTCGCGGTGGACCGGACCGAGATCGTCCTGCTCGCGCTCGCCGGAATGCTCGAGCGGGGCGACATCCCCGACGTCCCGGTGTGGATGGACAGCCCGATGGCGATCGACACCCTCGAGGTCTATCGCAATCCTGCGCACCGGGACGAGGTCCGTCCCGGAGTGCTGGCGGCGCTTGCCGGGATGACCCAGCTCCGGGCGGCTCGAACCGCGGAGGAGTCGATGCGTCTCAACAACCCGGGGAGTCCCTGCATCATGGTCTCCGCGTCGGGCATGGCCACAGGTGGGCGCGTCGTCCACCACCTCCGACACCTGCTCCCGCAGGAGCGGAACCTCATCCTGCTCACCGGCTACCAGGCCGTGGGCACTCGCGGGCGGTCACTGGCCGACGGCGCCCGGGAGCTGAAGATCGCCGGCCGCTATGTCCGCGTCCGTGCGGAGGTCCTGCAGCTCGACGACTTCTCGGTGCACGCCGATGCGGACGAGCTCGTCGCCTGGCTGGCCGGGCTGCCCGAGCCGCCGGAGACGGTTCATGTCGTCCACGGCGAGCCCGAGGCAAGCCGCGCCCTGGCAAACCGGATCCGGGACGAGCTCGACTGCGCGGTCAACGTCCCACGCTTGCACGAGCGCGTTCTCGTCAGCTGAGGGATCAGCGATCCCCGACCCGGACCAACCCGGTCTCGTAGGCGAGAACGACCATCTGGACCCGATCGCGCAGCCTGAGCTTGGCCAGGATGCGCCCGATGTGGGTCTTCACGGTGGCCTCTGCCACGAACAAGGACCTGGCGATCTCCGTGTTGTTGAGGCCGCGTCCGACCGCCACGAGGACCTCGTGCTCGCGCTCGGTCAGGACGTCGAGTCGAGAACGGTCCTCATTGGACGGCGGCGACTCGATGAGCGGCAGGAACCGGTCGAGCAGCCGCCGCGTGGGCCCCGGCGCGACGACCGCGTCCCCGGTGTGCACCGCGCGGATCGCCGCGAGCAGGTCCGTTGGCCCGGCGTCCTTGAGCAAGAAGCCCGCGGCGCCGGCCCGCAGCGCTGCGTAGACGTACTCGTCGAGGTCGAAGGTCGTCAGGACGAGGACCTTTGGCCCCGGACGGTCGGGGATGCCGCGGGCCTGGATCCGCCTCGTCGCCTCGATCCCGTCGAGCCGCGGCATCCGGATGTCCATGAGCACGACATCGACGGCGCGCCCGGGAAGGGCATCGAGGGCGGCCTGACCGTCTCCCAGCTCGGCGACCACCTCGATGTCGGGCTCGGCGTCGAGGACCATCCGGAAGCCTGCCCGGACGAGGGCCTGGTCGTCGACGATCATCACCCGGATCCGGTCAGTCACTGCGGCTCCTTCCGGGCTGCCCAGTAGTTCGCCCGGGCAGCCGGCACTCCTGTCCAGGGCTTCGTCGGCGTCGAGCCGTCGCTCGTCGGGAGGGTCGCCCGCACCTCCCAGCCGCCGTCCGAGCGGGGTCCGGCCGTGAGCACGCCGCCGTGGAACGACACTCGCTCCCGCATCCCGGGGAGGCCATGCCCGAGCCCGTCGTCCGCGGAGGCGGCGCCGATCCCGTCGTCCGAGACGGTGATCCTGAGCGCGCCGGTAGTCTGCTCGACGGTGACCTCCGCGGCTGCTCCGGGACCTGCGTGCTTCATGACGTTGGTCAACCCCTCCTGGACCACGCGGTAGGCCGCCTGGCCCACGCCCACGGGGACGGCGCCCTGTCCGTCGAGTTCATCCGCGCCATCGCGCTCGTCCCGCAGCGACACCCGGATGCCGGCCGCGCGCACCCGCTCGACGAGGTCACCGAGCTGCCCCAGGCCACCCGCCGGCGCCAGCTCGGCCCCCGAGGTGGGATCACGCAGCACTCCGACGAGCCGCCGGGTCTCGGACAGCGCGTCCCGGGCAGTGGCACCGATTGTCTTGAGGGCGGCCACGGACTGGGGCGCCGTGTCCCGGGGACTGCGCTCAGCGGCATACGCCGCCCCGTCTGCCTGGACGACGATGACGGACAGCGCGTGCGCGACGACGTCGTGCATCTCCCGCGCAATGGCCGCCCGCTCTTCCTGGGCAGCGAGCTGCAGCTCGCGCTCTCGTTCGCGCTCGACCCGCTCTGCCCGCTCACGCAGGTCGGCGATCCGCTGGAGGCGGGTGCGTTTGAGGTCCCCGAGCATCCAGGCCGAGAGCGCCGCGGTCGCGCAGGCGACCGTCGTCGCGACGACGGCGGTCCCGCTCACGAACTCGCCGTTGACGTTGGTGAACCGGAGCCCCGCGACCACGGATCCGATCGCCGCCACGCCCAAGCCGGACAGGCGCACCCAGCGCCTCGGTTCGTAGGCGGCGAGCGAGTAGAGGGCGACGAGGAACGCGACGTCTCCCGGAAGGACGTTGCTCACCGGGACGACCCGGATTCCCAAGGCAAGGCTGACGGCGGCGAACGCGAGGGTGGGCCGGGTCCGCCGCACCGCAAGGGTGAGGAAGAGGAGGCCGAGAAGAGCCCAGTAGCCGGGCAGCGAGCCCGTGTAGGGGAGCGAGTTCACCAGCGCCAGCACCACAGCGAGCGGGAGGTCGAGGAGCCAGGGTCGACGCTGGAACCAGTCGTAGACGGAGCCCTCCTTCACGCCCTGAGCCTAGATGGCCCGCTACGCCGGCGCGTCAGACCAGGGACTGACCCCGGCGATCCGCGCGTACCCCTTCCGACGGACGCACCGAGGTGATGTGCTTGGACCGGTAGATGTCGACCGTCTCGAGGAGGACCGGATCCATGAAGGCAGCCGTCGGAGACCGAATCACCATGGCGGCCGAGCACGTCGACGGACGCGTCCGCGAGGGCACGATCCGCGAGGTGCACGGCGAGGGCGGGGCTCCGCCGTATCTCGTCGAGTGGTCGGACGGGCACACGGGTCTCATCCACCCGGGCCCGGGATCCGTCCTCAAGTGCGAGTCGGCGGAGGCCGGCAACCCCAAGACGTGACGAACGGCAGGGACCAAAGTCCCTTCTGTCCCGATGGGGTGTGCGGCGCAGGATGCGAATAGGCGGGACCCCTCGTCAGCCTGCGCATTGAGGCAGGGCCCGCCGTGCAACAGCTGGAGAGTGCCATGACTGCCTCGGACATCACCACCGCCGACCGCCCGCTCGTCCTCGAGTTCCACGAGGGCGATCGCACGATGGCCGAACTGCTCGGAGGCAAGGGTGCCGGGTTGGCCGAGATGACCCGCCTGGGGCTGCCCGTCCCGCCCGGCTTCATCGTCACGACGGACGCCTGCCGCGCCTTCCTCGCCGCCGGTGGCGACCCCGAGGGCCTGTGGGACCAGGTCGACACCGCCCTGGCCGAGCTCGAGCAGCGCTCTGGCCTCACGCTCGGCGACCCGGAGCGACCGCTGCTCGTGTCGGTCCGGTCCGGAGCGAAGTTCTCCATGCCGGGCATGATGGAGACCGTCCTCAACATCGGGCTCAACGACGAGGTCGTCGCCGCCTTGACCGAGCGTGGGGAGGCCCACTTCGCCTGGGACAGCTACCGGCGGCTCGGCCAGATGTACGGACGCACCGTCCTCGGCGTCGAGGGTGCGCGCTTTGACGACCTGCTGACCCGGGCGCGGGCCGATGCCGGCGTCGCCACCGACGCGGAGCTCGACGTGGCGCACCTCCAGCGGCTCGCGCACGACTTCCGGGCGATCATCGTCGAGGAGACCGGCAAGGAGCTGCCCCAGGATCCGCGGATTCAGCTGCGCGAGGCGGTCCGCGCGGTCTTCCGCTCCTGGAACGGCGAACGGGCCCGCCTGTACCGAGCCCATGAGGGCATTCCCGACGACCTCGGGACGGCCGTCAATGTCGTCCAGATGGTCTTCGGCAACCGTGGCGAGCGCTCCGGCAGCGGCGTCTGCTTCACGCGCAACCCGGTGACTGGCGAAGCCGGACCCTTCGGCGACTACCTGCCCGATGCCCAGGGTGAGGACGTCGTCAGCGGCGTCCGCAGCCCGATGGACCTCTCGGAGCTGCACCGGCGCGACCCCGAGATCGACGCGGAGCTGTCGCGGCACCTCGAAGCGCTCGAGCGGCACTACCGGGATCTCTGCGACGTGGAGTTCACCGTGGAGCGCGGCCGTCTCTGGATCCTGCAGACCCGGCTCGGCAAGCGCAGCCCGGCAGCCGCCTTCCGCATTGCGTCCGAGCTCACCGACGAGGGCGTCATCGACCTCGACGAAGCCCTCACCCGGGTCAACGGCCACCAGCTGACGACCCTGCTGCATCCCTCCTTCGGGGTCGGCGAGGCCGCGCCGCTGGCCACCGGACTGGCGGCCAGCCCCGGAGCGGCCGTCGGGCAGCTCGTCTTCGACGCCGCCACAGCGATGGAGTGGGCCGCCCTCGGTCGCGACGTCGTGCTGGCCCGTCCGGAGACGAGCCCCGACGACTTCGGCGGGCTGCTCGCCGCGAAGGCCGTGATCACCTCGCGCGGCGGGCTCACCTCGCACGCCGCGGTCGTGGCCCGGGGCCTCGGCAAGACCGCCGTGACCGGGATCGAGGTCATGGCCGTCGACCCGGCGGCACGGGTGGCCACCTTCCACGGTGACCATGTCCTCCGTGAGGGGACCGTCGTCTCGGTGGACGGCAGCTCCGGCGAGCTCTTCGAGGGCAGCCGCGAGATCCAGGCGAGCGTCGTCGCGACGGCGATCCAACAGGCCTCACCTCAGGCCCCGAGGGAGACGAGCGACGCGGCCGGCCAGCCCGTCGACCCCACGGCTCGCGCCGTGCTGCGGTTGCTCGAGCACGCCGACAAGACCCGGACGATGGGAGTCCGGGCCAACGCCGAGACCCCTGAGGAGGCCCGGGCGGCGCGCCGATTCGGCGCGGAGGGCATCGGCCTGTGCCGCACCGAGCACATGCTCATGGGTCCTCGCCGGCAGCTCGTCGAGCGCGTCGTGACCGACGAGGACGCGGCGGGCGCCCTGGCGGAGATCGAGGCCACCGCCCTGGACGAGTTCACCACCCTGCTGACCGTCATGGAGGGGCTCCCCGTCGTCGTCCGGCTGCTCGACCCGCCGCTGCACGAGTTCCTCCCCGACCTCGTCGACCTGTCCGTCGACGCGGCAGTCACTGCTGCCAAGGGCGAGGCCGCCGACCCGGTGGCCGAGAAGCGGCTCGCCGCGGTCCGACGGCTGCACGAGGCCAACCCGATGCTCGGGCTGCGCGGTGTCCGGCTGCTCCTCGTCCACCCCGAGGTGGCCGAGGTGCAGGTCCGTGCGCTCGCCGAGGCCGTCGCCCGGCTCGTCGGGCAGGGCCGGGACGTCCGGCCCGAGGTCATGCTGCCGCTCGTCGCCGAGGTGGCGGAGCTGACGGCAGCCCGCGAACGCCTCGAGGCCGTCATCGCCGAGGTCGGTGCCAAGCACGGTCGGACCGTCGACATCCCCGTCGGCGTCATGATCGAGCTGCCGCGCGCCGCGCTCACCGCAGCAGACCTCGCCGCTCACGCGGACTTCTTCTCCTTCGGCACGAACGACCTGACGCAGACCACGTGGGGCATCTCCCGCGACGACGCCGAGGCGAGTTTCCTCGCGCTCTACCGCGAGCAGGGCATCATCGCCATCGACCCGTTCGAGTCGCTCGACGAGGTTGGCGTCGGGGCGCTCGTCCGGACGGCCGTGGAGCAGGGCCGCCGCACCCGTCCGGATCTCGAGCTCGGGGTCTGCGGCGAGCACGCCGGCGATCCGGCGTCGATCGGGTTCTTCGCCGCGGCCGGCATCGACTACCTGTCGTGCTCGCCGCCGCGGGTTCCCGTGGCCCGGCTCGAGGCGGGCCGCCAGGCCGTCCTCACGGCCGGCGCGCATCCCACCTCCGACACGAGGTGATCCTAGGAGGATGCCGTATGCCGCTGAGCGCCTCCCAGCCCAGCCCTGCTCCCAGCCGACGTGCGGGCCGACGGACTACCACGAGGACCCGCGGAAACGCGCGCTCGTGCTCCCCAGGTCGCCGCGACCACGCGCCGTGGTAGTCCAAAGGGCCCACCCAACGCTGCCGAGCGCCGCTAGTCAGCCGGTCGGCGGACCGGGCTGCTCGCGGTGTGTCGCGGCGTAGACAGCGGCCTGGGTGCGAGTCTCCATGCCCATCTTGCTGAGGACCGACGAGACGTAGTTCTTCACCGTCTTCTCGGCGAGGCGGAGGCGGTCGCCGATCTGGCGGTTCGTCATGCCGTCGGCGACCAGGTCGAGGATGCGGCGCTCGACCGGTGAGAGCGACTTCAGCCGTGGGTCCCGCTCCTCGTGCGAGGCCCAGCGGTCGCGCAACGCCTTCGCGTGCGGATGGTCCGACAGGTCCTCACCCGCGGCGACGCGCCGGATGGCGGCGACGATCCCCTCACCGCTCAGCTGCTTGAGCAGGTAGCCGGACGCGCCCGCGAGCACGGAGGCCACGAGCGCCTGGTCGTCGTCGTAGGACGTCAGCATGAGAGCCCTGATGCGGGGGTCCACCGAACGGATCTCGCGACACACCTCGATGCCGGACCCGTCGGGGAGGCGCACGTCGAGCACGGCGACATCAGGCAGCAGGGCGGGGATGCGGCGGGCCGCCTCCCGTGCCGAGCCGGACTCGCCGATGACCTCCATGTCCGGGCTGCTCTCGACGAGCTCACGCAGGCCCCGCCGGACGATCTCGTGGTCGTCCAGCAGGTAGACCCGGATGGGCTCCCTGATGGGGTCTGTGCCGGACCCGTCCGTCGGCGTCGCCTCGCTCATCTCTTCCCCCTGGTCATTCTCTCGTTAGTCGGGACCCGCCAGCTCAGCGCGGTGCCACCGGACCGGCCGGGCCGGATGTCCAAGGTGCCTCCGTGCGCGGTCGCGCGGTTTCGCAGGTTGACCAGGCCGCTGCGGGCGTCCTCCGGGTCGAAGCCGATCCCGTCGTCCAGGACATCGACGAACAGGCCACCCGCGCTGTCCAGGCCGTCGACCCGGACCGTCGCCGAGCGGGCGTGGGCGTGCCGCGCCACGTTCGCCAGCCCCTCCCGGACGACCGCGATGACGTCGGCGCGCAGCTGCTCGGACAGCGGCGCCAGCCCCCGAGAGACCGTCACGTCGGGCACGAAGCCGAGGCTGACGGCATACGACTCGGCGATGGCCCGCAGCGTGCCGAGGAGGCTCTCACCGGGGTCCTCCGTGTGCAGCTCGAAGATCGCCTGGCGGATCTGCCGGATGGCCCGGTCCAGGTCGTCGACGGCCTTGCTCAGGCGGCTGCGGACCACGGGGTGCTGGGCCAGCGGCACCGCGGACTGGAGCGACAGCCCGGTGGCGAAGAGCTGCTGGATGACGTTGTCGTGCATCTCGCGCGCGATCCGCTCGCGCTCCTCGAGCAGTGCCACCCGTCCCCGGTCCGCGTGGGCCTGGGCGGCGAGGATCGCGACACCGGCCTGCACGGCGTACGTCGTCTGCATCGGCAGGGCGTCGCGTGCGGTCGACTCCTCGTGCCGCTCCCAGCCGCTGACGAGGACGCCGATGGCGCGCGGACCCGTGCCGAGTGGCACGAGCGCCACCGCTGTCGTGGCATCGAGGCCCAGGACGGCGCGGGCCTCCTCGGCCGGCCTGGCCCTCGGGTCGATCGGCCCACCCGGGACGTGCAAGACCGGCTGACGCGACTCGAGCAGCTCCTCCCACCGCCGGCCACCGAGGATGGCTCCGGACGGCTCCCCGGACGATGGCCCGCTGGATGCGGGACCCCGGTCGATGGCCCGGATCTCGAGACGCCCGACCGCATCGAGCACCGCCACTGCTGTGACGAGCGCACCGCTGAGGTCCCGCACCTGCGCCGCCATGAGGGCGACCGACGGGTCCTCGGACTCCGACTCCAGCAGGGACTGGACGAGCTCGCTCGTGGCAGCGGACCACTGCTGCCGGATCTCGCTCTGGGCCAGCAGGCGGGCGTTCTCGAGAGCGGAGCCGGCGGCACTGGCGAGCGACACGAGCAGCGCCTCGTCGTCGCGGCTGAAGTCGCCACCGTCGACCTTCTCGGCGACGTAGATGTTGCCGAAGACCCGGTCGCGGATCCGGATCGGCGCGCCGAGCAGGGTGCGCATCGGGGGATGGTTCGGAGGGAAGCCCACCGACTTGGGATGGGTCGTCAGGTCGTGCAGGCGCAGGGGTCGGGGATCGGTGAGGAGCACGCCGAGCACCCCATGACCCGTCGGCGGTGGCCCGATGGCCGCCGCCAGCTCGGGCCGGATCCCGTGCGTGTGGAACCCGGACAGGGACTGTCCGTCCCGTCCCAGCACGCCGAGGGCGCCATACCGGGCGCCGAGGAGCTCGCACGCGCCGGACACGATCCGGGAGAGCACCTCCGGGAGCTCGAGGTCGGCGCTCAGCGGCATGATGGCGTCGACGAAGGAGCCGAGCCGGTCGTCGACGACCTGCTCGCCCGACACCGCGGCCGATTCCATGCTCCGATCGTATGCGGGGGCGTCGCGTTCGGGCCGTTTCGTCGCAGAGCGCATGATCGGGACCTTCGGCCCTCCCTGGTCGTCAGCCGCTTTGCTGTGCTGGTTCCGTCGGTTCAGGATCCAAGGAGGCCATCATGCGCGCACGAGTCGGAGACCGCATCATTCTCGCTGCCGAGCACATCGACGAAGCCACGAGGGACGGCGAGATCCTGGAGATTCGCGGCACGAAGGGTGCACCGCCCTACGTCGTGCGCTGGTCGAATGGCCACACCGGACTGATCTATCCCGGGCCCGGTGCCGTCCTGAGGATCGGCGCTGCGCCCGGGGTTCCCATCCCGTCATCGGTGCCCGTGACGGCGCAGCACAGCCCCGAGGTGGGCCACGTCCGCGAGTGGAACGTCCGGGTGTCGATCTTCGAGTCGGGTGACGAGACGAGCGCGAACGTCGTCCTCATCGCGGACGCACCCGACCCCCTCAGCGCGAGGGGCACCGCACACCGGTCATCGCACGATGTTGGGGTGCCCGAGATCGGCGACGAGGTGGCCGTGGCCCGCGCGCTGCGACACCTCGCCGACAAGCTCATGGAGACTGCCGAGACGGACGTCTCGGTGATGACAGGCGAAGAGGCCCATATCAAGGCCATCTGAGCCGGGGCCGCGCGACGTCACCTCGGCGAGGGCCTCAGGGCTCGTAGGCCCTCACGAGTGGGACGCCGGCGCGGTACGACAGGTGCAGGTGGCTCGGACCGTTGACCACCGCGAGCTCGGCGGGCTCGCCGACGGCGAGACGCCGGTCCAGCCCGAGCGACCTGCCCGACGTGGCCGTCGAGGCGTACAGCGCCTCGGCGGGGGTCATCCCCATCTCCCGCACGGCCAGGGCGATGGCGAAGGGGATGGACGACGAGTAGCAGGTGCCCGGGTTGCAGTCCGAGGCCAGGGCGACATCGACCCCGGCGTCGATGAGTCGGCGGGCGTCCGGATAGGGCGACCGGGTCGAGAACTCGACGCCCGGCAGCAGCGTCGCCACCGTCGTGCCGTGGGCGGCCGCAAGCGCCTCGACGTCGCCGTCGGTGAGGTGCGTGCAGTGGTCGACGCTCGCCGCGCCGAGCTCGCACGCGAGCTGCACCCCGGGACCCGGACCGAGCTGGTTGCCGTGGACGCGTAGCGCGAGGCCGCGCGCCCGGGCTGCCGTCAGGATCGTGCGCGCCTCCTCCTCGTCGAACGCGTGCTTGGAGTGCGGCTCACAGAACACGTCGACGTATGCCGCTGGGCTCGCTTCCAGCCCGTCGGCCAGGAGTGCGTCGAGCATGGGTCCCGTGACGAGGTCGACGTAGTCCGCCCGGCGGTCGGCGTACTCGGGCGGGACGACGTGGGCGCCGAGGAACGTCGTGTGGGGCGTGAACTCGCGCGCGATCCGCAGGGAGCGAAGCTCGTCCTCGAGGGTGAGCCCGTAGCCGCTCTTGATCTCGACCGTCGTCGTGCCCTGGGCCCGCATCTCCGCGACGCGACCAGCGACCAGCGCGCGCAGCTCGTCGTCCGTCGCGGCGCGGGTCGCCGCGACCGAGACCGCGATGCCACCGCCGTCGTACGGCGTGCCGGTCATCCGGGCCGCGAACTCGGCGGAGCGGTCACCGGCGAAGACGAGGTGGGTGTGGGAGTCGACGAACCCGGGGATGACGGCCCGCCCACCGAGGTCCCGGCGATCGTCCGCGTCCGGAGCGTCCGCTGCCGGGCCGACCCACTCGATGACCTGCCCGCCGGCCACGCCGACGCCGTCCCCCACGACCAGTGCCGCATCGCGGATCGTCCCGAGGAGCCGGTCGCCCGGGTCGGCCTGTCCCTCCCCCCAGGCCGGGTCGTTGGTGACGAGCTCCGCGATTCCCGTGAGCAGCGTGCTCACGGGGCGACCGCCGTGCCGACGACCCGGTCGATCGACGACCCGAGCAGGCGGCCGACGTCGCCGAGCCGGTGCTGGCCGTCGCGGACGACGAGGTCGCCGCCGACGACGACGGCGGACACGTCGGACGCGACGCACGAGTAGAAGATCTGGTCCGGGGCGGATCCAGCGGTGTTGACCGTGTCGGTCCGCACCGTGACGAAGTCGGCGAGCGCGCCCTTGGACAGGTGCCCGCCGTCGGACCAGCCGAGCGCGCGGTAACCGTTGAACGATGCTGCCTGGAGCAGCTCGGCGGGCGTGAACCGGTCCCGCTCGTTGGTGACGAGCCGCTCGTGCATCTCGACGCCGCGCAGCTCCTCGAAGGGGTCGATGACGACGTGCTGGTCCGATCCGAGGGAGAGCGGAGTGCCGGCGTCGTGGAGCGCGCGGCCCGGCCCGATGCCGTCGGCGAGGTCCCGCTCGGTCGTGGGGCAGAAGCAGGCTCCCGTTCCTGTGCCACCGAGCAGCTCGATGTCGCGCTCCGTCAGGTGGGTCGCGTGGACGCTCGTCAGGTTGTGGCCGAGCGCGCCGGCCTCGTCGAGCAGCTCCGTGGGGGTGCAGCCGTAGTACATCTGGCAGGCCATGTTCTCGCCGGGCTGCTCGGAGAGGTGGACATGGAGCGGCATGCTGCCCGCGGCTTCGACAACCTTGGGCAGGTCTTCCTTGCGAACCGCGCGGATCGAGTGGATCGCAGCGCCGAGGCGGACCCGGTCGTTCTCGGCCCGGCGGGCCAGCATCCGCTCGGCCCAGGCGTCGACCGAGCCGTCGCTGAACCGCAGCTGGCCGGGATGCAGCTCGACGTAGCCGCCGCCGTTGAGGCCGCCCTCGAGGTAGCACGTGTCGAGCAGGGTCATCCGGATGCCGGCCTCGTCCGCCGCTTGGCGCACGGCGAGGCCCATCGCGTTGGGGTCGCCGAACTTCTTGCCGCCCGGCCGATGGTGCACGTAGTGGAACTCGCCGACGAGGGTGAAGCCCGCGAGCACCATCTCCGCGAAGACCGCGCGGGCGAGCGCGAGGTAGGTGTCCGGGTTGAGCTGGGCAGCAACTTGGTACATCTGCTCGCGCCAGTTCCAGAAGTTGCCCCCACCACCATTGACCCGCCCCCGCAGGGCCCGGTGGAAGGCGTGGCTGTGCGTGTTGGCCATCCCGGGCAACGTGATGCCCTCAAGGATGACGTCGCTGGGCTCCGGGTCCGCGTCGACGAGCACCTCCCTGAACAGGCCCCCGGAGACGACGAGCCGGACCCGCTTGGCGAATCCCCTTGTCAGGAAAGCGCTCTCGCACCAAAACGTGGTCATGCCTGCAGATCCTCCGTCTGGGTCCCTGGGTCTCGATGGTCCGACGTGCACAGGTCGGTGACGACTGCTGTCAGGGCGGCGACCCCACGGTGGCAGTCCTCGGGCTCGGCGAACTCGGCCGGCGAGTGCGAGACCCCCGTCGGGTTGCGGACGAAGAGCATCGCAGTCGGGATCCCATGGGTCGCGAGGATGCCCGCGTCGTGTCCCGCTCCGGTACCGAGCAGGGGCGCATGAGGCAGTATGCCGGTCAATCGGCTCAGGAGCGCGGCGTCGAAGCGGGTCGTCGGAGTCCAGGACTCCTCCTCGTGCGTTCCGTCGAGCTCGTCCGCGGCCGTGAGGACCCCGCCCACGGTGGCCCGGACCGCGCGCTCCGCGGGACCACGCGCGTCCAGCCACGCGGTCACGTGACTCGGGATGGCGTTGACCCCTCCCGGCTCGACCCGCACCTTCCCGACGGTGGCGACACAACCCAGCTCAGCGGCATACGACCTCGCCTGTTGGACGACGGTCGCGAGACCGAGCATGGCATCGCGACGATCCTCCAGACGGGTCGTCCCGGCGTGGTTGGCCTCGCCGGGGATCTCGATGCGCCATCGGCCGTGCGGCCAGATGTCGGTCCCGATGCCGACCGCGTGGGATCTGTCGGGGTCGAGCGCGAGCGTCCGCCCCTGCTCGACGTGCAGCTCGACGAAGGCGTGGACCCGTCGGAGCGCCTCGGCGTCGGGGCCGAGCGTCGAGGGATCACGGCCCGCGGCGCGCCAGGCCTCGGCCATCGTGATGCCGTCGCCGTCGGTGAGGCCGAGGGCCCGGTCGGCGCCCAGGGCGCCGGTGATGAGGCGGGAGCCGGCGCAGGCGATGCCGAAGCGGGCGCCCTCCTCGTCGGCGAAGTTGACGACGCCGATGGGGCGGGCCGGGGTCACGCCGGCCGCACGGAGGGCGTCGACGGTCGCGAGGGCGCTGACGACGCCGAGCGGACCGTCGAAGGCGCCTCCATCCGGGACCGAGTCGAGGTGGCTGCCCATGACGATCCCGGGCGTCGTGTCCGGGTCACCCCACCAGGCCCACTGGTTGCCGGCCCGGTCCTCGGTGAGGACGAGGCCGCGGTCCGCGCACTCCGCCGCGAACCACTCACGCAGGTCGTGGTCGGTGCGGGTCCAGGCGAAGCGCCGGTAGCCCCCGGTGGCGCCGTCCCGCCCGATGGGTGCAAGCGCCGCCCACATCGGGTCGAACCCCGTCGTCGTCATCGACTGCACCCCCTCAACTTAGGCTGTCTCCATGACGGACGACGAGCGGATCACCCCGGCGATCGAGGCCGTGCGGGCCGCCGGGATTGACCACACGGTGACACGCCACGGCCGGGTGCGCTCGCTGGAGGAGGCCGCGGCCGCTCGAGGCATCGAGCCGCGAGACCTCATCAAGACCCTCGTCGTCCGGGTGTCGGAGGGTGAGCACGTCTTCGTCCTCGTGCCGGGCGACCGGACGTTCTCGTGGGCCAAGGTGCGCCGGCTGCTGGGAACGAACCGGATCTCGATGCCCGACGCAGCGGAGGCGAAGGCGGTGACGGGGTACGAGCGGGGCACGATCACGCCGTTCGGGTCGACGACGCCCCTGCCGGTCATCGCCGACACCCACCTGCGCGGCCGGACCATCTCGCTCGGGGGCGGCGACCACGGCGTCGGCCTCACGGTGGCCGGCGACGACGTCATCCGCCAGTTCGACGCGACGGTCGCCGACATCTCCGACGAGGAGAGCACGCGCACGCCCTGATCACTCCTTCATCGGGACGCGGACGCCGCGCTCCCTCGCCACCTGCTCGGCCCGCTCGTAGCCCGCGTCGACGTGCCGGATGACGCCCATGCCGGGGTCGTTCGTCAGGACCCGCGCCAGCTTCTCGGCAGCCAGCTCGGTGCCGTCGGCCACCGACACCTGACCGGCGTGGATCGAGCGCCCGATCCCGACTCCGCCGCCGTGGTGGATCGACACCCAGGACGCCCCCGAGGCCGTGTTGACCAGCGCATTGAGCAGCGGCCAGTCCGCGATCGCGTCGGAGCCGTCGGCCATCGCCTCGGTCTCTCGGTAGGGGCTCGCCACGGACCCGGCGTCGAGGTGGTCGCGCCCGATGACGACCGGTGCGGAGATCTCGCCCGAGGCCACCAGCTCGTTGAACCGGAGCCCGGCCTTGTCCCGTTCGCCGTAGCCGAGCCAGCAGATCCGGGCCGGCAGCCCCTGGAAGGCCACGCGCTCCTGCGCACCACGGATCCACTTGTGCAGCCGGTCGTTGTCCGGGAAGAGGTCGAGGACGGCCCGGTCGGTCACGGCGATGTCCTTGGCGTCCCCGGAGAGCGCCGCCCAGCGGAACGGACCCTTGCCCTCGCAGAAGAGCGGCCGGATGTAGGCCGGCACGAAGCCGGGGAACTCGAACGCGCGATCATAGCCGCCCTGCCGCGCCTCGTCCCGGATCGAGTTGCCGTAGTCGAAGACCTCGGCCCCGCCGTCCTGGAACTCGACCATCGCCTGGACGTGCCTCGCCATCGATGCCCGCGCCCGGTCGGTGAACTCCTCGGGCTTCTTCTCGGCGTACTCGTGCCAGTCCTCGAGCGAGATCCCCTCGGGCAGGTAGCTGAGCGGGTCGTGCGCCGAGGTCTGGTCGGTGACGATGTCGATCGGCACCCCGCGACGCAGCAGCTCGGGGAACACCTCGGCGGCATTGCCGACGACGCCCACGGACCAGGCCCGCTTCTCCTCCCTCGCCCGCACGGCCTTCTCGACCGCGTCGTCGAGGCTCTCGGCCACCTCGTCGAGGTATCGGTGTTCAACCCGGCGCGCCAAACGGCTCGGATCGACGTCGACGATGAGGCAGGCACCGCCGTTCAGGGTGACCGCGAGCGGCTGGGCACCACCCATGCCACCGCAGCCGGCGGTGAGCGTCAGTGTGCCGGCGAGCGTCCCGTCGAAGCGCTTCTCCGCGACGGCCGCGAACGTCTCGTAGGTCCCCTGGACGATGCCCTGGGTGCCGATGTAGATCCACGATCCGGCGGTCATCTGGCCGTACATCGTCAGTCCCAGGTGCTCGAGGCGGCGGAACTCGGGCCAGGTCGCCCAGTCGCCGACGAGGTTGGAGTTGGCGATGAGCACGCGCGGCGCCCACTCGTGCGTCTGCATCACGCCGACCGGACGCCCGGACTGCACGAGCATCGTCTCGTCCGGCTTGAGCGTGGTCAGGGTGCGGACCATCGCGTCGAAGGACTTCCAGTCCCGCGCGGCACGGCCGGTCCCGCCGTAGACGACGAGGTCGTCGGGGCGCTCGGCGTTCTCGGGATCCAGGTTGTTCATCAGCATCCGCAGGGGCGCCTCGGCCCCCCAGTGCTGGGCGGTGAGCTTGGTGCCGCGCGGGGCGCGTACGGGGCGGGCGCCTTCCATGTCGATGTCCTTCCTTGCTGGGGGTCGGTGGGGGTCTTCAGCCGAGTGGGCCGGTCACGGACTCGGCCGCCGCGACGGCGGCGCCACTCGCGACGAACTGCACAGCGATCTCGATCTCGGGGGCGAGGAAACGGTCGGGCCCCGGTGCGGGCGCGCCGGCCTCGCGCAGGGCGCGGACCACGGCCTTGGTCGCCGGTGCCGGCTGGAGCGGAGCGCGCAGCTCGAGGGCCCGGGCCGCCGTGAGCAGCTCGACGGCCAGGACCCGGGTCAGACCGTCGACGGAGCGGCGCAGCTTGCGCGCGGCCGACCAGCCCATCGAGACGTGATCCTCCTGCATCGCGCTGGACGGGATCGAGTCGACGGACGCCGGCACCGCCAGCCGCTTGAGCTCCGAGACCACCGCCGCCTGGGTGTACTGGGCGATCATGTGACCGGAGTCGACGCCGGGGTCGTCGGCGAGGAAGGCGGGCAGCCCGTGGTTGCGGGCCACGTCCAGCATGCGGTCGGTG
>NZ_JBEDUL010000041.1:0-29612 GCF_040414665.1 Intrasporangium sp.
CAGCGTCACCCAGCGAGATCATGTGAGTCGTCCCGCCCGTACGAGCTGCCCGATCCACCAACGGCTTTCGACCAGGGATGAGGGTTGACGTCACGACGCGACGCGCGAAGCGGTACGAGTGGTGCTCGACCTGGTCAGGGCGAGCGAGCGAGGCGACGACATCACCAACGACGTCCTCGATTGCGCTCTCCGTCAGGACCTTTGAGGGGACGAGTCCGACCACGGTCCGGCGATCACTGATCGCGAGATCCGGATGGGCAGGTCCCAGCACCCAGAGGGCGAGAGCGTGGCGCGGTGAGTGCACCAGCAGGCCCTCGGGGAGCCGGATCGCCGCCCGCAGCCGGCCGCTGCGCAGGATCGCGTCGCGGGCGCGGTCGATCTCTCCCGTTCGTGGCCGATCGGTCAGGGCTCGTGCTGGGCCGAGGACGACCACGCGCGAGTCGTCGGCGAGCTGGTCGACGAGACGGGACACGGCGTCGAGGACGTCGACGTCGGTTGATGATGGGTGCGCTGCGTCGGGCAGCTGCAGGACGTGCACCGCGCCGTCACGCACCGCGTCGCCCAGGTCGAGGTCGCCGTCGGCGTCGGCGTCGTTCAAGTCTGCCGAGACGTCCAACCGGTGCACGTCATGGACCAGCAGCCGTCGCCGGACGAGCCGTGCGAGCGGGGTGTCGAGCGCGAGGGTCGCCACGCTGGGAGCAAGCCCAGCGGCATACGTGCGCGACGTGGCGAGCAGGAGGTCACCGCTGCTCTCGCTGACGTCGACGAAAAGTGGCGCCTCCCAACCGGCCTCGGAGACGAGGGCCAGGGCCACGCGCGCGACGAGGGTGGCAGCCTCGGGTCGCAGCGCCGCCGCCGACAGGGGGGTGCGCGCCCGACGGGTGCGCTGGTCGAGCAGGAGCTCGAAAGCGGCGGCAGGCGAGTACGACGCATCCGCCAAGTCGTCGGCGTGGGCGGCGAAGGTGTCCAGCTCCGGGGCGAGCCGCACGACCTCGCGCAGCAACAGCGTGTCCTCGTGGTCGTGGGTGGTCGCCAGGTCGACGATCTCGCCGGCGGTCAGGTCGCTTAGCGACTCTCCGCTGGTGATCCCCAGGGCGAGGAGCGCGGTCAGGCCCTCGAAGACGGCTTCATCGGGGAGCTGCGTCGGCAGGGCGAGGGTGGCGTGCGCCGCGACGTCCTCACGGGCGACCGTGGCGTTGCCGCGTCCGGTGGCGGCGAGGTAGTCGACCACGTCGAAGGCGTCGAAGCGTTCGGTCCCCTCGTGTTCGGCAACTGGCCGCGGGAAGGGCCGGCCGTCGACGGGCCGCTTTCGCCACATGGACACGACCGGGCGCTGGACCTGGGCCAGGCGGGCGATGTCGGTGAGGGACAGCTGCAGTGTCGACGTGCGTGTCACTCCGTGTCCCCCTCCCGCTGTTGTCGGTCTTGTGCACGGTAGGGGAGAGGGCTGACAGCGTCCACCGATCACTTGATAACCGGGGTTATCACACTCGTCGTTCGCCCAACGCGGCCACCTTCGCGAATCTCGAGTCAGCCCGGCAACGACAGTCGCCGGACCTCGAGACAGGAGCACGCACCATGAGCGACCGCATCAGCATGACGCCTGCCGCGGCGTCCTTCGACCCGGACGCGCCGGCCGTCGTCATCAGGGACCTCACCGTCACGGACTCGGAGGTCGTGACGGAGGCCAGGCGCTGGTCAACGGGATCGCGTGGCCCGGCGGTGACCGAGGACGGGATGGACGGTGCAGACCTGACGCCGTTCGTGGCCCAAGCTCTCGCAGTCGGCGCTCGAGCCATCGCCTCGGCGGGGGCGGCGCAGGACACGTTCGAGCTGGAGAAGCTCATCGTCGAGGTCGGTGCCAAGACCGTCGAGTCGAGCACGCAGGCGGCGGACGCCACCGCCCAGGCCGCCGCCACCGCCGCCGACGCGATGAGCAAGGCAGCGGACGCCGCTCGCAAGGCGATCCTCGAGACCGAGCTCAACGGTCGCAAGGGCTTCGCCGAAACGGTGGAGCAGTCGACGAGGACGCTGCGGGACTCGATCGAGCGTCTCATCGGAGGCGACAACCCGGAGCTGCTCGCCAGGCTCGGCCCGGTGCTGGAGTCAGCCGGCCGCACCATCGGTGAACGGGCCTTCGACCAGACGGACAAGCTGCTCGACAAGGTGAGCCGGCAGTTCGACCCGGCCGACCCGACGTCACCGTTCGCCAAGCAGGCCGCCGCGCTGGCCGACCAGCAGAAGTCACTCGCCGAGTCGATGGACAAGCACCACCTGGCCCTCGTCGGCAAGGTCGACGAGCTCGCCAAGGCTGTCGAGGTCCAGAAGGCCGCCGCGGCGGCGGCAGCGAAGACGGCCAGTGTCACACCGCTCAAGGGCGGCGGCTTCGAGGCCGAGGTCGACCTGGTCATGGAGCAGATCGCGGCGGGTCTGGGCGATGAGTACGCCAGCACCGGTGGCTTCGCCGGGACGATCCGTGGCTGCAAGAAGGGCGATGGCGTCCTGACGGTCGGCGGTGGATCCGCCCGGGTCGTCGTCGAGATGCACGACTCGGGCGACCGCCGGGTGTGGAACGACTACCTCGACGAGGCGGAGCGCAACCGGGAAGCCGCTGCGTCGGTCGGCATCGTGCGGACGGTGGCGCAGAACCAGGGCCAGACGATCCGAGTCCTCGGCGCGCGTCGAGTGGTCATCGCGTTCGACCCGGCGGGCGACGAGCCCGACCTGCTGCGGACCGTCGTGCAGCTCATGCGTACCAGCGCGGTCGCCGCCTCGGCTCGGCGGGATGTCGAAGGGCTCGACACGGCGGAGGAGAACATCAGCGCTGCGATCGAGCTCGTCGATCGGATCAACTCGATCCGCAAGGCGTCCGGATCGATCCGCAGGGGCGCGGACACGATCGACAAGGAGTGCAACACCGTGCAGGCAGGGGTGGAGCGCCATCTGAGCCTGGCGCTCGATGCCCTGCACGGGGTTGCCATGGAGGCGGCCGGAATGGGAGCCGGCGACGCCTCCGACGAGGACGGGACCGCTGCCGGAGTCGGCGCGGCCTGATCCTCCCGCGGGTCGGCCGCCGATGGGGAGCAGCGGCCGACCCGCTTCCACCACTCAGCTGCTCGACTCGAGATTGGAATCACCATGTCAACCCTTCACACCAGGCCTGCGCCTCGTCCGGGACTACCTTTCCGCGTCCTCGTCAGGGTCACCACGACCGTGGCGGTTGCTCTCTTGGCCACGGCATGCGGGAGTGCCGCTGGGCCCGCGGGGATTTCCGCGACCACGATCGCAAGACCAACGACCACGGCCCGCAAGCCCCTCGAAGTGGCTTGGTCGACGTGCGCAACGCCAGGAACTCTGGCCGACAGCGGCGCGACGCTGATCCTCGACGGGACCGGCAAAGAGGACTGGTCCGGTGACCAGCTCGATGCCATCGACTGCGTATTGCGTGCGCTGAGCATGCCCGCCGCAGTCGAGGCGCACATCAACTCCACCCGGGCGCTCGACGGCATGCAGAACGACACCTGGAACGACATCTCCGCCCGCTGGACCTACCACCCGGACGCCGGGCTGGACATCACTCTGACCCTCGCTCAGTGAATCCACTTCGAACGAAAAGGACACATGACATGAACAAGAAGCACGTCATCGGCTACGCCGCGACGGCCCTGGTCGCCCTCGGCATCGGCGGAGCCGCCGGTGGAGACGCCGGCGGCACCACGTCCGTGGCGGCGACACCGGCCGCGACAGTAACCGTCCCTGCGCCGGCCATCACCGTCCCGGGCCCAACCGTGACCGAGAAGGTGGAGGTTGCCGGACCCACCAAGACCCTCACCGTCGGTCCGCCGAAGCCAGCCGCAGCTATGCCCGGCGACGGCACCTTCCAGGTCGGAGTCGACGTCAAGGCTGGCACCTACGTGTCGAAGCCATCGCCCAACGGCAACTGCTACTGGGCTCGCCTCAGCGGAAGCGATGGCATCGACTCCATCATCGACAACGACAACACCTCGGGTCAGGCCCTTGTCACCATCAAGAAGACGGACAAGTTCTTCGAGTCCAACGGCTGCAGCGAATGGACTCGTCGCTGACAAGTAGGTGCATCCTGGCCAGCGCGGACTGCACACTCGATGAAGTGGGGGCGGCGCGGACTGCACACTCGATGAAGCGGGGGGCGGCGCGGAGTGCACACTCGATGAAGCGGGGGCGGCGCGGACTGCACACTCGACGAAGTGGGGGCGGCACTTGACGGGGCCGCTGGGACGCGCAAAGGTAAGCAAGCGCTTAGTCAGCCAGAACCAAGCCGGCGCGAACTGCCCAGTCGACGTAGAGGGCCGCGACCCCGGAACCCGGAAGGAGTGCCGTGCCAGACCGCACTGCCATCCGCACCGCCGTCGTCACCGGCGCGGCTCGCGGCATCGGGCGGGCGATCGCGGCACGCCTCGTCTCCGAGGGGGTCCGGGTCGTCGTCAACGACCTCGACGAGAGCGTCGTTGGGGAGACGGCCTCTGCGATCGGGGCCGTTCCCATCGCCGGAGACGCGGCGTCGGCCGAGGGAGTGGACCTCCTCGTGGCGGCCGCACTCGGCGAGTTCCAGGAGGAAGGTGGCATCGACCTCTTCGTCGCGAACGCCGGCATCACGTCCGGTGTCGGCCTCGAGGCCTCCGATGACGACTGGGCCCGGCTGCTCGAGGTCAACGTCATGGCCCAGGTCCGCGCTGCCCGGCGGCTCGTGCCGCTGTGGCTCGAGTCTGGTGGCGGCCGCCTCGTCCTCACCGCCTCGGCGGCCGGTCTGCTCACGATGCTCGGCGACCTGCCCTACTCGGTCACCAAGCACGGGTCCGTCGCCCTGGCCGAGTGGCTCGCCGCCACGTACCGCCACCGAGGGGTCATCGTCCAGGCGGTCTGCCCGCTCGGCGTCGACACCCGGATCCTCGAGGAGGCCGGACCCCTCAAGGACCTGCTGACCCGTGACGGCACACTGAGTCCGGAGGACGTGGCCGAGGCCGTGTGGCAGGGACTGCAGGGCGAGTCCGTCCACATCCTCCCGCACCCCAGCGTGCGCCAGTACTACGCCGGACGCGCGGCCGACCCGGACGCGTGGCTCGGCGGGATGAACAAGATCCAGCAACGACTCGAGAGGGCCAGCACATGACCGAACAGCCGCAATCCGACCAGCCCACCCGCACCGCGATCGTCACCGGCGCAGCGCGCGGCATCGGCGCTGCGGTGGCGAGGCGCCTCGCGCAGGACGGCCTCCAGGTCGCGGTCCTCGACCTGGACGAAACCGCCTGTGCCGCAATCGTCAAGGAGATCGAGGCCGCGGGTGGCAAGGCACTGGCCGTGGGCGTGGACGTGTCCGACGAGGCCGCGGTCCAGGCCGCAGTCGAGCGGGTCGCCACCGAGCTGGGCGCGCCGACGGTGCTCATCAACAACGCCGGCATCATCCGCGACAACATGCTCTTCAAGATGACTGTCGACGACTGGGACGCCGTCATGGGCGTGCACCTGCGCGGCTCGTTCCTCATGACGCGCGCCTGCCAGAAGCACATGGTGGACGCGAAGTTCGGCCGTATCGTCAACCTCAGCTCCACCTCCGCCCTCGGCAACCGGGGTCAGGTCAACTACTCCGCGGCGAAGGCAGGCCTGCAGGGCTTCACCAAGACGCTGGCGATCGAGCTGGGCAAGTTCGGGGTCACCGCCAACGCCATCGCGCCCGGCTTCATCGCGACCGACATGACCAGGGCGACGGCCGAGCGGATGGGCGTCACGTTCGACCAGTTCCTCGAGGGTGCCGCGAAGGAGATCCCGGTGGGCCGGGTCGGCCAGCCGGACGACATCGCGGCGACGGCCTCGTTCCTCGTGCGCGAGGAGGCCGGCTTCGTGTCCGGCCAGGTCATCTACGTCGCCGGCGGACCCAAGGACTGACATGCGCACCTTCAACGGACTGGACGAGCTCGGCGCCGCGGTCGGCGAGCAGCTCGGCCAGAGTGGCTGGCACGAGATCACCCAGGAGCAGGTCAACCTCTTCGCCGAGGCGACCGGTGACCACCAGTGGATCCACGTCGACCCGGAGCGGGCCAAGGGCGGCCCCTTCGGGCGGACCATCGCCCATGGCTACCTGACCCTCTCGCTGCTGCCGGTCCTCGTCGCGGAGATCTACCGCGTCGAGGGCGTCTCGATGGGCCTCAACTACGGGACGAACAAGGTCCGGTTCCCCGCGCCGGTCCCGGTCGGGTCCAAGGTGCGGGCCTCGGCCCAGCTGGTCGAGCTCAGCCCGATCGCGATCGGCACCCAGGCGGTCGTCCGGGTGACCATCGAGATCGAGGGCGGCAGCAAGCCGGCCTGTGTCGCCGACGTCGCCTGGGTCTACGTGCAATGACCCAGCCGACCCAGCCGACCCAGCCGACCCAGCCACCCTCGCAAGGCAACCCGGCCGGGGGAGCGAGCTCAGCGGCATACGGCACAGAAGACCCGCCGGGGCTCCCGCTGGAGCCGTTGCGCGCGTTCCTGGCCGACCACGCTCCCGGCCTGCTGGACGGCAGACTCACGGCCCGCCTGATCGCGGGGGGCAAGTCAAACCTGACGTACATCGTCGGGGACGGGCGCCGCGAGGTGATCGTGCGCCGGCCGCCGCTCGGGCACGTCCTCGCGACCGCGCACGACATGGTCCGCGAGCACCGGGTCATCTCCGCGCTGCACGAGACCGACGTCCCGGTCCCAGCGACGTACGCGGTGTCCCCGGGTGACCAGGTGATCGGCGCGCCGTTCTACGTCATGGAGCTGGTCGAGGGCACGCCCTACCGGCTCGCGGCCCAGCTGCGACCGCTCGGGCCCGAAAGGACCCGGGCGATCTGCGAGCGGATGGTCGACACCCTCGTCGCACTGCATGCGGTCGACCCCGACGAGGTGGGGCTGAGCGACTTCGGGCGGCCCCAGGGGTTCCTCGAGCGGCAGGTGCGGCGCTGGAAGCAGCAGCTCGACGGCTCGCGCAGCCGCGATGTGGCCGGCATCGACGAGCTGCACGCCTGGCTGGCCACCCACGTCCCTCCGGAGTCAGCGCCGGCGATCGTGCACGGCGACTTCCGCCTCGACAACCTGCTCATCGACACGACCGACGGCGCCGACCGCGTTGCCGCCGTGCTGGACTGGGAGATGGCCACGCTCGGGGACCCGCTGACCGACGTCGGCCTGCTGCAGGTGTACCAGGCGCTGGCCGGGATGGGGAGCGGCGACGCGGTGTCGGACGTGGCGTTGGCACCGGGGTGGCTCGGCCCCGACGAGATCCTGGACCGGTATGCCGCGGGGTCGGGTCGCGACCTGGGCCGGCTCTCGTTCCACCTCGGGCTGGCCTACTTCAAGCTCGCCGTCATCCTCGAGGGGATCCACTACCGCTACACCAAGGGCCAGACGGTGGGGGAGGGGTTCGCGACGGTCGGCGAGTCGGTCGAGCCGCTCGTCGCCGCGGGCCTCGCCGCAGTCAAGGACCAGTGAAGGGACTCTCATGGATTTCGCACTGTCGCCCAAGGCGGAAGAGCTGTCCGCTCGGATGTGGGACTTCATGCGCGAGGAGGTGTTCCCCGCCGAGGGCGAGTACTACCGTCACCTTGCCGAGCACGGTCAGTACGCGCTGCCGCCGGTGGTCGAGCAGCTCAAGGAGTCGGCGCGCAAGCGAGGCCTGTGGAACCTGTTCCTGCCGGCCGAGTCAGGCCTGTCCAACGTGGACTACGCAGCGATCGCGGAGATCTCCGGCTGGTCGCCGGTGATCGCCCCGGAGGCGATCAACTGCCAGGCGCCGGACACGGGGAACATGGAGGTGCTGCACATGTTCGGCACCTCCGAGCAGAAGCAGCGCTGGCTCGAGCCGCTGCTCGCTGGGGAGATCCGCTCGGCGTTCTCGATGACCGAGCCGGACGTGGCCTCCTCCGACGCGACGAACATCCAGACGGTGATCCGCCGCGAGGGCGACGAGTACGTCATCAACGGCCGCAAGTGGTGGAGCAGCGGCGCGATGGACGAGCGGTGCCAGGTCTTCATCGTCATGGGCAAGACCGACCCCGGCGCCGACACGCACCGGCAGCAGTCGATGATCCTCGTGCCGCGCGACACCCCGGGGCTGACGATCGAGCGCGACCTGTCCATCTTCGGCTACCACGACCAGCACGGCCACGCCGAGGTCGTCCTCCGTGACGTCCGGGTGCCGGTCACGAATCTCATTGCCGGAGAGGGCGATGGCTTCATGATTGCGCAGGCGCGCCTCGGCCCCGGTCGGATCCACCACGCGATGCGGGCCATCGGGATGGCCGAGCGAGCGCTCGCGCTGATGGTCGACCGGGCCAAGTCGCGCGTCGCGTTCGGCGACCACCTGTCGGGCATGGGCGTCGTCCAGGAGCTCATCGCGCAGTCCCGGATCGAGATCGACATGGCCCGGCTCTACGTCTACAAGACGGCCTGGCTCATCGACCAGCACGGCGCGAAGGGCGCCCGGACCGAGATCTCCGGCATCAAGGTCGCGGCGCCCGCGATGGCCACCCGGGTCGTCGACCGCGCCATCGAGGTCTTCGGCGCAGCCGGTGTCTCCCAGGACACTCCGCTCGCGTACTTCTACGCGTGGGCGCGAGTGCTGCGCATCGTCGACGGCCCCGACGCCGTGCACCGCCGCACCATCGCGCGCCAGGAGCTGAAGCGCAACCAGGCGTTCGTCGGCTGACCCACCTCGCAACACGCCCGGCACCGCGCAACTCACCCTGAAGCAACACAGGTGAGTTCCGAGTTCTCGGGCGTGTTGCAGGGTGGGGACGAGCGGGAGGCGAGCGGCGCGCGGGAGCGGGCACAGCGGCATACGGGATGATGCCGTATGCCGCTGAGCCGGCTTGCGTGGTGACGTGGCCGTCTGCGTCGGGCGGGGACCGGTGGCCGGTCAGTGGGCGTGGCCCTGGCCACCGGCCTCCTTGGCCGTGACCTCCTCCATCTGCTCGAACATCGCCTGCGCCTGCTCGGCGCTCAGTGTCCGGTCGAGCAGGGGCAGGTAGACCTCCTCCTCCTTGGCGAAGTGCAGCCCGACGATTCCGTTGAGCGAGTAGAGGACCCGGCGCAGCTCGTGCTGGTCGGCGGCGGCGAGCTCGCCCTTCTCGAGCGTGCCGCCGAGCTTGCCCAGCGCGTCGGTCAGCGTGCCGACCTCCTCGTGGTCGCGTCGCATCGTGTCTGTCGCGTGGGTCTGGCCGTTGACGCCGACGAGCTCGTCGACCTTGGCGTAGAGGACCTTGTCCTCGGCGACGGCGTGCGGGATGAGGTGCTCGGTGAGGAAGACATACGACGCGTGGACCTTCTCCTGCTGCTCGGTGCTGCTTGCGACCCCGACGGCGTCCCCGGCCGCGGCGAGACCGTCGATGTGCGGGATGAGCTCCTTGTGCTCGTCACGCAGCGGTTGCGTCACGCGGTTCTTCGCTGCTGCAGCGACGGTCCCTCCGCTGCCGACCTGCGCGGCGGGCTCTTCGCCACTGCTCAGGCCCAGCCAGGCGGCGGCTCCGACCACTGCCAGGGCGGCGGCGATCGCGGCGGCGTGCCTCGTGTGTCGTCCCATGTGTGTTGCTCCTTCGAATTTTGACACGTGTCCAGAAGTTGGACAGGTGTCAACATACGTCAGATTGGACACGTGTCAAGTAAGGTGGCCCTGTGACGAGCAGACGGAGGCGGGCGACGCGAGAGGCGATCATGGACAGCGCCCTCCTGCTGTTCACGGTGCACGGCTACGACCCCGTGCGCGTCGAGGACGTCGCTCGGGAGGCCGGCGTCTCACGCGCCACCTTCTACAACCACTTCTCCGAGCGCGAGGAGGTCGTGAGGGCCCTCTTCCAGCGGCTGCTCGCGGCCGAGGTCCCCGACCACACCCGGACCAACCTCCCGCCGCTCGAGCAGATCGAGCACGTCACCATCGAGGCGGCCCGCGGGATGCTCGACCAGCCCCAGCTCGCGCGCTTCCTCTACAGCCTCCCCATGCGGCAGGAAGCGCTGCTCAAGCCGGAGGACGAGGCGACACCGGCCGTCTTCCGGACCATCCATCAGCTGCTCGAGACCGCCCTGGACCGCGGTGAGCTGCGCACCGACGTGCCCGTGGACCTCATGTGCGTGCACGTCCACAACGCGTTGGAGGCGGCCATGCGGGCTTGGGCCGGAGGCCTCACCGATGAGCCCGTCGAGCGCGTGCGAGCGCTGGTGCGGCTCTCCCTCTACGGCGTCGTGGCGGGCGGTGCCGGACCATGATTGCCCAGCACGGTCAGCGACCCGCCGAGCACGGTGGCGGCAACACCGGCGACGGTAACCACCCAAGGCAACAGCGAACTGCCCCCCGCGGTGGAGCCCGATCGTTTCGACGGTTGGACCTCCGAATACCCGTCAGGCGAACCATCTCCGGTCTGTGCGTTCACGGTCCATCCTCTGCAGGTTCATGGCGCGCCTGAAAGGGCCTGGTTGGGCGGCGACCGCGCCAGTGCCGGACGAGAGTGAGTACCCGCCACACGAACAAGCCTGTGACGGTGACCGCTACGAGTACCTCCCCCAGCCCGAGCTGCACCCCCGGTCCCCAGGCCCGATATCCGACGCGCACCCCTTCCTTGCGGTCTCCCACGGCAGCCGGGCGGTCCTGCCAGGCGACCTCCGACGTTCTGGTGCCGTCGGGCTCGATGAACGTGCCGACCGGGATGTCCGGACCCCGGGCGGGTCGGAGGCCCTCGATGACCATGACACCCGGCCGCCCGTTGCCAGAAGCCGCCACGACCTGGGCCGCCTCCGCCTGGACGGTGACCCACAGCACCCACCCCAGCGCCAGAACCATGAGGACGTCGACCACCAGTGCCGCCTTGGTGGTCGACGGGTTCTCCGTGGAGAGCTCGTCGTCTGGGCTCATGACCGCTTCCCGACGCCAGGGAGAGCGCAGGCGCATGACGCCGGCACGCACCAGCCTGGAGCAGCACCACTGAGCCGTCCGTGATCCACTCTCTGAGGCTAGTGAGCAACACACGCGCGCTTCGCCATGTGCTGCCGGTCTTTTCGCGGCCGCCCGCCGCTGCCTCTGGTCAGAGCCAGCCGTTGGCGGTGGCGATCTGGACGGCCTGGGAGCGGTTGGCGGCTCCCGTCTTGCCGATGGCGGCTGACAGGTGGTTGCGAACGGTGCCGGGGGAGAGGCTGACTCGTTCCGCGATGGTGGCGACGGAGGCGCCGGTTGCGGCGGCACGCAGCACGTCGGTCTCACGTTCGGTGAGCGGGGAATCGCCGACGGTGAGGCTGTCCATGGCGAGGGCCGGGTCGACGACGCGCAGCCCCTGATGGACCCGCCTCACGGCGTCGGCGAGCTGGGCGGCCGGGGTGTCCTTGACGACGAACCCACTCGCGCCGGACTGGATCGCCCGCCGCAGGAAACCGGGCCGTCCGAACGTCGTCACGATCAGCACCCGCGTCCTGGGTGCTGCGCGGCGTACCTCGGCCGCCGCGCTGATCCCGTCGAGGCCGGGCATCTCGACGTCGAGCAGCGCCACGTCGGGCCGGTGCTCGAGGACGGACCGGACGACGTCGCTTCCCGACGACACCTCGGCGACGACCTCGAAGTCCGGCTCCAGGCTGAGCAGGGCCGACAGCGCCCCCCGGACCAGCGCCTGGTCGTCAGCAAGCAGGAGCCGGATCACCGTGGCTCGCCGCCGTCTCGTCCCCAGCGGTGAAGCGGCCGAGCAGGCTGTCGGGGCGTCGACCTCACGGCACCACGACCTTGAGCGAGAAGCCGGGCTGTAGCGATTGGGTGATCACCTTGCCGCCCAGGGCGGCCGCGCGCTCGCGAAGGCCGGTGATGCCGTTGCCGGGACCAGCTGTCGCGGGGCCGTGCCCGTCGTCGCGGACCTCGACCTCGTGCTCGCCCAGGAGGACCATGCAGTGCCGGGCGCCGCTGTGGCGAATGACGTTGGTGATCCCTTCGCGGACCGTCCAGGCAAAGAGCTCGCGCGCGTCGGAGGCGACGTCGTCCGTCGAGTTCGGAAGGTCGGCGTCGATCTCCGCCGCCGAGAGAGCCGCCCGGGCACGGGCCAGCTCACCGGGGAGGGTGAGCTCGCGATAGCCGTCGACGGCACGGCGCACGTCCGCCAGCGCGTCGCGCGAGAGCCGCTCGAGGTCGGCGAGCTCAGTCCGGGCGCGGGCAGGGTCGACGTCGACCAGCCGGCTCGCGAGCTCCGCCTTGACCGTGATGACGGTGAGGGAGTGGCCGAGGATGTCATGCAGGTCGCGGGCGAACCGGTTGCGCTCGTCCTCCAGCTCGAGGCGCGCGTTCTCCTCGCGCACGGCGAGCACCTCGATGTTGCGGTTGATCGCCTGGGAGATGCCCCACATCGCCAGCGTCGCGACGAGGGTGCCGAACAGGATGCCCTCGTCGCGGTGCCAGCCGGGGACCAGCAGCGTCGCGGCGTAGGCCGAACCCGCCACGGCGAGGGAGGCGAGCCAGGCCCAGCGGGTGTACAGGCACATCACGCAGGTCACCGCGATGTACACCGCGGCCGCCAGCCCCGCCTCCCCGATGGTCGCGCACATGACGACTCCCAGGGCGATCTGGAGGAGCACGACGAGGACTCCCTGCGATGGTCGCAGGAGGGGGCGGAACGGCGCACCCGGCTTCCGCCCCCGCAGCCGCACGAACACCCCGAGGTAGATCGCGGCGAACACCAGCGTGGTGACGACGCCGATCCAGCCGCGCAGGTCCTGACGGTCCCAGGCCGCGGTCAGCGGCGAGAGCAGGTAGAACAGCCAGATGCCGGCGAACGCCACGCCCCAGCGACTCGGCCCCGCTTGCGGACCCGCTGCGCTGGGGGTGGTGCTCATGGTCCTCACGCTACGCGCGCCCGTCACACACGCTTCGTGTCCCTGCTCATCCGCCACGCGGCGCCACCGACGAAGATCGCCAGCCAGACCACGAGGTTGACCACCCACGCCATCTCGGGTGTGCCGCCGAGGAGCGGCCAGCGGGCGAGCTGGGCGAGCCCGTAGATCGGGGTGAGAGCCGAGATGTGCCCCAGGGTCGAGCCCGAGTCGATCGGGAACCACAGCCCGCCCAACACGGCGAGTCCGGCGAGCACCGGGCCGAGGATCTGCATGACGTTCTCGCCCGGGAGCACGTAGCCCATGAACAGCCCGAAGGCACCGAAGACGATCGACCCGGCCCAGGCGATGAGCGCCGCCAGGACCCACGCGTGGGTCGGCATCGAGGCCTTGCCGCTGACGACGCCCACGACGTTGACCGCGATCACGGCCAGGGCGCCGAGGGACAGCGCCACGATCGACTTCACGACGATGTAGGCCAGCGGTGAGAGTGGCGTCAGCCGCAGCTGGCGCGACCAGCCGAGAGCGCGCTCCGTCGCGACCATGGCGCCGCCACTGGTTGACGCGAGCACCGCGCCGTAGGCAGCCATGCTGATCAGGAGGTAGGCCGAGACGTTGCCCGAGCCCGCCCTCTGCTGCCCATAGCCGCTGTTGGTGCCGATCATGAGGTAGAGCAGCGGAGGCAGCAGCAGGGTGATGATCACCGTGCGTCGGTTGCGCAGCATGCGCCGCAGCTCGATGCGTAGGAGAGTCGGGCTGAACGCGCCGAGCGGCGGCACTCGACGGACGCTGGGATCGATGGCGTGCGCGGTCATGCCGGGACCTCCGTGATCGTGGTCGTGGTGGGCGTGATGGTGTCGTTGTCGTCGTCACCCGTGAGGCTGAGGAACGCGTCCTCCAGGCCGCGGGTGGTGATCTCGAGGTCGTGCGCCGGCGTCGACACCAGCAGGTGCCTGGCGACGGCGTCCGTGTCCCGCGCGTGGACGTAGACGGCTTCGCCGCGGACGTCGACGCTCTCGACACCGGGCAGCGCCGTCAGAGCCGCCAGCGCGGTGGCGTCCGCGCCGGGGAGCGTGGCACGCACCGTCCGACCGGCAGCGAGGGCCTTGATCTGGCTGCCGGTGCCGTCGGCCACGATCCGGCCGTGGCTGATGAGGACGATCCGGTCGGCGTACTGGTCGGCCTCCTCGAGATAGTGCGTCGCGAAGAGGACCGTGCGACCCTGCGCCGCGTCGGCCCGGATGGCTGACCAGAAGGCCCGCCGACCCTCGACGTCCATCCCGGTCGTGGGCTCGTCGAGCAGGAGCAGGGCCGGGTCGGGCAGCAAGGCCATCGCGAACCGCAGCCGCTGCTGCTCACCGCCGGAGCACCTGCCGACCTTGCGGTCGGCGATGGCCTCGATGCCGGCAGTGCGGAGCACCTGGTCAACCGGCGCGGTGTCGGCGAAGAGGCTCGCGGTGTAGGCGACGGTCTCTCGCACGCTGAGGTCCTTGAGCAGTCCTCCCGTCTGCATGACGGCGGACACCAGGCCGCGCGAGATCGCTTGCCGCGGATGGAGGCCGAGGACTTCGACCGAGCCGGTCGTCGGCTGCGAGAGCCCGAGCACCAGGTCGATGGTCGTGGTCTTGCCGGCGCCGTTCGGCCCGAGGAAGGCCACGATCTCGCCCTGCTCGAGCGTGAGGTCGATCCCGCGGACGGCGTGGACGTCTCCGAAGTCCTTGGTGACACCGGAGACCTGGACGGCGGGCAGGGGCGCGGGGCTCGTGCCGGGCGTGCCGGGCGTGCTCGGGAGGGTGGTCTGTGTCATGACTCCAGCCTGCGCGGCGACCGGTCCGGCTCCCTCACACAGGCATCACGAGTTGGCCATGACAGTTGTCACCTACGCGTGACCGACGGTCATGCCGTCTCGGATGGCCGCGTGAAGGACATCGGCGTCGATGACCGAGAGGCCCCGGAACCTGATGCAGTAGCCCGTCACGCTGGCCTTGCCGATCGAGGCGCCGTAGGTGCGCGCCAGGTAGGTCTTGTCGTCGAGCCCGAGCACATAGACCGAGATGCCCGTCGTGTTGGCGCTCAGGCCGATCCGATAGAACTCTCGTGACGACCCGTCGGCGTAGCTGATGGTTCGGACGCCGTAGCCAATGCTGGGGTTGGCCACGACCTTGCCGTCCTCGTTCGTGCCGTCGCTGAACCACAGCCGGCACCCTGGGAACTCCGCAAGCAGGTGCGCGTGCAGCTGCCGCAGGTCGGTCTGCTTCGGCTCGGGTTGCTGGGCGAGGTAGGCCTCGACGCGCTCGGAGATGTCCATCTCGTGCCCGATGCTACCGAGAACGAAGCCGCCCCTAGGCTGGCCGCCATGGCTGCCCCGTCCTCACGCCGCGCAGATCGCACGTGGCTCATCGCCCTGGCCGCGAGCCTGTGGGGTCTCTCGGCGATCTGGCGCGACCCGCTCGCCAAGCAGTACCCCTCGGTCGCCATCGTCTTCTGGGAGCACCTCGTCCTCGTCCTGCTCGTGTCGCCGTGGCTCCTCGGAGCGGTTCGAGCCGTGGCCCGGGCGAGCCGCCGCACCCAGCTGAGCGTGATCGTCATCGGCGCTGGCTCCTCGGCGCTCGCCACGACCCTGTTCACGTCCGCCTTCCGGCTGGGTGACCCGATCACGCCGCAGGTCCTCCAGAAGCTGCAGCCGCTCATCGCCCTCCTCCTCGCGGCCGTCCTCCTCGGGGAGCGCCACCGGCCGTCCTTCGCGTTCTTCGCCGTCCCGGCGATCGCGGGTGCCTGGCTGCTCAGCTTCCCGGAGCCGTTCGCCATCAGCATCACCAGCCTGTATGCCGCTGGGCTCGCTCTCGGGGCAGCGGCCCTCTGGGCGGCGGGCACCGTTCTCGGACGTGCCGCCTCCGCGGAGCTCACCTTCCGCGAGCTCACGTCCCTGCGCTTCGCGGTCGGTCTCGTGGCGTTGGCCGTGATCTCGCTCGTGACGGACACGTCGATGGGCATCGACGCCGGGTCGATCGGCAGCATCGTCGTGCTCGCGCTGGTGCCCGGCCTGGTCGCGCTGCTGCTCTACTACCGCGGCCTGCGAACCACGCCAGCGTCGCGGGCGACTCTCGCGGAGCTGGCCTTTCCCATCACCGCGGCGGTCGTCGGCGTGGGCGTGCTGGGTCGCAGCCTGGACCCGACCCAGTGGCTCGGCTTTGCCCTCGTGCTGGCGGCGGTGGTCGGCCTCGCCCTGCACGAGCGGCGCAGCGAACGACCCGCCGTGGCCACGCCGGACCGCGCCGACGAGGCGATCGACGTGCGGGGCTGAGCCGATGTTCTTCGAGGACTTCTCGGTCGGCCAGACCTTCACCAGCCAGGGCCGCACCATCACGGAGACGGACGTCGTCCTCTTCGCCGGATGGAGCTGGGACACCAACCCGCCCCACACCGACGCCGAGTCGATGAAGGGAAGCCGCTTCGGCGGGCGGATCGCCCACGGCATGCTCGGCCTCTCGCTCGCGATGGGCCTGGCGTCCCGGCTCGGCGTCTTCGAGGACAGCTCGATCGCCCTGCTCGGGGTCGACGGCTGGCGGTTCCATGCGCCCATCCGCATCGGCGACACGGTCCACGTGACGGTCGAGATCACTGGTACCCGCCTGACGAGCGCAGGTGACGCCGGCATCCTGTCGCGACGCTTCACCCTGACCAACCAGGACGGGGTCGCCGTCCAGTCCGGCGACATCGGGCTGATGGTCGCGACCCGGCCACCCCGGAACTGAGCCCTTCGCACGGTGCAAGCTCAGCGGCATACGGCATCTAGCATGCTGTTGTGCTGGCCCGCGTGCTCAGGGGGCCCGCTCCGGTCATCGCCCTGATCGGCGTCGCGGCCGCTGTGGGTGCGCTGCACGGCGGATTCACGGACCTGCTCGTCTACCAGCACGGAGGGCGAATCGTGCTGGACGGTCTGCCCCCGGAGTCGCGGGACGCGGTGACCGGGCTGCGCTTCACGTACCCGCCCGTCGCGGCCGTGCTCATGACGCCGCTCGCCCCCCTCCCGTCCTGGCTGGCGGCAGGTCTGTGGACCGCCGCGTCGATGGCCGCGCTCGCCGGAGTCGTGGCCCTGGTGCGCCGCAGCCTCGGCCAGCCCGCGCCCGGCTGGCTCGTCGCGCTCCTCACGCTCGGTGCGGTCGCTCTCGAGCCGATCTGGCAGAACCTCGTGTTCGGCCAGGTCAACACCCTCATCATGCTGGCCGTCCTCGTCGACCTGCTCAGGCCGTCGCACCGCTGGTCCGGCGTGCTCATCGGCATGGCGTCCGGAGTGAAGCTCACCCCGCTCGTGTTTGTCGCCCTCCTCGTCCTCGTCGGGCGTCGCACCGCCGCCGGACGGGCGATCCTCGCCTTCGCCGGGACCGTCGCCGTCGGCTTCCTCGTGAACGCCGGGTGGTCGGCGAGCTACTGGGGTCATGGCCTCATCGACGCCGGTCGCATCGGACCTCCCGCCCTGGCGCACAACCAGTCGGTCTACGGGGCGCTCACCCGGCTGCTCGGCGCCAGGCCCTCGATCCTGCTGTGGCTCGCGATCGCCGTGCCGCTGGCCGTCGCCGTCCTTGCCGTCGGCGTCCGGTGGTGGCGACGTGGTGACGAGCTCCTCGGCACCTGCCTCGCGGCACTGTCGATGCTGCTCGCCTCACCCGTCTCGTGGTCGCACCACTGGGTCTGGTGCGTGCCGATCGCCTTGGTGCTGTGGGAGCGTGGGAGGTTGGCCGCCGTCGTCTGGACCATGGTCTTCGTCGCCCGGCCGATCATCTGGCCCGGCTACGCAGCGGGGCGGGAGTACGCGTGGACCCCCGCTGACCACGTCGTCGGCAATGCCTACCTCCTGGCCGCCGTCGCGCTCGCGGTGTGGGCGGCGGTGAGGCTTCGGCAGCGCCGGGGGACGTGGGTGAGCGTCTCGGGGCCGACGAAAACCGTCCCTGGGGATCTTCCCGGCGGGCACGCGGAGTGGTTGACTCCGAAGGTCCCGGCAACGCCGTCGAGACGCCTGCGGCGCTGACCGGGCCTTCGCAACGAAGGGATTCCGCATGAGTGATTGGCAACGATCGAGGATCCTCGTCTCAGGCGCAGCTGCGCTGCTGGCCATGGGCCTCGCATTCTCGAGCGGGTTCGCGGCGTCGGCCGCACCCTCTGCCAAGGCCGGCAGTGGGCAGGGCGGCAGCGACGTGCGCAACACGGGGCCCGACCTCAACAAGGGCAAGAAGCTGCCCATCAGCGCCAAGGAGAGCGAGAAGATCAAGGGTCAACCCCCGCTGGGGCCGGCCAAGGTCGGCGTCACGAGGACGTGGCTCGCGCTCGACGACACCACGGGGCAGCTCTACCTGAAGAACTACACGCTTCGGGGCGTCGGGGACCACATCGAGGTCTGGGTGGCCAACAACCGGGACTTCCCGGCGGGCGACTGCCGCAACGACCTCAACCTGACCGCCGTGACCGACTCGCAGGTGAACAGCTTCATCCACGAGTTCGACACCAACATCTACCCCAAGGAGTCGGCCACCTTCTCGGTGCCGCCACCCCGCAACGGCCACAACGCGATTCTGCCGAAGCTCATCCCGAACCTGCCCTCTTCGGAGTACAAGGGCGAGGGCGACAACATCGTCACGCTGGTCGACAACGTGCGGGACGCGAACTACTACGCGCCGACGACTCCGGACGGACAGACCTACATCGCCGGATTCTTCTACTCGGTCTTCAACGAGTACTTCGACCGCAACGTCATGACGATCGATGCGTTCGACTGGCTGCACCGCACCGGTGCCAACCCGCCGGACAACTCCGCCGATCCCGCCTACCAGGCGTGCAGCGCGGAGCTGCAGGTTGACCCGTCGCGTCTGCTCGGGCTGCCTCGGCCGCACCTCTACGAGGGCACCTTCGCCCACGAGTACCAGCACCTCCTGGAGTACTACGAGGACCCGGACGAGGCCTCGTGGGTCAACGAGGGACTGTCGGACTGGGCGCAGACGCTGGTCGGCTACGTCGACCCCTCGGAGCCACCGGATGCCCCGAACGCCGACAGCCACATCAAGTGCTTCCTCGGCTTCTCGCCCCCGGCCTTCGGTGGGCCGGAGAACTCACTGACGGCCTGGGGAGACCAGGGCGGACCGGAGATCCTCTGTGACTACGGGGCCGCGTACACCTTCATGGAGTACCTCGCCAGCCACTACGGCGAGGACGCCATGACGGCCCTGCACCGAGAGGACGCCAACGGCCTCGTCGGGCTGGACGCGGTCCTCGACGGTCAAGGCGCGACGGCCAGCGCCCGCGACACCCTGCATGACTGGGCGGCGGCCATGGCCGTGGACGCCAAGGTCGACAGCGGCGGCACGGTCAGCGGCGTCCCCGCGGCCTCCGTCTCGGCATCCTCGCTCTCGGCAAAGATCAACTGGGACAACACGGAGGCGTACAGCGACGCGGGTGCCCCGCCGAACGGGTCGGACTACGTGCGGCTGCGTGACGGCGCCGGTTCCTATCTGACGGCCGGGCAGATCAGCTCGATCGCGTTCAACGGCGCCTCGTCACTCGTGCCGGACCCGGTGGCCTGGACGGTCGACACGACGCCGCCCGACGCCACCGCGTCCAACATGTCTTGCGGCAACAACGTCCCTGACGGCACCGGGCCAGCGGCCCTGTACTCCGGATGCGGTGCCAGCCTCGACCGTGCGATCGTGCGCAGTGTGGCTGTGCCAGCCGGTGGCGGCAACCTGACGTTCGATGCCCTGTGGGACACGGAGGTCGGCTGGGACTTCGGCTTCGTGCAGGTCTCCACCGATGGTGGCGCGACGTGGACGAGCCTCCCGACCGCCGGCACGACGTCGGCGCACGATCCCGGCGCCATCAGCCAGGTCGTCTCGCAGCTGCCCGGCTTCACGGGTGACTCGGGCACGTGGCAGTCGCAGTCGGCCAACCTGGGCGCCTACGCCGGCAAGAGCGTGCTCGTGGCGTTCCGCTACATCACCGACTCCGGCGTCAACGAGGGCGGGTTCTGGGTGCGCAACATCACCGCGGCCGGCACGCCGCTGCCGAGTGACAGCCTCACCGGCTGGCAGTCGGCGACCGATGTCCATCCCGTGGCCGTGCAGGGCTTCACCGTCCAGCTCGTCGCCTACGGGGCGGACGGGGCGCCCGTCTCGGTGTACCGGCTGCCGCTCGACAGCGCCTTCGACGGGACGCTGTCCGGCACCGCCCTGGCGGATGCCATCGGCACGAGCGCAACGACGGTGTCGGCGATCGTCATGTACGACGACGACACGGAGTCCGCGCCGAAGCAGGCGAACTACACCCTCACCGTGAACGGCGTGGTCCAGCCGGGAGGGGGCGGCTGAGCCATTCTCGGGTTCGATGTATCCGTTCGCTCTATACAGCGAACGGATACATCGACCCGGATAGCGGGCGTACGGTCGGAGCGTGCGCAGAGGGACGACGGCCGACCGGATGGAGTACGTCACCTGGGGAGACGGGGGCAGGAGCCTGCTCTTCCTCCAGGGTTCGCCGACGAGCTCAGTGCCGAGCGGCGTGTGGGCAAGCATGCGGCAGAGGTACTTCCGGCCGTACCTCGAGGCTGGATACGCGGTCTGGATCGTCACGCGGCCGCGAGGGATGCCGCGCGGACACAGCGTCGCCGACCTGGCCGACGACTACGCCGGCTTCATCGGGGAGTACCTGGGCGGCAGGGTGGACCTGCTCCTGGGGGAGTCGTTCGGCGGCATGGTCGCCCAGTACCTCGCCGGCCGCCACCCCTCGTCCGTGGGACACCTCGCCCTGGTGGCATCCGGGTTCGAGGTCAGTGAGTGGACCAAGGGCGTGGACCGACGACTGGCAGAAGCGGTCGAGCGACGTGACCGGACAGCTACCGGAGCTGCGTTCGCCGAGTACCTCCTGCCGTCCCCGGGCCTCGAACGGCTTCGCCGGCTCGGCGGGCCGCTGATGGCCAAGCCCCTGCTCGGCTCGCCCCACTACCCACCGGAGGACGTCGTCGTCGAGATGGAGGCCGAGGTGGCGTGCGACGCCCGGCCGGTGCTGCCGAGCATCACGGCGCCCACGGTCCTCGTCGCCGGCGGTCGGGACCGGATCTTCACGCGCGACATCGTCGAGGAGACCGCTGCGCTCATCGGTGGGTGCCGGGTCGTGTGGCTCTCCGGCAAGGGTCACGTGGCCACGTGCACGAGCCCCAAGGTTGCCCCTGAGGTGCTCGACTTCGTTGCCGCGCAGAGGCGGTCCCCGGCATGACCGAATCGTCGATCGGCATCGTCGGTGGCGGCATCGTCGGGCTCGCCATCGGCCGCGAGCTCTCGCGCCGGCGCCCCGGCGTGCGAATCGTCGTCTTCGAGAAGGAGCCCCGTCTCGCGGCGCACCAGACCGGGCACAACTCCGGCGTCGTCCACGCGGGGATCTACTACAAGCCGGGCAGCCTCAAGGCGCGGCTCTGCTCTCGCGGGCGCGGGCTGCTCCAGGACTACTGCGCCGAGCACGGGATCGCCTACAACGAGTGCGGCAAGCTTGTCGTCGCGGTCGACTCCTCAGAGCTGGGACGATTCGATGCTCTCGAGCAGACGGCCCGGGCCAACGGGGTGCCCGGCCTCGAGCGCGTCGGCGCGGACCGGATCCGCGAGATCGAGCCCCATGCCGTGGGCCTAGCCGCCCTGCACTCACCGAGGACGGCGATCACCGACTTCGTGGCCGTCGCCGAGACCATGGGCAAGGAGATCGCCGACGGCGGTGGCGACCTCCACCTCGACACGACCGTCACCGGGCTGGAGCGCAGCACCGGCGGCATCGACGTCGTATGCGGCCCGGTGCGGCACCGGGTCGATCAGCTCGTCCTCTGCGCGGGGCTCCAAGCCGATCGCCTCGCCGGGCTGGCTGGCGACACGGGCGGCCCCCGGATCATCCCCTTCCGTGGCGAGTACCTCAGCGTCAGCGAGGCGAAGCGGCAGCTGGTCAGGGGAATGGTCTATCCGGTGCCGGACCCGCGCTACCCCTTCCTCGGCGTGCACTTCACCCGCCGCGTCTATGGCGAACTCGACGTCGGACCAAACGCCGTGCTCAGCCTCAAGCGCGAGGGCTACCGACGCCGCGACGTCGAGGCCGCCGACGTGCGCGACATCCTCGCGTGGCCGGGCTTCTGGCAGATGGCCCGGACCCACTGGCGCACCGGCGCCAAGGAGGTCTACGGCTCGCTCTCGATGCGCGCCTACATGCGCACTGCCCAGCGGTACGTCCCGGAGATCGGGCCGGCGGACGTCGTCCGCAACGGGATGGGCGTGCGAGCCCAGGCCGTCGAGCGGGACGGCACCCTCGTCGACGACTTCCGGATCACCCACAGCGATGGCGTGACGAGCATCCGCAACGCGCCCTCGCCAGCAGCCACCTCGAGCCTGGCCATAGCCGAGTACGTCGTGGACGAGATCGACCGAGCGGGCTGACCAGCTGAACCTCGGTTCGAGGTGGCGAGTCGCTCCCGAGAGCGAGCCCCAACCTCGAACCGGGATTCAGAAAAGCGGTTGCCCGTCGGCCACCCCATGGGCATCGTCGTCAGATGGCGAACGCGGTGCTCAGAGCGGCGGGTCCGGACGACGCGGACGTGGTCGGCCGGCTCCTCCAGGACTTCAATGACGAGTTCGACACGTCCGGTCCGGATGCCGACACCTTCGCGCGCAGGTTCAGCACGCTCCTCGACCGGCCCGACGTGCTCGTCCTCCTCGCCGAGAACTCCGCAGGGCCAGTGGGATTCGCCTACCTCACCCTGCGGCCGACGCCCTACTACGACGGGCTCCTGGCGCAGCTCGAGGAGCTCTACGTGCAACCGGATCTGCGCGACCAGGGCATCGGGACGGAGCTGCTCCTCGGGTCCATCGACGCGGTACAACAGCGCGGCGCCTGCGAGGTGCACATCAATGTCGACGAGGTCGACGTGGACACGCGGCGCTTCTACGAGCGGCACGGCTTCTCCACCATCCAGCCCGGCGCCGACTACCGGATGCTCTGCTACCTGCGCGAGCTGTGAAGCGCACTCACATCCTGCTCCGGGAAGCGGAGCAGGATGTGAGCGCGCGCGGAGGTGTGCGTTTTGCGACATTGGAGGGGGTGGCGACGACTCGCATCTTGCTCCGGGAAGCGGAGCAGGATGTGATGCGCGCGGATGTCAGGGGTGCGTGTCACGGCCGAGCCAACGCGAGCTGTGACGGTCTCGCGGTCCTCGCCGGGCTGACCCGCGCCGCGTCATAGTCTGTGCGCGTGATTTCCTCGCGTGCGAGCGGCGTCCAGCTGCACATCACGTCCCTGCCCGACGGTCGGCTGGGCCCATCGGCGCGTGCCTTCGTGGACTGGCTCGCTGCGGCCGGGCAGTCGGTGTGGCAGGTCCTGCCCGTGTCCGTCCCGGACGAGCACGGATCGCCCTACAAGTCGCCGTCCGCCTTCGCCGCCTCGCCGGCGCTGCTCGAGCACCCCGACGCGCCGGTGGCTCCCGAGGAGCTCGCCCGGTTCGCTGAGCGCGAGCAGTACTGGGTCGACTCGTGGACCGCCTACGGCAGGGACCTGGCCGACCAGGTCCGGTTCGCCCGGGAGTGGACCGAGCTGCGCACCTACGCCGCCGACCGCGGGGTCCGCATCATGGGCGACGTCCCCATCTACGTCGCCCCCGATGGAGCGGATGTCCGGGCGTGGCCGCACCTCTTCCGCAGCGATGCGGTGGCGGGCGTCCCACCGGACGCCTATGCCGCGACGGGGCAGCTGTGGGGCAACCCGCTCTACCGCTGGGACGTCATGGCAGCCGACGGGTTCCGTTGGTGGACAGAGCGACTGCGCCGGACCTTCGAGCTGTTCGACTACGTCCGCCTCGACCACTTCCGCGGGTTCGCCGCGTACTGGGCCATCCCGTCCGACGCCGAGACCGCGATGACGGGCCGGTGGGAGGAGGGTCCGGGACGCGCCCTCTTCGACGCCGTGCGGGCCGAGCTCGGCGACCTGCCGCTGCTTGCCGAGGACCTCGGTGACATCGATGCTGCCGTCATCGAGCTGCGCCGTGACCTCGGCTTCCCCGGCATGGCGGTACTCCAGTTCGGATTCACCCCCTACGACCCGCACAACATCCACCACCCGGGCCGGCTGCGTGACGACCAGGTCGTCTACACCGGCACCCACGACAACGACACCGTCCTCGGCTGGTGGGCCCAGCTGCCATGGGACGCCCGGGAGATGGTGCGCGCAGCCTGCCGGGACAAAGGGGTGGCCATCGAGGTCGACCGAGAGCCGTCGTGGGCCCTCATCGAGCTCGCCCTCGCCGTGCCGTGCCAGCTGGCCATGATGCAGGCGCAGGACGTCCTCGGCCTCGGCTCCGAGGCCCGCATGAACACGCCCGGCGTCGAAGGCGGCTGGGGCTGGCGCATGGACCCGGGTGCTCTCACTGCCTCCCACGCCGCGCGGTTGCGCTCACTCACCGAGGCGGCCGGCCGTGTGCGGTAGGAGCAGGTGCCAGCGCGCGTCCGCGACCCAGCTCAGCGGCATACGGATGATGCCGTATGCCGCTGAGCCAACTCGGGCGCCCAACGTGGCGTTGGGCGTACGGTGACGTCCGTGACCTCGTTCCCCAGTGTGACGATCGACGACGTCCGTGCGGCGGAGGACCTCCTGCACGGAGTCGTGCGGCCGACCCCGCTCGAGTTCAGCCGCGGCCTGAGCGAGCGGGTCGGCACGACGGTGCAGCTCAAGTGCGAGAACCTCCAGCGGGCAGGCTCGTTCAAGATCCGCGGTGCCTACACGCGGATGGCGCGGCTGTCCGATGACGAGAAGCGCGCGGGGGTCGTGGCGGCGTCGGCCGGCAACCACGCGCAGGGCGTGGCGCTCGCCGCCTCGATGCTAGGCATCCGGGCGAAGGTCTACATGCCCGTCGGGGCAGCGATGCCCAAGCTGCTGGCGACGCAGGGCTACGGCGCCGATGTCGAGCTGCTCGGCACGACGATCGACGAGGGCCTCGTCGCGGCCCAGCGCTTCGCCGAGGAGACGGGTGCCGTGCTGATCCACCCGTTCGACCACGCCGACATCGTGGCCGGGCAAGGCACCTGCGGCCTCGAGATCCTCGACCAGTGCCCCGACGTCAAGACCGTCGTCGTGAGCGTCGGCGGCGGTGGCCTGCTGGCTGGCATCAGCACGGTGCTGCGGGCCGTCAAGCCGGACGTGCGGATCATCGGGATCCAGGCGGAGGATGCCGCGGCCTACCCGCCGTCGCTCGCCGCCGGCCACCCGGTGCCGGTGTCACGGATGGCGACGATGGCCGACGGCATCGCGGTGGGCCGGCCCGGTGACGTGCCCTTCGGCCTGATCCAGCAGTATGTCGACTCGGTCGAGACGGTGTCGGAGGACGCGCTCGCCCGGGCCCTGCTCTACCTGCTCGAGCGGGCCAAGCTCGTCGTCGAACCGGCCGGCGCCGCTGCCGTCGCCTGGCTCCTCGACGGGGTGCACGAGCCGGAGCTCGAGGGGCCGGTCGTGGCGGTGCTGTCCGGGGGCAACATCGACCCGATCCTGCTGCTCCGGATCATCCGCCACGGTATGGCTGCGGCCGGTCGGTACCTCGAGCTGAGGGTCCGGGTCCCCGACCGGCCCGGATCGTTGGCCGGCCTGCTCGCCGACTGCGCGGCGCTCGATGCCAACGTCGTCGACGTCGCCCACTCCCGCACGGTGCGGGCGTTGAGCGTCCAGGAGGTCGAGATCGGCGTCACCCTGGAGACGAAGGGCCAGGAGCACGCTGACGCAGTCACTGCTGCGCTGCGGGACAGGGGATATCGCCTGAGCTTCGTCGAGTGATCCTCGTCGTCGTTGGCGCCCACACGCCGTGGCACCGCATATGGTGCGGGACATGACGGAGCCCACCGCGCAGGCGGACGCGCCCGACGTCATCGTCGTCATGGGCGTGTCGGGGAGCGGCAAGTCGACCGTGGCGATGGGCATCGCGACGGCGATGGGCTGGGAGTTCGCCGAGGGCGACGAGTTTCATTCACAGGCCGACGTCGAGAAGATGGCCCGTGGTGAGCCGCTGACCGACGAGGACCGCTGGCCCTGGCTGCGCCTCATCGGTGACTGGATCTCCGAGAGGGTGTCCCGCGGCCAGTCGGCGGTCGTCGCGTGCTCCGCCCTACGGCGCGCCTACCGCGACGTGCTCCGCGAGGGGCGCCCGCAGGTGCGGTTCTGCCACGTCCTCGCGGACCCGAAGGTCGTCGCAGCCCGGATGGCGCACCGGGAGGGCCACTACATGCCGGCCGCGCTGCTGCCCAGCCAGCTCGCCACGCTGGAGGATCTGGAGGCCGACGAGCCCGGCGTCGTCGTCTCCAACGAAGGGTCGCGGCAGGACGTCCTGGACCGGGCCCTGCGGGCGTTGGAACTTCATCAGGAGGAGTCCCCGGGCGACCCGACGACGCCGTAGCGGACGCCGGTCAGGACGGTCGCGTCCCCGGCGGCGGCGCCTGGTCCACGTCCGTCCAGACCTCCGTCAGCTCGATGGCCAGCCCATCCCGGGTCGTGAGGAAGCCGGCGACCTCGTAGTGGCGCAGCTCGTCGTCGACGTATCCCGTGACATGGGCGCGGCTCGCCGCTCGCTCGCCGGCACCGACGAGGTCCATCAGCTCGAGGCGATCAAACCCGGGATAGTCCGCGTTGAAGCGAACCCACGAGGACCGGTCGAAGGTCTCGCCGGTGTGCACCAGCCGGCACACGAACTCGTCGTGCAGGAGGGCCGACAGGGCGTCCCAGTCATGGGCATCGATGACGTGAGCGATTCTGGTCAGCACGGCAGGGGCGGCGTCCACGACGCCGAACCTCCCACATCACGACGTGCCCGGCAATCGCATTGCCGACGGGCCCGTCAGTGCCGGGTCTTGAGGAAGGCGTTGACGACGTCCTTGTCCTTGGCGTCAGCGAGGTTGACGAGACCGGCGCCCTCGAGGGAGGTGCGCAGGTCCGGGTCGAGCTTGTCGATGGTGCGGCCGCGCGCCTTGGCGCGCTGGTCCGGGCTCAGCGCGCTCCACCAGCGCTCCAGCTCATTGGGATCGGTCATGGCACTGCTTCCTCTCCGTCGGGGGCGATCGAGCCTTGGGCCACGGCCGCTTCGATGGTCAGGTTGCGCCCAGCCGCGTAGGCGCGATTCCACTCGTCATTGTCGGCCTCGGAACGCGCCGGCGAGACGAAACGGTCCAGAATCGCCTCGTCCGGGGCCGTCCGGGGGATGCCCGCGGCCTGCCGCTGATGGTCGGCGGCGCCCAGCAGCGCGGCCGCGCGCTGCGTGTCGCCCAGGGCGGCCCACACCGATGCGAAGTTCTCGACGACGCAGATGGACAGCTCCACGTCACCGAGCGCGATGGTCGAGTGGGCGGTGTCGAGCAGCTTCCGCAAGGCTGGCTCCGGGCCCTCGGAATGGAGGAGCGCGGTGGCCAGGTTGGTCTGGTTGATGGCCACGCCCCACGCGTCGCGTCGCGCCTCGTCGGCGGCGATGGCCCGGAGCGCCGCCTGGGTCGCGGCGGTGTAGTCGCCACGATCCATGTGGATGGTCACGATGTTGCTCAGCCCGGTGGCCTCACGCTGGTCGTCCCCGATCCGTCGGGCGAGCTCGATGCTGCGCTCGATGAGCTCACCGGCGGCCTCCACGTCACCCTGCTCGCGCCGGCCGATGCCGAGGCTGTTGGACTCCCGCGCCTCGCGGGAGACGTCACCGAGCCGGTGTGCCATGGCGAGTGCTCGTTCGAGCGCCTGGGTGCCTGCCGCGAGATCGTTCTGCTGCAAGGCCAGGACGCCGTGGCCGTGGAGGGCATCGACGATCTGTGGCGAGTCGCCGTGGTGACCCTTGTCGAGCAGGGCCATCGCCCGATCGGACCAGCCGCGGCCCTCCAGCACGTAGCCGAAGCGGTACCAGTACGTGTCCATGGGCTCGAGGAGCTCGAGCCCGAGCTCGAACCGCTCCCGGGGTGCTGCCGGCGACAGCATCCAGTCGAGCGCGGCTCGCAGGTCCTCGATGACAGCCTCGAAGCGGTCGAGCGCCCCGAGCTGGCGTGGCCCGGCGTTGAGCGCTGCGCTGAAGTCGCGAGCGATGCGGATGCACCACTCCGCGTGCCTCTGCCGTGTCGCGTCGACCTCGCCATGCTCCTCGAGCCGGTCGAGGGCGAACCGGCCGATCGTCTCCAGGAGGTAGACCACCGGCTCGCCGTCCGGTCCGTCGCGGATCTCGAGCAGGCTCGCGTCGACGAGGTCGGCAACGACGTCCAGCGGATCGCGTCCCCCGACTCCGACCACCGCCTCAACGGCGTCGAGGCCCACGCGGCTGGAGAAGACGCTGAGCTGCCGGAGCACCCGGCGGTCTGCCTCCGTGAGCATGTCGTAGCTCCACGAGATCGTCGCCGTGAGGGTGCGCTGCCGCTCCGGGCGGTCCCCTTCGAGCACGGCCTCTCCGAACCAGCGGTCGAGGCGGGCGAGGATGCCACGGGGGCCGAGCAGGCGACTACGGGCGGCGGCAAGCTCGATCGCGAGCGGGAGACCGTCGAGCCGCCGACACAGCTCGACGACGTCGGCCACGGTGTCCGGCGTCAGTGCGAAGCTGGGCCTGACCATGCGAGCCCGCTCGACGAACAGCCGCACGGCGGGATTGCGCTCGACGTCCTCGAGGGTCAGCGACCTCCGCGCGCGACGGGGCACAGCGAGCGGCGAGAGCGGGTACTGCCTCTCGCCGAAGAGGTGCAGCGGGCGGCGGGACGTGACGAGGACGGTGACCCGTGGGGCGACCTGGAGCAGCGTGGCGACCACGTCGGCCGCCTCCGGGATCTGCTCGAGGTTGTCGAGCACGAGGACCGCGCCCCGGTCACGAAGGAAAGCGAGGGTCCGCTGCGCCGGAGTCTCCTCGGCGGTGCCCATCGGCGCTCCCACGGCCTCACCGATGCTGGCCCACATGACCGCGGCCCGGTCGGCGCTCTGGAGGGGCACGAAGAAGACGTCGCCCGGGGCCCGGTCCTGCAGCGCCTTCGCAGCAGCGACGGCGAGGCGCGTCTTGCCGGTGCCCCCGGGGCCGGTCAGCGTGACCAGGCGGGCCCCTTCGACCTGGATGGCAGCCGTGATGTCGCGCAGCTCCGCATCCCGTCCCAGCAGCTCCGTGGGATACATGGGCAGGTTCGCCGCCATCCCCAGGGTCCGGAGCGGCGGGTGGGCCTGGGCGAGCCCGGGCGGGACGATCTCGAACAGGTGCTCCGGCTCGGCCAGGTCCTTGAGCCGGTGCCAGCCCAGGTCCAGGACGAGCTCGGCCGGCAGCGTCTCCGAGACGAGGGCGTGCGTTGCCTGCGACACGACGATCTGACCGCCATGGGCCGTTGCCATGATGCGGGCCGCGCGGTGGATGTCGATCCCGATGTAGTCGTCCTCGTGGACCTCCGGCTCACCGGTGTGCAGACCGATCCGCACCCGGAGCGTCCGTCCTTCCGGCCAGTCGTGCTCCGCGAGCCCCCGTTGCGCGTCGACGGCGGCGGCGACAGCCTCGGTCGCGCTGGTGAAGACGACGAAGAAGCTGTCGCCCTCGGTCCCGACCTCCTGACCATCGTGCTTGCCGAACGCCTCCCGCAGGATGGCACGGTGTGCCGACAACGCCTCAGCCCAGCGTGGACCCAACCCGGTGAGAAGGGAGGTCGAGCCCTCGATGTCGCTGAAGAACAGCGTGAGGGTCCCACGGGGCAGGGGACTCATACCCGACAGTCTGTTCTGCTTCG
>NZ_JBEDUL010000042.1:0-13449 GCF_040414665.1 Intrasporangium sp.
CCAACCCATCCGACGAAAGGGCTGCCATGGACTGGGACGGTCTGATCGAGATCTTCAACCCGGGCCACAGGCACTTCACCGAGGAGCGCGACCGCAAGCGGATCGAGGCGCAGATCCCGGGCAACGAAGGGGACCCCAACAGGACGTGGGTGGATCTCGACAAGGGGGTCGTCCACCTCGCCATGCCGCCCGAACGGAACGCCGGCTTCACGGTTCCCGACGGAGCCCGCGGCGACGAGGACGAGGACGCCTGAGGCCGTATGCCGCTGAGCCGGCCCCGCGCCCGACGCACCGCTGAGCGCGGAGCGAGCTGAGCGGCATACGGCCGGGTTCTGTGTCTCAGTTGCGACACGACCACTTTTCGGGTGGCGGCACACCCGGGTTGATGGGAATGTGACCTCACCCACATTCGTCAGGGGAACCTCCAGGGGGTTTCGGATGAAGCGTCTGCGTGTATTCACTGTGGTCCTCGGCATGGTTGCCGCGCTGCTCGTCGGGCTGACGCCCACGGCGTCGTCGAGTGCCCCGAGAGCGGATGAGGCGCTCGACGCCTACACCGCAACGGTTTCCGCGAGCCAGCTGCGCGAGCTGGCCCGCCTCGGCCACGACGTCGGTGCCCATCAGGCGTCCGGCTCGAACGTCGAGGTCGACCTCGTGCTCACCAAGAAGGAGCGAGATCAGCTCCACGCCAAGGGAATCTTCCCGCGCCTGACCAAGGTCAAGGGCGGCCAGACGGTCCGGCAGTTTGCTGCCGCTGAGGCGGCCCAGGGGTTCACCGTCTGGAAGTCCTGGGACGAGCCCGGCGGCATCCGCGACCAGCTCGTCCAGACCGCGGCGAACAACCCGTCGATCGCCAAGCTCGTCAAGATCGGCACGACGATCCAGGGCCGGGACATGTACGCGATCAAGCTCACCCAGGGCGCCCGCGGCATCGCGGACGGCAAGCGTCCGGCCGTGCTCTTCAGCGCGACCCAGCACGCGCGTGAGTGGATCGCGACCGAGGTCGACCGCCGCCTGATGAACTGGTACATCGACCAATGGCGGGCGAACAACCCAGAGGTCAAGAAGCTGCTGCAGACGACCGAGCTGTGGTTCGTCCCGGTGGCCAACCCCGACGGCTACCAGTACACGTTCGACCACGAGCGTCTCTGGCGCAAGAACATGCGAGACGTCAACGGCGACGGCGACATCACCACGGGTGACGGCGTCGACCTCAACCGCAACTTCCCGAACCACTGGGGCTACGACGAGGAGGGCTCGTCCTCGATCTCGTCGAGCGAGACCTACCGCGGCACCGGGCCGGTGTCCGAGCCCGAGACGGCCGCGATGAAGGGCCTGCTCGACAGGATCGGCTTCGCCTTCCAGGTCAACTACCACTCCAACGGCCAGTGGCTGCTCTACGCCGAGGGCTGGCAGATCGGCACGCCGACCTTCGACGACCCGATCTACTACGCCTTGTCCGGCAACCTTGACCAGCCGGCCATCAAGGACTTCCACCCGGGCCTCAGCTCGGACGTCCTCTACGTCACCAACGGGGAGACGACCGACTACGCCCACGTCGCGACAGGCGCGCTCGCCTGGACCCCGGAGCTGTCCGAGGGCTGTGACGGCTGTGGCTTCGTCTTCCCGGACGACGAGGCCCTCGTGCAGGCGGAGTTCGAGCGGAACCTGCCGTTCGCCCAGTCCGTCGTCAAGTCCGCCGGCGACCCCGACGACCCCGTCTCGTCGCTCGGCCTCAAGACCAAGCCGTTCTACCTGGACAGCGACGACCCCTACAAGCGCGGCAACCCGCACACCGAGCTGACCTTCCAGTACTCCTACGGCGACCCGCAGCCCGTGGCCGTCAACGCCAAGCGGAGCCTCGGCCCGGTCACGGTGAAGTGGCGCGTGAACGGTGGTGCGGTGCAGTCCGCGCCGACGTCCGAGTGGGCTGGCGGGGAGCGTTACTCGCCCGCGAGCGTCTACTACCACCAGATGCGGGGAATCGTCACGGGCACCGACCCGGGCGACTCCGTCGAGGTCTGGTTCGAGGGTGGCGGCGAGAAGAGCGACTCGTTCACCTACGAGGCCGTCTCCGAGACCCGCAACCGCGTCGTCGTCGTCGCGGCCGAGGACTACACCGGCAACTCGCCGGTTCAGACGCCCGGTCCGCACTACCTCGACTACTACCTCAACGCCTTGGCGGACAACGGGATCGAGGCGGATGTGTACAACGTCGACGCCCGCGGGCGCGTCGCACCCGACGCCCTCGGCGTTCTCAGCCACTACGACGCAGCCATCTGGTACTCCGGCGACGACATCGTCACGCGCCCCGCCGGCCAGGGCGCCGGCAACGCCGACCGGCTCGCCCTCGACGAGCTGCTCGAGTTCCGCGCGTACCTCAACGAGGGTGGCGCCGTGGCCTACACGAGCGACCTCGCCGGCAACCAGTACACCGGCAACGTCGGCACCCAGCTCTACGACCCGAAGGGCGAGATCGCCTGCAACCCAAGGCCGACGGGCGTTGACCCGCGCCGCTGCCTCCGGCTCGCCGGCTCGGGCGACGGCACGAACGACGTCCTCCAGTACTGGTTCGGCGGCTTCGTGGGAATCCAGGGTGACGGGCTCGACGAGGACGGCAATGCCTTCGGCCTCGTCGGCACCGACACCCCGTTCGACGGGCTGACCTGGGGGTTGGGCGGCGCGGACAGCGCCGACAACCAGGGCGACACCATGTCGTACGTCGCCACGAGCGGCATCCTGCCGGTCGACCAGTTCAAGCAGTTCGACAGCTGGCCCGCGTCGGCGTGGGACAAGCCAGGCGGACCGTTCGCACCGCGGACGGGCACGGAGTACGTCTACTCGCAGATCTCCGACGTGTCCTACAAGCGTCTCGCACGGACCATCACCGTCCCGCAGGGAGGCGCAACGCTGTCGTTCTGGACCTCCTACGACACCGAGGCCAACTGGGACCACTTCTTCGTCGAGGCCCACACCCCGGGTCAGGAGGACTGGACGACGCTGCCCGACAGCAACGGCCACACGACGACCGCGCCCGGTGACAGCTGTGACTCCGGCTGGGTCGACCTGCACCCGCAGCTGGCTCACTACCAGACGTGGGACGGCGTCGGATCCTGCACCGCGACGGGCTCGACCGGCTCATGGAACGCCGCCAGTGGCAACTCCGGCGGCTGGCAGCAGTGGTCCGTCGACCTCTCTGCCTGGCAGGGCCGTCAGGTGGAGGTGGCGATCGCCTACGTGAGTGACTGGGCCACCCAGGGACTCGGTGCGTTCGTCGACGACATCACGGTGTCCACGGGCGAGGGCAGCACCTCGTTCGAGGGCGGCCTCGACGGCTGGAGCATGCCGGCAGCACCCTCAGGTAGCGCCACGAACGCCAACACGTGGGTGCGCACCGACGCGTCGGGCTTCCCGGTCGGCAGCTCGGTGGCGACCCCGTCGACGCTCCTCATGGGCTTCGGCCTCGAGGGCGTGACCAGCCGCCAGGGCCGCGCCGACGTCATGGAGCGCGTCCTCGGCCACCTCCTCAACTGAACCAAACACAAGCAGAGGCCGTATGCCGCTGAGCTCGCCCCCCGCCCACGGTCACCGTGGGCGCGGGGCCGGCTCGGCGGCATACGGCAGCATTCCTTTCCCGTGGCGGCAGCGCTCACGTGTTTGCCCGTCATCTTTGGCTAGCCTGCAGGAATGACCGACGTCTCCCGGACCGACTCAGCCCTCCGGGCTGGCTCGACCTCGGGTGACCCGCGGGCCGATCGTGTCGCCGCGGCGGTCAAGACGTGGCAGCGCGCCCTGGTCGATCTGGGCGGGCGGAACACGCTCCTGTGGTACCGCGACCTCCCGTCCGGCACGCTCGACCTGACGACCGCCCACCCCGGGGGCGTCTCGATGCTCCTTGCCGGGCGGAAGACGCGCCTGTCGGACCTCATGCGCGAACCCGGTGCGCTCGCGGAGGCGAGGCGTCGCGCACGTGCGATCCGGGCCAAGGCCCAGGAGCTGAGGGAGGAGCGCGGCATCGCTGCCGGCTTCCTGGCCATCGGCATGGCGACGTGGTCGGTGCCGCGGGCGTCACGAGCGCCGGCCGCACCCGTCCTCCTCTGGCCGCTCGTGCTGCGGCCCACCGGTCCGGGTCAGGAGGACTTCGACCTGGACCTCGGCTCGGAGGTCGAGTTCAACCCCGTCCTCATCGAGTACCTGCGCTCCGAGCAGGGGCTCGAGGTCGACGGGGAGTCCCTCGCCGACCTCGCGACGAAGGGGGATGCGTTCGACCCGTATCCGGTCTATGCGGCCCTGGAGTCGGTGTGCGAGCGGGTGCCGGACTTCGTGATCGCGCCGCGCCTGCTCGTCGGCACCTTCTCCTACGCCAAGCTGCCCATGGTGGCCGACCTTGCGCTGCAAGGGTCCTCGCTCGCCGACCACGACGTCGTCGCCGCGCTCGCTGGTGACGAGTCGGCCCTGGCTGCGGTTCGGCTGCGGGTGCCGGAGAGCGATCCGGAGCCGGATCCGGAGCACGAGCACCTCGTCCTCGACGCCGACTCTTCCCAGCACGCGGCGATCGACGCCGTCCGGGCCGGCGCGCACCTGGTCATCAAGGGACCGCCGGGCACCGGCAAGAGCCAGACCATCGCCAACCTCATCGCCTCCCTGGCGGCCGAGGGGAAGTCGGCGCTCTTCGTCGCCGAGAAGCGGGCGGCCATCGACGCCGTCCTGGGGCGGCTGGACCGGCTTGGCCTCGGTGACCTCGTGCTCGACGCCTACGACGGCACGACGAACCGGCGCGCCACCGCCCGGCAGTTCGGGCGAGCGCTCGACTCGGCCGTCGGTTCGCCCACCTCGATCGAAAGAACAGGACTCGGGTCGTCATCCTCGATCGAAAGAACAGCTTTTGGGTCACCCAGCACGGTCCTCAAGGAACGGCGGGGCCGGTTGGTCGCCCATGTGCAGGCCATGCACTCGGTGCGGGAGCCGTGGGGCGTGTCGCTCCACGAGGTGCAGGAGGCGCTGACGGAGCTGGCGACGAGGAGCCCGTCGCCGACGTCCCGGGTCCGCCTCAACGGCGCAGCCCTCGCGGGTCTGAGCCGTGAGCGCATCCGGGAGCTGGCCGGGCGGCTCCGCGACGCGTCGGGCCTCGGGGCCTGGGCGCAGGACGGTGCGGACCCGTGGTTCGGGGCCCGGATCCTGACGTCGGACGAGGCAGCCAAGGCGCTCGACATCACGACCCGGCTCAGCAGCGGGGGCCTGGACGAGGCCGGGGCCGAGCTGAACGCCCTGCTCGCCGAGTCGCACGTGCCGCCGGCGACCTCGCTCGCGGACTGGCAGTCGGCTCTGGACACGATGGGGGCGGTGCGTCACACGCTCGAGGTGTTCCGCCCCGAGGTCTTCGACCTTCCGCTGGACGAGCACATCGCCGCCACGGCCACCCGGGAGTGGCGCGCCCAGCACGGGGTCGACCTGGGCTGGCTCACCCGCTGGAAGGTGCGGCACCAGGCCAAGCGCCTGCTGCGGCCCGGGCGGCCCCCGCAGGACCTCCACGACAGCCTGCGGCTCGCGAGCGAGCAGCGGACCCAGTGGTACGCGCTGGTCGGTGGTGGCGGCCGCCCGGAGATCTCGCCGCGTCTCGACGAGGGACTCCATGCGCTCGACCGGCTCCGTGACGACCTGTGCTGGCTCGAGGAGCGGTTACCGGGCGATGGGCCCGGGCTGACGGAGCTGTCCCTCGTCGACCTGCATGGCCGGTTGGCTGCCCTCGCCTCACGACCCGACCGCCTCGCCGTCCTGCCCCACGTCACCCGGGCCCTCGACGACCTGCGGGGCGCCGGGCTGGGTGCCGTCGTCGACGACCTGGCCGCCCGTCGAGTCCCCACGGCGCAGGTGCCCGCCGAGGTGGATCTCGCGTGGTGGGCCTCGCTCGCGCAGGAGATCAGCCTCCGTGACCCGGCGTACGGCGCCCACGACGGCGAGGGGCTGTGTCACGCCGTCGACGAGTTCGTCGCCGCCGACCACGCCCACCTGGACGCCACGGTGGACCGAGTCCGGGAGGCGGTCGCCCGCAACGTCCGCGAGGTGCTCGGGGACAACCCCGCGCAGGAGGCACTCGTCCGGGCCGAGGCGGGCAGGGCACGACGCCACAAGTCCTTGCGAGACCTGATGCCACAGGCCTCGGCCGCGCTCACCGCGATCAAGCCGTGCTGGGCGATGAGCCCCCTCGTCGTCGCGTCCACCCTGCCGCCGGGGCGGTGGTTCGACGTGGTCATCTTCGACGAGGCCTCGCAGGTGCAGCCGGCTCAGGCCATCTCGGCGATCTCGAGGGGGCGCCAGGTCGTCGTGGCCGGGGACGAGCGCCAGCTGCCCCCGACGAACTTCTTCACGGTCGTGTCCGACGACGAGTTCACGACCGAAGCGGAGGACGTGCTCACCGAGGGCTTCGAGTCGGTGCTCGACGTGCTGGCCGCGGCCCTGCCGACCCGGCGACTGACGTGGCACTATCGCAGCCGCGACGAACGCCTCATCGCGTTCGCCAACGTGACGATGTACGACGGTGGTCTGACGACGTTTCCCGGCACGGCCGTCGAGTCGGCGGTGACCTTCGAGCCGGTCGAGGGCCACGCGGTGGTCCAGCCGGGAGAGCAGACGATTGAGTCGACCAGTGCCGAGGTCGACCGCGTCGTCAGCCTGGTGCTCGACCATGCGCGCAGGCGTCCGCACGAGTCGCTCGGCGTCATCGCCCTGGGCATCAAGCACGCGAACCTCATCGATGATGCCGTCACGGCCGCTCTGCGAGGCGCGCCCGACGTGGCCGACTTCTTCGACCCGGATCGCGACGAGCGGTTCTTCGTCAAGAACCTCGAGCGGGTGCAGGGCGATGAGCGCGACGCCATCGTCCTGTCGATCGGCTACGGCAAGACGCCGCACGGTCGGGTCCTGCACCGCTTTGGACCGCTGAACAACGAGGGCGGCGAGCGGCGGCTCAACGTCGCCATCACGCGGGCCCGGAACCGGATGACGGTGGTCTCGTCCCTGCTGGCCTCGGACCTGGACCCGTCGCGGCTCAAGGCGAGCGGTGCGATCATGCTGCGAGACTTCCTGGCCTATGCCGAGGCGCGAGGGGCTTCGGTCCCGAGCGCCGCGGTTGCCGCTCCCGAACCGAGCCGGAGTCCGCTCCGCGCCGACCTCGCCCGGCGGCTTCGCCTCGAAGGGCTGGTCGTCCACGAGGAGTACGGCACGGCCGCGCAACGTGTCGACGTCGCGATCGAGGACCCCTACCACCGGGGTCGAGTCCTCGTGGCCGTGGAGACGGACGGGTCGCGTTACGCCGCGATGCGCAGCACCCGCGATCGTGACCGGCTGCGGCCGGAGCAGCTCGGCCGCCTGGGGTGGGTGCACCTGCGGGTCTGGAGCACCGATCTGTTCCGCGACCCGGCGCGCGAGATCTCCCGCATCGTCCGGGTGGCTCGGGAGATTCGCCCGACGGAGGCCGAGGCCGCGTCGCGACCGGTCGGCCGCAGCATGCTCAACGGCAGCGTGCCGGGGGTATCAGACGAGACGGCCCAGCCAGCCCAGCCGGCGGAGTCGGACGAGTCGGAGGTGCGTGATGTGGCCGAGCCGGCGCGGAGCCGCCGCCGGCGCCGGGTCTTCCGCAAGGGCACGGCGGAGTCGGCCACCGACGACAATTTTGGATCGAGCAGCGATGACACCGACGCCGGCTGGGGTGAGCCCGCCGAGGCGCCGTCGCGCGACCGGTGGCTCGAGGAGCAGCGGCCGCCGCACTACGAGTAGTCCGGCCAGTCCGGCGGGGCCAAGCAGGCGGCCGCGGATGCGGCGTGGGTGGAATGCGGGGGACGGGTGCTGCGTTCTCGTCCGCATGAACGCCATCTCGACGCCCTTCAGCCTGCGCTACACCTGGGCCCTAGGCCTCTTCGAGAACGGTGACCACTTCGCAGCGGCCTCGGCACTTGCCGAGCTCCTCGCCGAGGCCGAGGCGACTGGCGCCGACGAGGCCCAGCCGCTGCTGCATTCCACCACCGACCTGCGGATGTTCCTCGCACGCGCCTACTTCCATTCCGCCCAGTTCGGCAAGGCGGAGAAGGTGCTCCGCGTGCTCATCGAGGAGCACCCGACCGACGGCTACGCCCACCTGCTTCTCGGGCGCACGCTCCAGCGCGCCGGACGGCACGCCGAGGCGGCTCGGCCGCTGGCGCTGGCCGAGATCCTCGGCGACTACGAGCGCCCGAAGGCTTACGGCGCCCCGGACTGACAAACCCATTCGAGTGACCAGCTTCTCGGCAACGCCATAGAAGCTGGTCACTCAATCATGGTGCGGGTCAGCGCACGCGGAGCGCGTCGCGGATCTCGGTGAGCAGGACGACCTCCTCCGAGGGCGCCTCCGGCTCGGGCTCCTCACCGCGCTTGCGGCGCTCGGCCAGCCGGTTCATCGGCACGACGACCATGAAGTACACGGCCAAGGCCACGATCAGGAACGTGAACAGCTGGGTGAGGAAAGCGCCCACCGACACGCCGCCCGGGTTCCACGCCGAGAAGTCCGGGGTGCCGCCGAGCTTGCCGATGAGGTCCATGATGATGGTGACGAAGGCCTCGACCACCTTCGCGAAAGCCGTGCCGATGACGACGGCGACCGCGAGGTCGACGACGTTGCCCCGCATCAGAAAGTCCTTGAAGCCCTTGAGCATGGACGTTCCCTTCGTTGGTCTGGACCTCCTGCAAGGGGGAGGCCTGTCCGTGTCGCATTTCAACTTAGCCATCCAAGGACCGCCTACGCAGCAACACGCCCGGCGCCTCGAAACTCACCCTGTGGCAGCACTGGTGAGTTTCGAGGCGCCGGGCGTGTTGCGGGGCAAGGGGGAGGGGCCGGGCTCAGGGGGAGGGGCTGGGCTCAGGGGGAGGGGCGGACCGCGAGCACGAAGCTCTCCCCGGCGCTGAGGGCGCTGAGGTGCAGGGCGAGCTGTCGCGCCTCACTCGGTGAAACCGCCACGGTGAGGGCCGGATCCGGCTCGTCCTCCCAGGAGACGGTCGCCCCGAGGGCACCGCCGGACGCCTCTCCGTCGCCACCTCCCGCAGATCCAGAGGTCGTGTTGTCGCTGGTGCCACCGAGCACGGCCAGGACCTGCGCATCAGTCACGACCTGCTGGCCGGTCCCCGTGGCGTAGACGTCCACACTGCTGCCCTGCTGGACCCCGGTGAGCGCGACCCCCAGGACCGGCACCGTCATGGCCACGCGGCCATCCGACCGACCCGCCAGCAGGCCGGCCCCGGCAAGCCGCTGGGTCGTGACTGCGCTCCTGGCCTCGATCGGCCCGCCGGCCCGTCGGCCCACGACGGCCGCGACGTCACCGGTCGCGGACTCGGGGCGGTGCTCGGCAGGGCGCGCCTCGACCCGCACGTCGCCGGGCCCGATGAGCGCCCCGGACGGGATCAGCCGGGCAGCGACCACAGTCGCCATGCCGGCTCCTGCCGTTCCGGCGGGTCGCAGGGCGCCCAAGGCGAGGACCACGGCAAGCCCCGCAAGCACGGCGGTGACCCATCGACGGGCCCGGGCGCGGCGCGACCGCTGCAGCCGAGAACCCGGCCGAGCGCGCCGCCTCCGGGAGAAACGGTGCGACGACTCTCCGGTCGACCCCAGAGATGGGTGACCGGGGCTCGGAGCCCGGCTCATCAGGGCAGGTCGAACGGCAGCTCGATGCCGTCAAGGCTGCGCCGGCAGGCACACGTGGCCGCCGCATCGTCCTCATGGGCGGGCAGCTGGCCGATGGCGTCCCGGAGGACGCCCTTGAGGCTCTCGACGTTCTGCGCGAACACCCGCATGACCTCCTCGTGGGTCACCGCCTCACCACCCTCGACCCCGGCGTCGAGGTCGGTCACCATGGCGATCGTCGTGAAGCAGAGCGCGAGCTCACGTGCGAGTGCGGCCTCCGGCATCGTCGTCATGCCGACGACGTCCCAGCCGAGCTGCTGGTGCATGAGCGACTCCGCCCGAGAGGAGAACCGGGGGCCGTTGATGACGACGAGCGTCCCGTCGGCCACGACCTCGAGCGCTGACACCCGTGCGGCGTCGACCGCGACCTGGCGTCCGTTGGGGCAGTACGGCTCGGCGAAGCCGACGTGCACGATCGGTCCCTCGGCCTCGTAGAACGTGTGCTGACGGCCCCACGTCCGGTCGACGACCTGGTCAGGGACGACGATGGTGCCCGGACCGCGCTCCGGTCTGAGCGAGCCGACCGCACACGGCGAGAGAACCTGGCGGACGCCGACCGCTCGCAGGGCCCAGAGGTTGGCGCGGTAGTTGATCCGGTGCGGAGCGAAGCGATGGCTCTTGCCATGGCGGGCGAGAAACGCCACCGGGCGCCCGTCGACCTCACCGATGACGAGGGGGTCGCTCGGCTCGCCGAACGGCGTGACGACCTCAACGGTCTCGTAGTCCTCGAGGAAGTCGTAGAGCCCGGAGCCCCCGATGACTCCGATCTCAGCGGTGACGTCGGGCGGCGTGAGAATGGTGCTGAGTGAGGTCATGTCGGCAGCCTAGAACCGCAACCCAACGCCGTCGGGTCTCAGGACGGCGCATGGGGACAGGGCTGAACGAGCCGACGGGGATGTGGACGACTCAGCCGCCCACAATCGGATCAGGACGCAGCGGCCGTGCTGCCCGAGCCCGACCCACTCGAGGAACCGCCAGACCCGGACGCCCCCGTGGACGGACCCGATGACGACGACCCGGATCCACCAGATGACTCGGACGATCCGGACGACCCAGCCGACTCGGACGACGTGGAAGCCGCCGCCTCACCGGAGCCGCTCCCCGCACCCGACTCCTTGCCGCCCGAGCCCTTGGTGCCACCGCTCGCTCGGGAGTCGGTCTTGTAGAAGCCGGAGCCCTTGAACGCGATCCCGACCGGGTGGATGACCTTGCGCAGCCGGCCCGCGCCGTCGGCGCACTCGGGGCAGTCCGTCAGCGGGTCGTCGGTGAAGGACTGGCGGATGTCGAACGCGTGGCCGCACTGGGTGCAGGCGTAGGAGTACGTGGGCACTGGTTACCTCAGGTCTTGCGGGGGGTCTGTCGCCCAATTCTACGGGCGCGCTCGAGTCCGGCCGACGGCCAGCCGGCCAACCGGCCGTGCTGGCTCAGGGCGAGTATCCGCTGCTCCGTCGCTCTGTGTGAGCCTGAGGTGGTCACGATCAGCAGCCGGTCGCCGTGCCTGATGGTCGTGTGCTGCTCCGGCACGAACGTCTCCCCGTCCCGCACGATGAGGGTCACCATCGCACGCCTCGGGAGACGCAGCTCGAAGATGGCAACGCCATGGAGCCGGGACTCCTCGCCGACCGTGACGGTGATGACGTCCGCCGCGATCTCCACGAGCGGCGTGCTCTCGAGGCCGACGTCCACCGAGTGGATCTGCTCGGTCAGGCCGAGGTGTCGGGCCACCCACGGCAGGGGAGGGGCCTGGAGGATGGTGAAGACGACCACGAGGACGAAGACGAGGTCGAAGATCCAGCTCGTGTTGGGGGTTCCCGCGACGAGGGGCACGGTGGCGAGCACGACCGGGACGGCGCCCCGGAGCCCGGCCCATGACAGGAACGCCATGTCCTGCCACGGCATGCGGAACCAGACGGTCGATGCCAGGACCGACAACGGCCGCGCGAGCAGGAGCAGGACGAGCCCGATGACAAGGGCGTTGCGCAGCTGCTCGTCCAGCCGCAACGGGTCGGCGAGCAGGCCGAGGAGGACGAACAGCCCGATCTGGGCGATCCACCCCATCGCGGTCGCGAAGCTCTGGACCGACGTCCGGTTGGGCAGGCTCATGTTGCCGAGGACCAGTGCCGCGAGATAGGTCGCCAGGAAGCCCGAGACATGGGCGAGGGCGCCCACGGCATAGGCGAGGACGGTGAGCGCGAGGACGCCGATGGAGAACAGGGCGGACGAGCCGCCCGCCACTCGCCGCAGCGCCAGCCCTCCGACATAGCCGATCGCGATACCGACCGCGGCTCCGCCCGCGAGCTCGAGCAGGACGATGATGAGCAGCTCCCACCACGGCTCCTCCGTGGCTCCCGGCATGCTCTGGGCGGCGAGCGCGACGACGAGGAGGACGACGGGGGCGTCGTTGAAGCCGGCCTCCGCCTCGAGCATGCCGCTCAACCGACGCGGGATCGGGACGTTGCGCAGGACGGCGAAGACGGCGGCCGCGTCGGTCGAGGCGAGGATCGCGCCGAGCAGGAGCGAGATCTCCCAGGGGAGGCCGAGGATGGCATGGGCGGCGACACCGACGACGACGACGGAGACAACGACCCCGACGGTGGCGAGGACCGCGGCCGGGGCGACGGATCCGCGGATGTTGCTCCACTTCGTCGAGAGGCCGCCCTCGGCGAGGATGAGCACGAGCGCGGCATAACCGAGCACCCGTGTGGTCGACGCGTCGGAGAACTGGATGCCGACGCCCGCGTTGCCGAGCACGAGGCCGATGCCGAGGTAGATGAGCAGCGACGGCATCCCGGAAGCCACCGAGAGCCGCACCGCGGCGACCGCCACGAGCAGGACGATCGAGCCGATGAGCAGCACGCGTGTGAGGTCGTCGAGAGTCATTCCCGACGACGTGACGGACGCGAGCGCGGTCACGGCTGGCTCCTCGGCTGGCGGTGGACCCCATCAAACCATCCGTATGCCGCTGAGCTCGCCAGCGTTCCCACGCCTCGAACCGCGCCTCCCGCACACCACGGACACGTGGCCTAGGCTCATGCCGTGCCCCGCGCCCACCTCGCTCGTCGTATCGCCCTGTCGGTCGCCGTCCTCATCGTCATCGCCTTCGTGGCGATGGCGATTCTTGCGGTCTCCACCGTCAGGCGATCCTTCCCGGAGGTGTCCGGCAAGCTGGAGGTCGAGGGCCTGTCTGGGCAGGTCAACGTCAGCCGGGACGCTCGAGGCGTCCCCACGATCTACGCCGACACGGCGACGGACCTGTTCCGTGCGCAGGGCTACGTCAGCGCCCAGGACCGGTTCTTCGAGATGGACCTGCGCCGGCACATCACGGCGGGCCGGCTGTCGGAGCTCGTCGGGGAGGCCGGCGTCGACACCGACCGGGTCATCCGGACGATGGGCTGGCGCCGCATCGCCGAGCAGGAGCTGCCGACGCTCGCCCCCGAGACCCGTCAGTACCTGCAGGCCTATGCCGACGGCGTCAACGCCTACATCAAGCAGGCCGAGTCGCCGGCCGAGCTGGCCCTCGAGTACCAGGTGCTCGACTGGAGCGTTCCGGGCTACCGCGTCGAGCCGTGGACGCCGGTCGACTCCCTCGCCTGGCTCAAGGCCATGGCCTGGGACTTGCGCGCCGACTACGACGACGAGCTCACCCGAGCCCGGCTCTCGCGGGGCGGTCGCACCTCGGAGAAGCAGATCAACCTGCTCTACCCGCCCTATCCCTTCGACCGCAACCAGCCGATCCTCTC
>NZ_JBEDUL010000043.1:0-3962 GCF_040414665.1 Intrasporangium sp.
TCGACAACGGCTCGCGCGTAGGCGGCGACGTCGTTCGGCTGGACATAGCGGGCGGCGTCCTGAGCCGAGACTCGCGTCTCGGTGAGATCGAAGGCCACGACCGGCAGGCCGAAGGACATGTACTCCATCGTCTTGTTCATCGTCGAGACGTCGTTGAGCGGGTTGAGCGGATCAGGGGACAACCCGATGTCCGCTGTCGACAGGACCTCAGCCACGGTCTCGTCCGGCACGCGCCCGGGCATCTCGACGAAGTCCTGCAGTCCCAAGCGGTTTCGCTCCGCCACCAGGTCGGCGTGAGAGTCGCCGGCGCCCATGAGGGTGAACGAGATGTCGCGGCGGCCCATCGAGTTGACGATGAGGTCAGCCGCACGGAGGGCGATGTCGACACCGTCCTGCGGGCCCATCACACCGAGGTAGGCGACGAGGTGCTCTCGGCCACGCCGCAGCTCCGGCACCGCCTCCCGACGCCGGAGCCGGTCCGGGTCGGGCCCGGTGCGGACGACGGTGACGGACCCTGCCGGGACACCCCCACGGCCGGTCGCGACAGCGGCATACGACTCATTGGTGGAAGCCACGCGGTCCGCTGCGCGGAACGTCTCGCGCTCGAGCCGGAGCAACGCACGGTGCAGCACCCGAGGCCCCTCCGTGAACCGCGACATGTAGAGCTCCGGGCACAGGTCATGGTGGTCGAAGACGAACCGCGAGCCATCACGACGACGCAGCCACCGCGCCAGCGGCCAGAAGATGTCTGGTGGGTTGCATGCCTGGACGACGTCGAAGGCTCCTACCCGTCTCTCTCTGAGCGCAATACGCGCCGTTGCCAGGAACGAGTACGCGTACTCGAGCGCGAAGCCGACCGCGGATCCTCCTGGTGCGTAGGCCCGGTAAGGGACGATACGCACTCCGTCGACGACCCGCTCCTCCCAGGTCCCCTCCCCTGCGGGGCAGATCACGGTGACGTCGTAGCCGGCACCGGTCAGCGTCTGGCACTCCAGCCAGACCCTCCGGTCAAACGGCACTGGCAGGTTCTGGACGATGATCAGGACGCGCGGACGGGTGCGCATGGGGCGAATCCTGCTCACCAACTGACCCCCTCGTAGCCCGGGAGGTGCTCGACGAGGTCGCCCAGGCGACCATTGGTGTCGAGCACGACTTGTGCGTTCGACCGCGCCAGCGCACCGAGCACCGCCGGGTGGGAGGACGCGACGATGACGACCTCGGCCCCTTCGAGCGCCTCCTCCGGGCTGTCAGCCAGCAGCCGGTTGACGTGGGCCAGCTTGCTCTGCAGATGGCGCAGGTTCCCGCCCACGAGGCGGTCCGGCCTGACGATCGGGTCGTAGATACGGACCTCGAGGCCCTTGCCGACGAGTCGCTCGGCGAGCTCGAGACTGGGACTCTCACGCAGGTCGTCGGTGTTCATCTTGAAGCTGAGACCGAGCAGGCACACATGTCGGTGTTCGGTCGCGAGAACCCGGTCGACGACGTTGCGGACGACGAGCTCGTTGCTCATCGTCGTGGCGCTGATGAGCGGGAGGTCGACGGCCAGGTGCCGGGCCAGGTGCTGCAGCGCCCGCAGGTCTTTCGGGAGGCACGAGCCTCCGAAGGCGAACCCTGGGCGCAGGTAGGCCGGTGCGATGTTGAGCTTGCGGTCCTCGCAGAGGATCTCCATGACCCTTCGGGAGTCCACCGCGCACTGGGAGAACACGCGTCCCATCTCATTGGCGAAGGTGATCTTCACGGCATGGAAGGCGTTGCACGCGTACTTGAGCGCCTCGGCCGTCGGCACGTCGACGTGGTGCACCCCGCAGTCGAGGAAGCCGAACAGCTCTGCGAGCAGCTCTCTGGTGTGTGGCTGCTCGGACCCGACCACGACGAAGGGCGGGTTGAAGAAGTCCTCGACGCCACAGCCCTCACGGAGGAACTCCGGGCACATGGCTGTCTCCACGGACCATCCCGGAGGGAGCCGTTCCGGCGCAAAGGCTGGCGCAACGACGGACGCCCCAGTTCCCGGCGGAACCGTCGACCGGATGACCACGGAGTGCACGCCGGATTTCGGAGCGCGGACCCGTCCCATGGCCTCGCGCATCGCGTCGAGGACCCGCGTCACGTAGGACAGGTCGGTCTCCCCCCGCATCAGCGACGGCGTGCCCACGCAGATCAGCGAGACCTCCGCACGGTCCAACGCGTCCGCTACGTCACTAGTCGCACGGAGTGAACCGGCTGCAACGGTCTCTGCCACCAGCTCGTCGATCCCCGGCTCGACGACGGGACTGATGCCCCGACTGACGAGCTCTACTTTCGAGGCATCGACGTCGACACCGACGACCTCGTGGCCCTGGGACGCCAGGCCGGCAGCGGTGATCGTGCCGACATAGCCCAGTCCGAAAATGGTCACCTTCACGGCAGTTCCCCACCCCTCGACGCCGACGCCCCCGGTGCTACGTCAGAAGTGTGACCCCCGACATTGGCGAGATTCGGCCAAACCCGAGAAGTAGTCCATTTGATACCGAAAAGTCCGAATCGCCGACGGGCATCACCTGTCGTGCCCACGGTGACGGAGCGCCACAGGCGGCGGGCGTCAGTGCGTCGTGGGCGCGATGCGGCGCAACTGGTCACCGAGCGCCGCCATCGGCTGGGCCGCCCGATCCCCCTCAGAGAGAACGCTCGCCGCCATCGGCCACGGGATCCCCAGGTCGGGGTCATCATGGGCGATGGTCAGGTTCTCCGACGGGTCATGGTCCCGATCGATCCGGTAGGAGACGTCAGCCGGGTCGGTGAGCGCCTGGAACCCGTGGGCACAGCCGGCCGGGATGTACACGGACTCCTGGCTGTCCCCATCCAGGTCGAAGGAGAGCCATTGGCCGAAGGCCGGCGACCCCGGCCGCAGGTCCACCACGACGTCGAACACGGCCCCCGCGGAGCAGCGGACGAGCTTGCCCTCACCACGCCCGATCCGCGTGTGCAGGCCACGGATGACGCCGACCCGGGTTCTGGAGATGCTGTCCTGGACGAAGGACCCTGGGTCAACGCCAGCCTGCCGGGCCACGGCAGCGTCGAAAGTCCGTGAGAAGAACCCTCGCTCGTCGCGGTGAGGAGAGGGCGCAAAGACCACCACACCGGGAATCGATGTCTTCCTGAAGTCCACCGCCTCGACCCTCCCCTGGCTTCTGCCGTTCGAAGCCATGTAACACCACGCTGTGCCACCATGGGTCCCGTTCGCCACGAACCTTGGGGGTGTCTCCTTGCAGCCAGACCCGACCACGATGCCCTCGCGCCCCCGTGAGCACCACCTCGAGCGCCCCACGAGCCGCTGATGCTCGGCCTGACGCCCCCGCCGGGACCGCTGCGCGTCCTTGCTCTGGGCGCCCACCCGGATGATATCGAGATCGGCTGCGGCGGAATGCTGCTCAAGATCGCTGACCGGCCGGGCACCACCCTGCGAGGGGCGATCCTCACAGGCTCACCTGAGCGGGCGGCTGAGGCCGCTGCTGCCCTGCCCGCGTTCTGTCCGGGCGCAGTACTCGAGTCGGGCACACTTCCGGACGGTCGCCTGCCGGGACACTGGTCGGAGGTCAAGGAGTTCCTCCACGACCTCGCAGGTCGCTTCGAGCCGGATCTCGTGCTCTGTCCCAGAGTGGACGACGCGCACCAGGACCATCGGCTCGTGGGGCGGCTCGCAAGCACGGTGTGGCGCGACGTGCTGATCCTGCAGTACGAGATCCCGAAGTGGGACGCGGACCTGCGACCCCCCACGCACTATGTCGCCCTCTCCGAGGAGCAGGCAAGGCGCAAGGTCGACCTGCTCAACACGCACTACACCTCGCAGGTGAACCGGGACTGGTGGGATGACGAGCTGTTCCTCGGCCTCATGCGGCTGCGCGGGGTGGAGTGCAAGTCCCGCTACGCCGAGGCGTTCCACACGGCGAAGGTCTCCCTCGACCTCTGACGACACCGAGCCGCCG
>NZ_JBEDUL010000044.1:0-11054 GCF_040414665.1 Intrasporangium sp.
GGTGTCTCGCGCCCGAAGATCGAGACGAGCACCTTGAGCTTCTGCGTGTCCGGGTTGATCTCGGAGATCGTGGCGGGCAGGGTCTCGAAGGGCCCCTCCATGACGGTGACCGACTCGCCGACCTCGAAGTCGACGACGGCGACCGGCTTCGGAGCCGCGGCCTGGGCGGCGGCAGCGCCGGCGGTCTCGGACGGGACCTCGAGGTTCGGGGCCAGCATGGTGAAGACCTCGTCGACCGACAGCGGCACGGGCTGGTGGGCGTTGCCGACGAAGCCGGTCACGCCGGGCGTGTGGCGCACGGCACCCCAGCTCTCGTCGGTGAGATCCATCCGGACGAGGACGTACCCGGGCATCCGGACCCGGCGGACGAGCTTCTTCTGGCCGTTCTTGATCTCGGTCACCTCTTCCATGGGGACCTCGATCTCGAAGATGTAGTCCTCCATGTTGAGGGTCTGGATCCGGGTCTCCAGATTGGCCTTGACCCGGTTCTCGTAGCCGGCGTAGGAGTGCACGACGAACCAGTCGCCGACGCGCGAGCGCAGGTCGGCCTTGAACGCCGCGATCGGGTCCTCGTCGGACGGCTCGGCGACCTGGGCCACCTCGATCTCGTCGGTCACGTCGTTGGACTCGTCGGCAACCTCGTCGACCTCGGCAACCTCGTCGGCCTCGACCGCCTCGTCAGTCACGGCGTCGTCGGCCTGGGCGTCCACGACAGCGCCGAGCCCGCGGTCGACGGAGTCGGCCTCAGTGGCCGGGACGTCGCGCTCGGCGTACTCGGTGTCAACGCCCTGCTGGGCGAACTGGTCGGACACGTGCTGACCTACTTCCTTGCTCTTGGTTCGCTGTCGGCTCCGGCGGCGCGAGCTACCCGCCCACGAAGGCCCACGACACGAGCTTGCTCCATCCGAAGTCGAGCGCGGACACGATCCCCATGATGACCAGCACGAAGACGACGACGACCGTCGTGTAGCGCACCAGCTCGGGACCGGTCGGCCGAACGACCTTGCGGAGCTCGTCGAGGATCTGCCGCACGAAGAGGCCGATCGCGCCGAAGAAACGCGAGACCGGGTTGCCACCCGCAGCCTTGTCGGCCCGGCCGGACCCACTCCTGGCCTTTGTCTCCGTCACGATTCCTACTTTCTGTCTTGGGTCGAGGCCCGCGACAGCGCCTCGAGCTGGCGAGGCGATAAGTCGCGTGCCGCCACGCACGACGACCACTTGTGGAACGCAGGGCAAGAGGGACTCGAACCCCCAACCGCTGGTTTTGGAGACCAGTGCTCTACCAATTGAGCTATTGCCCTTCACCGAGTCTCGTTGGGGGATTCCCGGTGGAACGGCAGCCGTCAGCGATGGGCCTGGGCGCCGTCCGAAGGTCGATCATACGGGACGGAGACGGTCATGGCTAACCGGCGGGCAGGGGCGTCACCACCCGCAGCGCCACCCGGATTCGGACCGGACCGGCGACCCGGCGGCCATTGGTGGGAGGATCGATTCGTGACCACGCACGTACCCCTGGCAGATCTCTCCGACGACGAGCTCGCCCGCTACCTGCAGGACCAGCAGAAGGCGTACGAGGAGCTGCGGGCCGCCGGCCTCCGGCTCGATCTCACCCGCGGGAAGCCCGCGGCGGACCAGCTCGACCTGTCTGATGCACTGCTGCGACTGCCGACCTCGACCCGGGACCGCTCCGGCACGGACGTGCGCAACTACGGCGGACTGGAGGGGATCGGCGAGCTCCGCGAGATCTTCGCCGAGCTCCTCGGGACGAGCCCGTCGCAGGTCATCGTCGGTGGCAACTCGAGCCTGAGCATGATGCACACGACGATCGTCGACTTCCTGCTCCACGGAGGCGTCGAGTCCCCGCGCCCCTGGTCACAGGAGGAGCGAGTGAAGTTCATCTGCCCGGTCCCCGGCTACGACCGTCACTTCTCGCTCGTCGGCTCGTTCGGCATCGAGATGGTCACCGTCCAGATGCATCCGGACGGGCCGGACGTGGCAGCCGTCGAGGCGCTCGTCAAGGACGATCCAGCCGTCAAGGGCATCTGGATCGTCCCGACCTACTCGAACCCCACCGGTGCCATCGTCTCCCATGAGATCGCGGCGCGACTGGCGGCGATGCCGACGGCCGCGCCGGACTTCACCATCTTCTGGGACAACGCCTACGCGTTCCACCCCCTCACCGAGGAGGAGGCCAAGAGCGCCGACATCCTGTCGCTGGCCGCCGCCTCGGGGCACCCGAACCGGCCCATCGTCTTCGCGTCGACCTCCAAGGTCACCTACGCCGGCGCCGGCGTCGCCGTGCTCGCCGCGAGCGAGGCGAACATCGCCTGGTACCTCAAACACCTGTCCATGGGCTCGATCGGGCCGGACAAGGTCAACCAGCTCCGGCACGCCGAGTTCTTCGGCTCGGCCCAGGGGGTCCGGGACCACATGGCCAAGCACCGTGACATCCTCGCCCCGAAGTTCGCCGCGGTCGACGAAGCGCTGAGCGCACAGCTCGCGGGCCGCGGCATCGCCGAGTGGAGCCATCCGACGGGGGGCTACTTCGTCAACCTCGACGTCGTCGACGGCACCGCATCACGGGTCATCTCCCTGGCGAGGGAGGCGGGCATCGCCCTCACTCCTGCGGGTGCCGCCTTCCCCCACGGCAATGACCCTCGCGACCGCAACATCCGCCTCGCCCCCAGCTTCCCCACGCTCGACGAGGTTCGCACCGCCATGGCCGGTGTCGCGACGTGCGTCGCGCTGGCCGCGGCGGAGAAGGTCTCCGCTGAACGGGGCGTGCAGGTGGGTACGGCACAGAACGCGTGATGACACGCTGAACGAGGAAGGAAACCCAACATGAGCGGCACGGAGCCGAACGAGAACATCTCCGACGACCTCACGACGTACAGCGTCGACGACGAGGACCAGCTCCAGCCGGAGGACACCTTGGTCAGTGATGGCGTCGAGGATGCCCTGGACCGCGGCTACTCGCCGCCCGACACCGCACGGGGTTCCAACGCCTTTGGCACCACCGCCTACGAGCAGTCCCTCGAGGAGACGATCGACCAGCGCATCCTTCAGGAGGAGCCCGACCCCAACTCCGCCTACGGCGCGCCGCACAACGAGAGCGGCCTCGACGAGGACGATCGAGTCGGCGGTGACGATCCCGACTCGATCGATGCGGAGGACGACTGGCTCGGGGACAGCGAGGTGGGTGACCGGCGTGCCGGCCGGCTCGTCTCGGACGACGAGGGCACCCACGAGGACACGGAGAAGGAGCTGTGGGCCCGCGACGTCGGCATCGACGGTGCCGCGGCATCCGCGGAAGAGGCTGCCGTGCACATCATCGACGGGACGAGCAACGAAACGACCCGCGAGTGACGAGAGGCTCTCAGGGGGACCGTTCGGTGGAGGTGCTGCCCAAGGCGCACCTCCACCTGCATTTCACCGGGTCGATGCGCATCGCCACGGTGCGTGAGCTCGCGTCGAAGCACGGCCTGCCGTTGCCCGACGCCCTCCTCGGCGACTGGCCGCCGCGTCTGGCCAAGGCCACGGACGAGCGTGGCTGGTTCCGCTTCCAGCGCCTGTACGACGCGGCGCGAGCCTGCGTGCGCGGGGAGGATGACATGCGCCGGATCGTCCGGGAGGCGGCCGAGGACGATGCAGCCGAGGGGTCGCGGTGGCTCGAGCTCCAGATCGACCCCACGTCCTACGCTCCGTTCGTCGGCGGGATCACCCCCGCCATCGAGATCGTCCTCGACGAGGCCCGTGCGGTGTCGGCGGAGGGCCTGATCGGCGTCAGCATCATCGTGGCCGCCAGTCGCATGCGGCACCCGCTCGAGGCCCGCACGCTGGCCCGGCTGGCTGTCCGGCATGCCGGCACCGGAGCAGGCGAGGTCGTGGGCTTCGGGCTGTCCAACGACGAGCGCCGCGGCCTCGTCGCCGACTTCGCACCCGCCTTCGCGATCGCCCGGCGAGCCGGCCTCGCCCTCGTGCCGCATGGTGGCGAGCTGCTGGGGGCACAGTCGGTCATGGAGACCTTGGAGTACCTGGACCCGGATCGCATCGGACACGGGGTGCGCTCGGTGGAGGACCCGCAGGTGCTCGACGCCGTGGCCGAGGCCGGAGTGGCGCTCGAGGTGTGTCCCGGCAGCAACATCGCCCTCGGCGTCTACGCGGAGGCCGATGACGTGCCCCTCACCCAGATCCTCGACGCCGGCATCCGCGTGGCGCTGGGGGCCGACGACCCGCTCCTCTTCGGCAACCGGCTCACCCACCAGTACGAGATGGCCCGCGACCTGGGCTGCTCGGATCCGGTTCTGGCCGACCTCGCTCGCGGCTCCATTCTCGCGAGCCGGGCGCCTGAGGCGCTCCGCTCCACGGCTCTGCGGGACATCGACGGATGGCTGGCCGACGAGCCGGAGAAGTCCGCTTTGCCGGTATGACGTCCGTCCGGTGTACGGTGCCGGTTTGCTCGAACTTCGGTCTTCCGTTCATGCTGGACCGGATATGACGACAGAAAAGCAGCTCCCCGCAAGCACTCGCATGGCCCGAAAGAACCGCCTCTGCCGACTCGGGGCCACGGTCATCGTGGCCCCGATCCTCGTGCTCGGGGCGTGCAGCAGCGAAGCCCCCGTGACGGCGGACCCGACCCGGAGCCAGACGTCGGCCTCGACGGAGACGACGCCGCCGACCACCGCCACCGAGACGACGGAGCCGACCGCGACCCCGACCACCCCGGTCGTCGCAGAGCCCACCAAGGTCCCCGTCAAGGTGACGTTGAAGGACCCGGTACTCGGCCACACCATCACGGCGACCCAGGTGGTGCGCAACATGCCGTGGCCGAAGGGCCACCCCGTCGCCGCTGAGGCCTTCGAGATCGTCGGCGTGTACGCCACGTTCGAGGCCGGTGACCGCTACTCCGCAGAGCTGCCCCCGAAGTACGTCACCCTCAAGTTCGGTGACTCCTACGCCCGGCCGACGACCGAGTTCGGTCCGACCTACGCCAAGCCCATCGAGACGGCCAAGCGCGGCCAGACGCGCAGGGGCTGGCTCGTCTACAAGATCGACAAGGGCTCCAAGGAGCTTGGCCTGATGTTCCACCGGCCGGCCTACGAGGTCTCGACCACGGACAAGGCGATCAAGCCCCTTGTCATCCAGGCGGCGCTGACCAAGTGAGAGCCGTCGGCTCGCCCACTCCTTGAGGCCGCGGTGACTCTGCCGGGCATCGGCGGCGTCAGAGCTGCTCGCCGACGAGAACCGGCTCGTTGACGAGGCGGATGCCGAACGCGTCCTCCACCCCGTCGCGGAGCTGCCGGGCCAGGGCCAGGACGTCAGCAGTGGTGGCCCCGCCCCGGTTGGTCACGGCCAGCGTGTGCTTGGTCGAGAGGGCGGCCGGTGCCGGCAGGCCGAAGCCCTTGGCGAAGCCGGCCTTCTCGATGAGCCAGGCAGCACTCGTCTTGACCCGACCGTCCGGCTCGGGGAAGCGCGGGGGTCCGGGCGCCTCGAAGCCCAGCCGTTCCGCCGCCCGTTCCGCGAACTCGTCGAACTCCGCCTTGCTGAGGATCGGGTTGGTGAAGAAGGAGCCGCACGACCACGTGTCGTGGTCGGCCGCCTCGAGCACCATGCCGCGCCTTCGCCGCTGCTCGAGCACCGCTGCCCGGGTGTCCGCGAGCGGCACCCGGGTGCCGAGCGGCACACCGAGTCCCTCGGCGAGCGCCGAATAGGCGATGGGACGACTCAGGTCAGCCACCTCGAGCTGGTAGAGCACATCGAGCACGACGAAACGGTCGGTCCCCTTGAAGCGCGAGTGGCGGTAGGTGAACCGGCAGTCGGCGTTGAAGAACGTCCTCACCGCCTGCTCCTCACGGTCCCACGTGCGCACCTGCGCGATGGTCTGCGCGACCTCCTGACCGTAGGCGCCGACGTTCTGGATCGGGGTGGCCCCGGTCAGGCCCGGGATACCGCTCAGCGCCTCGATCCCCGCCCAGCCCTGCTCCACGGCGCCGGCCACCAGGCCATCCCAGTCCTCTCCCGCCGCCACGCGGACCAGTGCGCCGCCGCGGGAGTCGACGGACTCGCGGGCGATGCCGGTGGTGGCGACCCGTACCACCGTGCCGGGGAACCCCTCGTCGCCGACGACGAGGTTGGACCCCCCGGAGAGCACGAGCAGCGGCTCCTCCGCGTCGTCGACCTCGCGGACCGCGTCGACGAGCTCGTCCGTCGTCTCGACGGTGAGCAGGCGCGACGCCGGCCCGCCGACCCGCATCGTCGTCAGGGACGACAGGGGGACGTCGTGTTCCTCTCGCACGCGCTGTGCCTGACCGGTCAGTCGAGCCGGACGACGGCCAGGGCGCGGCCGAGCGCCTTCTGGCCGGCAGCCGTCGCGGTCAGCTCCACGGTGACCCGCTTCGTGTCGGGGTCGACCGCCTTGACGACACCGGAGACCTCGATGTCGGCACCCCCGTCGTAGGGCACCACGACCATGTTCGTGAAGCGCGTGCCGTACTCGACGACTCTGCCCGCGTCGCCTGCCCACTCGCTGACGACGGTGACGGCCGAACCCATGGTGAACATGCCGTGCGCGATGACGTCCGGCAGCCCGACCGACGTGGCGAAGCGCTCGTCCCAGTGGATTCGGTTACGGTCGAGGGAGGCCCCGGCGTACTGGACGAGCCGTGCGCGGTCGACGTGGATCGTCTTGCTCGGCAGCTGGTCGCCGACAGCGACATCGGCCACCCGACGAACGGTCGGTGCTGCGGTGGGCTCGCTCATCACTCGCCTCCTCGGATGACGATGGTCGACGTGGCCGTGCAGACGGGCTCCCCGGCCTCGGTCACGAGCTCCGTGCGCGTCGTCACCATCGCGTGACCGCCCGCCGCTCGGACCGCGTCGACGTGGAGCGTGCCGATGACGACATCGCCTGCCGTGAGCGGGCGGTGGTGGGCGAACTTCTGCTCCCCGTGGACGACCCGGGAGAAGTCGATGCCTGCCTCCGGATCGCGGATCAGCTGCGCGTCGCACTGCTGGGCGATGAGAACCGCGAAGGTCGGTGGCGCGATGACGTCCGCGTAGCCGCGGGCCCGGGCGACCGCCACGTCCGTGTGGACGGGATCGTCGGACCCGACGGCCTCGGCGAACTCACGGATCTTCGCGGCGCCCACCCGGTAGGGCTCCGTCGGCGGGTAGGTGCGTCCCTGGAAGTCAGCGTTCACCGGCATGGCCCGCAGCCTAGCGGCAGCCCGCCCGGCGCCCGGTGCACGTCCCCACCCGGCGAGCTCAGCGGCATACGGCAGCGAAAAGCTCCCCCGGCCACGTGGCCGAGGGAGCTGTCGAGCGAAAGGACCGCCGTGACGCGTCAGCGCGTCTCGCGGTGCTCGGTGTGATGCCCGCAGTTCGGGCAGAACTTGTTGAAGGAGAGCCGGTCCGGGTTGTTGCGGCGGTTCTTCTTCGTGATGTAGTTGCGGTGCTTGCAGTTGGCACACGCCATGGTGATCTTGGGACGGACGTCTGTGCTCTTGCTGGCCACAACAACCTGCTCTCGGAAGGGCTTCGGGGTGAATCGGGTCTTGGAGGCAATCCTCGGAGTCGCGCGCTCGCGAGCGCGCACGCGACGACCAAGAATACGCGAGACCCGGACGTTTCCTGAAATCGCCCGGGTCTCGCCGTGGTAGCGGGAGCGGGACTCGATCCCGCGACCTCACGATTATGAGTCGTGCGCTCTAACCAGCTGAGCTACCCCGCCATGGGCTGCCGGGGAGCCCGAGAGGGCCATGCCGACCGACCAGAGCCCCAATAGGGAATCGAACCCTAGACCTTTTCCTTACCATGGAAACGCTCTGCCGACTGAGCTATTGGGGCACGGCCAGCCCGTGCGCGAGGCGCTGGGCTGACCTGTTGTGCGACGGTGAGACTACACGGTCGACCGGGCGGACACGAAATCGGCAGGAGCGGTGCGCGCCACCGGTGCGCGCGCCGTCCGCCGCTGCAAGGATGCGTTCATGAGCGACGATCCGGAGGCCGAGGTCGGTCCGGAGCCGGCGGACGCCCTCCCGGCCGAGACGGGGGACGCCGCCACCACGGAGACGGGGGACGCCCCCCAACGGGACGACGTGGACAGCCGTCGGTCCCGCACTCCCGACGACGCGACCGACGTCCAGATCCACCTCGACCGCTACAGCGTCTGGCGGGCGGCGTGGGTGGTCGTCGCCGTCGTCGCCCTCGTCGCCCTGGCCAGGTTCGTCCTCTCCGACGCGGGCAGCGTGATCTTCTCGCTCATCCTCGCGTTCCTCGCCTCGATCGCCATGGAGCCGGCCGTCGCCAAGCTCAGCCGGTCGATGAAGCGCGGGTTCGCGACGGCGATCGTCATGTTCGGCAGCCTCATCGTCTTTGCCGGCTTCCTCTTCCTCTTCGGCCGGCTGCTGTCCGACCAGATCGGCACCTTCGCCCAGTCGGTGCCCCAGCTCCTCGAGGACCTGACGACGTGGGCCGCCGAGCGTTTCGGCGTCGAGCTGGACTACCAGACCATGCTCGACCGGCTCGGGGTCGGCACCTCGACGTTGACGACGATCGCCCAGAACCTCGCCGGCGGCGTCCTCGGCTTCGTCGCCTCGGTCGTGGCGGCCGCCTTCAGCACCCTGACCTTCGCCTTCTTCACGTACTACTTCTCGGCCGACGGGCCTCGGCTGCGGCGCTGGATCGCCCAGCTCGTTCCGCAGCGGCAGCAGGAGGTGTTCGGACTCATGTGGGAGCTGGCGGTGCGCAAGACCGGCGGCTACGTCACCGCACGCCTCGTCCTGGCGGCGATCTGCGGCAGCCTGTCCGCCCTCTTCATGCTCATCATCGGGATGCCCTACTGGCTGGCACTGGGGATCTGGACCGGCGTCGTCGCCCAGTTCGTCCCGACGGTTGGCACCTACATCGCCATCGCCCTGCCCGTCCTCATCGGGCTCATCGGCGAGCAGCCCTGGCAGGGCCTGGCCGTGCTCGGCTTCGCGGTCGCCTACCAGCAGATCGAGAACGTCACGCTGGAGCCGCGGATCTCGGCGTACGCCGTCGACGTGCACCCGGCCGTGTCGTTCGCCGCCGTCCTCTTCGGGGCGTCCCTCTTCGGGATCGGTGGCGCCTTCGTCGCGGTTCCGATTGCGGCGCTGCTCCTGGCGCTGTTCGACGTGTACTCGCACAAGTACGAGGTGGTGCCGCACCTCGCGGAGCTCCAGCCCGGCGAGCGGGTGGTGCGTGAGACACCGCAGAGGGCCGAAGCCAGGGACACGCGCAGCCGCCTCCGTCGCCTGCTCGGGAACCGCCCCTGAGACGACGCCGTATGCCGCTGACTCGGCTGCCGCTGTCTAGGAGTCCGCGTCGTGGTCGGCAAGCGCACGCTCGGCGCTGCTCTCGGCGTTCTCACGACGGTTTCGCTCGGCAGTGGCCCGGTCGAGCTCAGCGGTGACCTTGGCCAGTCGCTCGTGCGCCGTCGCCAGCCGACGCTCGAGGTCGGCGATCCCCTCGGTGACCTCCTCCTGGCGCGCGGACAGCACCGCGACCTGGCGGTCGGACTCTCGCGTCGCGTCCCTCGCGACGCGGAGGGCGCCGACGAGCCGGTTGCGCTGGGCTTCGCGTTTGGCCCGACGCCGCTCGTCGAGGTCGACGGCTGGCGTCGCCTCCTGCTCGGCTCCCCCGGCTTCGCCCTCGACGACGGTGAGGGCCGGCTCGTCGTCGTCGATCGCGACGGCACCCTCGATGTCGACCGAGCCGAATCCGGAGTAGCTGATGGCCTTGACGAGGGCACCGGTGAGGACCTTCTTCTCCGCCTCCTCGTCGCCGATGAGAGCGACAAGCGTCTCGTGGACCTCGGCCAGGGCACCGGCGCCGACGGACTGCCCCGCATCCTTTGCGGCAGCCGCGATCTCGACCCCGAGCGCGTCAATGCGCTTGGCGCGCTCGCGGCCGAGGGCCCGGAGCTGGTCGGCGTCGAGGGTGCGCTGGGCCTCCCGGAGGAGCTCGGCGAAGTTCCGGAACTCCGAGAGCTCATCGGGGTGCGTGCGCACGAAGTGGTTCAGTGCCCACGCAGCGATGGTCGGTTTGCGGAGCGCGCCGATCTGCTTCGCGAGGTCGGCGTCGCCGGCCTCCTTCGCCTGGGCCACCAGCTCCCCGCGGAGGGGGGTGAACCGGTTCGGAGGGGCGGCGTAGAGCTGCTGCACTGCGGCTCGCAGGTGGAGGATCACGAACTCATTGTGTCGGTCTTCGACTCAGGTCTCATGTCGGTGGTTCTGGCTCGGTGAGGGCCGATCCACTTGGCCCGAAATGGACCTGCCTCCCTGCCCCGAGTTGAGCCAAGGTGGACCCATGGTCTGGATCTGTGCAACGTGTGGGGTGGAGACCGCGGACAGCGCGAGCCCGCCCCGGACCTGCGCGATCTGCGAGGACGAGAGGCAGTGGGTTCCCGCTGAGGGGCAGCAGTGGACCACCCTCGAAGCCTTGCGGGACAGGGGGACCCGCATCGTCATTACCGAGGTCGAGCCCGACCTCTGGGGACTGGTGGCGGAGCCCGAGGTCGGCATCGGGCAGCAGATGATGCTCATCCGGACGCCGGAGGGGACGCTGCTGTTCGACTGTGTCGGCTACGTGGACGACGCAGCGGTCGAGTTCGTGCGCGGGCTCGGCCCGACGCTCGGCGTCGCGGCGAGCCACCCGCACATGTACGGCGTCCAGACCGAGTGGGCCAAGAGCCTCGGGGCATCCGTGATCCTCGCGGAACGCGACCGCGAGTGGGTTCGTCGGCCCGAGCTCGTCGAGTTCTACGACGAGCACCGTGAGGTGGCTCCCGGCCTGACCCTCCACCGGGTCGGGGGCCATTTCGCGGGACAGACGGTCGTGGAGTGGGCCACCGGCAACGACGGCCGTGGCGTGCTGCTCGCCGGCGACGCCATCTTCACCAACCCGGACCGCAAGACGGTCAGCTTCATGCGGAGCTACCCGAACCGCCTACCCCTGTCCGGCAACGTCGTCCAGCGGATCGCCGACCAGGTCGAGGGACTGCACTTCGACCGGCTCTACAACAACTTCGGCGC
>NZ_JBEDUL010000045.1:0-5251 GCF_040414665.1 Intrasporangium sp.
GCCGAGGTCGGCTTCGCCGTCGCGCTCGGAGTTCTCCTCGACACCCTGATCGTCAGGTCGGTGCTGGTGACGGCACTGAACCTCGACCTCAAGGGACGCATGTGGTGGCCGAGCCGCCTCGCCCGCAAGGACGCCGAGTTGGCGGCCGCTGCGGACGCGGCAGAGCGGGAGAAGGAGGAGAGCGTCCCCGAGCTGGCGCCCGCCCACTGACACCCAGCCGCCCACGGAACGAGGCGTATGCCGTCCCTCAGTGCCAAAGCTCCAGAGTCTCAGCGATCTCGTCGATCTCCGGTTCGCTGCGGGCGACGGCCATGACGAGCTCATAGGCGTCGTCGTCAGGGGCGTCGATGGTGACATCGTTGAGCCCAAGGAACACGACGGTGGCGAGCCAGCCGAGGCGTTTATTGCCGTCGACCAGGGCGTGGTTACGCACGACCGAGTCGAGGAGTGCGGCCGCCTTGGTGTCCAGGTCTGGGTAGGCCTGTCGCCCGTACAACACGGATTGGGGTCGGTGGGCAGCGGCGTCGAGGAGCCCGATGTCCCGAACTGGTCCGACTCGGAGGTCGCTGGCGAGGGTGAGCAGGTCCTCGAGGGAGAGGTAGGACGTCACCGGCCGAGGCGTTCGATGACCTCGGCATACCGAGCTCGAGCCTGGGCAGAGAGGTCGCGCACGCGGTCCTGGTGGACGCGACGCGCGGCGGCCTCGCGGATCGCGCGGACGGTGGCTTCCTGCTTGCTGACGCCCTGCGCCTCCGCGAGCAGGGTCAAGGCCCGCTCATCCTCGTCCGACAGTCGTAAGGTCATCGCCATGTCGTATGGTATCAAACTGGTATCACCACCTTGTCCCGAGGGCGGCGGGGAGTGTTCTGGCTGCTCGCTCGGTCCGCAACGACCTCAGTGACTGAAGGGCTCCAAACACCCGAACTCAGCGGCGGGACCGGCCACGTCAATGTCGACTCGGGACGGACGGACGCTGCCGATGACGCATGCGGTGGGCGCCACCCTGATACCGATGTCGGCCCCAGGTGGAGTCGTCGCCGGGTCGGCGCCCAGTGGCGGACGCAGGGCAGTCACCATGATCGTCCTGGGCGGCAGGCCGAGGCCCTCGATGACGCCCCTGGTCGCCTCCGGGGTGATGTGATCAGCATGCCGAAGCTCTTCGAGGGCAAGGCGGATGCGGTCGGCCGTAGCCGCCGCGATGGCAAGGTCGGCCTCGGTCGGTTCGCGCCTTCGCTTCCACGCGTTGTTGTCCACGTGATTCGGGACCTCCAGCGCCGGGTGCTGATTCGGCCTGGTTGCGCTGCCGGTTGCAGGAGCAAGGGCCTGTTGGTCAGCACATCCGGGAAGCACAAGCAACAGCCCCAACGTCACAGCGAGGATGACCGACCGGCGTGGTGACGAATGCATGACGTCTACTGTTTGTTGGCCAACAGGTCAACGAGGGGAGCGAGGGACGTGATGAACCGGTCGCACGGGGGCCCCTTCTCGGGATCGGGCCGTGCAAGAAGTGAGTCGTAGTGCCACCGAGCCTGCTTTGGGGCTGCGTGGAGAGGGATGATCAGCTCGCACAGGTCGGGTCGGACCTCTGCGGTGACGTTCCCGATCCTGACCTTCTCAGCCGGCAATCGTTTTGGGTATCCCCGCTCGCCGTGGAAGCCGACCCAGAACTGGTCGGGCAGCACGCAGAGGCGCCCATCTGCGCTGGACTCGAGGGGTCCCTGAAGGTTCAGCGAAGCCACCACACCGGCCTGGTCCGCGGCTTCGCACCGGTCGCGACCGCTCACATCGGATTCCCGGACGGCCAAGGTCGGCGGTGGTTGCGTGAGCCGTTGACGAACTTGCCGTGCCAATGCCAATGCCAGGCGCTGGGCATCAGGTGTGTCACCCGGACCGGAAACGCGGAGCAGGTATCCGGAGGTACTCAGCACGTGAAGGGATGCGATCGCAGGGTCGTACACGATGACGCCAGAAGCGCCGGAGTCAACCTTGTTGACTCCGGCATCCGTGGTGCGAACGTCTGAGGGCAACCGTTCCCGAGGCAAGGCGAGCTCGAGGACTGCCCATCCCCCGCTATCGCTGAGGGAGTAGGTGCATCGCGCCGGAGCGAGAACGTCAAGACTTACCGATCCGGACCCGCCCTCGCCGGCATACCCCTGCTGCAGCGCGGCGGCCGGAACCAAGGCGCACACGTCCAAGGAGCGGTAGGCGACCGAACCGGGCTCTGCGCCGAGGTCACGCTCGGCCGCGGTCGCTGCCGAAGACGTCAGTGCATCCGCGGTCGCACTTCGAGGGACGGCATCCGGACTGGAACCACACGCCGACAGCAGCAGGATCAAACCGGTCGCGCCGGCGACGACAGAGCGCACGACCGCATCCTGCCATGCGAATTCGTTGCACGAGGTGTGACTTGGGCCGCGTCGCCGAATACCTCCAGTCGGCCGCCCGCGTGCTGGCGACAGGACGGCCGGGCGGCTGTCGCATTACGCTCGAACGGTGCCAACAAAGGCAGAGCGACGGGCTGCGCGGGAAGCCTTGGCGGCGTACCACGCATCTCAACTCACTCTGCTGGTGGAGCGGGTCGGCGTTGAGATCGACCGCTACCGCGCTGGCCAACTCGATGCGTTCGAGATTGACCGGCTCCTGTTCCAGTACTCACGTGCGGCAAAGGAACTGTGGAAGTTCTGCAATCTCGTGGACGTTGAGATCGCGGCGAAGTCCGTCGGCGATCAGCCACGAATCGACTGGTGGGAGCGCGGAGCTCCACAGAAGCGATGAGGTCTCTCGACGTCGGGGCGGGCCGCGGCGCGGGGGGCCCGCCAAGCTCTGAGTACTCATCGCGTGCTTGAGCGGTCGTTGGGATTCCACGGCTGTCGGCGGGGCATCCAGGCTGGCACGGCCCGACGGTAGGCCTCGTAGTCGGCACCGAACCGGCGCGCCAACACGGGTTCCTCGTACCAGGGCGCGAATGCGGCAACCCCGGCCCAGGCTGCGAGGGCGTACCCGAAGAGGCGAGCCTTCCCAAGCAATAGTGCCTCACCGATGAGGATGGTCACCACGCCCAGGTAGATCGGGTTGCGCACGTACCGGTTGAAGCCCGTCACCAACCGGGTGGTCATCGCGCCCGGCATCGGGGTCCCGCCGGCCCGAACGAACTCCGTGAACAGGAGCACGGGCGGGACCAGCCCGACCACGATCAGGATCACCCCGAGGACCCGGAAGAAGCCCCAGTAGGGGTACGGCTGCCGCGCCTGCCAGCCCGTCAACCACCAAGGGACGAGGACGGCGCCCACTCCACCGGCGAACACGAACCAGAAGACGCTCATCGCTAGGGCAATGCCCTACGCACGTCCTCCAGTGCCTCTCGTATGCCGCTGGGCCAGCTCAGCGGCATACGCCTCGTTGTGTGGGTGGCTAGGTTGGTGAACCACCACCCAGCGGGAGGGCCATGGAGGAGCTCGAGGCGATCTGGCGCCGTGAGGCGCCGCTGGTGCTGGCGGCGGTGGCCCGGCGGTGGGAGGACTTCGCCGCTGCGGAGGACGCGGTCCAGGAGGCGTTGGCCGCGGCGACGGTCCAGTGGCCCCGCGACGGGGTGCCCGACGACCCCAGGGCGTGGCTCATTCGGGTCGCCTCGCGGAAGATGGTCGACCAGGTCCGGAGCGAGACCGCGCGGAGGGCGCGGGAGGAGCGGGAAGCGATCGCGAGCGCCGACTCCCCCGAGGTCGCCGGCCGGGACGACTCGCTCACGCTCGTGCTGCTGTGCTGCCACCCGGCGCTCACCGTGCCGTCGCAGGTGGCGTTGACGCTTCGAGCCGTCGCGGGCCTGACCACCGCGCAGGTCGCCCGCGCGTTCCTCGTTTCTGAGTCGACGATGGGCCAGCGGATCAGCCGAGCCAAGAAGGTGATCCGGGACGCGGGCGCGACGTTCGAGCTGCCGGGGCCGGACGAACTGGACGACCGGGTCAGGGCGGTGATGCACGTGCTCTACCTCGTCTTCACCGAGGGCCACACGAGCACGGAGGGCGATGCGCTGACGAACGAGGAGCTGGCCGCTGAGGCGATCCGGCTCACGCGCCAGCTCCATGCGGCCTGGCCCGACGACCCCGAGGTGGCGGGGCTCCTCGCGCTCATGCTGCTGACGGAGGCTCGGCGGCCGGCACGGACTGGAGTGGAGGGGCGGCTGGTGACTCTCGCCGAGCAGGACCGCACGCTGTGGCGCCTAGACCTCATCGGGGAGGGCGTCCGGCTCGTCACCGATGCGCTGGCTTCCGGCCACGAGGTCGGCCCGCACCAGGTACAGGCGGCGATCGCCGCGGTCCATGACGAGGCGGCCACGGCCGAAGAGACCGACTGGCCGCAGGTCCTGCGCCTCTACGACATCCTGGGCCGGATCCAGCCCGGGCCAATTGTAGAGCTCAACCGGGCCGTCGCAGTGGCCATGGTCGACGGACCCGAGGCGGGGCTCGAGGTGCTCGACGGTCTGAGCTCGGTGCTCGCGGGGCACCACCGCTGGCACGCCGTGCGTGGCCAGCTCCTGGCGCGGGCTGGCTCGCGGAAGGAGGCCGTCGCCGAGCTGCGCACCGCCGCGCGGCTCACGCCGAGCGAGGTCGAACGCGCCCATCTCACCGCCCTGGCCGACGGTGTCGAAGCTGAGGGATCGGCTCCGACGTCCCCGTGAACCACCCGAAACCGTCCGAGGAGGACACCATGAAGTACGTCGTGCTGATCCACTCAAACCCCCAGCCCTGGGGCCACCCGACCAGCGAGTTCCTCGCCGCTCACCAGCAGCTGCCAGCCGAGGAGCGCGAGCGGCTCAACGCCGAGTTCGAGGCCGTGATGACCGAGATGTCGGCGGCCGGTGAGCTGGTCGGGGGCTCCGCGCTCGGCGACCCCGCGGAGGCACGGCTGTTCCGCTGGGAGCAGGGCAAGACTCTCGCCACTGACGGGCCCTATGCCGAGGCCAAGGAGCACCTCGCTGGCTTCTTCCTGCTCGACGTCGCCAGCCGCGAGCGCGCGGAAGCGCTCGCCGCCCGGTTCGCCGGCCCCGGAGAGACGGTGGAGCTTCGGGCCGTCGTGGGCTGACCGCCCAGTCGAGTGTGCAGTTCGCGCGCGGAGCCTGGCGCGGACTGCACACTCGACGAGAACCCAGCCGGGCGCGGACTGCACACTCGACGAGGGAGGCGAGCCCCGCGCGAACTGCAGGTCGACGGGGAGCGAGCTCAGCGGCATACCTCGTGTGCGTTTTGCGTGTGGC
>NZ_JBEDUL010000046.1:0-15200 GCF_040414665.1 Intrasporangium sp.
CCCTTCGTCGCCTCGACGAGCTTCCACGCCCCGGCGATGCTGGCGAAGATGGCCGCGACCGTCGACGCGATCTCCGGAGGGCGACTCGTACTGGGCCTCGGCGCCGGCTGGAACAAGCGGGAGTACACGGCCTACGGGTTCCCGTTCGACAACCGGGTCGGGCGCTTCGAGGAGGCGTTCACGGTCATCCGGCGCCTGCTGCGCGAGGGACGAGCCGACTTCCACGGCCGCTACTACGACGTCGACGACTGCGTGCTCGACCCGGGGCCTTCCCGTCCAGGCGGTCCACCCCTCATGCTCGGCTCGACCGGGCCACGGATGATGCGCATCGGGCTGCCGCACGTCGACCTGTGGAACACGTGGTGGAGCGACTACGGCAACTCCCCCACCGAGTTCGCCCGCCTCAAGGCGCGGGTGGACGCGGCCGCGGTCGAGGCGGGCCGGAGCCCGGGCGAGGTCGCCGCGACGGCGGCCGTCTACGTGCAGTTCGCCGGCGGGTCAGGTCGGGTCATGGGCGACTCGGAGTATGCCGCATCGGTCGCTCCCGTGCCCGGCGAGCCGAGCGCGATCGCCGAGCACCTCGAGGCCATGGCGCAGGCCGGCGCGGTCCACGTCCAGCTCGTCCTGGACCCGATCACCGTGGAGACCGTGGCCGCGATCGGCCCCGCCCTCGCCCGGCTCGACCGCACCACGTGACCGCCCTGCTCACGTTCGAGGGAGCGGGGCGGAGCGCCGTGGGGAGCGGCATTGGAGGCGGCCGGCCGGCATACAGCCCCGGCGTGCTGCGGGAACGGCCGCCGACGCTCCACGCCGCGAGCCACGGTGCCCGCCCCGCGGGCGCAAAGGACGGGCGAACGCGACCACCCCGAGGCGGAACTAGACAGGGCCCGGACCGCCGAAGCGGTCCGGGCCCTGCCGGAGAACTACTGCTGATGCAGCGTCAGATCACTTGAGGATCTTGGTGACGCGGCCGGCGCCGACCGTGCGGCCACCCTCGCGGATGGCGAACTTGAGGCCCTCCTCCATGGCGATCGGCTGGATGAGCTCGACCTTCATGTCGGTGTTGTCGCCGGGCATGACCATCTCGGTGCCCTCGGGCAGGTGCACGACACCCGTCACGTCCGTGGTACGGAAGTAGAACTGCGGACGGTAGTTGTCGTAGAACGGCGTGTGACGGCCGCCCTCGTCCTTGGACAGGATGTAGACCTGACCCTCGAACTCCGTGTGCGGCGTGATCGAGCCGGGCTTGACGACAACCTGGCCACGCTCGACGTCCTCGCGCTTGACACCGCGAAGGAGCAGGCCGACGTTCTCGCCCGCACGACCCTCGTCGAGCAGCTTGCGGAACATCTCGACGCCGGTGACCGTGGTCTTCGTGGCCGGGCCGGGGTGGATGCCGACGATCTCGACCTCCTCGTTGACCTTGAGGATGCCGCGCTCGATACGGCCCGTGACGACCGTGCCACGACCGGTGATCGTGAAGACGTCCTCGACGGGCATGAGGAACGGCTTGTCGACGTCGCGCTCCGGCTCCGGGATGTAGGTGTCCACGGCGTCCATGAGGTCGAGGACCGTCTGGCCCCACTCCGCGTCGCCCTCGAGCGCCTTGAGCGCGGAGACCTTGACGACCGGGACGTCGTCGCCGGGGAACTCGTAGGTCGTGAGCAGCTCACGGACCTCCATCTCGACGAGCTCGAGGATCTCCTCGTCGTCGACCATGTCGGCCTTGTTCAGCGCCACCACGATGTAGGGGACGCCCACCTGGCGAGCGAGGAGGACGTGCTCCTTCGTCTGCGGCATCGGGCCGTCGGTCGCGGCGACCACGAGGATCGCACCGTCCATCTGCGCAGCGCCGGTGATCATGTTCTTGACGTAGTCAGCGTGACCCGGGCAGTCGACGTGGGCGTAGTGACGACCCTCCGTCTGGTACTCGATGTGCGCGATCGAGATGGTGATGCCGCGCTGGCGCTCCTCCGGAGCCTTGTCGATGTCGTCAAACGCGAACTGCGGGTTGAGGTCCGGGTACTTGTCGTGCAGGACCTTGGAGATCGCAGCCGTCAGCGTCGTCTTGCCGTGGTCGATGTGACCGATGGTGCCGATGTTGACGTGCGGCTTGGTCCGCTCGAACTTTGCCTTCGCCACTGTGGTCCTCCTCAGGACTTCATAGTGTTACGCCGTACGACCAGGGCAGGACGTGGCGCTGTTGGGTTGTGATTTCCGATTGGGATTCCTCGGGAGAGACTAGCCGGGTTGCCCCGTCTGTCACTCGCCGCGGGTCTTCTTGATGATCTCCTCGGCGACAGCCTTGGGGACCTCTGAGTAGGAGTCGAACTCCATGGAGAAGCTCGCGCGACCCTGCGTCTTGGAGCGCAGGTCGCCGACATAGCCGAACATCTCGGACAGCGGGACGACCGCGCGGACCACCTTGGCGCCGCTGATGTCGTCCATGCCCTGGATCTGGCCACGGCGGGAGTTGATGTCGCCGATGACCTCACCCATGTAGTCCTCGGGAGTGCGGACCTCGACCGCCATCATGGGCTCGAGGAGCACGGGGTTCGCCTTCCTGACGGCCTCCTTGAGGACCATCGAGCCGGCGATCTTGAAGGCCATCTCCGACGAGTCGACGTCGTGGTAGGCACCGTCGACGAGGGTCGCCTTGATCCCGACGAGCGGGTAGCCGGCGAGCACGCCGTACTGCATCGCGTCCTGGATGCCGGCGTCGACGGACGGGATGTACTCCCGCGGGATGCGACCACCCGTGACCGCGTTGACGAACTCGTACAGCTCGCCGCCCTCGGTGTCGGTCAGCGGCTCGAAGGTGACCTGCACCTTCGCGAACTGGCCAGAGCCACCCGTCTGCTTCTTGTGCGTGTAGTCGTACTTCTCGACCGCCTTGCGGATCGTCTCGCGGTAGGCGACCTGCGGCTTGCCGACGTTGGCCTCGACCTTGAACTCCCGCTTCATGCGGTCCACGAGGATGTCGAGGTGGAGCTCGCCCATCCCGGCGATGATCGTCTGGCCGGTCTCCTCGTCGAGGTGGACCTGGAAGGTCGGGTCCTCGGCGGAGAGCTTCTGGATGGCCGTGGAGAGCTTCTCCTGGTCACCCTTGGTCTTCGGCTCGATCGCGACCTGGATGACCGGCTCCGGGAAGGACATCGACTCGAGGACGATGGGGTCGCTCAGGTCGCAGAGCGTGTCGCCCGTCGTCGTGTCCTTGAGGCCGATCGCCGCGTAGATGTGGCCGGCCATGGCCTCGTCGACCGGGTTCTCCTTGTTGGCGTGCATTTGGAAGAGCTTGCCGATGCGCTCCTTCTTGCCCTTGGTGGAGTTCATCACCTGGGTGCCGGAGGAGATGTGGCCCGAGTAGACCCGGATGAAGGTCAGCGTGCCGAAGAACGGGTGAGCGGCAACCTTGAAGGCGAGGGCCGAGAACGGCTCGTCCTTCGACGGCTCCCGGGTCATCTCGACCTCCTCGTGGCCCGGCTTGTGCCCGATCATGGCGGGCACGTCCAGGGGCGAGGGCAGGTAGTCGACGACCGCGTCGAGCATCGGCTGGACGCCGCGGTTCTTGAACGCCGACCCACACAGCACGGGGTACAGCTCGGAGTTCACGGTGAGCTTGCGGATGCCGGCCTTGAGCTCCTCGGGGGTGAGCTCCTCGCCGCCGAGGTACTTCTCCATGAGCTCGTCGTCGGACTCGGCGACCCGCTCGACGAGCTGGTGCCGGTACTCCTCCGCCTTGGCCTGGAGGTCCGCGGGGATCTCCTGGATCTCGTACTTGGCGCCCATCGTCACGTCGCCCTTGGCGTCACCCGGCCAGACCAGGGCACGCATGTAGAGCAGGTCGACGACGCCGACGAAGTCGCTCTCGGCGCCGATCGGCAGCTGGAGGACGAGCGGCTCCGCACCGAGGCGGTCCTTGATCGTCTGCACGGTGAAGTAGAAGTCCGCACCGAGCTTGTCCATCTTGTTGACGAAGCAGACGCGCGGCACGTCGTACTTGTCGGCCTGGCGCCAGACGGTCTCGGACTGGGGCTCGACGCCCTCCTTGCCGTCGAAGACCGCGACGGCGCCGTCGAGGACGCGGAGCGACCGCTCGACCTCGACCGTGAAGTCGACGTGGCCGGGCGTGTCGATGATGTTGATCTGGGTGCCCTCCCAGAAGGAGGTGACGGCGGCGGAGGTGATCGTGATGCCGCGCTCCTTCTCCTGCTCCATCCAGTCGGTCGTCGAGGCACCGTCGTGCGTCTCGCCCATCTTCCGGTTGACGCCGGTGTAGAAGAGGATGCGCTCCGTCGTCGTCGTCTTGCCGGCGTCGATGTGCGCCATGATGCCGATGTTTCGGACCTGCTTGAGGTCCGTCAGGACGTCGAGTGCCACGTCAGTTGTCTCATCTCAGTCGTGTAGGAAGTCTGTGGGGCCGTGCCTGTGTGCGGCAGGGCTGGATCCCGGCGGTACGCCGCCAAGCGAGCTCAGCGGCATACGGCCGGAAGTGCTGTCACCAGCGGTAGTGCGCGAAGGCCTTGTTGGACTCGGCCATCTTGTGGGTGTCCTCGCGACGCTTCACGGCGGCGCCGAGGCCGTTGGACGCGTCGAGGATCTCGTTCATGAGGCGCTCGGTCATCGTCTTCTCGCGACGCTGCCGGGCGTAGCCGACCAGCCAGCGCAGGGCCAGCGTCGTGGAGCGACCCGGCTTGACCTCGATCGGCACCTGGTAGGTCGCACCACCGACGCGGCGGGACTTGACCTCCATGGCCGGCTTGACGTTGTCGAGCGCGCGCTTCAGCGTGGCGACGGGGTCGGTGCCGGTCTTCTGGCGGGCGCCCTCGAGCGCGCCGTAGACGATGGTCTCGGCGATCGACTTCTTGCCGTCGAGCAGGATCTTGTTGACGAGCTGCGTCACGAGCGGGCTGGAGTAGACCGGGTCGACGACGAGCGGACGCTTCGGAGCGGGTCCCTTGCGAGGCATCAGGCCTTCTCCCTCTTCGCGCCGTAGCGGCTGCGAGCCTGCTTGCGACCCTTGACACCCTGGGTGTCGAGCGTGCCGCGGATGATCTTGTAGCGGACACCGGGAAGGTCCTTCACACGGCCGCCGCGGACGAGCACGATCGAGTGCTCCTGGAGGTTGTGGCCGACGCCGGGGATGTAGGCCGTGACCTCGATGCCGCTGCTGAGGCGGACACGGGCGACCTTACGAAGGGCGGAGTTCGGCTTCTTGGGGGTCGTGGTGTACACGCGGGTGCACACACCGCGACGCTGAGGGGATCCCTTCAGCGCCGGGGTCTTGGCCTTCGCGGCCTTGTCCTGGCGGCCCTTGCGGACCAGCTGGTTGATGGTAGGCAACCTGGTTACTCCGTAACGTTGCTGTTGTCATGCCACCCCACCATGGGGCGACTCCTTGGTGTTCCGGGTTCCCGTGACCCCCGAGGTCGGGCGTGTCAATGGCCGATCTGGGTGGTCGAACGGTGACCCGGTGCTCCCCCCTGCACTCCCCACGATGCTCGTGGGTTGCCCGGCGGAAGGTTCGCTCTGGACCGCAGTGATGTCGCACCGGCCGGGGCTGGCGGACAGGGCACCGAGGCCGTCATCGCGCATGACTGAGTACAGGCCTCAGACACAGTGTTCAAGCGTACCGGCGGGGCGCCACGCCGACCAAATCCGCACCCTTGCGCTTACCGCCACAATGCCGTATGCCGCTGGGCTCGCTCCCCGGATCTCCTGGCGTGCCGTCGCCTCCAGTTCGGGACCCTGGTCCCGAGCTGGCGGGCTCCCGGACCAGCCCGCCGCCACTCGAGGACCCCGGTCCCGAAATGGCGGCCCGGCCGCTCAGCCGAGGCGCCAGTCTCCCGCGTAGATGTGCAGGACCGGCAGGCCGAGGACCTCACGCGCCTTGGAGGCCCAGTCCCTGTGGAAGGTGTCCTCGACGGCGTGCGGCTCCGTGACGATGACGACCTCGCGGGCGTTCAGGCGACGAACCTCCTCGACGAGCGTCGGCATGGGGTCGTCCGCGGTCACCTCACCGGTCACCGTCAGACCCCGCTCCTCGAACTCGCGGACGCTCTGCTCGAGCGCTGTCTGGGCGTCCGCGTGCGCCCCCTCACGGTCGACCGGCTTGAGCGCATCGAGCGCCTCGCGCATCTCGAAGAGGCTGAGGTGGTTGAGGAAGGTGCTCAGCAGGTTGCGCTTGGTGTCAGCCGGCACGAGGACGCGGTAGGTCTCCGGCTCGTCGTCCTCCGCGTGCAAGCTCGCGATCTTGTCCACGTCGACCGGCTTCAGCGCCTCCTCGGTCAGCACGATGACCGCAGCTGGTGCGGACTCGGACTGGGGCTCGCGTTCGGGCTCGGAGGGGGTCTCGACGGGGGGTGCATCGCTCATTGGTGCACCCTATCCAGCGGCCCGTGCTCCTCACCTGATCGAGTGAACAACTTCTGGGGTTTCGGTGCCCAGAAGGTGTTCACTCGATGGGGCTGGAACGGCGAGCTGGGCTGGGACTGCGCGTGGTGCGCGGTCCCAGCCCAGCGGCATACGGCCTGATGCCTGTGACGGTCGGTCAGAGCTTGTCGAGCCCCAGCGCCTCGTCGTCGAGACGGATCGCCTCGCCGGTGCCCGTGCCGAACGTCGCGTAGTCGTACGCGTCGTAGTTCGGCAGCGAGTACATGGCGGCCTTGGCCTCCTCGGTCGGCTCCACCTTGATGTTGCGGTAGCGGGGCAGGCCCGTCCCGGCGGGGATGAGCTTGCCGAGGATGACGTTCTCCTTGAGGCCGAGCAGCGGGTCGGACTTCGCCTCCATGGCGGCCTGCGTGAGGACACGCGTGGTCTCCTGGAAGGACGCGGCCGACAGCCACGACTCGGTCGCGAGCGACGCCTTGGTGATGCCCATCAGCTCCGGACGACCGGACGCGGGGCGACCACCCTCGGCGATCGTCCTGCGGTTCTCCTCCTCGAAGCGGCCGCGCTCGGCGAGCTCGCCGGGGAGCAGGTCCGCGTCGCCCGCCTCGATGATCGTCACGCGCCGCAGCATCTGCCGGACGATGACCTCGATGTGCTTGTCGTGGATCGACACGCCCTGCTGGCGGTACACGCTCTGCACCTCGTCGACAAGGTGCTTCTGCGCGGCCCGGGGGCCGAGGATGCGAAGCACCTGCTTCGGGTCGATCGCGCCCTGGAGCAGCTTGGTGCCGACCTCGACGTGGTCGCCGTCCTGGATGAGCAGGCGCGAGCGCTTGCTGACCGGGTAGGCGTGCTGGTCGGAGCCGTCATCCGGCGTGAGCAGGATGCGGCGCGCCTTGTCGGTGTCCTCGATCTCGACGCGGCCGGTGGCCTCGGCGATGGGAGCGACACCCTTGGGCGTGCGAGCCTCGAACAGCTCGACGACACGCGGCAGACCCTGCGTGATGTCGTCGGCGGCCGCGGCGCCACCGGTGTGGAAGGTGCGCATCGTCAGCTGCGTGCCGGGCTCACCGATCGACTGGGCGGCGATGATGCCAACCGCCTCGCCGATGTCGACGAGCTTGCCCGTCGCGAGCGAGCGGCCGTAGCACTTGGCACACGTGCCGACCCGGCTGTCACAGGTGAGGACCGAACGAACCTTGACGTGGTCGATGCCCGCCTCGTAGAGCGCGCCGATGACGACGTCACCGAGGTCGATCCCGGCCTCGGCCAGCACCGTGCCGTCGGCGTCCGTGACGTCCTCGGCCAGCGTGCGGGCGTAGACAGACGCCTCGACGACCTCGCTCAGCGAGCGGGTCCCGGTCGTCTCGTTGACCTGGGCGATCGGCAGCGTCAGGCCGCGGTCGGTGCCACAGTCGTCCTCACGGATGATGACGTCCTGCGACACGTCGACGAGACGACGCGTGAGGTAGCCCGAGTCAGCCGTCCGCAGCGCGGTGTCGGCCAGACCCTTGCGGGCACCGTGGGTCGAGATGAAGAACTCGAGCACGGTGAGGCCCTCACGGAAGTTCGCCTTGATGGGCCGCGGGATGATCTCGCCCTTCGGGTTGGCCATGAGGCCTCGCATGCCGGCGATCTGGCGGATCTGGAACCAGTTGCCACCCGCACCGGAGGACACCATCCGGTAGATGGGGTTCGTGCGCGGGAAGTTGGTCTCCATCTCCTTGGCGACCTGGTTGGACGCCTGGGTCCAGATCTCGACGAGTTCCTGACGGCGCTCGTCGTCGGTGATCAGACCGCGCTCGTACTGCGTCTGCACCTTGGCGGCCTTGGCCTCGTAGCCCTCGAGGATCTCCGTCTTGTTCCCCGGCGTCGTGACGTCGGCAATGGCGACGGTGCTGCCCGAGCGGGTGGCCCAGTGGAAGCCGGCCTCCTTCAGGGCATCGAGCGATGCCGCGACCTGGACCTTGGAGTAGCGCTCCGCGAGGTCGTTGACGATCGCCGACAGGCCCTTGCGGTCGATCGCCTTGTTGATGAACGGGTAGTCCACCGGGAGCGCGTCGTTGAACAGCGCCCGTCCGAGCGTGGTCTCCACGAGGAGCGCGGGGACCATCCCGTTCTCGTCCGGCTCGACGCCCTCGGGCAGCTCGAACCCGGCCGGCGGCACGATGTCCGTCAGGCGCAGCTTGACCGACGAGCCGAGCTCGATCTCGCCACGGTCGAAGGCCATCCGGGCCTCCGCCGGGGACGAGAAGGCACGACCCGCACCCAGACCGCCACCGTCGACCAGCTCGGTCAGGTGGAAGATGCCGGTGATCATGTCCTGTGTCGGCATGGTCACGGGGCGACCGTCGGCCGGCTTGAGGATGTTGTTGCTCGAGAGCATGAGGATCCGGGCCTCGGCCTGCGCCTCCGCCGACAGCGGCACGTGCACGGCCATCTGGTCACCGTCGAAGTCGGCGTTGAAGGCCGAGCAGACGAGCGGGTGGATCTGGATCGCCTTGCCCTCGACGAGCTGCGGCTCGAAGGCCTGGATGCCGAGGCGGTGCAGCGTCGGAGCGCGGTTGAGCAGGACCGGGTGCTCGGTGATGACTTCTTCGAGGACGTCCCACACGACGGGACGGGCCCGCTCGACCATGCGCTTGGCCGACTTGATGTTCTGCGCGTGGTCGAGGTCGACGAGGCGCTTCATGACGAAGGGCTTGAACAGCTCCAACGCCATCTGCTTGGGCAGGCCGCACTGGTGCAGCTTGAGCTGCGGACCGACGACGATGACCGAACGGCCGGAGTAGTCGACCCGCTTGCCGAGCAGGTTCTGGCGGAAGCGGCCCTGCTTGCCCTTGAGCATGTCGGACAGCGACTTCAGCGGACGGTTGCCGGGGCCCGTGACGGGGCGGCCACGACGGCCGTTGTCGAAGAGGCTGTCGACGGCCTCCTGGAGCATCCGCTTCTCGTTGTTGACGATGATCTCGGGGGCGCCGAGGTCGAGCAGGCGCTTGAGGCGGTTGTTCCGGTTGATGACGCGACGGTAGAGGTCGTTGAGGTCCGACGTCGCGAAGCGTCCACCGTCGAGCTGCACCATCGGTCGCAGGTCCGGCGGGATGACCGGGATCGCGTCGAGGACCATGCCGCTCGGCCGGTTCGTCGTCGTCTGGAACGCGGCGACCACCTTGAGCCGCTTGATGGCGCGGGTCTTCTTCTGGCCCTTGCCGGTCGCGATGATCTCCTGGAGCGAGTCGGCCTCGGCGTCGAGGTCGAAGGACTCGAGCCGCTTCTGGATCGCGGCCGCGCCCATGCCGCCCTCGAAGTAGAGGCCGAAGCGGTCCCGCATCTCGCGGTAGAGGATCTCGTCACCCTCGAGGTCCTGGACCTTGAGGTTCTTGAACCGGTCCCAGACCTGCTCGAGCCGCTCGACCTGCTGGTCGGCGCGGCGGCGGATGGCGTTCATCTCGCGCTCGGCGGAGTCGCGGACCTTCCGCTTGGCGTCGGCCTTGGCACCCTCGGCCTCGAGCGCGGCGATGTCCTGCTCGAGCTTCTGGGCGCGCCCCTCGACGTCGGCGTCGCGACGGTTCTCGATCTCCTTCTTCTCGACCTGGATCTGCGCCTCGAGCGAGGGCAGGTCCTGGTGACGCTGCTCCTCGTCGACGTGCGTGATCATGTAGGCCGCGAAGTAGATGACCTTCTCGAGGTCCTTCGGGGCCAGGTCGAGCAGGTACCCGAGGCGTGACGGGACGCCCTTGAAATACCAGATGTGGGTGACGGGTGCGGCGAGCTCGATGTGGCCCATCCGCTCGCGGCGCACCTTGGCGCGGGTGACCTCGACGCCACAGCGCTCACAGATGATGCCCTTGAAGCGAACGCGCTTGTACTTGCCGCAGTTGCACTCCCAGTCCCGGGTGGGGCCGAAGATGCGCTCGCAGAACAGGCCCTCCTTCTCCGGCTTGAGGGTGCGGTAGTTGATCGTCTCCGGCTTCTTCACCTCGCCGTGGCTCCACTGGCGGATGTCGTCAGCGGTGGCCAGGCCGATGCGCAGCTCGTCGAAGAAGTTGACGTCGAGCACGTGGTTCCTTCTCTCGTAACTCTCGTTAAGTCTTTTGGTCTGAGTGGGTGTCAAAGACTCGGTCACGTATGCCGCTGAGCTGGCTCAGCGGCATACGTGCCGCTTGTCGCGTGGGGCCTTTCAGACCTCTTCAACGCTGGACGGCTCGCGCCGGCTCAGGTCGATGCCGAGCTCCTCCGCTGCACGGAAGACCTCCTCGTCGGACTCCTTCATCTCGATGGTCGTGCCCTCGGAGTTCAGGACCTCGACGTTGAGACACAGGGACTGCATCTCCTTGAGGAGGACCTTGAACGACTCCGGGATGCCCGAGTCGGGGATGTTCTCGCCCTTGACGATCGCCTCGTAGACCTTGACCCGGCCCGGGACGTCGTCGGACTTGATCGTCAGCAGCTCCTGGAGCGTGTAGGCCGCGCCGTACGCCTCGAGCGCCCAGACCTCCATCTCACCGAAGCGCTGGCCACCGAACTGGGCCTTACCGCCGAGCGGCTGCTGGGTGATCATCGAGTAGGGACCCGTCGAGCGAGCGTGGATCTTGTCGTCGACGAGGTGGTGCAGCTTGAGGATGTACATGTAGCCAACCGCGACCGGCTCCGGGAAGGGCTCGCCGGAACGACCGTCGAACAGACGGGCCTTGCCCGTGCCGTCGACGAGCCGCACGCCGTCGCGCGTCGGGTGGGTCGAGTCGAGCAGGCCCATGACGACGTCCTCGGACGCGCCGTCGAAGACGGGGGTCGCGATCCGGGTGCCGGCCGGGGCCTCGTGCGCGTCAGCCGGAAGCTCCTTGGCCCACGCGGGTTTGCCGTCGACCTCCCACCCGCGGCTCGCGGCCCAGCCGAGATGCAGCTCGAGGATCTGCCCGAGGTTCATCCGTCGCGGCACACCGTGCGGGTTGAGGATGACGTCGACGGGCGTGCCGTCCTCGAGGAACGGCATGTCCTCGACCGGCAGGATCTTGCTGATGACGCCCTTGTTGCCGTGCCGGCCGGCGAGCTTGTCACCGTCGGTGATCTTGCGCTTGTTGGCGACGTAGACGCGCACGAGCTGGTTGACCCCCGGCGGGAGGTCGTCGCCCATGTCGGCGCGGAACTCCTTGACGCCGATGACCGTGCCGGTCTCGCCGTGCGGGACCTTGAGGGACGTGTCGCGGACCTCGCGGGCCTTCTCACCGAAGATCGCGCGGAGCAGGCGCTCCTCCGGCGTCAGCTCGGTCTCACCCTTGGGGGTGACCTTGCCGACGAGCAGGTCGCCGTCGCGGACCTCGGCACCGACGCGGATGATGCCGCGCTCGTCGAGGTCGGCGAGGACGTCCTCGGACACGTTCGGGATGTCCCGCGTGATCTCCTCCGGGCCGAGCTTCGTGTCCCGGGCGTCGACCTCGTGCTCCTCGATGTGGATCGAGGACAGGACGTCGTCCTGGACGAGCCGCTGGGACAGGATGATCGCGTCCTCGTAGTTGTGGCCCTCCCACGACATGAACGCGACGAGCAGGTTGCGCCCGAGCGCCATCTCGCCACCGTCGGTCGCGGGACCGTCGGCGATGACCGCACCGGCCTCGAGACGCTGCCCCTCGTCGACGCGGACCACCTGGTTGTAGCTCGTGCCCTGGTTGGAGCGGTCGAACTTGGCGACCCGGTAGGTCTGGTACGTGCCGTCGTCGTTGGCGACGGTGACGAGGTCGGCGGAGACCTCCTGGACGACACCGGCCTTGTCGGCGCGGACGACGTCGCCCGAGTCGAGCGCGGCGCGGAACTCCATGCCGGTGCCGACGAGCGGGGCCTCGCTCTTGACGAGCGGCACGGCCTGGCGCTGCATGTTGGCGCCCATGAGGGCCCGGTTGGCGTCGTCGTGCTCGAGGAAGGGGATCATCGCCGTCGCGGCCGACACCATCTGGCGCGGCGAGACGTCCATGTAGTCGACCTCGTCGCCGGGGATGAGCTCGACCTCGCCGCCCTTGGTGCGAACGAGGACCCGCTCGTCGACGAAGCGACCCTTGTCGTCCACTGCAGCGTTGGCCTGCGCGACGACGAACTTGTCCTCCTCGTCGGCCGACAGGTAGTGCACCTCGTCGGTCACGACCCCGTCGGTCACCTTGCGGTACGGCGTCTCGATGAAGCCGAACGCGTTGATCCGGCCGAAGCTGGCGAGGGAGCCGATGAGACCGATGTTCGGTCCTTCCGGCGTCTCGATCGGGCACATCCGGCCGTAGTGCGAGTGGTGGACGTCGCGGACCTCCATCTGGGCGCGGTCACGGGAAATACCACCCGGGCCGAGCGCGTTGAGGCGTCGCTTGTGGGTCAGACCCGCGAGCGGGTTGTTCTGGTCCATGAACTGCGACAGCTGGCTCGTGCCGAAGAACTCCTTGATGGAGGCGACGACGGGCCGGATGTTGATCAGCGTCTGCGGCGTGATGGCCTCGACGTCCTGCGTCGTCATGCGCTCGCGAACGACGCGCTCCATGCGGGACAGACCGGTGCGGACCTGGTTCTGGATCAGCTCGCCGACCGACCGGATGCGACGGTTGCCGAAGTGGTCGATGTCGTCGACCTCGACGGGCACGTCGATCTCGGCGCCGCCCTTGACGCCCTTCATCGACGTCTGGCCGTCGTGGAGGGTGACGATGAACTTGATGGTCGCGACGACGTCGTCGACCGACAGGGTCGAGTCGTTGATCGAGGCGTCGAGGCCGAGCTTCTTGTTCACCTTGTAGCGACCGACCTTGGCCAGGTCGTAGCGCTTCGAGTTGAAGTAGAGGTTGTCGAGGAGGGTCTGTGCGGCCTCCTTCGTCGGCGGCTCACCCGGGCGCAGCTTGCGGTAGATGTCGAGCAGCGCGTCGTCCTGACCCTGGGTGTGGTCCTTCTCGAGCGTCAGGCGCATCGACTCGAAGTCGCCGAACTCCTCGAGGATCTGGGCCTCGGTCCAGCCGAGGGCCTTGAGCAGCACCGTGACGGACTGCTTGCGCTTGCGGTCGACGCGGACCCCGACCATGTCACGCTTGTCGATCTCGAACTCGAGCCAGGCGCCACGGCTCGGGATGATCTTGGCCGTGTAGATGTCCTTGTCGGACGTCTTGTCGGGCGTGCGCTCGAAGTACACGCCGGGGCTGCGGACGAGCTGCGAGACGACGACACGCTCGGTGCCGTTGATGATGAACGTGCCGCGCTCGGTCATGAGCGGGAAGTCACCCATGAACACCGTCTGGCTCTTGATCTCGCCCGTCTGGGCGTTCATGAACTCGGCGGTGACGAAGAGAGGCGCGTCGTAGGTCTGGTCGCGCTCCTTGCACGACTCGATCGTCTTGCGCGTCTCCTCGAAACGGTGGTCGCGGAACGACAGCGACATGGAGCCGCTGAAGTCCTCGATCGGTGAGATCTCCTCGAAGATCTCCTCGAGACCGGAACGGTCGGGGACATCGGTGCGGCCCTCGGCCTTGGCCGCGGCGACGCGAGCCTGCCAGCGCTCGTTGCCGAGCAGCCAGTCGAAACTCTCCGTCTGAAGGGCCAGGAGGTCGGGGACCTCAAGTGGTTCGCGAATCTTCGCGAAGGACAGACGCCCGGAGGGAGTCTGTGCGGTGGACATGTTCGTCGCAGTACGCGCGGCAGCCAAGGAGGGTCCTTCCACGGGCCTTTTCGTCTTCATCATGCGCGCTGTGCATGGCTCCGCGCACGGGACTCAGGGGCGTGATCCGTGCGGGCGGCACGGCGAAGGACGCGACTGAGGGGACGTGTTGAGCGGGCATGGGCAGCGCAAAGGCCTAGCCTACCGTGAAAGGACAGGAGTGTCCAGCCGGGTCAAGAGGCGAAGATCGAAGACCTCGACGCCTCCCGGACCGGGAGCTCCGCGAAGGAACGCGACGAATATGGACCCCCGCGCGCGCCACGTCAAGCCTTCTCGCCAGTAGGCGCGTCGCGGAACGCCCAAAACAGCACTTTGTGGACATCGCCAGACGGGTCGTATGCCGCTGAGCCGGCCCCCGCGCGCCTCCTCGCCAGGTGCCCGGACCCCCTTCCCCTCGAGTGTGCACTTCGCGCCGCCCCGACCATCCAGCCCCAGACGGATCGTCGGGGAGCTAGCTGGCGCGGCCGCCCGGAACATCGTCGCCGCGTGCACACTCGACGAAGGGAGGCAGCTGCGGGAGCGAGCGCAGCGGCATACGGCACGAGCGGAACCCCCGCACACGAGGTCGAGCGTGCGCTCCCAACCCGCCCCTTTTGGTCGAGTGTGCACTTCGCGCCCGGCCAGCTCTCCGACAATCGCGCCCGGGTCCGAAAGCCGGCGGGGATCCTGCAGCGGGCGCGCAGACAATCGCGCCGCGGTCCGATTGTCGGAGAGCTGCGCCGCACGGCCGCCCCGGACACCTCGTCGCAAAGTGCACACTCGACAAAGACTGGCGCGGCGCGGAGTGCACACTCGACCAGGCGGGGGCCGGCCCGAGCTCAGACGGCTGGCTGCTGCTGGGTGATGCAGTGGATCCCGCCGCCCCGGTCGAACAGGGCCCTGGCGTCGACGCCGACGACGCGGCGGCCGGGGTAGGCGTCGGCGAGCACCCCCAGTGCCCGGTCGTCCTGCGGGTCGTCGTAGGTGCAGGCAATGACGGCGTCGTTGACGACGAGGTGGTTGATGTAGGACCAGTCGACCGGGCCCTCGTCGTCGGCAAGGGTCTTGGGGGCCGGCACCCCGATGATCTCGAACCGCTCGCCTCGCGCATCGCGGGCGTCCGACAGCAGCTCGCGCAGCTCCCTGGTGAGGGCAT
>NZ_JBEDUL010000047.1:0-4316 GCF_040414665.1 Intrasporangium sp.
TGACCGTTCGCGGGCGTCAACAGCGTCTCATCGGTGGTCCCGGCGTGCGGGCGGATCTCGAGAAACGCTACGTTGTCGAGTCGTGAGGATCGACATCTGGACCGACATCGTGTGCCCGTACTGCTACCTCGGGCGACGGCGCTTCGAGGAGGCGCTCGAGCGGTTCGAGCACCGCGACGAGGTCGAGGTGCAGTGGCACAGCTTCGAGCTGGACCGCAACGCTGAGCCGGTCTCCGAGCATGACCTGCCGGGGCTCATCGCGGCCAAGTACGGCATCTCGCGCGAGGACGCCGTGGCCCAGCACGAGGGTCTCGCCGAGCAGGCCACTGAGGTCGGTCTTGAGTTCAACTGGCAGGCCGCCCGTTACGGCAACACCTTCGACGCCCATCGGCTCGTCCACCTGGCTGCGGAGGTCGGCGGTCAGGCGCTGGCCAGCCGGGCGCACGAGCGGCTGCTGAAGGCCTACTTCAGCGACGGCCGCGCCATCGGCGACCGCGAGACCTTGGTGGAGCTCGCCTCCGAGATCGGCCTGGACCCCGACGCCGTCCGGGACATGCTCGAGTCGGACGACTACGGCAACCACGTCCGCAGCGACGAGGCGACCGCCAAGATGCTCGGCATCACGAGTGTCCCCTTCTTCGTCCTCGACCGGCGCTACGGAGTGCCCGGCGCGCAACCGACGGAGGTCTTCGAGCAGGCCCTCGCCCAGGCGTGGGCGAGCAAGGACGAGGATCGGGAGCCGGCCATGGCGGCGGGCGGCTGTGGCGGGTGCGGTCCCGGCGGCTGTGGCGGCGCCTGCAGCGCCTGAGCCTCACGTAGCGTTGGGGACATGTCGCATCCGCTGATGTTCGACGAGCAGGATCCCTACCTCGCGCGCGTGCGGGACATCTGCCTGGCGTTGCCGGGCGCCGACGAGAAGATCTCGCACGGACGCCCGAACTTCTTCACCCGCAAGGTGTTCGCCACCTTCGGAGGCTCCCTCAAGGGCGACCACTTCTCGCCCATCGCCCGAAACGCCCTGCTCTTCCTGCCCGACGCCAGCGAGCGGGAGGCGCTGCTCGAGCGGGAGCCCTTCTTCGTACCGGCCTATTTCGGGCCTTCCGGCTGGCTGGGTCTGAGCTTCCACGTCGTGGGCGCAGTCGACCGGGTCGACTGGGACGAGGTCGCCGAGCTCGTCGACGCGTCGTACCGCCTCACCGCGCCAGCCGGTCTCGTCAAGGAGCTCGACGCCCGTGCGTGAGTGCTGGAGTCAGGACGAGGGGACGATCCGCGTCGAGTGGGGTCCCGTCGGGGCCGAGTCCTTGGTGTCGTATGCCGCTGAGCGCGGTCCCGTCGTCGCCGTCGTTGTCGACGTGCTGAGTTTCACGACTGCCGTGTCCGTTGCCGTCGACGGGGGGATGACGGTCTGGCCGTACCGGTGGAAGGACGACTCGGCGGCCGAGTTCGCTCGCGAACATCAAGCCGTGCTCGCGCAGGGTCGACGGGCTGCGGCTGCAGAAGGCGGGATGAGCCTGTCCCCCAAGTCGATCCAGGACTCAGCCGGGTCGGTGGAGCGCCTCGTCCTGCCCTCCCCCAACGGGTCGACGGTCAGCGCCCTGCTCGAGGGTGCGGGTGCGGTCGTCGCAGCCGGGTCTCTCCGGAACCGCTCCGCGGTTGCCGCGTGGATCGTCAAGCGGCTCGACGCCTTGGCGGCCCAGGCTGGGCGAGAGGGGCGGGTGGGAGATCCCGCCGTCGTCATCGTGCCGGCCGGCGAGCGGTGGCCGGACGGCTCGCTGCGCCCTGCCGTCGAGGACCTGTGGGGTGCCGGCGCCGTGGTCGAGGCCATTGTCGGCACGCTCGAGCACCGGGCGGGCCCCATGCTGCTCAGCGCCGAGGCGGCCGTTGCGCTGGCCGCGTGGTCGTGGGTCAGTGACCGCGTGGGCCCGTCGCTCGACGCTTGCGGGAGCGGCCGAGAGCTGATCGACCTCGGCTTCGGCGACGACGTGCGGATCGCCGCGGAGGTCGACGTGAGCGAGAACGTGCCCGTACTCGCGGACGGCGCCTTCCAGGCCACCCCTTGACGCAGTCGAGTGTGCAGCAAACGCCGACGCGAACTGCACACTCCACGAAAGGGGCGAGTCGAGTGGGCCTAAAGCGCCGACGCGAACTGCACACTCGAGGAAAGGGGCCGGTCGAGTGTGCAGCAAGCGCCCGCAGCAGATCACTGCCCGATGGCGCTCCAGAAGGCTGCCGCTGCGCGCGACGGTCGTCCCGAGCGACGCTCAGATCGATCGGCGGAGCCCATGAGCGCGGTCACCGCATTGACACCGAGCCACCGCAGCGGCTCCGGCTCCCACAGCCGTGAGGTCCGTCCCGCCCAGGGCAGCGATGTCAGGTCCTCCGGGTCGTCGTCGCGGATCATCGCCGCGAGCGTCCGGCCGGCCAGCGCCGCCGTGGCGACCCCATCCCCGACATAGCCACCCGCGAAGGCGAGTCCCGTGCAGCGGTCATGACGAACGGCTGGGTACCAGTCACGCGGCACACCGAGATTGCCGCCCCAGGAGTGCGTGAACTCGACGTCGCGAAGCATCGGGAAGAGCTCCACGAGGATCCGGCGAAGCATCGTGTGGACGCGCTCGTCCCGTTCGTAGGCCGGCGCCACCTTCGAGGCGTAGTGGTAGGGCGCCCCCCGGCCGCCGAAGGCAATGCGACCGTCACGGGTGCGCTGGCCGTAGATGACGAGGTGCCGGTTGTCCGCGAACGTCGATCGTTCGCGCAGCCCGATCTGCTCCCAGACGTCGTCGGGCAGCGGCTCGGTTGCCGTCATGAGCGAGTAGACCGGCGCCAGGCTCCGCCGACGCCCCGCCACGGTCGCGGTGTACCCCTCCGTCGCCAGCACGACGTGCTCGGCGCGAATCGTCCCGTGCGGCGTGACGACTCGACGGCTGTGCACGTCGAGGGCCTCTGTCTGCTCATGAATCGTCACCCCGCGTCTCTCCACCGCTTCCGCGAGCCCGCGCACGAGGCGAGCAGGGTGGATGGCGGCGCAGTGCGGGGTCCACGCACCGCCGAGGGCCCCTTCGACGACGGCGATCTCCCGCACGCCGTCAGCGTCGAGGAACTGGTGGTCCTCCTCACCGAACCCCCAGGCCGCATAGTCTGCGACCTGGCTCCGGATCCGCTCGAGCTGGGCCGGGTTGCGTGCCACGGACAGCGACCCGCCCTGGTCGAAGTGGCAGTCGATGCCCTCGGCCGCGGCGATGCGGCCGACCTCTGGGACGGTCTCGTTGAGCAGGCGCTGCATCCGCACCGACGCCTCACGCCCACGCTCGACCGCCATCCGCCGCAGTGACGTCGGGAACAACGCCGAACACCAGCCGCCATTCCGTCCCGATGCCCCGTACCCCGCGATCTCCTTGTCGATGACGACGATCCGCGTCGTCGGATCGGCCACGGCGAGGTGGTAGGCAGTCCACAGCCCGGTGTACCCCGCCCCGATGACCACGACGTCGGCGTCGACGTCGCCGGGGAGAACCGCTCTCGGAAGCAGGTCGTCCGGGGTGGTGTCGTGCCACAGGCTGAGCTCTCGATATCGCGACGGGGGCGATGGGGGCATGAGCCGCAGTATGCCGCGATTCGGCCGAATTGACGATGGGTAGGTTGACCGATTTGTGACCCCCAAGGGGGATGGCCTTCGGAATCAGTGGTTCCGCACCGCTCAAACAACCCCTTCCGAAGGCTTTGGCGATTGGGCACGATGAACCCATGACCCCACCTGTCACTATCGACCGCACCCACCTGGCCCAGTTGCACGGGCGCGAGCTCGCCTCCTTCCGGGCGACCCGCCCCCGCTCCGCCGCGCTCGCCGATCGCGCCCGGGCTCACATGCCTGGCGGGGTGCCGATGAGCTGGATGGTGAAGTGGCCGGGCGAGTTCCCGGTCTTCGTGGAGCAGGCCGCGGGCGCTCACTTCACCTGCGTCGACGGGATCGACCACATCGATCTCTGCCTCGGCGACACCGGCGCGATGATGGGACACTCGCCGACCCCGACCGTGCAGTCGGTGACCGCACAGCTGGCTCGCGGAATCACGACGATGCTCCCGACCGAGGACGCGATCGCCGTCTCCACCGGGCTCTCAGAGCGGTTCGGCCTGCCCTACTGGCAGTTCACCCTGACGGCCACCGATGCAAACCGACATGCGATCCGCTACGCCAGGCACCTCACCGGCCGGCCCAGGATCGTCGTGCACGACTACTGCTACCACGGCTCGGTCGACGAGACATTCGCGACCCTCGACGACGATGGCCGAACCTCGAACCGCCGCAACAGCATCGG
>NZ_JBEDUL010000048.1:0-23276 GCF_040414665.1 Intrasporangium sp.
TCCCGGACCTCAGGGGGCAGGTCCGCCTTGCGGCGGCGGTCGAACAGACCCATCAGGACATGCCCTCCTTGATCCGGGCCAGCTGCCGCTGCAGGTCCTGCAGCTCGGTGGCCAACACACGCGACCGCTCGGGGTCCGCCTCCTGGGCGTGATCGAGCCGGCGCATCTCGCTCATGGCGTCAGCCACCCGTCGGGTGAGGGACACGGTCCGGACGCGGTCAAACAGCTCTTCGACATAGCGCGAGCTCGGCAGGCCGGTCATCGAGTCCATCCGCGCCGGGAGCGTGGCGACCGCCAGCTCACTGATGAGCGCCGCGACGGCGCTCGGGGCGGCCTCGGTCACCTCGGACACCCACGTGCCGCGGGACGTTCGGTCACCGGAGCCGCTGGCGATCCTGATCCCATCGAAGACGGCGCGGTGGGCCTCCGCCGAGAAGGCGTCGGCGGACAGCGCGTCGATGGCACCGGGGCGGAGCACGGTCGGGAACTGGAGGAGCACCTGGAGCAGCTGTCGCTCGGCCAGCACGACGGGGTCGCGGCGGTCCGGGACCGGCATCGTGCTCGCCGCCTCGGCCGGGGTGGGCTCCGCCATCTGGTCACCCACGCGGGTTGGTGCGGCGCGGTCCCCCGGACGTCCGCGAGCGCCGTCGTCGAGCGTGATGCGTCCGGCTCGGGCCACTTCCGCCGCGACCTGCTCCACCTCGACGCCGAGCATGCCGGCGACCTCCCGGGTGTACTCCGGCCGGAGGGACCGGTCCCGGATCGAGGCAACGATGGGGGCCACCGCCCGGCTCGCCCGGACGCGGCCCTCGGCAGTGGCGAGGTCGAAGCGGCTGATCGTCGTCCGGACGGCGAACTCGAACATCGGCACGGCGTCCTCGATGAGTGCCTGGACCGCGGGGTCTCCGCCGGCTTGGCGCAGCTCGCACGGGTCCTTGCCCGACTTCTCCACCGCGACAAACGACTGCGAGGTCCACTTCGCGTCGTCGGCGAAGGCTCGCATGGCCGCCTTCTGCCCGGCGGCATCACCGTCGAAGGTGAAGATCACCTTGGCGGGGGCGAGGTCGGCCTCGTCGCGCATGATGCGTCTCAGGACCTTGATGTGCTCGGCACCGAACGCCGTGCCGCACGTCGCCACCGCCGTCTCCACGCCGGCCAGGTGGCACGCCATGACATCGGTGTAGCCCTCGACGACGACGGCCTGCCGGTCCTGGGCAATGCGCTTCTTGGCGAGGTCGAGCCCGTAGAGGACCGTGGACTTCTTGTAGAGCGGGGTCTCCGACGTGTTCAGGTACTTCGCCTCGATCTTGTCGTCGTCGAAGATGCGACGGGCACCGAAGCCGATCGTGCTGCCGGTGATGTCGCGGATCGGCCAGAGGAGACGGCTGCGGAAGCGGTCGTAGAGGCCCCGTGATCCCCGTCCCGCCAGACCGCCGATGAGCAGCTCCTCGTCGGTGAATCCCTTGGCGCGCAGATGACCGACGAGGTCCTCTCCGCCGCGCGGCGCGAAGCCCAGACCGAACTGCTTCGCGTGGGAGCTGTTGAAGTCGCGGGCCCGGAGGAAGTCACGTGCCTGCCTGGCGAACCTGTCGGCCAGCAGCCGCTCGGTGTAGAACTCCTCGGCGACGCGATGCGCCTCGAGCAACCGGGACCGGCGGCCGAGTCCCTCGTCGCGAGACCGGGGGCCGTCCTCGTACCGCAGCTCCATCCCCAGCCGCTGCGCGAGTCGCTCCACCGCCTCGGCGAAGGTGAGGTGGTCGATCTTCTGGACGAACGAGATGACGTCACCGCCCTCGTCACAGCCGAAGCAGTGCCAGGCACCGACGCCTGGTCGGATGTTGAACGAGGGAGTCTTCTCGTCGTGAAAGGGACACAGCCCCTTGAGGGCACCGGGGCCGGCGCTGCGGAGCGTGACGTGCTCCCGGACGACGTCCTCGAGGGAGGAGCGCGCCTTGACCGTCGCGATGTCGTCCGTGTTGATCCGCCCCGCCATTCCCCTCCTCTCGCTGCGCTGAGTCTAGGTGGTCAGGCGCGGGTGGCCGCGGACCCTGCCCACAGCGAGTGGAGGAAGAGCGCGCGCACGTCCGTCAGCGAGGCGACCTGGTCCACGATGACGCGCAGTCTCACACCGTCGTCGGAGGCCGCCAGGAAGTCGGGGAGGAAGTCGGCGTCCAGACGGGAGTCGGGCTCAGCCGCATACAGCTCCACGAGCTCGGCGAGCACCTCTCGCTGCTGAGCCTTGAGCACCATCTGACTGTCCGTCGTCACGACGAACTGGTTCGCCACGGCCTTGAGCACGGCGCACTCGGCACGGGTCTCGGACGGCACGACGAGGTTGGCCTCGTATCTGCACAGCGGGCCGGGGCCGTAGCGTTCCCGCGTCGCGACCTCGACCGCCAGGACGAAGCGGCCGATGATCCCGCTCGTCATGTCCTTGAGGGCAGCCAGGGCGTTCCGGGAGCCGTCGAAGCCCGACGGGATGGCGCCCGTGGCGAGGATCCGGTCCAGCGCATGAGCGAGAGCGGCCGGCTCCTGGTCCGGCGCGTACGTCGCCCCGGCCACCTCGAGGACGCCGCGCATCTCGACCCGGGACCGCAGGACGCGAGGGTCCATCCAGTCGGACGCGATGGCGTCCTCGAGGTCGTGGACGGAGTAGGCGACGTCGTCGGACCAGTCCATGACCTGCGCCTCGAAGCACCGGACCGCGGGCTCCGCGCCGGTCCGCAACCAGTCGAAGACCGGCAGGTCGTCCTCGTAGACACCGAACTTGCGCGTCGGGACCGGACTGCCACCGCGCAACCACGGGTACTTCGTCGACGCGTCGAGGGACGCGCGGGTCAGGTTCAGGCCGGCAGGGCACCCGTCGGCGTGGCACCGCTTGGGCTCGAGCCGGGTGAGCAGACGCAGGGTCTGCGCGTTGCCCTCGAAGCCACCGATGTCGGCGGAGATCCGGTCGAGCTCCATCTCCCCGTTGTGTCCGAACGGCGGATGCCCGAGATCGTGGGCCAGGCAGGCCGTGTCGACGAGGTCCGCGTCGCACCCCAGAGCGGCCCCGAACTCCCGTCCGATCTGGGCCACCTCGAGCGAGTGGGTGAGCCGGTTGCGCACGAAGTCGTCGTGCCCCGCGCCGAGGATCTGGGTCTTGCCGGCGAGGCGACGCAGCGCGGCGGAGTGCACGAGCCGGGCACGGTCACGCGCGAAGTCGTCGCGGTCGGCCCGTTTCTGCGCGGGGTCCTCAGCGACCCACCGCTCACGGTCGAAGTCCGAGTACCCCACACCCCGCACTCTAGGACGCCTGCGCCCCCACCCGCTCAGGGCCAGACGGCCGGCTCGTCGGGCGTGCCCGGTGTATACCCCGCGACCGGGCTGTCCGCGAGGCGCCACTCCAGAGCCTCACCGGTCGACGTGGAGAGGTTCCAGCGGAAGAGGGCCTCAGAGCGATGCACCGGAGCCACCCGGTTCGCGCCGCCGATGAGCACGTGCTCGTTCTCCCAGTACAGGTGCCCGACACCGACGGCCAGCACCTCGGGCGGCACCCCCGCCACGTCGGTCATCGTGCCGAGGTCGATGAGCCGCGTCGGTCGGTCCATGTTGAAGCGCTCGTAGTACCGGTCTCCGATGATGGCCTTCGTCCCGTCCGGACTCACCTTCGCAATCAACCACGACGCGTCACTTGGGCCACAGAGGATCGGCTGCGGTGCGATGTCCGCTCCCTCGATGAGGTGCGCGCACTCCACGCCCGTGGACCGTTCGACCGCTACGAGGGCCGCGGCGGGGTCGCCTCCCCATGCGCCAGGGATTGTCAGCACCCGCACGTCCGTGACGTCGGCCTGTGACGACGCCAGCCGCACGTCGCTCATCTGTCCGGTGCGCAGGTCGTAGGAGCGGAGCCGGGTGGGCGAGCCGCCCGGGGCCGGGAAGGTGACCACGTCGCCATGCCACGTTGCGATCAGCGGCTCCTGCCAGCCCGGCAGCTCGAGGTGCCTCTGCTGGCGGCCCTCCGCCGAGAAGAAGGTCACCGTGCCGGGCATGATCTCGTCCCTGCTCGCACTGACCGTGACGACCGCAAAGCCCCGTCCTCCCGGACCGGCCACGACCTGCCGGACCTCGTCTGCCTCGGCGACGACGGTCACCCCGAGGTTGGTGCCAACATGCAGCACACGCGTGGCCGGCAACGAGGTGCTGTCATGGGCGGCGAAGAGCCAACCGTCGGCGACCTTGGTCGGATGGGACAGCAGCTGCACACGCTCAGCGAGCGGGACTGTTCGACCGCCGATCTGGAGAACGACGTGCCCGTCCTCTCGCCAGGCGCGGTAGCCAAGATCCCGCTTGACGGCCGGTCCGGGCGGCAAAGCGATCGCCCAGTCGTGGACCCGGTTCACTCGGGCGACGTCATCGATGCTGAGCGGCCGCTGTCGGACCGGTGACTCCGATGCCGAGGTGCTCGGCGCCTGGGACGAGGCCGGCCGGACAGGGCGTTCGGGCGCAGGGGACGGGATGCCGAGGAAGGCGACGACCGCTACCGCGGCCGTCGCCGCGCCAGCCAAGGTGCCGACCGCCGCCCGTCGGCGCCGCTTGCGCCCAGCACGGTCGATCAGCTCGACGCCAGCAGGGACTGGGAGTGGCATGGAGCCGGCACGCTCGTGCAGCGTCTCCTCGAGAATCCGGGCGTTCAGGTCGTTCATCGCGCCTCCTCCGACACGAGCAGGTGGGCGGCTCCCCGACCGCGCAGGGTGGACAGGGCTCGGGACAGCTGGCTCTTCACGGTGCCGACCGCGCACCCGAGGGCCACGGCGATGTCCCGCTCGGTCAGGTCCTCGTAGAAGCGCAGCACCACCACGGCCCGTTGCCGAGGTGGCAGGGCGGCCAGTGCGCGCCACATCGCGTCACGTTCGGTCGCCTCCGTCTCCCACGACGTCGTGGTCGAGGTCCGGTCGAGGACGACCCGGTCCTCCAACGCGGTCCGGCGTCGCCACGATCGCCATCGCGAGATGTGGGTACGAGCCATGGCCGACCGGGTGTACCCGAGCGGCGACCCCTCGTGACAGATCCGCTCCCAGGCGAGGTACACCTTGACGAGGGTCTCCTGCACGAGCTCCTCGGCTTCCGCGCCGCTGCCCGTCAGCACGTAGCCGTAGCGGTGGAGCCGGTCCGAATGCCCCCTGACGAAAGCCGTGAACTCGGTGTCTCGCCGCCCGTCCCTCGTGCGCATGTCTCCCCTGCCGTCCGCGACCAGTCCGTCACCGCCTGTACGCCACCGCTGGACCAGAAGGTTGCACGAGCGAGCGGGAAGCTGCCAGCGCGCTCCGAGCCCCCCTCATCCGCAACACGCGCGCCCTCCCTTGGTCGAGTGTGCAGTAGACGCCCCCGACGGCGCCTGGCTGGCAGCGCTTACTGCACACTCGACGTGGAACTCACCCCATTGGGAGGGTTGGCACATCGCGAGCCGGCACAGCGGCATACGGAATGGGCCGTATGCCGCTCAGCTCAGTTGCGCACGCAGCCTGGCCACCCACGCGGGCTCGGTGCCGTAGCGCAGCGGCTTGACGAGGCGACCGTGCGCGCTGTCGTCGACGAGCTCGGCCATGCGCTTGTCCCGGGTCGCCTGTTGCTTGGCCGTGAGGACCCAGCTCGTCACCGTCTTGCGGTAGGACGCGGTGGCGCCGTCCCAGAAGAGGGACGCCTTGGGATCGGCGCGCAGCATTGCCTCGTACTCCGCTGGGAGAGTGAGCTCCCCGTTCTCGTAGGAGTAGATGCCGGACCGGTCGTCGCGCCGTCGCTCGAAGGCGGCCAAGCCCGCCGGGTGCATGCGACCGGCTGCGGTCAGCTCCTCGACCGCCTTGATGTTGATGGTGCTCCAGTTGCTCGTCGGCTTGCGCGGAGTCCAGCGCTGCCGCCTCGTGTCCTCGTCGATGCCCTGCGACAAGGAGTCGATCCAGCCGAAGCAGAGCGCCTCGCGGACGGCGGCCTCCCAGGTCAGGCCCCGCGGCACCACGTGCTTCTTGTTGAGGCCCATCCAGAGCTCGGTGGCCGTGTCGTGGTTGGCCTCGAGCCAGGCGCGGAAGTCGTCGGCATCGTCGAAGAAGACCGCCGGTCGCTCCTCGGTTCCCCCATGTCGCATGCCGTCGATCCTGCCATCCCCTTCTCCCCCTTCTCCCCCTTCTCCGCCTTCTCCCCGTTCGAGGTATGCGGTCGCTCTCGAGAGCGACCGAATACCTCGAACCGGTCGCCGCTGCTGGGAGGATCGCACCGTGACCGATCGCATCGCTCTCGCCGCTCGCAACAACGCCCTCTGGTGCGACGCGGTGTGCCGCTCGCACGGGCTGAGCACCGTGCTCGACGACCTCGTCTGGACGAGCCGGACCAGGACACCGCCGTACTACCCGGACGCGGTCACCCTCTCCCGCGTCACGACCGAGTACGACGTCCTCGCGCGGATCGATCCGGGCGACGGGGCCTCGGTCAAGGACAGCTGGTCGCGGTTCGACCTGACGACGGAGGACTTCGCGCGCCTCGTCGTCGGCGAGTGGCTCTGGTTCGACGTTCCCGAGACCGGCGCCGACGGACGCGCGTGGCGTCGCATAGAAGCGACGGAGTTCCCCGCGTGGGCCAGCGCCTGGGCGCGCGATCCCGAGGATGCAGCGATCCTCCGAGCCGGTCTGCTCGACGAGCCCGGCGTGCACGTCCTCGCCGCCACTGACGGCGACGACTCCTTCGCCGCTGGCGCGATCGTCAACGTGACGGCTCCCGTGGCCGGTATCAGCAACACCTTCAGCCGTGACGCTGACGAGGTCCGCACATGGCGCGGCGCGACCCGGGCGGCGCACCAGCTCGTCGGCACCATGCCATTCGTCTCCTGGGAGGCCGGCGACGGTGTCATGGCGGCTGTGGAGGCAGGCGCCGAGCGTCTCGGCCCGCTCACAGTCTGGATCAGCTGAGTCTCAGCCGCCGCTGACGGACAGCTCGGCCTCGGCCACGACACGGCGGTGGTCGTCGGAGAGCTCGCGCGAGTCGAGCCAGCCTTCGGGCAGGACGACGTGGCGGGAGGACCCGGCCCGGCCGCGCTGGCCCTCCGCGGGCTCCCCCGGCCACGGCACGTCCCGGTCGAGCGTGGCCAGGAGCCGGTCGAGCGCATCGATCGAGTCGACGAGGGCGAGCGAGTTGCGGACCGTCGACCCGGCTGGGAACCCCTTGAGGTACCAGGCAATGTGCTTGCGGATGTCGCGACAGGCCCGCTCCTCGTCGCCGTAGAAGTCGGCGAGGTAGAGCGTGTGGGTGCGCAGCGTGTCCGCGACCTCGCCCAAGGTGGGCGTCACGCGGGTCGGCGAGCCGGCGAAGGCTGCCGCCAGGTCCGTGAAGAGCCACGGCCGCCCGAGGCAGCCGCGACCGACGACAACGCCGTCGCATCCGGTCTCCGCGACCATGCGCAGCGCGTCCTCGGCCGACCAGATGTCGCCGTTGCCGAGGACCGGGATGGTCGTGACCGTTTCCTTCAGCAGCCTGATCGCCGCCCAGTCCGCCGTGCCGGAGTACGCCTGAGCGGCTGTCCGCCCGTGGAGTGCGACGGCTGCCACGCCCTCCTGCTCGGCGGCCAGCCCGGCCTCCAGGTACGTGAGGTGGTCGTCGTCGATGCCCTTGCGCATCTTGACGGTGACCGGGACGTCACGCCTGGCGCCCTCCTCGACGACCGCACCGACGATGGAGCGGAACAGGTCCCGCTTCCACGGCAGGGCGGACCCGCCACCCTTGCGCGTCACCTTCGGCACCGGGCACCCGAAGTTGAGGTCGATGTGGTCGGCGCGGTCCTCCTCGACGAGGATGCGGGCGGCAGCCCGGGCCGTCGCCGGGTCGACGCTGTAGAGCTGGATCGACCGTGGGTTCTCCTCGGGATCGTGCTCGATGAGCCGCATCGTCTCGGCGTTGCGCTCGACGAGGGCGCGGGTCGTGATCATCTCGCTGACGTAGAGGCTCGTCGCGCCACTCGCGCCACTCGCGCCACGCAGGCCACTCACGCCACCGTCGGCCCCAAGGGCGAGGGCGGCGTCGCTGCCGTACTCGCGGCACAGCCGCCGGAAGGCGCGGTTGGTGATGCCGGCCATCGGGGCAAGGACGACGGGCGACTGTATGACGTGCCGACCGATGCGCAGTGTGGGCAGCACGGGACTGTCCTGCGCGGGAAGGGGCGGCACGTCGGTCACAAGGGCCGATTCTCGCAAATCACGAGCCGTCGGCCGAATCCACCGAGCGGGCAAACCGCAGGAGGGCCTCGGCGAACGCCCGCGGCTGGTCGAGGTTCGAGATGTGGCTCGCCCGCGGGATGACCTCGACCCGCGCGCCAGGGCAGGACTGGACGAACGCCTTGGTCCCCAGCCGGAACTGGTCGTACTGGCCGTTGAGCAGCAGGATCGGGCACCGGACACCGGCGAGCATCGACGGCCGGCAGTGGGTCATCACCTCGCGCCACGCCGACGTGGTCGGGGCGAAGTAGTACCCGCCCGCGATGACCGGGTCGATGAGGTCGGCGGCATAGAGCCGCCGCAGCACGCGGTCGTTGACCCGGGTCATCCGATCTGGCCCCAGCCGGTCGGTCATTGCGCGACGGCCCGGTAGATGGCCGCGCCCGGCCCCACCGGTGACGCACTGCACCCGGCGAGAACGAGGCCGTGGAGACGCGAACCCCGCTCAGCGGCATACGACATCGCGGCGAAGCCGCCCAGGGAGTGGCCGACGAGCACGACGTTCGAGCCGGCTGGCGCCTCCCCAACCGCCGCGTCGATGACCTCGACACAGCGAGCCAGCGTGAACTCCTCCCCCGCCCTCACCCCGTGACCGGGCAGGTCCACGAGACCGACGGTGACGAGACCGTCGAGGAGGGGCAGCTGGGGTGCCCACTGGGTGCTCGACAGCCGCGAGCCGTGGACGAGGACGAGGTGAGCCGGCACCTCCCGAGGATGCCACGATGGGCCCATGAGCCATCTCATCAGCGCAACGGAGCTCGCCCACGAGATCGAGGACGTCGTCGTCATCGACGTCCGCTGGACGCTGACGACGGCGGGCTCTGACCAACCGGGGCCGGCCGAGTACGCCGCGGGGCACGTCCCCGGGGCGCACTTCGTCGACCTCGACACGGAGCTGGCCGCGCCTCCTGGCGAGGGCGGGCGGCACCCGCTGCCCGACCCCGCCGTCGTCGAGGGAGTGCTCCGCCGCTGCGGCGTCAGTGAGAGAACGCGTGTCGTCGTCTACGACGGCAAGGAGTCGTATGCCGCTGGGCGGGCCTGGTGGGTGTTCCGCTGGGTCGGTCTTCGGGACGTTCGGGTGCTCGACGGCGGGTTCGCTGCGTGGGTGGCAGCCGGGCTCCCGGTGAGCACCGAGGTTCCCGAACCGCACCACGGGAACTTCGTTGCCCGGCCCGGCTCGATGCCGACCGTCGACGCCGTGGGCGCCGCGGAGCTGGCTCGAACCGGGTTGCTGATCGACGCCCGCGCACCCGAGCGCTATGCCGGCGAACAGGAGCCCATCGACCCGGTGGCCGGTCACATTCCGGGTGCGGCGAACAGCCCGACGACGGGGTGGCTCGCCGAGGACGGGTCCTTCCGACCCGACCTGGCGGACCACTGGGCCACGGTGCAGGGCGAGCGGCGTGTCCAAGGCGACGTCGCGGTCTACTGCGGGTCCGGCGTGACAGCGGCGCACCACGTCCTCGCGCTCGCTGAGCTCGGCGTCGATGCGGCGCTCTATCCCGGTTCCTGGAGCGAGTGGATTCGCGACCCGAGCCGGCCGGTGGCCACGGGCTCCGAGCCGGACTGACCGCTCACAGCGGACGATCGAGCCGACCCCGCAAGGTGCGGAGCGCACGCTCCGCCGCCACTCGCACGGACGGGTCCGCATCGTCGAAGGCGCTGCGTATGGCGTCCGCGTGCTCCGCCTCGCCGGTCACCCCGAGCACGCGGACGGCGGCGGCACGCACTCGGGGAACCTCGTCAGCGACGAGCCGGGCGCAGGCATCAGCAGCCGGCCCCACTTCCCAACGGGCGCAGACCTTGGCGCACATCTCCCTGACGCGCCAAGCCGGATCGCCCAGTCCCGCAACGACGTCCGCTGTGCACGCGTCGTCCCAGACGTAGAGGAGCGTGCGCGCCGCCCACACGCGCGCCCAGTAGTCCGTCGTGTCGTCGAGCCGCTCTGGCGAGCCCCAGCGTCGTGCCGGTCGTCCGCCGACCCAGCCGATGTCCGGACCGGCCGGATCACCCCAGGCGACGCGGCCGGCGATGAGGTCGGCGCACCAGGCCGTCAGCTCACGATCGCCAAGGGCGTCAGCGGCCGCCCGGGCCCGATCTCCCGGCGACGCGTCGAGCACCTCGTCGTCCACCACTCGCCCACCGTAGGCGCGCCCTCCGACAACCGGACTACAGCGCAGTTGTCGGCGTCATCCGGCGGCCAGCCGCGCCCGCAGTCGCGCCCGGGCTCGATCGTCGGAGGGCCGCGGACCGGGAACCCTCCGCCTCGGCTTGGCCAGGACCCACGGGCTGTCCGTAGGGTGTGCCTCGTGGCATTGAGTTTCCGGTCCCGCGTCGAGCACGCCTCCGCACCCTGGGTCGAGCGGATGAACGCTGTCCCACGAGCGGTCGCGCTCGGCGTGCTCGTCCTCGTCCTCGCTGTAGGCATCTTCGCACCGTCACCCTGGAGCGGGATTGCCTTCCTGGTCGTGACGGCCTTCGTCGCGTGGCTGCTCTTCCTCACCTGGGAACGCCTCACCCTGCCGGAGCGGCTCCTGCGCGTCGCCGTCCTCGTCCTGGCCCTGGCCGTGGCGATCGTCGAGCTCGCCCCCAGCTGAGCCCACCGCGGGAGCGAGCGCCGAGGCGAGAGCCAGCACAGCAGCATACGGCAAATTGGTTTTGACAATCATTCTCATTTCGAGAAGGATCGTCGTGTGAAACGTCGTCTGGCCCTTGGGGCTGCCATCGTGGCAACGGCCCTCGCTGCCGCAGGCTGCGGCTCGGGCGCCGGAACTGGCTCGACCGACGGCCGCCCCCAGGTTGTGACGAGCTTCTATCCCATCCAGTTCGCGACGGAGAGGATCGGGGGCGGCGCGCTCGACGTCAGCGTCCTCACCAAGCCGGGGGCGGAGCCGCATGACCTCGAGATCACCCCGCAGGACCTGGCTCGGATGACGAGGTCGTCCCTCGTCGTCTACTCCAGGGGCTTCCAGCCGGCCGTCGACGAGGCGGTGCAGCAGGTGGACTCCGAGCGCGTCCTCGACGTCTCGGGGGCCGCGAACCTCACCCTGACATCGGCAGCGGACGAGGGCCACGCGGGCGAGAGTGCCGACGAGCACGCCGGGCATGCGCACGAGGGCGCGGACCCGCACTTCTGGCTCGACCCGCATCGCTACGCCTCTGTTGCGGAAGCCATCGGCGCCCGGCTGGCAGAGCTCGAGCCGGCACGCGCCGCGACCCTGAAGCAGAACACGCAGGCCTTCGTGGACGAGCTCGCCCAGCTCGACCAGGAGTTCACCACGGGTCTCAAGTCGTGCACGATCAGGCAGCTCGTGACCAGCCACTCCGCCTTCACCTACCTCGCGGAGCGCTATGGCTTCGAGCAGCACGGCATCACCGGGATCTCGCCCGAAGCCGAGCCGAGCGCCGCGGGACTCGCAGCGATCGCCCAGCTGGTCCGGGACCACGGCGTCTCGACAATCTACCAGGAGACGCTCGTCGAGCCGCACTTCGCGCAGACGGTCGCTGCCACCACGGGGGCGACCGTGGCGACCCTCGACCCCATCGAGGGGATCACCGATGCGTCGGCGGGAAAGGACTACTTTGAGGTGATGCGGAGCAATCTCGCGACGCTCAAGCAGGGGCAGGACTGCTCATGACCACCGTCATCGAGCTGAAGGACGCGTCGTTCGGGTATGGCGAGCGCCCCATCGTCACCAGCGCGAACCTCGCCATCCGTCGCGGTGAGGTCGTTGCGGTCCTCGGCGCCAACGGCTCCGGCAAGTCGACCCTGATGAAGGGCATCCTCGGCCTCAACCAGCGGTTGTCCGGCACTGTCACGCTCTTCGGGACGCCGGCGGACGACTTCAGCGACCGGGCGCGGGTCGGCTACGTGCCGCAGCGCCACACCCTGTCCGCCTCGGTGCGGGCGACGGCCGAGGAGATCGTCGAGTCGGGCCGGCTCCCGCGACTGGGATGGCTCGGCCGCCTCGGTGCAACCGACCGCCAGATCGTGTGCCGCTCACTCGACCTCGTCGGGCTGTCGGACCGGTCCGGGACGGAGGTGAGCACCCTCTCGGGAGGACAGCAACGACGGGTCCTCATCGCCCGCGCCCTCGCGGGCCAGCCGGACGTGCTCATCATGGACGAACCCACCGCCGGCGTCGACGCCGCCAACCAACACGTCCTCGCCGACGTCCTCGCCCGCCTCGTCGAGCGGGACGTGACCCTGGTCATCGTCACCCACGAGCTCGGCGCCCTCGAGGGCCTGCCGACCCGGATCGTCGTTGTCGACGGTGGCCACATCGCCTTCGACGGCGACCCGGACCGGTATGCCGCCGCCCGGGACTCGGTGCACCACGACCACGACAGCCACCACCACGACCTCGAGCTGGCGCAACCTCCCGCGATGGCGCATGGTCCGTTCGACCCCCCGGCAGGCACGCCATGACGGAGATCCTGTCGCTCGACTTCATGCAGCGTGCGCTGGTCGCCGCCCTCCTCGTCGGGATCGTCGCCCCGATGGTCGGCATCTTCGTCGTGCAGCGGCGAATGTCATTGATCGGCGACGGCATGGGCCACGTGGCGCTCGCCGGAGTCGCGATCGGGCTGGTCACCGACCAGAGCCCGGTGTTGACGGCGCTCGTGGCGGCCGTCATCGCGGCGGTCGTCATCGAGCTGCTGCGGGCCCGAGGGCGCACGAGCGGTGACGTGGCGCTCGCGATCATCTTCTACGGCGGAATCGCGGCCGGTGTCGTCATCATCAGCCAGGCGCCTGACGGCACCCCCGCCAACCTGGTGAAGTATCTCTTCGGCTCGATCCTCACCGTCCGGCAGGGCGACCTCATTGCCTTCGCGATCCTGGCCGTTGTCATCGCCGTGACGACGTGGGTGCTGAGGCCGCGGCTCTTCGCGGTCGCGAACGACGAGGAGTATGCCCGGGCCGTCGGTCTGCCGGTGCTGGCGCTCAACATGGTGCTGGCCGTGCTCACCGCGACGACCGTCGTCATCGCCATGCGCATCGTGGGGCTGCTCCTGATCAGCGCCCTGATGATCGTGCCCAACGCCACCGCGCAGCTGTTCGCCCGCAGCTTCGGCTCGGGCCTGCGCTGGGCCATGGCACTGGGTCTCGTGTCGGCCGTCGGTGGCGTGCTCGTCTCCTACCCGCTCAACACCCCCTCCGGTGGGACCATCGTCCTCTTCGCGGTCGGGCTGTTCGTCGTCATCGCCGTCGCGATGAGCGTGCGTGAGCGGCTCCGAGCCCGCCGGCACGACATGGCCGAACGGCACGACCACGAGCACGGACCGGGCTGCGGGCACGAGAGCATCCCGCACCGTGATCACGTCGACTACGTCCACGACGGCCACCTGCATGCCGCGCACCAGGGCCACTACGACGAGCACGGCGAGATCGCGGCCGCAGCAGCCGCGACGAAGCCCGCCGAGGAGGACGTGACCCGATGACGACGACGCCACGCAAGCCCACGCGCCAGCAGGCCGCCGTTGCGGACCTGCTGGACAGGTGCGACGACTTCACCTCCGCCCAGACGGTCCACGCGAGGCTGCGCGAGGCGGGCGCGGGCGTGGGGCTGGCGACCGTCTACCGCACCCTCCAGGCGATGGTCGAGGCGGGCACCGTCGACATGCTGCGCACGGACGACGGGGAGGCCGTCTACCGGGCGTGCTCGACCGACCACCACCATCACCTCGTGTGTCGCAGCTGTGGCCGGACCGTCGAGGTCGAGGGACCGGCGGTGGAGCGGTGGACGGACCGGGTCGCCGCCGAGCACGGCTTCAGCGACGTCACGCACAGCCTGGAGATCTTCGGGACGTGCGCCGAGTGCTCCCGCACGTGAGTGCGGAGCCAGCCCAGCGGCATACGGCCAGTGATTGATGCCGTATGCCGCTGAGCTGAGTTCGCGCGCAAGGCACTTCGAGTGCGTGGTGGAAGGATGTGTCACCCCAGGACCTGGTCCACGCGGTGCAGGTCGTCGCCCGGGGCGAGGCCCTGCTCGCACCGGCGCCGACGAGGCGCCTGCTGGAGCGGTTCGCCGCCCCGGCAACCCAGCCGACGTCGCTGCCCGACCCAGCGGGAGGCCACCGTTCTCCGGCTGGTGGCAAGGGGCTTGTCCAACGCGGAGATTGCCGGCGAGCTGTCCTCTCGGAGGCGACCGTCAAGACCTGCGTGTCGCTGCTGACCAAGCTGTGCCTGCGCGACCGGGTGCAGGTGCCCGTCCTCGCCTACGAATCCGGGCTCGTCCGGGCAGGCGAGCGGAGCTGACTTCGCTCAACTGCCCGCCGGCTTGTCCACGGCCCCGCCGTACCGGCGGTCGCGGGCGACGTACTCCTCGATGGCGGCCCACAGGTCGCGGCGGTCGTAGTCCGGCCACAGCCGGTTCTGGAAGACCATCTCCGCATAGGCCGACTGCCAGAGCAGGAAGTTTGAGGTCCGCTGCTCGCCGGACGACCGCACGAACAGGTCGACGTCCGGCATCGCCGGCTCGTCCAGGTAGCGCTTGATCGTCCGCTCGTCCACAGAGCTTGGCTTGAGCCGACCGTCTCTGGCATCAAAGGCGATTCGTTGGACGGCGTCTGCGAGCTCGGCTCGGCCGCCGTAGTTGACGCAGAAGTAGAGGGTGAGGCCGGTGTTGTGCTTCGTCAGCTCCTGGGCGATCTCCAGCTCCTTGATGACGGACCGCCACAGCCTGGGCGACCGACCGACCCAGCGCATCCGCACGCCCCACTCGTGGAGCTGGTCCCGACGGCGCCGAATGACATCCCGGTTGAAGCCCATGAGGAAGCGGACCTCGTCCGGAGAGCGGCGCCAGTTCTCCGTCGAGAAGGCATAGGCGGACAGGTGGGTGACGCCGACCTCGATGGCGCCGGCGACGACATCGAGCAGCGACGCCTCCCCCGCCTCGTGCCCCTTGGTCCGCGGCAGCCCTCGCGCGTTGGCCCACCGGCCGTTGCCGTCCATGACGATGGCGATGTGCCGGGGCAGCGCGTCGGCGCGGATGGCTGGTGGCCGCGCGCCGGACGGGTGTGGGAAGGGCCGCTGGTAGGGCTGCGTCATCGCTCTCCGGTTGGTTAGTGAATCCACTTGTGGCTCAAGCACGCTCGACGAGTCGCAACGATCTGACACCACGCTCGAGGTGCCACTGGAGGAAGGCGGCGACGAGACCGCTCCCCTGCCGGCGATGCCGGTCGTCGCTGCCGTCGGCGGTGTCCCAGTCACCCGACAGCAGGGCTGCGAGGAGGGCGAACGTCTCGGGAGCGGGCGCGCTCGAGCCAGGTGGGCGGCATACGGAACACACGGCCCCGCCGGACTGCACGTTGAACGCGCGGTGAGGTCCGACGGCGCCGCAGCGCGCACAGTCGAGGAAGCTCGGTGCCCAGCCGGCGACGGCCAGGGAGCGGAGCAGGAAGGCGTCGAGGACGAGCGTCGGGTCGTGCGCCCGCTCGGCGAGGGACCGGAGTGCGCCGGCGAGCAGGAGGTACTGCTGGGTCTGCGGTTCGTGCTCCTCAGTCAGCTGGAGCGTCGTCTCGAGCATGGCGGCGGCCGCCGTCCACGCGGCGTAGTCGCGCGCGATCGCGTCGCCATAGGGGGCGAGGGTCTCGGCCTGTGTCACGGTGTCGAGGTTGCGCCCCTCATAGCACTGCACGTCGACGACCATGCCCGGCTCCAGCCGCGAGCCAAAGCGGGACTTCGTCCGTCGCACGCCCTTGGCGACGGCACGCACCCGACCCCGGGTGCGTGTCAGCATCGTGATGATGCGGTCGGCCTCGCCCAGCTTGTGGGTGCGCAGGACGATCGCCTCGTCACGGTAGAGGGGCATGGGCCCATTCTCCCCCGTGCAGTCTCGGAGGCCAGCACCGCACCGCCGGGACGTCGGTGCGGTCCATCTCGAACACTCGTTCGAGATTGGGTTACATTGGATGAATGGATCTCGCACTCCAGGGCTCCCTGCTCGACGTCGGCGACCCCATGACCCTCGGGGCCCTGTCCGGCAGCGTCCGACGGGCGGAGCTCGACCACGGCGCCTGGGTCGACGTCCGGCCGGGCTGGCTCGTTGCGGGTGACGAGCTGTTCACCACGTTGGTCCGTGACGTGCCGTGGCGTGCCGAGCGCCGCAAGATGTACGACAACGTCGTGGACGTCCCCCGGCTGACGAGGTTCTACGCCGGGGATGAGCGCCTGCCCCACCCGATCCTCGACTCGGCTCGTGAGGCGCTCAGCGCCCACTACCGCGAGGAGCTCGGGGAGCCTTTCGTCACTGCGGGGATGTGCCTCTACCGTGACGGGCGCGACAGCGTCGCCTGGCATGGCGACCGGATCGGCCGCTCGAAGGACCTCGACACCATCGTCGCGATCCTGTCGCTCGGGTCCTCGCGGACGCTGGCGCTCCGCCCGCGCGACGGCGGCCCCATCCCCGGCTCCACGCACAAGTCCTTGCGCTTTCCGCTCGGGCATGGTGACCTCGTCGTGATGGGCGGGTCATGCCAGCGGACGTGGGACCATGCGATCCCCAAGACGTCGGAGCCGGTCGGGCCGCGCATCTCCGTGCAGTTCCGCGTTGCAGGAGTCCGTTAGGAGATCACGTATGCCGCTGAGCCGGCACCCAGCCGCGAGCGCGGCCCCGGCCGTCCCCTACGTCGACCACCTCAGGCAGGAGTCACGCCTCTTCTGGGAGCTCATCTCCGGAACCGGTGGCAGCGAGCGGGTCCCGACCTGCCCGGACTGGGACGCCGACGACCTGCTGTGGCACCTGGGCGAGGTGCAGTGGTACTGGGGGATGATCGCCGAGCGGGGGCTCACACGTGAGGACGAGGTCGAAGGCCTCGAGGCGGCCCGCGAGGAGCGGCCGACAGATCGAGCAGGGCTGCTCGCCCACTTCGAGCGGGCCAGCGAGCGGCTGCAGCGGATGCTCAGGAGTCTCGACCCGCAGACCGAGCTGTGGATGTGGCACACCGACCACTCGGCCGGCTACATCAGCCGCCGCCAGGCGCACGAGGCGCTCATCCACCGGGTCGATGCCGAGCTGACCGTTGGCGCCGAGCGCTCGCCGATCGACTGCCGCCTCGCGGCGGACGGCGTGGACGAGGCGCTGCGCGTCATGCGCGGCTACCCGCCGGAGTACGGCCTGACGGCGTCACCGCTCGGACCGAGCGTCACCATTGCGGTGGTCGACGGCTTCCACACCTGGACCGTGACGCCGGTGCAGGTCACGGGCGTCGACCCGGACGGCGACGCGTGGGACGAGCGACGCCTCGCGGTCACGGATGGACCGGACGAGGCCTCGGTCGCGGAGATCGCGGGCACGGCGGGCGACCTCGACTGCTGGCTGTGGAACCGGCCACCCCACGGCGAGATCTCCCGGACGGGCGACGAGGCGGCGCTCGCCCACGTGGACGGGGTCATCGTCGACTCGATCACCTGAGCGTTCATCTGCGTTGCGAAAGCCTCACCCACTGATTCGTGTGACGAATCAGTGGGTGAGTGTTCCCTGCCGACAGATCGTCCCGGCGCCGACGCCATGTATCTCAGCCCGATCGCGAGCCTCCTATCCGATCACTGCATCACGCGCGGCGGCCACGGCGGCCCCCGCGCCGGAGTCAGGGGGCTCCCATGGACATCACCAGCTGCCCCGAGTGCGGCTCTTTTGCCGAGGTGCTCTGGCGCACCGAGCTCGAGAGCACGGACGGACTGGTCGAGCACGCCAAGGTGCTCTGCCTGAACCGCCACGGCTTCCTCCTGCCGACAGCGGCCCTACCTGCCGCGGCGGAGCCGACGCACCGGCTGCAGGATCGACCCGAGGACGAGTCTCGTCCGGACCACCGCCGCGAGGCTGACGATGACCGGCACGAACGCGAACAGGTACCGGGAGCGTCCTTGGAAGACGAGCGTGAACGCCCCAATCCCAAGCACCGTGACCGCCAGGAGCAGCGTCTCGCGCCGCGCTGGCACCTGTAGCAGTCCGAGGCCTGCCGTGAGGAGGACGGCGAGCCACAGACCCTGGGCCAGACCCGCCCGAACGGGGTACCAGCGGCCGTGCAGCCCGTTGACCGCGTTGACCGCCTCAGCGACCGGGCCCTTCGGCACCACTCGGCCGGGTTGGGAGTCAAGCCCCTCTCCCCAAGCCCAGAACATGCCGTCGCCCCAGTTCCACGCTGCCTTGTTGGCATAGAACGCGAGCATGCCGACCGGCCCCCGCTCCTGCCATCGGTCCGCGATGAACGTGCGGGAGTATTCACGCATCTCGGCGGGCGTCCGGCCCCGGATGGCCTCGACCATGTCCCGTCGGTAGGTGCCGTACTGAGCGACGCCGTCCCCGTTCACCTGCTCGCTCATCCCGTTTGCCAGCCACCAGACCACCGGCGGTGTGGCCCGCGGCTCGATCCGGTTGGTGTCGAGTCCTGTCGCGGCGGAGGCCCCCGCCGCCAGTGCTGTGCTCAGGACGAGGAAGGCAACGACGGCCCCGATCGCAGAGGGGATGAGGACCCGGGCTCGTCCCATGGACCAGTCGTCGGCCAGTCGCACCACCGCTACGACCACGAGCGCGACGATGACGACGGCGGGAGTTGTCTTGATGACGTACGCCACGGCTATCGACGCGATCGACAGGCCGCCGAGGACGATTCGTGCCAGCCACCCGGAACGCCGGCAGGCGGCGGTCGCCAAGGCGAGACCACCGACGATGAACGGCATCGCATAGAAGTCGGTGTACGGCACGCTGAGCCACGGACTGACACCCACGAGCGAAAGGACGACGACCTGCGTGACAAGCGCGGGCCCCCGGCCGGCCACGGGCACGACAAGGAGGTGAGCGGCATACAGCGTCGCGGCGACGCACACCCCCGTGAGGGTGATGAGGACCGCGTCGGCAGCCACCCCGAAGGCGGCCCCGACCTCGACCCCGAAGCGGTCGATGACCAGGAGGGGGAGGTTGTTGGGATAGAGCGACAGGTAGTCGTACTCCGATTGCGTGAGGAGGCGTCCGGCGTGGATCGAGCGCGCCATCTCGAGGAGGACCCGCGCGTCCCACCCGAAGTCGTACCGGAGGGCGAGCCCGACACCGGCGGCCACTCCTCCACCGACGATTGCGACGACGACGGGCAACCAGCGGTTCTTGAGAACAGTGGGCACCCGGCCGAACCAGGCGAAGGCCAGCGCGACGATGAGCACGGGCACGACGATCTTGGGGTCGTACGAGATGTTCGGCTGCCGCGGCGCCACCACGGCCACCACGGCGACGAGGACGAGCGAGATTCCAGTCAGGCGGAGCAACGCCCTGCCGACCGGGTTCTCCATGACGCGAGACGCTACCGGACGCCTCGGCGTCCCCTCGAAGTCCTCCACCGGAGCACACGACGGCGATAGGGTTGGCCGCGACGCGACCGGATCGTGCCGTGTTGGTGAACTCATCCAACGGAGGTTGTGCGATGGCAGTGGACACCTTTATCGCGTTCGTCGCGGTCTATGACTCCGTCGCTGACGCTGAGGCTGACTACAAGCTGGTCAAGGACCTGCACACCGAGGCCAACCTGATCGATGCGTATGACGCCGCGGTGGTCGAGCGCGAGGCGGACGGCAAGGTCAAGATCAGGAAGAAGCACGAGACTCCGACCCGCGTGGGCGGGGTTGCCGGTGCGGGCGTGGGCCTGGCTACCGGGCTGGTGGTCGCGCTGTTTCCCTTCGCCGCGATCGGCGGAGGTCTGCTGGCAGCCACCACGGGCGGCGGGGCGGTTCTGGGTGCGGTGGCCGGTCATGCGGCTGCGGGCATGAGCCGAAAAGACCTCAAGGACCTCGGCGAGCACCTCGACGAGGGACAGGCAGGCCTCGTCGTCGTCGGCGTTTCCGACATGGGCTCCAAGATCGAAGCCTCGATGAAGAAGGCCCAGAAGGTCGAGACGAAGGAACTGAAGGCCGACACCGCCAAGATCGAGGCCGACGCCAAGTCCAGCGAGGGATGAGGGCTCCGACGCGACGTCGGCGGGCACGAGCAGTCTGACCCGCACTGCCCAATGTGAGATCCACCTTGCAACCCGATCATCGGGACCTTCGGCACGTGCGCCGCGCGTCAGAGGCTGCCTTCACTCGAGTTGAGGGGATGACCGTCACACCAATACACGGAACCGGCTTCGCGGTCACGAGCATGATCCTTGGCATCCTCGCGCTGCTCCTCTCGTTCGTCCCGATCCTCAACGTGGGACTCTGGCCGCTGGCGATTCTCGCCCTCGTCTTCGGCGGCATCGCCCTCGGGAAGAAGTACGCCGGTCACGGTATGGCGATCTCCGGCCTGGTGACCGCGCTCGCGTCGATCGTCGTGTTCTTCCTCATGTACGGGGGCGCTGACGCAGCGTCGGCGCTGTGACAGCAAGCGTCGGAGCGCCCGGGGCACTGGCTACCTTCCGGGCGCTTCGAACGTTCCACCGGGGTCGGACGCATCCAACGGCAGCTGCGAGAGGAGCACGGCCCCGGGAGCTTCACGAGAATCAGTGACAGGACGGCCGGCTACCCCCGGTCCACAGATCGATGGACAGACGGCGGTTCCGACACGCCGACGGACCGATGACGCGAGGCGCTACCCGACGGCGTTGGCCTCCGAGCCCATCGCCTCAGCGGCCAGACGGTCACGGACCGCCCGGTTCACCGCCGACACCACGGCCTTCAGCGACGCGGTGACGATGGACGGGTCGACCCCGACACCCCAGAGAACCCGCTCGCCGATCGCGCACTCCACATAGGCAGCGGCGCGAGCGTCGCCACCGGCCGACAGTGCGTGCTCGGCGTAGTCGAGGACCCGCATGTCCGGGGCGCCGTCGATCGTCATGAAGGCGTCGAGGAACGCCGCGATCGGCCCGTTGCCGCGACCCGAGATCGTGATGGCCTCGCCGTTGTCGACCAGGCTCGCCTCGATCGTGCTGTCGCCATCGACGGTCGAGTCCGTCACGACGTTGACCAGCTCGAAGCGGCCCCAGGGCGCGTCCGGGTTCGGCAGGTACTCGTCCTGGAACGTCGCCCACAGCTCGGCCGGGGTGACCTCTCCCCCGTCCTGGTCGACGCCGCGCTGGACGACGCCCGAGAACTCGATCTGCAGGCGGCGGGGCAGGTCCATCTGGTGCTCGGACTTCATGATGTACGAGACGCCGCCCTTGCCGGACTGGCTGTTGACGCGGACGACGGCCTCGTAGGAGCGGCCGAGGTCGTGCGGGTCGATCGGCAGGTACGGGACGCCCCAGACGAGGTCGTCGACGCTGGTGCCCTTCTCCTTGGCCTCGGCCGCCATGGCCTCGAACCCCTTCTTGATGGCGTCCTGGTGTGAGCCGGAGAAGGCGGTGAAGACGAGGTCGCCACCGTAGGGGTGCCGCTCGCCCACCGGCAGCTGGTTGCAGTACTCGACGGTGCGCCGGATCTCGTCGATCCCGCTGAAGTCGATCTGCGGGTCGATGCCCTGGCTGAACAGGTTCATGCCGAGCGTGACGAGGTCGACGTTGCCGGTGCGCTCGCCGTTGCCGAAGAGGCACCCCTCGATGCGGTCTGCCCCGGCGAGGTACCCGAGCTCGGCCGCCGCCACGCCCGTCCCGCGGTCGTTGTGCGGGTGCAGCGACACGACGACGGACTCGCGCCGATCGAGGTGGCGGACCATCCACTCGATGGAGTCGGCGTAGACGTTCGGGGTGATCATCTCGACCGTCGCCGGCAGGTTGATGATCATCTTGTGGTCCGGCGTCGGGTCGATCGCACTGATGACCTCGTTGCAGATCCGCACGGCGAAGTCGAGCTCGGTGCCGGTGTAGGACTCCGGCGAGTACTCGTAGTAGATCGTCGTGTCGGGCACCGTCTCCTCGAGCTTGCGGCACAGCCGCGCGGCCTGGAGGGCGATGTCGATGATGCCGTCCTGGTCGAGACCGAAGACGACACGCCGCTGGAGGACCGAGGTCGAGTTGTAGAAGTGGACGATCGCCTGCTTCGCGCCGCGGATCGCGTCGTAGGTGCGCTCGATGAGCGCGTCCCTGCACTGCGTCAGCACCTGGATCGTCACGTCGTCCGGGATGTGGCCCCCCTCGATGAGCTCACGGCAGAAGTCGTAGTCCGTCTGGCTCGCAGAGGGGAAGCCGACCTCGATCTCCTTGTAGCCCATGGCGACGAGGAGCTGGAACATGCGCAGCTTGCGCTCGGAGTTCATCGGGTCGATGAGGGCTTGGTTGCCGTCGCGCAGATCAACTGCGCACCAGCGCGGGGCCGCCTCGATCCGCTTCGTCGGCCAGGTTCGGTCAGGCAGGTCGAAGGGGATCTGCTCGTGGAAGGGAACGTACTTCTGGAACGGCATCCCGGACGTCTGCTGGGGGTGGATCATCGCTTCGCTCTCTCGTCTCTGTGTCTCTCAGTGGTGTCCGGCCGGACACGAGAAACTCCGCGACGAGGAGGGCCGGGATCAGGCCTCGCCGCGGCAGCGAAGAAGGAGCAGCGCCGAACGCACGATTTCACCGTATGCCGCTGAGCTCGCTTCGTCCACCACCCGGGCTCGGGTGCCCGGATCCTGAGACCGCCATTGGTGTTACCGCGCCGGGTGCCCGGGTGCGCCCGAGGCGCTTCGCACTGTCCGCGACCTGCTGCATGCGAGCCATGACGAGCTCGACCATGAGCTGTGTCGCAGGGGACAGCACGGCATCGCGGCGGTGGACGATCGCGAAGCGGTCGTACTGCCTCGGCCGGATCGGCGCCCAGCCGAGGTTGCGGGGAACCCGGTGGCCGAGCTGGGCCAGGACGCCGAGTGAAACCACCGTGTCGGCCTCACCGCTGGCGGCGAGGTCGATGGTCGTCTCCAGGTCCTCGACCTCGACGCGCGACTGCAGGCTGCCGCTGGCCGACTCCACCAGCGTTGCTAGGGCCGCCCGGGTGGGGTCGTTGGCCCAGCTCGCCCAGGCCAGGGCCAGCGGCGCCTGCCCGAGCCGTGCGGCCGTGACGGGCGTGGCGATCCGCTCCGGGTGTGCGCTGACGTAGACCAGCTCGTCGTTGAAGACCGGGTGGATCTCCAGCGTGGCGTCGTCGACGGGCAG
>NZ_JBEDUL010000049.1:0-6318 GCF_040414665.1 Intrasporangium sp.
CCCGGGCGACGCAGTCGGCGGGTGACTCGTTCGGGTCGACGACGCCACCGGGCAGGTCCCACTCGCGCTTGTAGGCCAGCTCGCAGAGGAGCACCTCGCCGCGTTCGTTGCGCAGGACGCCCTGCGCGATGGCCCGCTTGACCGGCAGTGCCGAGTCGAGCATCGCGGTGAAGCCTTCTCGAGTGCTGGGAGCCGGGTCGTCCTTGAGCCGGCCGAACACGACGGTGTCGTGTGGTTGGCCGCCGAGCTGGGCGTTGCCGCGCAGCAGACCCTCCCGCCGGAGGCCGGCGCGGAGGGCGATCCGGAGGGACGGCCGGTTCAGCGGGTCGACGTGGGCCTCGACCCGGCGCAGGCCCAGCTCTGCGAAGGCGAACTCGACGAGCAGCCGCACGGCCCGGCTGGCCAGGCCGCGCCCTCGGAACGGGGCGTAGACCACCCAGGAGAGGGAGCCGACACCGTCCGCGAGGCGTGTGACGTCGACCGACCCAGCGGGCATGCCCTGCCACTCGACGAGGAACGTGGCCGGCGAGCCCGAGTCCCACTGCTCGCGCGGGTCGGCGACCCACCCGGTGTGACGGGGCGCGCCGGGCGGGTCCGACGGCAGGTCGAACCACTGCGCCGTCTCGTCCTGCACCTGCACGGACTGATCCACGACACCCGTCGCCCAGGGCCGGAGCAGGAGATCACCCTCCTGCAGCGTCGGCTGCTCACCACGATCCACGACCCCAACCTAGCGATCCCTGTGGGGCCGGATGGTGAAGCCCGTACTGGGTCCTGGCGGTCGGCGTGGACTGATGAGCCGCGGCGACGGGGCCGAGGCACATCGACATCTCAGGTTGCCGGGGTGTGCGGTTCGATTTAATGTTCATCCACTTCTGTGCGGGCATGGATTGAACCCGCGATGCAGCGGAACCAGTCGGAAATATCGACGGGCTGCCGGATCGCCTCGGTCGATCGCCCGCACGCAACCTGGGGAGTGAGGAGAACATGATGAAGGTCATCAGGTACGGCGTCGGAAGCGCGCTGGCCGCAGTGGTTCTCGGAACCGTTCTCGTGCCGGCCGGCGTGGCGAGCGCGACCGAGGGATTCAGCTGCCCCACGGGGACCGACACCATTCAGGTGCCGTATGCCTTCACGGCTGACGGTCAGCCGCTGCTGGCCGGGACCGTGTGTGTCCTGGAGGGCACGACCCGGTTCAGCTCCCTGGATGTCGAGGCCGGCTGGACTGCGCAGGTCAAATCCGATGGCAGCGGTAAGAAGGCCCGCACCGATGTCCGGTTCACCCAGACCAGTACCGGCGACAGGGTCGAGCTGATCTACGAACCTGGGCTGACTCGGATCAAGTAGGCCCGGGCTCTGCCCTGGAGCCGGCTGGGGTTCCAGGGCAGCCGAGTCCTGCTTGACGTGGCGGACTCAAGGATCGCCGGCGGCGTCCTGCCTTCTAGACAGGCAGGCGACGAGTCTCCAGGACGCCCCACGTCAAGGCGACCGCAAGCAGGCTCGCTCCGAGCATGTGGAGAAGGACGAGGACCTCCGGCAGTCCGGTGAAGTACTGCACGTAGCCGATGAAGCCCTGCGCGATCGTCACGTAGAGCACGGCGTACCAAGCGCGCTTCGGGGCATCGTCCCTGGCCGTGAGCCGCACCGCCACGAGCGTCGCGATGACGAGGCCGACGAAGAGCATGACGGCATCCGCGTGCATCCACGACACGAAGCGCGGGTCGAAGCCGGTTCGCGCCGGCGTGTCGGCATCGCCCGAGTGCGGACCCGAACCGGTGACGACGACGCCGAGCGTGAGGACCACTGCGCCGACGCCGGCCGTCGCCCAGGCGAGACGGCGGGTCAGCGGATGCACCGTCAGCTCGCCCGGACCGGACTCCTCGTCCGCGGCTCCCCGCACGAGCGCAGTGGAGAGGGCGACGAGGACCATCGACATGAGGAAGTGGAACATGACGGTCCACGGGTTGAGCCCGGTCCGCACCGTGATCCCTCCGACGACTGCTTGGGCGACGACGCCCGCCAGCACGCCGTAGGCGACAAGGTGCATCCTGCGCCGTTGGGGCCACAACCGAAGGACCACCCACACGGACACGAGCGCGAGGACGCCGAGCACGCCGGTCAGCGTGCGGTTCCCGAACTCGATGAGGTCGTGGTACTGACTCTCCGCCGTGCGGATCGGGGTGAAGGAGCCCGGCTGGCACTCCGGCCAGGTCGAGCAGCCCAGACCGCTTCCGGTCAGGCGGACGATCCCGCCCGTGACCACGATGCCGACCTCCGCGACGAGGTTCGCCACGAGGATCGGCCGCACCCATCGACGCAGCGGAGAGGTGGGGGTGACTGAGGTCTTCCACGCGGAGTCGGGCAGGGTCACGCACAGAGCGTAGCCGCCGGGCCTCGCTGCTGATCGAGTGGACAGCTTTGGGGTATGCCGCCGGGCGGGGTCCCACAGATCTTGTTCACTCGATCGGTGGGGTCAGCCGAGGCCAGACCACACCGCGGCGCTGCCCGCGTGGCCCGCGAGCACGACGGTCACGATGAGTGCGAGCGCGGCGGCCACGAGGAGCACGGCCACCACGATCTGGAACGGGCGGCCGCCCACGGCGTCGCGCACGGTCGGCGTGAGCAGCCACGACGCAGCGAGCGCGACGACCATGAAGACCGTTGCGACGAGGCGGACGCGGTAGCCGGCATCGGTGTGGGTCCGGACGAGGTCGAAGTCGGTCGTCGCGCTGCGTACCTGGGACACCCGGACGAGGAGGGCCTCACCGCTCTGCGCGGCCACCCACGCAGCTGCGGCGCTGAGGACGGCGCCGATCGCGGTCGGCCAACGCAGCATCGCACGCCATCGGGGCAGCACCGCGAAGGCGAGGGCCACGACGGCGGCGAGCGGGACGAGGACGACGACGGCGTGGACGACGAGGACGTGCATCGGGAGCCCGAAGATGTAGTCGAACACTGCCCCTCCATGCGGCTCGTGCCGCTCGTGCCGCTGTGTATGCCGCACCGCCGGCGCGGGCCGGCGGTGCGGCCCAGTCTGACGCAGTCAGTCGTCGAACCGGAACAGCCGCGCCGCGAGGAGGGTCGTGGCGCCCGCCCACGCGAGGATGACGAGCAGGGCAGGAAGGTTGAGCGTCCCGTCGACGAGGGCGGACCGGAGCCCGTCCCCGAGGGCGGCCGAGGGGAGCAGCCCGACGAACCCCGCCACGGCGTCCGGCAGCTGCGAGCGGGGCACCACGACCCCGCCGACAGCGAGGAAGAGCACCCAGAGGAGGTTGGCGAGGGCCAGCACGGCCTCGGCCCGCAGGGTGCCGCCGATGAGGAGCGCCAGGGCGACGAAGGCCCACGTGCCGAGGACGATGAACAGGACGGCGGGCGGCACTCCGGTCGCGTCCGGGTGCCAGCCGAGGGCAAGGCCGAGGCTGCTGAGGACGGCGACCTGGATCGTCAGGACGGCGAGCGTCGCCAGAACCTTGGCCGCGACGAGCCCAGCCTTGCCGAGGGGCGTCACCCCGAGGTAGCGGAGGACGTCGTAGCGACGGTCGAACCCGGTCGCGATGGCCTGGGAGGTGAACGCGGACGAGATGATCGCGAGGGCGAGCACGCCGGGGACGGCGACGTCGATCCGGTTGCCCGGGCCAAGGGAGGGTGAGGTCGTCGCGCTGAGGCCCACGAGGACGAGGGCGGGCAGGATGATCGAGACGAGCAGCTGCTCGCCGTTGCGCAGCAGCGTGCCGACCTCGAAGCGCGCTTGGGCGAGGATTCGTTGGCGGGCAGGTGCCGCGAGGCCTGTCGTCGGCCCCGGGCCGGACACCAGGTGCCCCGTGGGCGGCCCGGTGCCCTTGCCCCCGTTGCTTCCGGCAGCTCTGCCGGTGCGGAGCGCGCTCATGATTGGCCCCTCGTGGTGAGCTCGAAGTAGACCGCCTCGAGCGGCCGCCCACGGGTCACCTCGGCGATGGTGCCCTCGGCCACAGTTCGTCCCGCGTTCATGATGACGAGGTGGTCGGCGAGCCGCTCGGCCTCCTCGAACGAGTGGGTCGTGACGACGACGGTCGTCCCCTCGTCACGCAGCGCTCGGATGATGTCCCACACCTCCAGGCGTCCATGCGGATCGAGACCGGCTGCGGGCTCGTCGAGGAAGAGCACCTCCGGACGGCCGAGGAGCGCGGCGGCGAGAGCGAGCCGCTGCTTCTGGCCCCCGGACAGGCGCCGGATCGTCGTGCCGGCGAAGTCGGACACCCCAAGCCGGCGGGCGGTGGCCGCGACATCGGCCGGGGCGGAGTAGAAGCGGCTGAGGTGTTCGAGCAAGCGCATCGGCTTGCTGCCCCCCGGCAGCCCCCCGGACTGCAGCATGACCCCCACGCGGGCCCGGTGGTCGGCATCTGCAGCGGCGGGGTCCGCGCCCGCCACCCGGACCTCGCCTCGGTCCGCGCGCCCCAGGCCCACGGCGCACTCGATCGCGGTCGTCTTGCCGGCGCCGTTGGGGCCGAGCACGGCCGTGATCCGACCGTCGGGAGCACGCCAGGAGAGCCCGTCGAGCGCCCGGACGGAGCCAAAGCTGCGGTGCAGGTCCGAGATGGTGACAGCCGATGTCTCGGCTGGTGCCCGGCGCGCGGCCTCCGTCATGGTCGATGAGTCTAGGCTCGGGTGGGGCCGCGCCCGATCGCGGCCCCGAGCACGTGCTGCCGACCTGCCTGGAGATGCTCCCTCGTGAAGATCGACCCCGCCGCCAAGCCGTTCACCGCGATGGCGGCCGCACCCACCCTCCTCGCCGCGATGGCCCGCCGGCCTCGCACGACGTTCGCCCTCGGCCTGCTGACGGCGGGAGTCACCCTGTTCTTCCGCGACCCCGACCGCACGCCCGACCGGGCGCCGATCACCGACGTGGACCTCGTCGTGGCCCCGGCGGACGGGCTCGTCGTCCACGCCGGACCGGCCCAGGAGGGCATCGCCCCAGAGGGGCAGCCTGCGGGGGAGTGGCAGCAGGTCAGCATCTTCCTGTCGCTGCTCGACGTGCACATCAACCGGTCGCCCTACGGGGGCCGCGTCGTCAGCGTCAGCCACGTGCCCGGCCGGTTCCTCGCGGCTTATCGGGCCGCGAGCGCGACGCAGAACGAGCGCACTGACATCGTCGTCGAGCGGGTCGTGGCGGGGGAGACCCGGCGGGTCGTCTACCGGCAGCTGGTCGGCCAGCTGGCCCGGCGCATCGTCACCCGGATCCGCCCCGGCGACGACGTCGCAACCGGCGAGCGCATCGGCCTGATGAAGTTCGGTTCGCGGATGGACATCTTCCTGCCGTCGCACGTCACCCTCGAGGTCGCGAAGGGACGCCGGGCCGTGGCCGGTGAGACGGTGCTCGGCCGGTTCCCCGCGACCCCCGCAGAGGAGGCGACGGCGTGAGCCAGCCGGGTGACCCCTCCCGGCCGCGGACCGGACGAGCGCGGCGACGCGTGGTTCGGGGCTGGCGGCTCGTGTCCCAGACCGGTGCGCGCGTCGTCCCCCTCAGCCGGCTCAACCCTCGTGTCCGGGCCAAGGTCATGCTGCCGAGCCTCTTCACCCTCGGCAACATGCTCTGCGGCTTCTCCTCCGTGCTCATGGCCTTCCAGGGCAGGTTCCGCGTCGCGGCCGTCCTCATCGCCGCCTCCATCCTGCTCGACATCTTCGACGGCGCGGTGGCCCGTGCGGTGGGTGCGATCACCCCCTTCGGGCTCCAGTTCGACTCGCTCGCGGACCTCATCTCCTTCGGCATCGCGCCCGCCGTCCTCGTCTACACCTGGGCGTTGCCGTCGTATCCACAGTGGGCGTGGGCCGGCGCGATGTTCTGGCTGGCCTGTGCCGCGTACCGCCTCGCGCGATTCAATGTGACGATCGACCCGCTCGCCGACAAGCGCTACTTCATCGGGCTGCCGAGTCCGGGGGCGGCAGGCGTTGTCATCGCCACGGTGTTCGCCATCGACGAGCCGCTCGAGGGTCCGCTGCTGCCCATCGCGGCCGGCGTCGTGCCGGCGGCGTTGATGGCGACCTCCTTCCGGTTCCGGTCCTTCCGCGCGCTCATCTCGACCCAGCACCTGCCCCTCACCGTCGGCTTCGTCGCGGTCGTCGTCCTCGGCCTCGTCCTCGCCCCCGGAGCGACCGGCATCGCCGTCGCCTACGGCTACGTCCTCACCGCGCCCCTCGGCTGGCTCACCGCTCCTCTCCGTCGGCGCTGGCTGGGTCCCGATGCCGTCGCTCCGCCCCGGACACGCCTGCCGTCGGTCATCATGCCGATCGAGGCGGACCCGGGCGTCGATGGCGACCAGGCGATCGTCGTGGTCGAGAACG
>NZ_JBEDUL010000050.1:0-5394 GCF_040414665.1 Intrasporangium sp.
TTGCCCGGCTCTGCGGAGGACGACGGCGTGACCATCGGGAGCGCTTCGTCAACCGTGCTGCGCGTCAGGAGCCGCCACGGCTGGAAGAGTGCCGCGGCGACCACAGCCACCACGACTGCCACTGAGAGAAGGGGGATCCAGAGTCGTCTCGACATGCTCCCAGCGCACCATCGCGCCGGGGCGGGCTGCCATGACGAGGTGGTGACGACTCCTTACCGAGTGGTGACGTGGGACGTCGATGCCGTATGCCGCTGGGCTCGTTCCCGTGCGAACGTGGCTTCGTGCGCGGTGTTGCCGATGGCTCTTCGGGGTACGTCAGCAAGGTGTCATCGCCTACGGACCTGATTGCGCCTGCACTCGCCGTCGACGCGCGCCTCACGGAGATCGAGCGCAGCGTGGACTTGCTGCTCAACGTCACTCCGGTGAACGCGGCGGAGGCGTGGGCGGACTTCGAGCGCAGCGATTTCGGGACGGCCCCCACGCTTCGGCTGCGGCCGCTGGAGTTCGAGCCGGACCTGGTACGGCGCGACCTCTACAACTTGCAGATCGAGGACATCACGGACCCGGCCCTGCACAGCCTCTATCGGACGAAGAGGGACGAGATCGCCCGAATGGTCACTGCCCTGGAGGATCGTGACACCTCCCGGTTCGTGTACGGGTCGCTCCAGCTCTATGGAGGTGTCACAGCGCCTCTCGCACGGGCTGCGGAGGAGCTGCTCGAGGCCATCCCTCCCCAGGCGCCCAGCACGCAGAGCGTGACGGCGGGCGTGTTCGGCGAAGCGGTCCAGGAGGAGTTCGACCGGTACCGCGCCGTGTACCCGGACTTCCCGATCAGCTTCGAGGTGCGCGAGGACGTCTCCGAGCTGATGGTGTCATTCGGTCGATTGCTCATCCCCGAAACAGCTGCCATCAGGTCCGATCGCGTGCAGCCGTTGCTCCACCACGAGATCGGCACCCACGTCGTGACCTACCAGAACGGCGCCCGGCAGCCGCTGAAGCTGCTGACCATTGGACTGCCCGGCTATGACGAGACCCAGGAGGGCCTGGCGCTGCTCGCGGAGTACCTGACCGGCGGCCTGGACCCCCGACGCCTGCGCGTGCTCGCGGGCCGCGTCGTCGCCGTGGAGAAGCTGCTCGACGGCGCCGAGTTCCTCGACATCTTCGAGTCGCTGCGCACGGATCACCGGATCCCCACGAGGACAGCGTGGTCCATTGCCATTCGCGTCGTCGTCGGTGGCGGGAACGTCAAGGACGCGATCTACCTGCGTGGCATCTCACGCATCCTCGAGCTGCTCGCGGAAGGCGGGAGCCTCGACCCGCTCTTCGTCGGAAAGCTTGCCTTGGACCACATCCCACTGATCCAGGAGCTGCTCGATCGCGAGGTACTCGAGCCACCGTGGGTACGTCCACGCTGGCTGGACGTGCCCGGTGCACAGGAGCGGCTGGACCGGCTGCGCGCCGGAGCGTCACTCATGGACCTGTACGAGGGAGAGGAAGCGGCATGAGGATTGCGTTCTTCGTCAAGGAGATCGACACCGAGGTGGACGAGTACACGACGACCCGTCTGGCGCGGGCTGCGTGTCAGGGTGGGCACGAGGTCTGGTACGTCGGCGTCGGCGACGTCGAGCTGGGGGACGGTGACGGGCAGCTCCTGGCGCGGGCCCGCCGGGCGGAGTTCCAGAGCGGCGACACGCTGGCGACCTTGATGGAGCGGATCAAGGAACGCGACGCCGAACGCATCGTCATGGAAGACCTCGACGCCCTCTTCCTGCGGAACGAGTCCATCGACGACCTGCAGGAGCGGCCCTGGGCGAGCCCTCTGGGCGCGGTCTTCGGCCAGATGCTCAAGGCCCGCGGCGTGACCGTGGTCAACGACCCGATGTCGCTCATCCGGGCGACGAGCAAGCTCTACCTGGAGGAGTTCCCAGAGAAGATCCGGCCCCGATCGCTCGTGACCCGAGACCCCGAGGCGATCGAGAAGTTCGTGGCCAAGGTCGGTCACTCCGTGGTCAAGCCCCTCTACGGCGGCAAGGGCCGCAACGTGTTCATGATCGAGGACGAGAACGAGACGAACCTCGCTCAGATGACCGAGGCGGTACTGCAGGACGGTTATGCCCTGGCGCAGGAGTTCGTCGACGGGGGCGAGAACGGGGACGTCCGCATCTTCCTGCTCGATGGGCAGATCCTCGAACACGACGGGAAGCTGGCCGCCTTCCGGCGAGTGCCGACGGGCAACGACCCCCGGGCGAACATCAGCGTCGGTGGGCGGTCAGTGCCGGTCGACGCCGGTGACGTCGAGCTCAGCGTGGTCGAAGCGATGAGCGAGAAGCTCGTGGCGGACGGGATGTTCTTCGTGGGCATCGACGTGATCGGCGACAAGGTCGTCGAGATCAACGCGGAGAGCGCGGGAGGCATGCAGAGTGTCGAAAGGCTCTACGACGTCGACGTCTGTCCGACCGTCATCGAGGCCTTGGAGCGTCGGCACGGCTCGACATCCTGAGGTGCCGGCATCCACGCATCGCCGAGCGAGATCGCGCGCCAACAGCACCCATCAGGCCGAAGCGAATCTGGATGCAACCGACGCCTCGTAGTCATAATTGATGGATGGGAAGCGAGCGGCCAGAGAGCGACCCTGGGTTGCAGCGGCAGATGGATGAGCTGAGCGAGCAAGTCGCCACCAACCGCGCGGACATCGACGCCTTGCGGGACCGCGCCGACGCGTCCGATGACCGTGCGGTCGTGAGTGAGTCCCGGGCGCGGGCGGCCTCCGAGCGGGCAGATGTGAGTGAGGCTCGGGCCGAGGAGGACCACCGCCGGATCGGGGAGCTGGAGGTGCGCGGCGAGATCGACCGGAAGCTGATCGAAGAGCTGCGGGCAGAGGGGCTGCTCAGCCGCGAGCATTCGGCGCAGCTCGAGCAGGCCCTGCACTCGTCGCGCAAGATCGGGGCCGCCATGGGCATCGTCATGGCGAACCGCAAGCTGGACGAGGAGGACGCCTTCGCGATCTTGGTCAAGGCGAGCCAGGACACCAACCGCAAGCTTCGTCTCGTTGCCGACGATGTCGTCTTCACAGGCGACGTGACCGATCTGCCGAGTGCCTGAAGCCCATTCTTTCGACGCTCCCGGGTCCTTGGCCGTGGGCCTGACCATCGGCAGCTCCTTCGAAGCAGTCCGCTGAACGACCGTGTGCGCGCGCCGTCGGCGCGATCATGAGGGAAGCAGAGCTGATGCATGCGGGGAGGAAGGGACGCGCATGAACGACCTCGGAACCAGCTCGAGCGACCAGAGGCATTCACCGTTCGAGTGGTTGCCTTTGCCTTCGGAGTCGTCTCCGCGTGACCTACGCTTCTACACGATGTCGCGGGCCAGCCCCAGCGGTCTCGGAATGTTCATCTCAGGAATGGCATTCTTCGCTTGGTGGAATGTCTGGCCGCTCGTTGTGCTGAGCGTTGTGGGGCTGCTCGTCTGGGTCCTCGCCATGGTCTCGGCAAAGCGCGGGCGGGTCCAGCTCAACATGGCGCTCATCTACGGCACAGCTTCCACCTGGACGGCCGCGGCCGTGGTCTTCGTGGGATGGGGCTTCGGGGCGCAGTACGTGCTCATTGCCCAGATGATTGTCACCATCTTGAATCCGTGGCCGCGACGCATGGCTTGGTTACTCGCCAGCGCGCTGGTGGGACTATTCATCCTGCTGTATCACTACACGAGGCTGGTGTCTCCCCTGTACGACGTCCCGGAGGGGCAGCTTGCCATCGCGAACACCCTCAACATCGTGGCGACGTTCGGAGTCGCCTGCCTCCTCGTCGCCTACCCGGCGCGTGTGGCCGACCGGGCGGAGGCCGAACTGGCCGCCGAGCACCGCCGCAGCGAGCGCCTGCTGACCAATGTCCTTCCCCTTTCCGTCGCCCGGCGCCTCAAGGCCGGCGAGGAGCCGATCGCCGACCGTGTGAGTTCGGCGTCCGTCCTGTTCGCCGACATCGTCGATTTCACACCGCTGGCGAGCCGGCTGCCAGCCGAGCAAGTCGTCACTGTGCTCGATTCCGTCTTCACGCGGCTGGACCGTTTGGTCGACGAGTACGGTCTGGAGAAGATCAAGACCATAGGGGACGCCTACATGGTGGCCGCGGGCCTACCCTCGGCCCGCGCCGATCATGCACAGGCGATCGCCCGGTTCGCGTTGGCGGCCCTTGACGATCTCGCCAAAGCCGACGACCCGGCGCCCCGACTCCAGCTGCGGATCGGGATTGCCTCCGGCCCGGTTGTCGCAGGCGTCATCGGGCGCCGACGTTTCCTCTACGACCTGTGGGGGGACACGGTCAACACCGCTGCCCGCATGGAGTCCCACGGGCTCCCGGGACGCATTCAGGTCACCGAGTCGACGCGACAGCTGCTCGGCGATGAGTTCGACTGCAAAGAGCGCGGATTCGTCGACATCAAGGGCAAGGGCCAGATGCGGACATACCTTCTCGAAGCGGCCTGAGAGCCGACTGTCGCTTACCCGTGATGCGACGTGGTCGGATGGCGAGCTTCGCGATCCAGAGCCGGAGCTGGCCGCTGGATGGGGTCACCAGCCGGCGAGCCGACGGATCGTCTGAACGGTGTCGATCTCCGAAACGGGTTTGTCGTCGCGATACCGCAGCACCCGCGCAAAGCGCAGGGCGATCCCGCCTGGGTAGCGGCTGGACCGCTGCACGCCGTCGAACGCCACCTCGACGACCTGCTCCGGACGGAGGCGGACAACCCATTCGGCCTCGGCGGGCTCGTCGACCGCCAGCTCGCGGAACCGCTCGGTCTGCCACCGCAGCATCTCGTCCGTCATTCCCTTGAAGGTCTTTCCGAGCATGACGAGCTCACCGGTCTCTGCGTCCCGGGCGCCGAGGTGGATGTTGGACAGCCATCCTCGGCGCCGGCCGCTTCCCCACTCGACGGCGAGGACGACGAGATCGAGGGTGTGCCGCGGCTTGACCTTGATCCAGCCCTGTCCGCGTCGCCCGGCCGCGTAGGGGAGCGACGGGTCCTTGACGATGACCCCCTCGTGTCCCGCCCGGACGATGTCGTCGAAGAAGGCCTGTGCCTCGGCGGGGTCCGCGGTGAGGACCCGCGCCGGCAGCCACGCTCCGGGGACCGTCTCGGCCAGCCGCGCCCAACGGTCGGTGGCCGAGTGGTCCAGCAGATCGTCGCCGTCGACGTGCATGACGTCAAAGAAGAACGGGGTCAGCGGGACTTCGTCGCGCAGGCTCTCGGGGTCGGCGCTGCTCGCCGTGCGCGCGCCAGTGACCTGGAACGGCTCGGGCCTCCCGTCCTCCCGCAGGGCGATGACCTCCCCGTCCAGCACGGCGCTCTCCACGTCGAGTGTGCCCAAGGCCTCGACGACTTCGGGCAGGCGGTCCGTCA
>NZ_JBEDUL010000051.1:0-101436 GCF_040414665.1 Intrasporangium sp.
GCCCTCGATCCCGAGCCAGTGCTGGATGAGGAAGGTCGTGTGGAAGCCGAGGAAGAGCATCCAGAAGTGGATCTTGCCGAGCTTCTCGTCGAGCATCCGGCCGGTCAGCTTCGGCCACCAGAAGTAGTAGCCGGCGAACATGGCGAACACGACGGTGCCGAAGACCGTGTAGTGGAAGTGCGCGACGATGAAGTACGTGTCGGAGACATGGAAGTCGAGGGCGGGGCTGGCGATGATGACGCCGGTCAGTCCACCGAAGAGGAAGGTCACGAGGAAGCCCATCGCCCAGAGCATGGGCGTGTCCATCGAGACCTTGCCGCCCCACATCGTCCCGATCCAGTTGAAGAACTTGAGCCCCGTCGGAACCGCAATGAGCATCGACATGATCGCGAAGAAGGGCAGCAGCACTTGGCCGGTCGCGTACATGTGGTGCGCCCAGACGCTCGTCGAGAGGGCCGCGATGGCGATCGTCGCGAACGCCATTGTCTTGTAGCCGAACAGGGGCTTCCGGCTGAAGACAGGGACGACCTCGCTGATGATGCCGAAGAAGGGAAGCGCGATGATGTAGACCTCGGGGTGGCCGAAGAACCAGAAGAGGTGCTGCCACAGCATCGGCCCGCCGTTCTCCGGGTCGAAGATGTGCATCCCGAACCGGCGATCCCCGCCCAGGGCGAAGAGCGCCGCAGCGAGGACGGGGAAGACGACGAGGACGAGGATCGAGGTGATCAGCACGGTCCAGGTGAACATCGGCATCCGGAACATCGTCATGCCCGGGGCGCGCATGCACACGATCGTCGTGACGAAGTTGACCGCGCCGAGGATGGTGCCGAACCCGGCCAACGCAAGGCCGAAGACCCACAGGTCACCGCCGAGCCCCGGGCTGTAGCTGACGTCGGACAGCGGCGCGTAGGCGAACCAGCCGAAGGAGGCCGCACCCTGGGGGGTGAGGAACCCTGCCACCGTGATGAGCCCGCCGAAGAGGTAGAGCCAGTAGGCGAACATGTTGAGGCGCGGGAACGCGACGTCGGAGGCGCCGATCTGCAGCGGCATGATGGCGTTCGTGAAGGCGGCGAAGAGCGGCGTCGCGAAGAGCAGCAGCATGATCGTGCCGTGCATCGTGAACAGCTGGTTGAACTGCTCCTTGGTGTCCACCACCTGCAGGCCCGGCGAGACCAGCTCCGCGCGGATGAGGAGGGCGAGCACGCCGCCCAAGAGGAAGAAGAGGAAGGTCGTGGCGAAGTAGAGGTTGCCGATGACCTTGTGGTCCGTGGTGGTGAGAACTCGGTAGATCCGTCGCCCCGGTTCCCTGCGGGTCGGCGGCCGGTCGACCGGCACCTCCCGCGTCGCGGTCGTTGGACCTGCTGTGGTCGCCATCCGGAAATAATATGGCAAACGCCGTATAAAAAACAGGCTCGCGAGCTGTCCTGCGCTGATTCCCGTGACGGGACAGGCCAGCTGGGCCACGATGTCCGATGTGGGCGATTCCCTTGACATCTTTTCCGCCGACCCGGAGCCCGAGCCGTTCGTCCCGCCCTATGTGACGACGCCTCCGGTCCGGCATCGTGATCGCACGCGCTCGGCGTTGATCGCGACCACGTGCCTGCTGGCCCTGACGCTGGTAGCCGGCTCAGCGGCATACGTCTACACCAACAACTCTTCACGGGAGTGGAAGGCCACCGCCGAGCAGCACGAAGCCGAGCTGGCCGACATGACGGCGGAGCGGCAGCAGGTCCAGGGGCTGCTCGACGCCTCTCAGGCGGCGCTCGCCCAGACGAAGGGCACCCTCAAGGAGGTCACCGAGCAGTACAACGACGCCTCGGACCGGATCCGCGACCTCGCCGACGAGAAGGCGCATGCGGCCGACACCGTCGGCGTGCTCGGCTCGGCTGTCGAGCGGTCCCGCGTCGTCGCGCTCCAGCTCGACAAGTGCGTCGCCGGCCTGCAACAGCTGCAGGACTACCTCATCGACATCGACAGCTACGAGAAGTCCGACGTCCTCGCGGCGGCCGAGGAGATCGACCAGGGGTGTGACCGGGCTCAGGAGGCCAGCGACGCGTTCGTCAGCTGGCTGGAGGGGGACTGACGTGCGGCGGACCCGTGCCGTCGCCGGAGCCGTCCTCGTGCTGGCGTCGTCAGCAGCCTGCGGCGACCTGGCGCCGATCGCGCCGCCGGAGGTACCCGTGGCCACGGCCCTGCCTGTGACGCCGTCGCGGTCGCTCGACCTCGAGGCCGGCGAGGCGACGGTCGAGGGATTCACCGAGCTCGAACGGGCCGCGCTGCGCATCCGCAACATCGGTTGCGGCGGGGTGCGCACGGGCTCCGGCTTCGCCATCGGCGACCACGTGCTGGTGACGAACCGGCACGTGGTGGCAGGCGCCACCACGCTCGAGGTGAGCACCTTCGACGGCAAGGACATCGATGTCCGCACGTCCGGCGCCGCGACCGTCGCGGACCTGGCGATCGTGCGGACGAAGGAGAAGCTGCCGGCGTCGATCACGCTCGCACCCGCGAATCCCGACGTGGGACAGACGGTCACAGCCATCGGCTACCCGTTGGGCGGGCCGCTGACAACGACGAGCGGTCAGGTGCTCGGCTATCGGAAGGACCCCGTCGCGAAGTCCAACCTCCCCATGCTGCTCAACTCTGCACCCGTGGAGCACGGCAGCTCGGGCAGCCCACTCGTCGACATCACCGGCCAGCTCGTCGGTGTGGTGTATGCCTCGACCGGGCCCGGCCACAACTACGCCGTGCCCATCGAGGTGCTCGAGGGCGTCCTCGCCAAACCGCAGTCGTTCGCGGGCAAGACGAACTGCGACGAGTGACCGGGTGACGGTGTGACCGAGTGACCGAGTGACCGAGTGACCGAGTGACCCACCCGATCGACTCGTGGGCAGGCCCGTGCCGTCAGGTGCAGTTGGGGCAGGGGCCGGCGACCGGCATCTCCATGAAGCACGTGGGACAGATGCTGCCGCGTCGCTCCTCGCGAGACCTCGGCGTCGCGCGGGATGGCGACCTCGGCGCTGCCCTCCCCTCAGGGCGGCCAGCAGCCGCCCCCCGAGGTCGACCTGCATGGGTGACCACGGTCGGGCGCGCATCGGCTGGCACGTCATCGCACCAACGGCGGTAGCACTCAAGGCGAGCGGCCGCGGCGTGGTTCTCGCGCTCGACCCCGTCGGCGATCGGTGGCTGGCCGGCGAGCCGGAAGACCTCGTCGTACCCGGCGCCGACCCGCCCGTCGTGTTTGAGGATGACGAGGGAGGTCAGGGCCGGCTCCTCACGGAGGTGGTTGGCCTGGGCGACCATCTTGAGCAGGTCGCCGACCCAGTTGCGCAGCGGAGCATCCGTGTGAAGACCGGACCGGCGCTGCACCTCCTCGGCCAGATCGCCGTAGGTGATCACCGCGTTGTAGCGGCTGGCGGTCTCGACGAGCGTGTCGTATGCGTGCTTGACCCAGTACTTCTTGCCCACCGTCGGGTTGACGAACCGATCCTCGCTGCCCGTCTGGCTCATCCCTCGATTCTGCCCCGTCGCCTGACCCCATGGTCACTCGTGGTGTGCGCGAGCTGATCGCGCCGCGCTGGAGCCACCGAGCACGGAACCGAAGACGGTCGAGACGCCCAGCATGAACCCGAAGTCGTACCAGGTGCCGTTGTTGCGGACCTCATAGATGCCCACACTGTCGTTGAACAGCGAGACGATGAACGTCACCGGGCTGATGAACCCCTGCCACAGACCGAGCCAGAAGCCGGCGTCCGAGCCGCTGCTCGCGAGCGGGTTGCCGGAGGCCGCGCAGCCCGACAGCACCGCGATGAGCGCGATCGCCACCGCGAGACGAGCCAGCCGACCGAGCCTCGTGGCCATGAGACCACCTCCCCGACACCAGTCTGCGTACTCCGGGGGGCGGTCACAAGGCTTCGACGATCAGCTCGATGACACGGCAAGAGCGGTGCGCCGGCCCTCCGCCAACGCACCGCCCGGTCCGTTACCTCAGCAACCGCTCAGACACGCGGTCCGTAGTAGTCGCTGTAGTACCCGCCGAGACGGTCGCGGTACTCCGGGTCGTCCCAGCCGGTCTCGCCGAGCTCCGGCGAGTCCTTGATCTCGTCCTTGCTGCGATCGACGTGGATTGCCTTGTCCTCCCAGTCGACCCGCTCGATCGTGCCCGCGGGCAACATCACCTTGCGGCCGAAGATCCACGGACCGGTGTCCACGACGACGTAGCTGGACCCCACCTCGTCCGTCGCGCCGTCAACCTTGCCGATCGACCCGTCGGTAGCCTCGACGCGGAAGCCGACGAGGTCGTGCTGCCGACCGGTCGGGTCCTCTGCCACATCGCCGGTGACGTCCCGGTCGCCTGAGTGGATGTCGTCTCGGTAGTTCCACGGATCCCAGTTCTGGGCGGTCATGCGCCATTCCTTCCCTCGGTGGTGCTTGCGTGGAGTCCTACCCGCGCACGAAGGGGCCTAACGATGACCCGCGGCGATGGGCTCGAACGGGATGGGGCAATCGTCAACGCCCGCACACTCCGTCAGGTCGTCGCAGCCCGCGTCCATGGCCGCGACGAGGCGATCGCGAATGGTGAGCAGGTCGGAGATGCGGGCGTCCACCTCGACGAGCTTGTCGCGGGCGAGGGCTTGCAGCCCGGCTGGGCGGCGCCCGGTGCCGTGATGATGCCGTCCGACGGTCAGCAGGTCCGAGATCTCGTCGAGCGTGAACCCCAGCCGTTGGGCCGCCTTGATCACCCGCAGGGTGGTCACCGTCTCGGGTGGGTAGATGCGGTGGCCTCCGAGGCTGCGCTCCGGCGTCGGCAACAGCCCCCGGCCCTCGTAGTAGCGGAGGGTCTCGAGGTTGACCCCGGCGGCCGCGGCGACCGCTCCGGCGCGCATCAGGCCAACCGACCCGTTCGCGCGCCGTCGGCCCAGGCGATGAACGCGTCGAGGACGGCGGACTGCGACGGAGGCACGCTCACATCGAGCGTGATCGTCTGGGCGCCAGTCGCATCCACGTCCTCGCCGAGCTCGAAGGTGAAGAAGCTGCAGCAGGCGGTCTCCTTCGACGCAAGGTCGCGGATCCGCGTCTCGAGGGCGTGGTCCTGCGGGAAGGTGAGTCGCGCCCATTGGGCCGCAATGGATTCCGTTGCCAGCACCTCGCGGAAGAGGGAGCCCCATTCCGCCGATCGGGTCGGCCGCTGCGCGGTCGGGAGTGTGCAGGCGTCGGCCACGCTGTGGGGCAGTTCGCTCATGTCGGTCTCCGTTCTGGATGGGGGCGCCGACTCGTCGGCGCCGTCCCTTCACGGTAAACCCGTAGGTTGGTACGGATTGCAACCCGACGTGAAGGCTGGCACGCAAACCAGCTCAGCGGCATACCTCCGCTTGTACTCTCACGACATGGACGCAGGCGCCCCGGTGGCTCGGTTCACCGGCATGACGGCGGGCTACGAGAGCTTCTACCTGCGCGCGACGGCACCGGAGGGTGGGCGGGGCTTCTGGTTGCGGTACACCGTCCGCGTCGCTCCCGACGAGCAGCCGACCGGCTCGCTCTGGCTCACGTGGTTCGACGCGGCCGAGGGCCCGGTCGCCACGAAGGTCACGGTCCCGGGGCCGGAGGCAGCCGACGGCGCCGCCGGTCCACTCCTGCAGATCGGTGGCGCCACGTTCGGCGAGGGCTGGGCGGTCGGGGCCATCGGTCACGCCGACCACCGGCCCGGAGCCCAGTGGGACCTCGCCTTCACGGGTGAGCCACGACTCGAGCACCTCGCCCAGCCGAGGCTGTACACCGCGTCCTTCCCGAAGACCAAGCCGGTCAGCCTGCATCCCTTCGCGCGCTTCACCGGATCCGTGAGCATCGACGGCCGGCACCATGACATCGACAACTGGCCGGGGATGGTCGGCCACAACTGGGGCTCCCAGCACGCGGAGCGGTGGATCTGGCTGCACGGAATGCACTTCGACGATTCCGGCGACGACACGTGGATCGACGTCGTCCTCTCGCGCGTCAAGGTCGGCCCGGTGCTGGCGCCGTGGGTGGCGGCGGGAGCGATCTCGATCGACGGGGCGCGCAGCCCCCTCGGCGGCGTCGGCCGCATCCTCGGGACCAACGTCGCGGAGCAGCCCGCGGGCGCACAGGTGTCACTGGGCGGACCCGACGGCCTCACCGTTGGGGTGGACGTCGGGGCCGAGCGGGAGCGGTTCGTCGGGTGGAGCTATGCCGATCCGAACGGCAACACCCACGACGTCGCCAACTGCTCCATCGCCGACATCGAGGTCGCGGTCAGCCGGCCCGGGCGTCCGGACCTTCTGCTGCGCTCCGCCGGCACCGCTGCCTACGAGCTGGGGATGCGGGAAGTCGACCACGGGATCGCGATCCAGCCCTTCGTCGACATCCCGCGGCCAGAGGTGAGCCGCCCCGAGCCGCTGGCCTGAGGCAGCAGGTCACCAGTTGAGCAGGAGCCGGTCTTCCTTGTCGCGGAAGGCGCCGACGATGATCATCACCAGGTCGATGAGGGCCCAGATGCCGAGCCCGCCGAAGGTGACGAGCTGGAGGATCCCCGTGCCGACCTTGCCGACGTAGAACCGGTGCACCCCGAGGACGCCGAGGAAGAAGCACAGGAGGGTCGCCGCGAGGCGTGAGCTCGGGCTCACTGGCTGCCCCGTCGCGTCCACGCTGTAGTGCGTGCCGATCTGTCCGGGTGCAGCCGTGTTGAGCGGAGCCAGCTGCTCGGTCCAGGCTTCGCCGTTCCAGTACCGCGACATCGGCTTCCCCTCCGGGTCCGGATACCAGCCGGCGGGCGGGTTTGCCTGGCCGGGCTGCTGGTCGGGCTGCTGGGCGGGCTGCTGCTCTGGCTGTGGTTCTGGTGTCGACATGGTTCCTCCGTCGGTGGTGCGTGGTGTGGTAGCGCAGCGGAGGCGAACACCAGTCCCCCCTGGCAGTGACCACGCTAGCGCTCCCCGGTAACCGCAGGCGAACAGGATCCCGATTGCGATCCCCGTTTGTGAGGGTCCGTCGGCGTCTGTGTTCAGCGGTTGGGTGGTGGAAGTGGTTGACGGCACGGCGGGCGGCTTCTAAAATCAACAAAACGCAACTTTAGAAACGAGGTCACCGATGCAGACGCCGGCCACTGCCGAAACCATCGTCCAGCCGGCCGAGCCGGAGTTCTCGACGGTACCGGGTCGCTGGCGACCCAGGATCGTTCCTGCTGTTCGGGACGTCGACCTCGCAGCGGCCGAAGAAGGGGCGCGCCATCTGCTCGCGGCACTGGGCCTCGACCTCACGGACGAGTCACTGGCCGACACCCCGCGCCGGATGGCTCATGCATTGGCGGAGATGACGAGCGCTCCGGAGTTCGACCTCACGACCTTTCCCAACGACGGCGGCTACGACGAGATGGTCCTCGTCGAGAACATCCCGGTCCGGTCGCTGTGCGAGCACCACATGCTGCCGTTCCTCGGCGTGGCGCACGTCGGCTATCTCCCGGGCCACCGAATCCTGGGCCTGTCCAAGCTCGCCCGGATGGTGGAGTTCCACGCCCGTCGGCCCCAGACACAGGAGCGCCTGACGAAGCAGATCGCCGACCACCTCGGCGAGCTCCTCGAGCCCCAAGGGATCGGCGTCGTCGTGGAGGCGGAGCACACCTGCATGAGCGTCCGGGGTGCCCGCGCGCAGGGCGCCCGGACCGTGACGTCGGCGCTGCACGGCCGGCTCCGGGAGGACCCGGCCAGCCGGGCGGAGTTCCTGGCCCTCGCCAAGGGTCGGCACTGAGCGCCGGTCGGCGCTGTCGAGCCGCCCGTCGGACCGGTCAGTCCTCGACGAAGTCCTCGAAGGCGGCGTAGGCGCGCGGCCCGAAGACCGTCCCTGGACCGCCTGCCATGAGGATGGTCACGCCGATGGCCTCGGCCACCTCCTGCCGGGTCGCACCTGCGCGTGCTGCCCCGCGGGCATGCGAGGCAATGCAGCCGTCACACTCCTCGCTGACCGCGATCGCCAGGGCGATGAGCTCCTTCGTCTTCGTGTCGAGGGCGCCGGGCGCCAGAGCGGCCTTGTGCAGCTCGCTGAAGCCCGCGTACACCTCGGGGATGGCCCGACGCAGGGACCGGCTGAGGGGAGCGATGTCCTGCAGCACCTGCTTGCCGTGGGCGTGGTTCTCGATGGCGGCAGTCCCAGTCATCGCGGTGCCTTTCGTAGAGGGTGGTGGATCAGGCCGAGGTCAGCAGGAGCCTCGAGATCGGGGCCTGTCCTGTCCTTCGAACCTAACCCCCGCGGCCGATGCGAGCACCCCGCCCGAGGCGGCTGTTCGATGTGAGGTCCGCCACCGACTGGCGCCGCAGGCCGCACCGCCTCTGGCGTGACCGGCGTGCGCCAAGGGGTATGGACCGGACGTGACCACCGCACCAGTGCAGGCCGGCGCCAGGGCGGCCGGCGGAGCCCTCGCCGGCACCCTCGGCGCGGTTGCGTTGCTGACCCACCGCAAACCGCTCCACGCCAAGGGCCGCACGCACCACGCCTCCCTTCGGGTCGACGCGCCGCTCGGCGGCACCGGAGTGCCCCTGATCTCCGAGCGCGGCCAGCACCAGTGCATCGTGCGACTGTCGAGGGCGATGAGCACTCCCGACGGGTGGTGGGACATCGGCGGCTTCGCCCTCCGGATCGAGCGCTCCGGCGCTGGCGGCGGCCCGGCGGACCTGCTCTTCGCCAGTACCGGCGTCGGTCGGATCGGACGTCATGTGCTGCGCGCGACTCGGCACCCGATGGACGAGCCGATGACGACCCTGCTGCCCGTTTGCGCGGGCGCGTCGTCGCTGCTGCTCCTCGTTCGTCCACTGGCCGGCCGTGCCGAGGAGTTCGAGCTGAGTGTCGGCCTGGATGGCGCGGACTGGTCGCCGGTGGGGATCATCGAGGTCGGTGCCGAGATGGCCGGGGCCTCGCCGCGCTTCGATCCGCTCGTGCGTCGGCTCGAGGGAACGTCGCCACCCACCTGGGTCACCGCGTTGCGTGAGCCGGCCTACCGCCTGGCGCGTCGACTCGGCCGCCGGACCCACTGAGCCGGCCAGCGGGGGCGAGCCCAGCGGCATACGGCCAAAGCATGAAGAGGTATGCCGCGGACGGGCCTCGAGCAACGCCGGCCCCATTGGGATCGGGGATACTCGACCCATGGCCGGTTGCTGTGATGCACGAGGTTGCGACACGTTCTTCGGACCCCGCCTCGCGCATCAGCTCGCGAGCCGCTACCGCCGTCGTGGCCTGGACCGGACCTCCCAGCGACTCGTGGACTGGCTCGTCGATCAGGGCATCGAGGGCGCCACCGTGCTCGAGATCGGTGGTGGGGTCGGCGAGATCCAGCTCGAGCTGCTCCGGCGTGGCGCAGGCAGGACGACGAATCTCGAGCTGAGCTCCGCCTACGACCCCGAGGCCGCGGCCCTCGCGGCCGAAGCCGGGATGACGAGCCGGGTGACCCGTCGCCTGGGCGACCTCGCGGTCGAGGCCGACGTCGCGGACGCGCACGACTTCGTCGTCCTGAACCGGGTCGTGTGCTGTTACCCCGATGTCGAGGCCCTGGTCGGGGCTGCCGCGCGACATGCGAGAAGAGGCGTTGTCCTCACCCACCCGCCGCGTCACCTCGGCTCGGTGGCCACCCTCACTGTGGTCAACGGTGTGCAACGGATCCGGGGCCGCGAGTACCGCGCCTTCGCTCACCCGCCCGAGACCATGAAGGCTGTCCTGCTGGACCATGGCTTCGTGCCGCGGCACGTGCACAAGGGCGCGTTCTGGCAACTCCTCACGGCCCCGCGCCCGGCCGCGGAAGCGGTGTGATGACGACGAGCGGGGTGCAGCTCGAGGATCCCACCGTCCTGTCAGCCGAGCGGGTTGCCGCGCTGCTGGAGGCCGACCCCGAGGGGGGTCTGTCGGACGCGGAGGCGCGGGCCCGGCTGGAGGCGGACGGGCCGAACGAGTTGCGGGCCAAGCCGCCGGTTCCCTTGTGGCGCAAGGTTCTCAGCCAGTTCCAGGATCCGCTCATCTATCTGCTTCTCGCTGCCATCGTCATCTCTCTCGCAGCATGGGCGGCCGAGGGGGCCGCCTCCCTGCCGGTCGATGCGATCGTCATCGCCCTGATCGTCATCGCCAACGCGATCCTCGGACTCGTTCAGGAGGCGAAGGCCGAGAGCGCCGTCGCCGCCCTCGCCTCGATGACCGCCGCCGCGTCGACCGTGGTGCGGGACGGGCGGCTCGTCACGGTGCCGGCTCACGACCTGGTGTGCGGTGACCTGCTGAGCCTCTCGGAGGGCGACTCCGTCGGGGCTGACGCCCGCCTCCTGTCCGCCTCCGCGCTGCGGCTCCAGGAGTCGTCCCTCACGGGGGAGTCGACCTCGACCTCGAAGTCGCCGGAAGCGTTGGACGCGCCGGCCTCCCTCGGGGACCGCCGCAACATGGTCTACCGGGGAACCGCGGTCGTGCAGGGGGTCGGGCTGGCCGTCGTCACGAGCACCGGCATGGACACGGAGATGGGCAAGATCGCCGACCTGCTCGATCGGACGGAGCAGGAGCCCTCGCCCCTCCAGCGGGAGATCGCAGCCGTCTCGAAGATGCTCGGCCTGCTCGTCATCGGCATCGCGGTCGTCGTCATGGCCGCGATCGCCCTGCTGAACGGCGTCGACGACGCGAACGACGCCGTGACCATCCTGCTCCTCGGCGTCTCGCTCGCCGTCGCCGCCGTGCCCGAGGGTCTTCCCGCGATCCTCTCGGTGGTCCTCGCCATCGGCGTCCGCGCCATGGCCCGCCGGAACGCTGTGATGAAGGACCTCCACTCGGTCGAGACCCTCGGTGCCGCCTCCGTGATCTGCTCGGACAAGACGGGCACCCTGACCCGCAACGAGATGACGCTGAGCCGGATCATCACTCCGAGCGGCCGCGTCGAGCTGTCCGGCACCGGCTACCGCCCCGAGGGTGAGGCGACCTACCGGCCCACTGACGGCAGCGAACCGGACCTGCTCCGCGAGTCGCGCAACGTCGTCGCGGCCGGGGCCCTGGCCAACAACGCGCAGCTCCTCGAGGAGGACGGCGCGTGGACGATCCAGGGCGACCCGACCGAGGCCGCGCTCCTCGTCGCCCTGCGCAAGCTGGAAGACGCCGAGCGTCTCGTGGCCGGCTACGAGCGGGAGGCGGAGGTGCCCTTCACGTCACAGCGCAAGATGATGTCGATCCTCGGCCATCACGTCGAGGCGGATGAGCACCGGCTCTTCGTAAAGGGGGCGCCCGACGTCCTGCTCGGACACTGCGACTGGGTGCGCGTGGGGGACCAGGTCGTCCCGCTCGACGACGACCATCGCGGCGGCTTCCTCCGGGCGGTCCAGGGGCTGTCGACCGACGCGTATCGGACGCTCGGGGTCGCCTACCGTGACGTCGTTCCCGATGCGATCGCCGCGGTCGACCCGGGCGGACGACACAAGATCGACGAGTCCGCCGAGTCCGGTCTCGTGCTCCTCGGCGTCGTCGGCATCATGGACCCACCCCGCGACGAGGCCCGGGACGCCGTCTCCCAGGCCCATCGCGCCGGGATCCGCACCGTGATGATCACCGGAGACCACCCCGGCACGGCGGCGCGCATCGCCGCTGACCTCGGCATCGCCCGTGCGGACCAACCCGCGTTGTCCGGGGAGGAGATCGACGCCCTGGACGACGAGGAGTTCCGTCGTGCCGTGCTCGACGCGGCCGTCTACGCCCGGGTCGCGCCCGAGCACAAGCTCCGGATCGTCGACGCCCTGCAGAGCCACGGCCTTGTCGTTGCGATGACCGGCGACGGGGTCAACGACGCCCCCGCCCTCAAGTCGGCGGACATCGGTATCGCGATGGGCATCGCCGGCACGGAGGTCACCAAGGAGTCCGCGCGGATGATCCTCGCCGACGACAACTACGCGACCATCGTCGATGCCGTCCGTCAGGGCCGCGTCATCTTCGACAACATCAAGAAGTTCCTGCGCTACCTGCTCTCGTCCAACCTCGGCGAGGTCGCAACGGTGTTCTTCGGCGTCGTCCTCGCCGGAGTCATCGGCCTCTCCGACGCCGGCGCGGCCGGCGACCTCGTGCTGCCCCTTCTCGCGACGCAGATTCTCTGGATCAACCTCGTCACCGACTCGGGACCGGCGCTCGCCATGGGCGTCGACCCGGAGGTCGACGACGTCATGGCGCACCCACCCCGGCGACAGACCGACCGGATCCTCGACCGAGCCATGTGGACCAGGATCGGCTTCATCGGCGTCGTCATGGCTGCGGTCACCCTGCTGACGATCGACATCATGCTCCCGGGTGGCGTGGTCGGGGGAGGCACGTCGTCGCTCGAGGTCGCCCGCACCGCCGGATTCACAACCCTGGTCATGGCCCAGCTGTTCAACGCCCTCAACTCACGGTCCGACCTGACGAGCGCCTTCTGGCACCTGACCGACAACCGCTGGCTCTGGGCGGCGATCGCCCTCGCCCTGGTCCTACAGGTCCTCGTCGTGCAGGTCCCGTTCCTCCAGACCGCGTTCGGCACCGAGTCGCTCAGCCTCGGGCAATGGCTCATCTGCATCGCGATGGCTTCGATGGTGCTCTGGCTCGAGGAGCTGTCCAAGCTGATCCGCCGCCGTCGCCGTCAGCACCGCAGCCCCTCCCCGATCGAGTGAACAACTTCGGCACCCGGAAGCTGTTCTTACGATTGGGAGTGGGGGCTTGGGGTCAGCGGCCGACCTCGTCCATCGCGTCCCAGAACTGCTCACGCAGGCGAAAGCGCAGCTCATCGGGGATGTCGTAGACGCCGAGGCGCGCAGAAAGGTCGGTCAACAGCGTCCGGTCGAGGTCGCTCGGGATGAACGGGCGCTCGCTGAAGACCCGTCGGCGATCCTCCTCCGTCGCCGTGGCCCGCCAAGCGGTGACGACACCACGGCACACGTCGTCGATCATCTCGATCATCGCGGGGGAGAGCGTGTGAGGCCGGTTCACCGGATGCTCGCGGCTGCTCGACCACGCCACCTTGCTCCCCGTGCTCCCCGTGCCGGTGCCGGTGCTGGTCACTGGGCTCCCGGTGCCTGCGACCACGGGCTGCGGTCTGGTGTGGGCGAGGATCGCGGGCGTGGGAACGGCGTCGTGGGACGGGCCGACGTCCTGGCGCTTCGCCGCCGGAGACGCGGAGGCGTGCGCCGTCGTCGTCCGAGGGCCCGGAAGAGGGACGACCACGCCGGCCGCCTCGGGCGACAGCTCCGAGACGGCATCCGGCTGCAGCTGTCGCGGGCGGACCGTCTCGTCGATCGTCGCCGGATCCACCAGCTCGAGGCCGTCGGACTCGCGGATGAGGTGGTTCGAGACCGCGTGTGGCCGGCCGGACGGGTCGGGGACGGCGAGGATGACGACCTGGGAGCCATGGCTCTGCGCCTCCTCCACCGCCTCGGAGAGGTCGTCGTCCCCCGAGACGAGGTACATGATGTCGACCACGTGGTTGCGTCCGTGGGCGGCGAGGTCGAGGCCGATCCGGAGGTCGACGCCCTTCTGCTCGCCGTGCGGTGAGGTCCGGCCGAGCCGGAGCTTGACCCGCGGCAGCATTCCGACCGTCTCCTGCGTGGAGTCAGGGGCGCCTCCGGGCCGGTTCCCAGAGTCGTACCAGTTGAGTCGCAGCAGCGGCAGCCCGCTCGACTGCTCCGCCTGCTGGATGAGGCGCCGGACGAGGTCTGGATAGGAGATGACGACGCTGCCACGCAGACTGGTCCCGGTGACGCGGGTGGCGGCGGCCGCAAGGAGGTAGCCGGCATCGACGTAGAGGGCGCAGTTGGACCGCATGCCCCAGCCTCCCACGAACCCGGTCGTGCGATCCGGACCGTGCGAGGGACGGGACAATTGAGGCAGCGGCGACGGCCAGGGTGACACGTCTCACCCATGCGGGTTTCTCTGTGGCACAACTTGTTTCGTTACCATAGGAGCGGGAGCCGCGTTTTCTCCCCCTCGCTGAAGGAGCGTGACATGAACGCCGAAGCCAGCCACATCCTCATCAACCGGGTCCGCCTCGAGGGCGGCGCCACCAAGGACGACCTCCGGTTCATCGAGCGGGCCCTCGCCCAGCTCTTCACGCAGCTGTCACGATTCGACCCGGAGCTGGTCGACATCGGCCTGCGGTTCAAGGATCGTGGCCAGCCCGGCATGCGCACTTCGCTCGAGCTCCATGTCCAGGGCCTTCCGGCCATGGTCGGGATCTCGGACCTGACGGACACCAAGGCAGCCCTCAACGACGCGGAGGCCAAGGTGCTCTCGCAGCTCCGCTCCAACGTCACGAGGCGAGCGGACCACCACCCGCGCCGTGCGCATGACTCGACGTGAACCAGGTCGTGGTGTGGTGAGGCTCACCCACTGATTCGCCTGACGAATCAGTGGGTGAGCCATGACGGGGTTCTCAGTCCGCGGGACACCCGCCTCGCGTTCGGGTCATGGACCCGTGATCCTCCCCTCGACGACTGGGTTGACCGGTGAGTTCTTTGTGACGTAGTCGACCGCAACCTGCAACAGGTCGTCACCCGGCTGCTGGACATCGGTCCCGCCCGCGAGCACCGTGTAGCCGTCGCCGCCGCCGTACATGAAGTCGTTCGTCACGATGCGGATGGTGTCCGTTGGACCGATCGGAGTCTGCGGCCCGTTGATGCCTTGGGGCGTCTTCCACATCCCCGTCACCACCGGCGTCTTGCCGTTGCAGGTGAACGTCAACCTCAGGCCCGACACCTGTGGGAAGCGGCCGGTATTGACGAGCGAGTCGCAGAACGGCGAGAAGCCGTTGAGCATGGCCTGCTCGAGCTGCGTACCGGTCAACGTGAGGATCGTCGTGCGGTTGCCGAACGGCAGCACGCCGAACATCTCACCCCACGTGATCTCGCACGGCTGCTCGTTGGCGCTCGGCGGCGAGCAGTTGAGGTCCTGACGCAGCCCGCCCGAGTTGGTCAGCGCAGCCTCGACGCTCGGGTACTTCAGGCGCATCGCGTCCGTCACCATGTTGCCCATCGCGGACTCGAAGAGCCGCGACGGCGCTCGCTTGATGTCGGCCGCCTGGGTGCCGATCACCTGGTTGCGCAGGACAGCCGTCTGGGCGTTCGCATCGTCGACGATGGCCTTTACGTCGGCCCGCGGTGTCACGCCGAGCGTCTTCGCCACCCGGGTCGCCCCGCCGGCCCAGGCGACGTCGCCACCCTGCACCATGAGCTGCAGCACCGAGTAGCTCGCGCCGGCATTGATTCCCTCGGTGATGAGGATCTTGCCGCGCATGAGGTTGGACACCCGGTGCGTGTGGCCGACGATCATGGCGTCGACGGTCGTGTCCTGCAGCTGGTCGGCGATCGCCATGATCGGGCCGTCCCACGGCTGTCCGGGTTCGGACCCTACCGTGTTGGCGCCGTTGGCCGTGCCCTCGTGGATCACGACGATCTGCACGCGAACGCCCTGGTCCGCCAGCCGCTTGGACTCGGCCGCGATCCGTGGCGCCTCGGGCAGGAACGTCAGCCCGGCCGTCGCACCGGCGGAGACCAGTTCTGGAGTGGAGGTCAGGCCGGCCCCGATGACGCCGACCTTGGTCCCGTTGACCCGGAACACGACCGACGGCGTCACCCAGCTCGGCGCGACGCCGGTCGCGGTCTCCACGATGTTCGTCGCCAGGAACGGGAAGTTCGCCCGCGCCTGGTGTTCGAGCAACCGTGCCACCCCGTAGTCGAACTCGTGGTTGCCGTAGGACGTCGCGTTCAGGCCCCACGCGTTCTCGACGTCGATGGCCGGCATGTCCTGCAGCAGCCCCGAGTTGGGTGGCGAGGCGCCGACGTTGTCGCCACCGGCAAGGATGAGACTCCCGCGTGGCAGTGACGCGACCTCCTCGTCGAACATCGTCGCGAGCTGGGCTGCCCCGCCGACGTTGGCGTTCCGGCCGAAGTCATAGGTGCGCGTCGTCGGATCCAGCTGACCGTGGAAGTCGTTCAGCCCGATGATCGAGATGGGCTGGTACGCCGGCCCGCCCTTGACGACGTCGAGGAGCACCCGGCCCTGGCTGTGCTGCGGTTCCGGGATGCCGAGCATGAAGGCGAGGGTCGGCGCGAGGTCGATCGACCGTGCGTCAACGGTGCCCTTGGCCACCCCGGTGCCGCCGGCGATGAACGTCGCCCGCATGTTGACGTTCGCGGCGAGGTCCTGCACGTCAGGCACGTAGCCGTGCTGGCCGAAGAAGTGCGACGGCGAGACCAGGGTCCCGGGGGTTGCTGCGTCGAACTGGTACGGCGGGTAGGAGAACACGACGAGGTCACCGGTGCGGGTTGGGTGCGCCATGTCCGCGGTCGAGTTCGGCCCGTTCGGGATGTGGCGGGACTCCGCCTTGGTGTAGGCCCGGTCGATGACCTTCCAGTTCTCGGCCTTGCCGTCGTGCGTCCAGTCGTTCGGGTCTTTCAGGGCGAGGAAGGCTGCCTTGATCGCCGCGACCGTCGCGGCCTCATCGGCGGCCGCGACCTGCTGGAAACCACCCGTGGGGGGCGGCGCAGGATCACGTCCCGCGAGGTTGAGGTAGATCTGCACGGTGCCACCGGCCCAGCACGCCTTCGCCTTGCCGATCGTCTCTCCGGTTGCGGGGCGGCAGTTCGAGGTCTGTGGCCTGGACAGGAGGCCGAGGTCGACGAGCACCTTGCTCGCGTCGATGGCGAGGAACTGCGGCGAGAAGCCGTGGTCCGAGCCGACGAAGGTGGTCGGGTCCTTCCCGACGAGGCTGCGCGCGAGCGCGAGAGTCTGGTCGGACTCGGAGTACGCCTCCCGCAGGAAGCCCTCACGCGCGGCGACGCGACCATCGGCGATCCCGTTGAGGTCGACGTCGTCGTAGGCCGGGTTGTCCTGGCCGCCGGGCAGCTTGGGCGACACGAGTCCGAGGAACTGGTGCTGGAACTCGTCCGTTGTCGGCATCCCGACGAGCAGGAGGTCCGGGTGGTACGTCTTGGCGACGTATTCCAGCATGGGCCAGTGCCCGGTGGACCAGTACAGGCCCTGCTCGGCGTAGGTCTCCTCGCTCGTGACGCCGGCCTCGAGGATGGCGAAGTCCGCGGCCGTCGAGGTCGGGAACTTCTGGGCCAGGTACTCGTCGAAGTCGCCGGTGAAGCCGGGCTCGCCGGGCCACTTCGGCCAGCTTGCGATGGCACGGCTCACCGAGGTGTGGAAGAGCCGGACCCGGGACAGGTCCGGGGTCAGCTCCTCGACCCTGACCAGCATGCCGGCGGTCTTGCCGTTCAGCGCGCCACCGCTGATCTTCACCTTGACGTCGCCCCACTGGCCCTTGGCGAGGTCGGCGGCGGGGTTGATGCCGCTCTTGGTCGTGGAGAAGAGGACTCGGTCGTAGTTGGTCTTCGAGTCGTCGGTGCTGTCGTACAGGTAGGCGTTGAGGCCGTACTTGTCCACACCGAAGTCGAGGACCCGCAGGCGCATCTCCATGGCCGGGCTGTAGGACTGCGGGACACCGGTCCAGCCGCTCGCCGGGCTCGGCTGGGCCCCGGCGAAGGGTGGTTGCCCGGCGTACCCGGCGGGGTGGTCGAACTGGAGCCCGAACGACGCGATGAAGGCGGCGTCGTCGAACAGTTCCTCGCCGGCGCTGCCGATGAAGTTCGTCGTGACGCCGCGGCCCGAGTGCAAGCTCTGGAAGTCGATCGTCGGCCCGTTGATGAGGGCGTTGCGCCCGCCGGCCCACTCGACCTGCGCCACCTTGAGACCGCCGCGCTCGGCAGCCTGCGCAATCGACTCGGCCTGCAGGACGCCCGGGTCGAACGCGGCCGTCCGGTTGGTGAACGCGTCGCCGTTCTTGTGGAACGTGTTGTTCGTCGAGCCGTGGACGCCGGGCCACGCACCCGTCGCGAGCGTGTACCAGCCCGCCCCCGTGTTGGGCGGCGCCTGGGTGAGCATGCCGCTGCCGCTCGCCTTGGTGCCCTTCTTGAGGAAGTCGCCCATCGTGGGCATCAGCCCCATCGCCGAGTACTTCTCGACGAGGTCCTGGCGCAAGCCGTCCGAGGCGAAGAAGACCGCCTTGTCGGACGGAGCAGGCCTCGCCCCGGCGGCCGCGGCGGCTGGGGCAGCCGACGGCGCTGGTGCCGGCGACGCACTGGGTGCGACGGCGGGAACCAAGAGCAGTGACACTGCGGCCGCCATCGCTGTTGTGACAGCTGGCCGCTTCCCAAACCTGGACAATCGCGACACTCGACTCCTCCTCTGTCCCCGAGGTGGGCGGGAGCGGCGTCACCAACCGCAGACGACGGCAACGCTGCCGATCCTCTTGACCAGACCAAAGATAGGGGCGCCGCCCTGTCGGCGGGGGAAGTTCTGCGAAAGCAGTTTGCCCATCCCTGTGATCGGGTGTGCGGGTGCCGCTGGCTGGCTCCGAGCGCAGCCGACGGTCGACGGGCGGGTCGTCCGTCCAAAGGGCCCGTCCGATCGGTTCTCGTTTCATTGACACCGGGTCGGCGTCAGATCCGACAATGCGAGCATGCGCTATGCACTGACCGGGGCAACCGGCTTCGTGGGTGGTGAGCTGGCCCGACAGCTCGTCGATGCTGGACACGAGGTGACCGCCCTCGTGCGCACCCCGGCCCGCGCGATCCAGCTCGACGCCCTCGGGGTCGATCTGGTGGAGGGCGATCTCGACGACAGCGCAGCGCTGGACCGGCTCCTCGCCGGCGCGGATGGGCTCTTCCACGTGGCCGGCTGGTACAAGCTCGGCGAGCGCGATCCGTCGCCGGGCCAGCGAGTCAACGTGGAGGGAACCCGCAACGTCCTGGCCGCCGCCCAGCGCGCCGGGACACCGCGAATCGTCTACACGAGCACGCTGGCCGTCAACTCCGACACCGGCGGGCGCATCCTCGACGAGACGTACCAGCACCACGGCGGCCACATCTCGGCGTACGACCGGACCAAGGCCGAGGCGCACGTCGTGGCAAAGGAGTTCGCGGCAGGAGGACTACCGGTCGTCATCGTCATGCCCGGTGCGATCTACGGGCCCGGCGACACGTCCCAGACCGGTGAGCTCATCAGACAGGTCGTGGCGGGCAAGCGGCCCGCGGCTCCGGCCGGGGGTGGTCGGCTCACCTGGGCCCACGTCACCGACATCGCTCAGGGGCACATCCTCGCGATGGAGCGTGGCGTCCCGGGGGAGAGCTACATGCTCGCCGGGGAACCGGCGACGCTGGAGAAGCTCCTCAACCAGATGGCGGCGATCGCCGGGACCAAGGGACCGGTCCTCGTGCCGGCCGGGTTCCTCCGCGCGACCGAGCGGATCATGACCCCCGTTTCCCGGGTGGTACCCCTTCCGCCGATGTACCAGCCCGAGTCGCTCCGTGCCGCGTTGGCCGACTACCTCGGCACGCGAGCCAAGGCCGAGCGAGACCTCGGCTGGGATCCGCGCCCCCTGAGCGAGGGGTTGGCCCAGACGGTGGCCGCCCTCCGCGAGAACACGTGAGGCTCAACAACCGTGACCGTATGCCGCTGAGCTGGCTTCGCGCTCCTGCTGGCCCAAGGCGTCAGCGGAGGACGCGACCCAGGGTGTCGACGAGCAGCTCCACCTCGGCCTCCTCGACGACGAGCGGCGGGGCGAGGCGGATCGTTGCGCCGTGGGTGTCCTTCGCGAGGATGCCTTCGGCGAGGAGCCGCTCGCAGACCTCGCGACCCGACGCCACCGAGGGATCCATGTCGACGCCGGCCCACAGGCCGCGGACCCGAACCCGCTCGACGCCCCGGCCGACGAGCGACTCGAGGCCGTCCTCCAGGACCTTGCCGAGCCGAGCCGCCCGCTCCTGGTACTCGCCGGTGGCCAGGAGACCGACGACGGCGCGGCCCACGGCCGCCGCGAGCGGGTTGCCGCCGAACGTCGATCCGTGGCTGCCGGGCGTGATGACCCCGAGGACGTCAGCGTCTGCGACGATCGCCGACACGGGGACGATGCCGCCGCCGAGTGCCTTGCCGAGGATGTAGATGTCGGGGACCACGTCCTCGATGTCGCAGGCGAAGGTCGTCCCGGTGCGGCCCAGGCCCGACTGGATCTCGTCGGCGAGCATGAGCACCCTCTTGCGGCTCGTCAGGTCGCGCACCTGACGGAGGAAGCCGGGCGGCGGGATGACGACACCGCCCTCGCCCTGGATCGGCTCCAGCAGGACCGCCACCGTGTCGTCCGTGATCGCTGCCTCGATGGCGCCGATGTCGCCGTAGGGCACGAGGTCGAAGCCCGGGGTGTAGGGGCCGTAGTGGTCGTGCGCCACCGGGTCGTCGGAGAAGCTGATGATCGTCGTGGTCCGGCCGTGGAAGTTGCCGCCCATCACGACGATCCGCGCCCGGCCGTCCGGCACCCCCTTGACGAGGTAGCCCCACCGGCGCGCCGTCTTGATGGCCGTCTCGACGGCCTCGGCGCCCGTGTTCATCGGCAGGACGAGATCCTTGCCGGCCAGCTCGGCGAGGTCGCGGCAGAAGGGGGCGAGCTGGTCGCTGTGAAAGGCGCGGCTCGTCAGCGTCAGGCGGGCCAGCTGCTGCTCCGCCGCGGAGACGAGAGTCGGGTGGAGATGCCCGAAGTTCAGGGCCGAGTAGCCGGCCAGGGCATCGAGGTAGCGCCGGCCGGACACGTCCATCACCCAGGCACCCTCCGCGCTCGCGATGACGACGGGCAGCGGGTCGTAGTTGCGGGCCACCCACTGTTCGGCGAGTGACAGGTGTTCCTCGTGGGCGTTGAGGTCGACGGTCTCCATGGCCCCAGCGTTCACCGGACCGGCCCGATGAACAAGGACTTTGACCACACCGGCCGAAGTGAGGCGCGTCTCAGGCCCCGGATCCTGCGGGGGTGACGTATACGCTGGCGTCGGCGGGTGGCCGAGGCCAGGACTACCCAGTCCGGGTGTGTCGGTCCGTCGGCGACCGCAGCCGGAGGTTCGTCGTGAGCACCGATGGGAACGCTGTACGCAAGGTTGTCATCCTGGGGGCCGCTGGCCGCGACTTCCACAACTTCAACGTCGTCTTCCGCGACGACCCGCGATACCGGGTTGTCGCCTTCACCGCGACGCAGATCCCGGACATCGAGGGGCGGACCTATCCTCGCGAGCTCGCGGGCGAGCTCTATCCGGGCGGGATCCCGATCGTCGAGGAGGACGAGCTGACCGACCTCATCCGTCGGGAGCAGGCCGACGTCGCCGTCTTCGCCTACTCGGACGTGCCGCATGAGCAGGTCATGCACGTGGGGTCGCGGTGCATCGCGGCGGGTGCGGACTTCTGGCTGCAGAGCGCGAGGAGCACCATGTTGCGGAGCAGCCGGCCGGTGATCGCGGTGACGGCCGTGCGCACCGGCGTCGGCAAGAGCCAGACGACGCGGTACCTGTCGCGGATCCTGCGCGATCTCGACCAGACGGTCGTGGCGATCCGCCACCCGATGCCCTACGGCAACCTCGCTGCCCAGGCCTGCCAGCGGTTCGAGACGTACGCGGACCTCGACCGCCACGAGACGACCATCGAGGAGCGGGAGGAGTACGAGCCGCACATCGACAACGGATTCGTCGTCTTCGCCGGCATCGACTACGAGCAGATCATCCGTGCCGCCGAGCAGGAGGCCGACGTCATCCTGTGGGACGGCGGCAACAACGACCTGCCGTTCTACGAGCCCGCCCTGCACATCGTCCTCGTCGACCCGCTTCGCCCCGGCCACGAGAGCAGCTATCACCCCGGCGAGGCCAACCTGCTCATGGCGCACGTCGTCATCGTCAACAAGTGCGACAGCGCCCGACCGGAGGACATCGAGGCGGTCGAGCACACGGTTCGCCGGCTCAATCCCAGGGCCACGGTGCTTCGCGCCGACAGTCCCGTGACGGTCGATGATGTCGGCATCGTGGCCGGCAAGCGGGTCATCTGCATCGAGGACGGGCCGACCCTGACGCATGGCTCGATGAGCTATGGCGCGGCGGTCGTCGGTGCCCGGGCGGCCGGTGCCGAGGAGATCGTCGACCCGAGTCCGTACGCCGTCGGGTCCCTGGCATACACCTACGCGAAGTACTCGAATGCCGCGGGAATCCTCCCTGCCATGGGCTACGGCGAGGCACAGGTGCGCGACCTCGAGGCGACGATCGAGGCGACGATCGCAGCGACGGGCGCCGATGCCGTCGTGTCCGGCACGCCCATCGACCTGGGCCGCATCCTCAGCGTGAGCAAGCCGCTCGTAAGGGCCCGTTATGAGCTCCGGGAGCACACTCCGGGCGGGCTCGAAGCGGCGGTTCGTGAGGTGCTCTCGCGGCCCCTGCCACGTGGGTCACAGACGAGGGCCGCCGCTCGCTGACTGCGCGTATCGTCGTAGTGTCAGGGGGTTCTTCCTGGGGGTCATCATGCGACCACGTCATATCGTTTCGCTGGTCATCGGCATCCTTCTCCTGGCCCCGGCGCTGGGACTGCTCATCGGTGGCGCTGCCATCGGGGTCTATGAACTGGCCGCCCGGAACGACAACGGGTGGCACGCGGTGAACATCGACCGCCTTCAGTCCGAGGGTGCTGCCGTCACGACGGGTGACGCCGTCATCGACTTCCGAGGTCCTGCCGGCCTCGTCGACTGGATCGACCTCGACTTCAGGTTCCGGGCCACCCCGGTGAACGGCCAGGAGGCCTTCATCGGGGTCGCGCCGACGAGTGAGCTCAACGCCTACTTCGGCGATGTCACGCGAGACGAGGCCGTCATCGTCAACTGGAACGGGACGGTGCGATACCGGCACGTCTCCGGGACGACCGCCGCCGTTGCGCCGCCCGCCGGAGAGGACTTCTGGGTCGCGCGGGCCACCGGGCCCAGCACGCAGGAGCTGACCTGGACGCCGACGACGGGCCGCTGGTCGGCCGCGTTCCTCAACGCCTCTGGTGAGCCGGGGGTCGCGATGAACGTCCAGGCCGCCGTCCGCTCGGGCGCTCTCCCCGGCATCGCCATCGGACTCCTCGTTGCCGGCGTCGTGCTCGCGGTCATCGGGACCATCCTTGTCGTCTATGCCGTGTCGAACCGGCCGCCGACCTCCGGTGCCACACCCGGCGGCACCCCTGTGCCGCTGGCCGCCGCGGCACCACCGCCTTTCGCCACGTCGCCACCGCCAGTCGGCGCACCCCCGCCTGTCGTGGCGGCGCCCCCGCCCGGCGTCCCTCCGGACACCGCCCCCATGGACGCGGCCAAACCGCATCCGCTGGTGCTCGAGGCCCGGCTTGCTCCGGACCTGTCCAGATGGCTGTGGCTGGTCAAGTGGTTCCTCGCCATCCCGCACTTCATCGTGCTCGTCTTCCTCTGGTGCGCGGTCGTGGTCACGACGATAATCGCGTGGTTCGCGATCCTGTTCACGGCTCGCTACCCGCGCAGCCTCTTCGACTTCAACGTCGGCGTCATGCGCTGGAGCTGGCGGGTCGCGCACTACTGCGGGACCGGTGGACTGGGGACGGACCGGTACCCGCCGTTCACGCTCGACGCGCTGCCGGACGATGACACGCGGCTGACGGTCGACTACCCCGAGCGACTCTCCCGGGGCCTGATCTTCGTCAAGTGGCTCCTGCTCCTGCCGCACTGGATCATCCTCGCCCTCATTGCCGGGACCCAGTCCCACACGGATGAGAACGGCGTTCAGGTCGGGGGCTGGCCGGGCATCCTGGCGCTGATCACCTTTGTCGCCGGGGTGGTGCTGCTCGTCAACGGCGCCCCGAACCGGGGACTCTTCGACGTCATCGTCGGCCTCAACCGGTGGACCTACCGAGTCGGGGTCTACGCGATGCTCATGACGGACGTGTACCCGCCCTTCCGCTACGACGGCGGGGGCTCGGAGCCTTGGGTCCACACGCCGCCCGCGCCGGGAGCGCCGCCGGTCGAGGCGGCCCCGCCGGGTGCCACGGCCCCGCTGTCGACGCCGATGACGCCGATGGAACCGCCACCCCGTGAGCAGGTCCAGCCATGACGACCCATGTCACTCACACCGGACCGTCCGTCGCCGGCAGGCGGGCCGGCTACGCGGTGGCCATGGCGGTCAACCTCGTCCTGCTCTTCCTCGTCAATGTGAGCCCCGGCTGGCAGGCGGTTCCGTTCCTCACCGAGAGCACGACCGAGGTGCTGCTGCTGGTGAACCTCACGATGCTCGTCGCCGTGGTCGCCAACGCGGTGTACTCGGTGTTCGACCCGCCCTGGGTGCGGGCCCTGGGCGACGCGGTGACCACCTCGGTGGGACTCGCCTCCCTGGTCCGCATCTGGCAGGTGTTCCCCTTCGACTTCGACACCACCTCGGTGCCGTGGGACCTGCTTGCACGATGGGTGATCGGGGTTGGCATTGTCGGGTGCGTCGTCGCGATCATCGTGGCGCTCGCGCGGTTCGTCCGAGCCCTGGCGGCGCCCGAGGCTGACCGCTAGGGAATCGGACCGACGGCGATCCCGTCGAGGGCCGGCCGCGAGCTATCCGTCGGCGCTCGCAGGCTCTCTCAGCTGGCGGGATCGGGCCCCGATCGGCAACCCGGACACGTCGAGGTCGACCGCCTCGCACGGCGCGGCCAGTGCGGTGATCGTCGCCCACCCATCCCGCACCAGCGCCGCATCCGTCTCTGCCTCGTACTCCACCTCGAGGTGCGAGAACGTGATCGTCGCGTAACCCTTCCCGATCTCACCGAGCTCGGCCTGCACCGCGCCGAACTCGGCAAGGCCCGCATGCCGCAGTCCCCGCAGTTCGTCAAGGGGCACGTCCGGCACATTGACGTTGAGGACGAGCGTCGGCGACACCTCGCGCTCGAGCACCCAGGCGAGCACCTGGGACGCGACGCCCGCAGCCGTGCCGAACTGGGTCGGCCGCGGGGCCGCGAGCGAGACGGCGATCCCAGGGCAGGAGAGCGTCGCCCCGGTGAGTGCTGCCCCGACCGTGCCCGAGTGCAGGATCGCGTTGCCCGTGTTCGGCCCGAGATTGATGCCAGAGAGAATGAGTCCAGGCTCCGGACCGAACGCTCCGGCCATGGCGGCAATGACGATGAACGCGGGGCTCGCCTCGACACCGAGCACCTTCTCGACCCCCTCGACCTGAGTCTCCGACTCGTGGATGATGAGCCGGCTGTCCTTCTGGAGCGCGGTGAGGGAGGCGCTCGCGCCGCTGCGCTCCTCGTGCGGTGCGGCAATGACGACCTCCAACCCCGCGTCGACCGCCACCTCGGCGAGAGCGTGCAGGCCGGGGCTGTGCACGCCGTCGTCGTTCGTCACCAGTGCTCGCATCGCGTCGTCTCCCTCGCCTCGTCGGGTGGTCCATGTCGTCAGGATGATGTGTCGCTCACGATGGTCCTACGGGTACGACTACCCGGGTGGAGCGCGGCAACGCCCCGACGGGCGAGGAGCTCTCCCCGGCCCAGCGGCACACGCCAGCCGCCTGAGCCGTGGGACCGCGACTCAGGCTGCGGGGCGGATGGCCATATAGGCAGCCACGAGGACAAGAAGGATGGCGAACGCGATGGTGAGGTGGCGCGGGTTCGCCCGGGACGCGATTCGTCCCCCGAGGAGGCTGCCGAGGATGGCAGCGCCGGTGAAGGTGCCGATGAGCGTCCAGTCCAGCTGACTCGAACCGGACCCCAGTCGCGTGGTAAGCGCGGTGGCGCTGTTGATGGCAATGACGAGCAGCGACGTACCGACAGCCGCGGGCATCGGGAAGCCGAGCGCGAGCACGAGCGCCGGCACCAAGGCGAACCCCCCGCCCACGCCGAAGAACCCCGTGATCAGGCCAACGGCGGTCGCGGCCACAACGACCTTCGCGACGCGGGGGCACGCACAAGCGAACGGGCGCACGGTGAACATCGGCTCGACCGCCGGGTCGATGGCCCGCCCCAGGTCACGCGGGGCCCGTGATGCGCGTCGGAACATGAGCGCTGCCACGAGGAGCATCAGGGCCGCGAACGCCTTCAGCAGGATGCTCTGGGGCACCGACGCCGACAACGCGGAGCCGGCAACAGAGCCGACCGTGCCCAGGACACCGAACGTCAGCCCTTGCACGAAGCGGACGCGCCCGGCACGGGCGTGGGGCACCACGGCGATGAGCGAGGTCAGTCCGACGATGACGAGTGAGCTCGTCGTCGCCGTTCGGGGATCCTGGCCGAGGACGTAGACGAGGGCCGGGACGGCGATGATCGCGCCGCCGCCGCCCAGCGCGCCGAGGGTCACCCCGATGGCCAGGCCGAGTGGGAGGGCGTAGAGCAGCATCGGTGCGGGGCTGGTCAGGAGGCCGCCTGCTGCGCGCGCAGCCAGGCACCGTAGCCGCCAAGCAGGTCGCTGACGTCGCCGAAGCCCTTGGCGCGCAGCAGGCTGGCACCGACGCTGCTGCGCCAGCCACCGGCGCAGTAGAGCAGGACGGGACGGTCGGGGTCCAGCTCGTCTGAACGGGCCGCCAGCTCGGCCAGCGGGATGTGCCGGGCGCCCGGCAGCATGCCCTCGGCCAGCTCCCCCTGGTTGCGGATGTCGACGATCTGGGCGTCCGACTCAGCCACCGCGGAACTGGCCTGGGCCGCGGTGAGCCGGCTCGCGGACGCCACGTCGTCCTGGTGCGCGACGAGGTAGCCCTCCGGGTCGGCGACATGGCCGAGGACCTGGTCGAAGCCGATCCGGGCGAACCGCGTGGCGACCTCCTGCTCCTGCCCATCCGGAGCCATGATGACGACGGGCTGGTCCGGTGTCAGCACCGTGCCCACGGTCTCGGCGAGGCGACCGTCCCAGGGGACGTTGATCGCGCCGCGCAGGTGTCCGGCGGCGAACTCCTGATGGTCGCGGGCATCGTGCAGGACAGCCCCGTCGGCCAGGGCCAGCTCGACCTGCTCGGCCGTCAGCGCGGGGACGGACGCGTGGACGTCCCGCACCTCGCGACCCTGCTTGTTCAGCGTGGCGTTGTAGAGGAAGTAGGCGGGCGCAGCGGGCTGCCCGCCGGCGACGACCTCGAGGAACTCGTCCTCGGTCATCGGCTGGCAGGCGTAGTTGAACCGTCGCTGCTCGCCGATGGTCGACTGGCGCTCGGTCGAGAGGTTCTTGCCGCAGGCCGAGCCGGCGCCGTGCGCGGGGAAGACGCGGACGGCGTCCGGCAGCGCCATGAGCTTGTGCTGCACGGAGTCGTAGAGCATGCGGCCGAGCTCCTCCGCCGTGTGGCCGACGGAGGCGAGCAGGTCGGGACGGCCGACGTCGCCGATGAACAGCGCGTCACCGGTCAGCACGCCGTAGGGGACCTCGTCGTCCGGCCGCTCGAGGACGAGGACCGAGATCGACTCGGGCGTGTGGCCGGGCGTGGCCATGATCTGCAGCGTCACGTCGCCGAGGCTGATGCGCTCGCCGTCCGCCAGCGAACGCACCTCGAACTCCGGTGCAGCGGCCTCGCCGTAGCCGATCCACGCGCCGGTCTCCCTGGCCAGCTCGAGGTGCCCGGAGACGAAGTCGGCGTGGAAGTGGGTGTTGATGATCCCGACGATGGTCAGGCCACGTGCGCCGGCGTCATCGAGGTACTCGCCGACGTCGCGGCGCGGGTCGACGACGACCGCCCGGCCGGTGGTCGCGTCCCCGACGAGGTAGGACGCCTGCGACAGGCAGTCGAGGTAGTACTGGGTGAAGATCATGGGTCGTCCTCCGAGTGGCGGGGATGGGCTCGCGAGCCATCCTAACCCATACCCCAGGGGGTATATTTCAACGGGGTCATCGCACGGGCGGAGTCGGCCCCTGTTCGAGCAGCACTGCTGAGATGAGGCGCTCGATCGAGCGGCGGTCGCCGGTCGCGAGGCCGTGGCGGCTCACGGTGACCGCACCGGCGGCGACGCCGAGCCGCACCGCGTCGGTCAGCGGTCGGCGGCGGGCGATCCCGGCCGTGATCCCTGCCGTCATCGAGTCCCCGGCGCCCCGGTGGTCGGCCGGACTCAGCTGCGGGCCGTGGGCCCAGTGCAGCTGCCCGTCGAGCACCGCGATCGCCGCCTCGCCGCCGCGCGAGATGACGACGTGGTCCGCACCGTCGTCCCTCAGCCGCCAGGCCGCGGCCACGACGTCCTCGGCAGCCGCGTCGTCGCCCAGACGGCCGTGGGCGCGCAGCTCCTCCTCACTCACCTTGAGCAGGGTCAGGCCTCCGGCAAGGGCGGCGGTGAGCGCCTCACCGGCGAGGTCTGCCACGACCGCCGCGCCGAGCTCCCGGCAGTCGCCCGCGAGCCGACGGTACGTGTCCGCAGGTAGGGCCCCGGCCTCCCGGGGACCCGTGAGCACGGCCGCGCTCGCTCCGGTGCTCTCACCGAGGAACAGGCCGTACAGCTCGTCCAGCACGTGGCGGCCGAGCGGTGCCGGGGGCATGGCGACCCACTCCTCCCGCTTCCCGGATCGGCGGTCGTTGATGTACGCCCCGCACGCTCCGGGGCTGTCCACAGAGGCGAGCTCGATGCCTTCGTCGCGCGCCAGGCCGGACAGGACGACACCCGTCTCGCCGCCGATCGGTGCGCAGAGGACCGCATCGACGCCGAGCTCCAGCAGCATGCGGGCGACCCAGACGCCTTGCCCGCCCGCATGGAGGTGGACGTCGGGTGTCCCGTTGACGGACTCGACGACGATGGTCAGCACGGGCGTCGGGTCAAAGACAGCGACGCGGGCTCGCTCAGTCGGCGTGCGGGTGGTCACGGTTGGTGCCTGCCCGATCGGACCCGGGCCAAACCACCTCAGCAATCGACAAACGATGCCGTATGCCGCTGGGCCGGCTCAGCGGCATACGGCACCGTCGGTCTCTGGTACCTCTGTGGGAAGGAAGGACGTCAGCGGTCCGCGGGGAACGGCATGCCCTGCGTCGGCACCTGGTCTGGGTCAAGCGCCTCCTCCGGCGCACCCCCGAGCGCCTGGGCCAGGCCGAGCGCCAGCCCTGCGACCTCCTGGTCACCGAGGCCGAGCCGGATCGCCACGGCGGCGGCGTTGGGTGGGCGGTCGGCCGGGTTCTTCTGCAGGCAGTCCTGGATGACCTGCTCGAGATCGTCTGGCACATCGTCGGGCAGCGGCGGAGGGGACTCGTTGACATGGCTGAGCGCCGTCGCGATGGGCGTCCCACGATCGAAGGGACGGCTGCCCGAGAGCATCTCGTGCCCGACGACGCCGAGGGCGTAGAGGTCGCTGGAGCCGGTGGCCGGCTGGCCCATCGCCTGCTCCGGGCTGATGTAGTTGGGCGTGCCGAGCATCTCGCCGTGCTGGGTGTGGCCGGATGCGTCGAGGGCGCGGGCGATGCCGAAGTCGGTCAGCTTCACCACACCGTCGGGCCGCACGAGGATGTTGGCCGGCTTGACGTCACGGTGGATGACGCGCGCCTCGTGAGCCACGGCCAGGGCGAGGGCCGCCTGCCCCATGATGGACCGCACCTCGGCCGCGGGCAGCGGCGCACGCTCGCGGAGGATGGCCGACAGGGGCTCGCCGGCGACCAGCTCCATGACGAGGAAGGCCAAGCCATCGTCCTCGCCGTAGTCGAAGACCGTGGCGATGTTGTTGTGGTTCAGGCCGGCGGAGTGGACGGCCTCGTCACGGAAGCGCAGGGCGAAGAGCTGCTCGTGCTTGGAGTCGGGCCGCATGATCTTGATCGCGACCGTGCGCTTGAGGACCTCGTCGTTCCCAGCCCAGACGTCGGCCATGCCACCCGAGGCGATGCGGCTCTCCAGCCGGTAGCGGTCGCCGAGGAGGAATCCCTCGTGGAGTCGGTTCATAGCACGGGCACCCGTGGCCTTTCGGACGGAAGGTGCACGTCGTTTGACATCTCAGGGGCCTTCGTCAGCAGGAATCATACGGGAGGGCTTCGGCCAATTGGGCCTTCCGCGCCCCGGCTCGGGAGGGTGCCCGACCCCCGGACTCGTACCCACCTCGGCTGCTACCAACCTACCGCCGACGAGGCGATATGCGGGGTTTGCTACTCCGGTGCGGACTCCCGGGAGCTCGAGGGCGTGTCGTCGTCGAACGCCGAGTACGTGTCGTCGGGCACGGGGGGAGTGGTCGGTTCACCCTGCGGCTGCGGCTTCTGCTCGACGAGCTTGTCGATGCCCTTGTCGATCTGCGCGCGCACCTTGGTGACCGTCTCGGCGTGCTTGCCGCCGGTCTTCTCGTCGATCGTCTGCGTCGCCTTGTTGAGCGCGCCGTCGACCTTCTCGCGGTTGTCGGCCGCGTAGCCGGCGGCGAGGCCCAACGCGGACTTGACGACCTCGATGACGGCGTCGCCGAAGTCCTTGGCCTTGCCCTGGAGGTTGACCTCCTCGGCCTTGTGCTTCATCTGCTCTCCGAACGTCACCTTTGTCTCCTTACCCCGTGCTCGGACTTCTAGTAGGTGAACGGCGATCCCGTGCCGGGCGTTCCCCGGCGGCGCGCCGGTCGGCTCTGCCGCCGGGTTGGGACCGTGGTCCGGATCTGGCGGGCTTGGGGTCGTTCTTTCCGCCATCTGGGGACCGGGGCGCCGATGTGGCGCCGCCGCCGACCGCGGGAGTGCGGTCAGCAGGGTCAGCGGAAGGCGGACTCGCCGGTGAGGGCCTGACCGATGACGAGCTGGTGGACCTCGGACGTGCCCTCGTAGGTGAGCACTGACTCGAGGTTGTTGGCGTGCCGGAGGACCGGGTACTCGAGCGTGATCCCGGCAGCGCCGAGGATCGTCCGGCACTCGCGGGCGATGGCCATGGCCTCACGGACGTTGTTCAGCTTGCCCAGGCTCACCTGATTCGAGTGGAGGCGGCCCTCGTCCTTGAGCCTGCCGAGGTGGAGGGCGAGGAGCATGCCCTTGCCCAGCTCGAGGGCCATGTCGGCGAGCTTGGCCTGGGTCAGCTGGTAGGAGGCGAGCGAGCGGTCGAAGATCTCCCGCTCCTGCGCGTAGCTGATGGCCGTCTCGAGGCAGTCGCGGGCGGCACCAAGGGAGCCGAAGATGATGCCGTAGCGGGCCTCGTTGAGGCAGGAGAGCGGTCCGGACAGCCCCGCGGCCTCGGGAAGCATGGCGGAGGCCGGCAGGCGGACCTCGTCAAGGACGAGCTCGCTCGTCACCGACGCGCGGAGCGAGAGCTTCTTCTTGATCTCGGGCGCGGAGAACCCGGGCGTGTCCGTGGGGACGACGAAGCCGCGGATCCGGTCGTCGGTCTGGGCCCAGACGACGGCGACGTCGGCGATCGAGCCGTTCGTGATCCACATCTTGGTGCCGGTGAGGACCCAGTCGTCACCGTCGCGCCGAGCGCGGGTGCGCATGCCGGCCGGGTTGGAGCCGAAGTCCGGCTCGGTGAGGCCGAAGCAGCCGATGGCCTCGCCAGCGGCCATGCGGGGGAGCCACTCCTGCTTCTGCTCCTCGGAGCCGTGCTTCCAGATGGCGAACATGGCGAGCGAGCCCTGGACCGAGACGAGGGAGCGGATGCCGGAGTCGCCGGCCTCGAGCTCCATGCAGGCGAGCCCGTAGGCGGTGGCGCTCGTGCCCGCGCAGCCATAGCCCTCGAGGTGCATCCCGAGCACTCCGAGCTGACCGAGCTCCTGGGCCAGGTCGCGCACCGGCAGCGCCCCGTCCTCGAACCACTGGCCCACCTCGGGTTTGATCTTGTTGTCCACGAAGTTGCGGACCGCGTCGCGGATGGCCCGGTCGTCCTCGTTGATCAGGTGGTCCGTGTCGAACAGGCGAAGCGGGGCGATGGGTGTGTGACGTGCCATGGGTCGATCGTCTCTCGTCTCGGGGGAGTGCGGGCGGTCCAGTCCACTCTTACCTAACAGTGTTTGGATGTTAACCTAACGACGTTAGTTTCGCCAGAGGGAGGGCCATGCCGAGGCCGCGCACGCCACTGCTCAGCCGGGAGCGCATCCGTGATGTCGCGCTCGAGCTCATCGACGATCACGGGCTCTCTGCGCTCTCGATGCGCCGCCTCGCCGATGCGCTGGGGGTCCAGGCCGCATCGCTCTACACCCACTACGCGACGAAGGACGACGTCCTGGACGCGGTCGCCAACCGGCTCATCGCACAGGTCGACACGAGCGGCTTCGAGCAGGGCTGGCGCCAAGGACTGCTCACCTGGGCCCGCTCGTACCACGCCGCCCTGACAGCTCATCCCAACGCCGCGCCGATCATCGCATCAGGTACCCAGCGCCGGGACGAGTTCCTCGCCATGGCCAACGCCGTCCACGGCGGACTGGTCGGCGCCGGATGGCCGGCCCGGCGAGCCACGGAGATCTCCGGAGCCGTCAAGTACCTCGTCATCGGCGCCGCGTCCACGCCGTTCGCGTCCGGGTTCGCCGACGACGTGCAGGTCTACCTCGACCGCTACCCGCACCTGACGCAGGCCCACCGGTTGCGCTCTGATGCTGCGCGGATCGACCACGACAGCTTCGAGCTCGGCCTGCAGGCGCTCGTCCGGGGGCTCGAGCCCGGGCCCGGATAGGTTTGAGACCGTGGATACCGATGCCGTCCTGACCCTGCTCAAGGACGTGGCCGAGGAGGTCATCAACCCGAGGTTCCGCGCCCTGGCCACCGGAGAGATCCACGAGAAGAACCCGGGCGACCTGGTCACCGTGGCCGACCATGAGGCCGAGGTCCTCATCACCAAGGCCCTCAACGCCGCCTACCCGGATGCGGTGGTGCTCGGCGAGGAGGCGCACGCGGCTCAGGGTCTCCTGCTCGGGGCCTATGCATCGGCCTCGCACGCGTTCACGGTCGACCCGGTCGACGGCACCAAGAACTTCGTGCACGGCTCACCGGACCACGCCGTCATGGTGGGCGAGGTCCGTGACGGCGTGGCGATCCGCGGCTGGATCTGGCAGCCGCAGCACGGCCTCGCGTACGTCGCCGAGCGCGGGGCGGGGGCCTACCGCAACGGCGAGCGCCTGCACCGGACCCCGCCGGACGGGGCCACGCTGTCCGGGCGGACCTCCCGTCGCACGTGGATCGGCAGGGCCTTCGGCGACCTCGAGCCGCTCACCCTGACGTGGGTGTCCTGCGGCATCGACTACCCCAAGCTCGTCGAGGGCGAGACGGACTACCTGCTCTACGGCTCGACCCGGCCCTGGGACCACGTTCCGGGCTCGCTCATCGTCCACGAGGCGGGCGGTCTCGTCGGACGGACCGACGGCCAGCCCTATGTCGCCAGCGACGTCGCGGCCCCGGGTCTGGTCGCCGCCGCGAGCCCAGCGGCATACGACCTCGTGGTTGAGGCGTTCAACGGCACACAGTGATGCCGTATGCCGCTGAGCTGGCTTGCGCTGCAAGCCAGCTCGCGTCCTTGCTCAGTCGCGTCCGGCAGAGAGCACGTCGGCGAGGTCGTAGCTGACCGGCTCCTCGAGCTGCTCGAAGGTGCACGACTCGGGGGTCCGGTCGTCGCGCCAGCGGACGAACTGCGCAGTGTGGCGGAAGCGGCTGCCCTCCATGTGGTCGTAGCGAACCTCGACGACACGCTCCGGCCGCAGCGGCGTGAAGGAGAGGTCCTTCTGGTTGTTCCACCGGGAGAACTCTGATGATCGCGGTGTCCGCACGCCCTCCTCCGGCTTGGCCCAGTTCCAGGGGTGGTCGTCCCACTCGGCCACGAGCGGCTGGAGCTCCTCGTAGAGCTCACGTCGACGGGCCATCGGGAAGGCGCCGATGACACCAACGCTGGCAAGGTTGCCGTCGGCGTCGTAGAGGCCGAGCAGCAGCGATCCGATCGCCTCGGCATCAGTCTTGTGGGTGCGGTAGCCAGCGACGACGCAGTCGGCCGTGCGCTCGTGCTTGATCTTGAACATGACCCGCTTGTCCGGCTCGTAGCGCACGTCGACCGGCTTGGCGATGACGCCGTCGAGACCGGCTCCCTCGAACTGCTCGAACCAGTCCTTGGCCTCGGCCCGGTCCGAGGTCATCGCGGTGAGGTGGATCGGAGCCTCTGCCTTGCCGAGCGCCTGCTCCAGGGCGGCCCGGCGCTCGCTGAAGGGGCGACCGGTGAAGTCCTCGTCGTCGAGCGCCAACAGGTCGAAGGCGACGAAGCTCGCGGGCGTCTCGACCGACAGCTTGCGCACCCGCGACGCAGCCGGGTGGATCCGCTGCTGGAGCAGCTCGAAGTCGAGACGGTTGCCGTCCGCGGGGTCGATGAGGATGATCTCGCCGTCGATGACGGCCCGCTCCGGGAAGCTCGCCTTGACGGCCTCGACGATGTCCGGGAAGTACCGGGTCATCGGCTTCTCGTTGCGGCTGCCGATCTCGACCTCGTCTCCAGAGCGGAAGATGATCGAGCGGAACCCGTCCCACTTCGGCTCGTAGACGACCTCGCCCTTGACCGCGCCGAAGTCCTTGACCGCCTTGGCCAGCATCGGCGGGACCGGCGGCGGCACGGGGCCCCAGAGCTCCCGCAGCCCGGCGTCGCGCTCGGCCTTGGGCGCCATGTACTCGTCGTCCGACTTGTCCTGCCGACGCTTGCTCGGCTGGACGCGGGGTGGCTCGCCGGGCATCTTCGGGTAGTCGGGCGGGAAGTTCAGCTCACCGAGCCCGCGCTCGACGTCCTTGTCCCAGAGGGCGATTGCGTTGGCGACATCACCCACCGCGTCATCGATGCCCGCCCAGGCGTCGCCGCGGTCGGCCACGAGCCCGGGGACAGTGCGGATCGTCAGCGCCCGCGGGTCGGTGTCGCGGAGCTCCTCCCACGTGACGGGCGTGGAGACCGGGGCGCCGGGCAGGGGTCGCGGTGAGTAGGCCGAGGCGATGGTCCGATCGCGGCACGCCTGGTTGAAGTCGACGAAGATCCGCTCGCCCCGCTCCTCCTTCCACCACGAGGTCGTCACGAGGTCGGGCAGGCGTCGCTCGAGCTCGCGGGCGATGCCGATGACGCCGTGTCTGACGTCGAGGAACTCGTGGCTCGGCGCGATCCGCGCATAGACATGGACGCCCCGGTTGCCCGACGTCTTCGCCCACGCGGTCAGACCGATCTCGGCCATCACCTCGCGCAGCGCGAACGCTGCCTCGACCGCGTCCCGGAAGTCGCGCCCCGGCTGCGGGTCGAGATCGATCCGGAGCTCGTCGGGGTTGTCGACGTTGGCCGTGCGCACCGGCCAGGGATGGAAGGTGATCGCGTTCATCTGCACGGCCCACATGGCACTCGCAACCTCGTCGAAGACGAGCTGCAGGTGCTTGCGGCCGGACGGGTAGGTGCACATGACCGTGCGCGTGAACGCGGGGACGCCCTTGGGCGGGTTCTTGCTGAAGAACTCCTCGCCCTCGATGCCCTCCGGGAAGCGCTGGAGCGTCACGGGCCGGTCGCCGAGAGCCCGCAGAAGCGGATCGCCCACTGCCAGCATGTAGTTGGCGAGATCGAGCTTCGTCACGGGCGCACCGTCAGCCATCCCCTGGGGGGGCCAGAGCACCCGGTCAGGGCTCGAGATCCGCACGTCGCGAACCGAACCGTCTGGGCCGGGGACCTCGAGTACCGCTGGCTTGGCGCTCACGGCTTGATCGTATGCCGCTGAGCCGACACCGCGCCCAGCCACCGTCCGGCCCCTCCCGCCCTCCCCGTCGAGTGTGCAGTACCTGCCGATGCTGTCACGGCGCGGAGTGCACCTTCGACGAGTGGGTGGGTCAGGCGTGCACGACGAGGCTCACCACGTTGAGCAGGGCGATGCCGACGGCGGCAAGGAACGGGATGCGACCCTTGGCAGTGACCGCGACGGCCGCCAGGACGGCACAGCCGGCCAGCAGAAGGGCCGAGCTCGCGTCGAGCCCGGGTCCCACGGCGGCGACAACCGAGCCTGCGAGGAGGACGACGGGCGCGACGATCCGCACGACCGGTGCGCCGAGTCTCTGGGGGAGGCCTCGCACGCCCGTGTCGGCATCGTCGGCCAGGTCGGGGAGTGCATTGAGGAAGTGCGCGCCCACGCCGAGCAGCCCGCCGGTCACCATGACCCACGCCGGCGGCCACTGGGGCGTCGGCAGGGCGAGGGTGACGACGGCCGGCAGGATCGCGAAGGCCACGGCGTAGGGCAGTGGTGAGAGGGCTGTGCGTTTGAACCAGAGGTTGTAGGCCCAGCCGGACGCGACACCGAGCATGAGATGCACCGTCCCCGCGGCGATCCCGCACGCGAAGGAGAGGACGAGGCAGGCCGCGAGGGCCGTGATCGTCGCGAGACGCACGGTTGCCTCGGCGACCTCGCCTCGGGCGATCGGCTTGTCGCCGCGGCCGACGGCCCGGTCACGTGAGGCGTCGATGAGGTCGTTCGACCAGCCGATCGAGAGCTGCCCGGCGAATACCGCCGAGGTGACGAGCAGGCCGCGCGACAGCGTGTGCCCTGCCGAGGCAGCGAGCAGCGCGGTGAAGGTGGTGACCGCCACCGTGGGGCCCGGGTGGCAGGACAGCGCCAGACCGCGAATGGCCCCGACTGTCGACACCAGTCGAGCGTACGGCCCGGATCCGAGGTCGCGCCCGGCCCCGTCAGGACCCCACGGCCGCTGTGGCGCTTAGGCTGACTGCGTGAGCCACCTAGCGGCTGTCCAAGGCGTCCTACCGGAGCACACCTACGCGCAGGCGGAGATCACCGCGGCGTTCGCCGGAGTGCTCGGTGCGGCTGGCTCTGACCGGCAGGTGCTCGAGCGCCTCCACGCCAATGCCGGGGTCAGCCAGCGGCATCTCGCGTTGCCCCTCGACCGCTATTGGGAGCTGGCGGACTTCGGCGAAGCCAATGATGAGTTCATCCGGGTGGCCACCCAGCTCGGCGGTCATGCAGTGAGCAAGGCGCTGGCTGCCGCGGGGGTCGGCCCGGCGGAGGTCGACCTCATCGTCTCCACCACGATCACCGGGCTGGCCGTCCCGTCGATCGAGGCGCGGATCGCCGCAGAGATCGGCCTGCGCGATGACGTCAAGCGCGTGCCGCTCGTGGGTCTCGGGTGCGTGGCCGGCGCCGCCGGCATCGCCCGGGTCCACGACTACCTGCTCGGCCACCCGGACGACGTCGCAGTCCTGCTCTCCGTCGAGCTGTGCAGCCTCACCGTCCAGCGGGACGACGCGTCCGTGGCGAACCTCGTCGCCAGCGGCCTGTTCGGCGACGGCGCAGCAGCGGTCGTCATGGTGGGGTCCGGTCGGGCCCCTGGCCTGGCCGCCGGTCAGCCGCGGGTCGTGGCCACGCGGAGCAGGCTCTATGCCGACACCGAGCGAGCCATGGGCTGGGACGTCGGCGCGACGGGACTGCGCATCGTCCTCGGTGTCGAGGTGCCCGACCTCGTCCGCACGAACGTCCGTGATGACGTGGACCGGTTCCTGGGCGACCACGGGCTGACCCGAGCGGACATCGGCTGGTGGGTCGCCCATCCCGGGGGCCCGAAGGTGCTCGAGGCGATGGAGGAGGCGCTCGAGGTCGACCGCGACGCGCTCGTCGTCACGTGGCGCTCCCTCGACCAGATCGGCAACCTCAGCTCGGCGTCGGTGCTCCACGTCCTCGCAGACACGTTGCGCGACCGCACGCCGGAGCCTGACAGCTGGGGCCTGCTCCTTGCCATGGGACCGGGCTTCTGCCTCGAGCTCGTCCTGCTGCGCATGGCGGGCTGAGGTGCTGACGGACGTGGCCGATCTGTCGCAGTGGCTGTTCACCGGACTCGCCGTCATCGTCGGGCTCGAGCGGCTCGCCGAGCTGGTCGTGTCGAAACGCCATGCGGCGTGGGCCTTCTCGCGCGGCGGAGTCGAACGAGGACAGAGCCACTACCCGTTCATGGTCCTCCTGCACACCGGCCTGCTGGTCGGCGCGGTCGTGGAGGTGTGGGTCGCCAATCGCCCGTTCCTCCCAGCTCTCGGCTGGTCCATGCTCGCCGTCGTCGTCCTCTCACAGGCCCTCCGATGGTGGTGCATCGCGACCCTCGGCAACCAGTGGAACACCCGCGTCATCGTGGTCCCCGGACTGCCCTTGGTGCGCCGCGGCCCCTACCGGATCATGCCGCACCCGAACTACGTCGCTGTCGTCGCCGAGGGCTTTGCACTCCCGCTCGTCCACACCGCCTGGGTCACCGCCGTCCTCTTCACCGTCGCGAATGCCGCACTGCTCCGCGAGCGGCTCCGGGTCGAGAACCAGGCGTTGCGCGAGCTCGCGGCGGCACCATGACCGACCAGCCCGGCACGGTCGACGTGCTCGTCATCGGTGGCGGACCGGTCGGCCTCGCCACGGCCCTCTATGCGGCCCGGCGCGGACTCGTCCCGCTCGTCCTCGAGCCCCGACGTGGCGTCATCGACAAGGCGTGCGGAGAGGGTCTCATGCCGGGCGGCCTGCAGGCTCTGCTCGATCTGGGCGTCGACGCACCGGGCCACGACCTGCGAGGGATCCGCTACCTCGCCGGCGGCCGAGGTGCGGAGGCAGATTTCTCCGCCGGGCTGGGCCGCGGCATCCGGCGCACCACGCTGCATGCTGCGCTGCTCGACGCGGTCGCCAGGGCTGGGGTCGACGTGCAGGCGCTCGCAGCGACGGGGATGACGCAGGACGACGCGGGCGTCACGGTCCTCACCGAGATGAGCGGCGCACCGGGCCCGACCTTTCGCGCGCCCTGGGTCGTCGCCGCCGACGGCCTTCATTCACCGACGCGACGGTTCCTCGGACTCGACCGGGGGGCGCCGTCCGGACCTGCGCCCCTGCGCACCACGAAGCGGTACGGGCTGCGTCAGCACTACCGCTGCACGCCGTGGGGAGATCATGTCGAGGTGCACTGGAGTGCGCACGGCGAGGCCTACGTCACTCCGGTGGCGGACGACCTCGTCGGGGTTGCCGTCCTCAGCCGGCGACGGCAGTCTGCCCAGGACCATCTGGAGGGCTTCCCGGAGCTGCGTGATCGACTCGCCGATGCGCCTGTCATGACCTCGCTGCGTGGCGCTGGGCCCTTCCACCAGCGAACCACCCGGCGTGTGTCCGGCCGAGTCCTGCTCGCCGGCGACGCGAGCGGCTACGTGGATGCCCTTACCGGCGAGGGGATCTCGCTGGGCATGGCCCATGCGCGAGCCGCGGTGGCGGCGATCGCCCTCGCGAAGCCGCAGTCCTACGAGCGCTCCTGGCGGGCGGCCACCCGGCGCTACGCCCTGCTGACCCGCAGCCTCGTCCAGGTGAGCCGTCCCGCGTGGGGCAGGCGCCTCGTCGTGCCCGCGGCCGCCGCCCTCCCAGCCGTCTTCCGCGTCGCCGTCAACGAGCTCGCAAGGCCGGCGCCATGATGGGCGACGAGCTCGTCGTCCTCCTCTCACCGGACGGCGAGGCGATCGGCATCGCACCCAAGGCGATCGTCCATCACGGGGAGACGCCCCTGCACCTTGCCTTCTCCGCCTACCTCTTCAACGACCGGGGCGAGCTCCTCCTCACCCAGCGGGCCCTCGACAAGGCGACGTTCCCGGGAGTCTGGACCAACTCGGTGTGCGGACACCCCGCACCCGGCGAGCGCCTGCCCGACGCCGTGCGCCGGCGCGCCGCCGATGAGCTCGGTCTCGAGGTGCGCGACCTTCGCCTCGTTCTGCCGCGCTTCGCCTACCGCGCGGAGATGGGCGGCATCGTCGAGTGGGAGCAGTGCCCCGTCCTCGTCGGCCGGGTCGCCGGGAGTCCCTCACCAAACGGCGACGAGGTGGCCGAGACCGCGTGGGCGGACTGGGATGAGTTCGCGAGCGACGTCCTGGCCGGACGACGCCAGATCTCGTCGTGGTCCCGCGAGCAGGTGGAACTGCTCACTCGGCTCGGGCCCGAACCTGACGCATGGCCCACCGCGGATCCCGCGGATCTCCCTCCCGCGCTGCCACGCGACTGAGCGACCGAGCCGGTCTCAGGCCACTGGCGCAGGCTCCGCGATCCGGCGGGCCGCCGCGTCGTCGAGCCGGATGCCGAAAAGCTCCTCCAACACCCGGGAAACGTCCGCAACCGGGATGTCCCGCTCCGACCTCATTCCGTCCTCCGTGGTGATGAGCCGCCGGCCTGCCGTTGACAGGCTCAGGGTCACGCGACCGCTGTCGGTCACGCGCGAGGCGACCCGCTTCTGCGTGAAGTGGCTCTGCGGCGAGATCTGCTGCCACCGGTTCCGGTCCTCGAACTCGGTCATCCGACGGGGCGTGGTCGAGAAGAGGTACTGGGCCTCCCACCCGTTGCCGTGGTCCTCGCAGTAGCCCCACTCGCCGTCGTCGCCGCGCGCGAGGCCGACGGCCTTGCCGCCTTCCTGCCGGCTGAAGCCGTCCTCCAACGGCAGCGGCTCGAGGAAGGCGTCGCCGAAGCCGACATCCACGAGGTGGGGCTGCACCAGGTGCGGGGAGGTGACGAGGAGCGCCAGGTGGTCGAACTCCTCGGTGACTCCACCGCCCTCGGTGGCCACGCGGGCGCTGAGGAGGTCAGCGGCATACCCCACGCTCCGCAGGAGCATTGCGAAGAGCCCATTCAGCTCGTAGCAGTACCCGCCGCGACCCTCTTGCAGCACCTTGTGCAGCAGCGCGTCCCGGTCGAGGCGGATCAGCCGGCCGAGCGCGATGTCGAGGTTCTCGAAGGGCACGTGGGTGAGGTGCGCGTGCTGGAGCTCCGTCAAGGCCTCGCTCGTGGGTGCAGCGGGTGCCGACATGCCGAGGCGGAGGAGGTATGCCGCTGAGTCCCCGGGTGCGAGCGTCGGCTCCACGGTGGGCTGGGTTTCAGGCGCCGTCATGTGACCATCGTGGAAGCTCACGTGGGCGTGACGTCAAGGGCCGGACGGCTGCGCCGGCAGGTGGAGCGCGATCCCGACGAGCGTGACGCCGCGGCCGTCCCGCTCCCAACCGCTCGTATCGAGGAGCGCGCCCGCCGAGGCGAGAACGGCGGCTGGGTCTCGCGTCGGCGTCGGCAGCGGTCCCCGCTGGACCAGAACGGCGCCGTCGTCGTAGCGGACCTGCACCTCGAGGCGGCGAGGCAGGCGCGGGTCCGCGCCGAGCCGCTCGAGCGCGCGGGAGACCTGTGCGGCAAGCGCGGCGCGCACGGTGGAACGCGTGCGCGTCGACGGCATGGACCGGCTGGCGCCGACGGACTTGCGGGCCGTCGGCAGGCGGATCGTGGCGTCGTCGGTGCCGGTCGCGATCGACACGAGCCGGCGCGCCATCGCCGTCGAGATGCCGTGCGCGCGCAGATCCCCCTCGCTCGTGCCGGAGAGATCGCTGACCGTGACGAGGCCGGCGGCGTGGAGCCTCTCGTACGTCGTGGGGCCGACTCCCCACAGGTCATCGAGCCGGAGGCGGGGGCGGAGCCGCTCCTCCAGGGCCGTATCGACGACGACGAGCCCGTCCGGCTTGGCCCGTCGGCTCGCCAGCTTCGCGATGAGCTTGGTGCGGCCGACGCCCACACTGACCGGCACGCCCACCCTGGCGCGGGCCTCGGCGCGCAGGGCCGCGGCGAGACCGGCCGGGTCTTCGCGATCACGTCCGGTGACGTCGAGGAACGCCTCCTCCATCGAGCCTGGTTCGACAAGCGGGGTGAAACCGCGGAACACCTCGAACAACCGGGCCGACGCCTCGTCGTAGACGTGGGGCCGGTACGGCACGACGCAGACCTGTGGCCACCGTCGGCGCACCTGACCGATCGGCATCCCCGCGTGGACGCCCAGCGCTCGCGCCTCGTAGGACGCGCACGCGACGACCTGCTCACCCACCGCGACCGGTCGTCCGCGGAGCCGGTCGTCGTCCCGCTGCTCGACCGACGCGAGGAACGCGTCGCCGTCGGCGTGGAACAGGACCTTTGTCACGCCACCACCCTTGCGGGCACCACTGACAGCCCGAGTGTCGGGACGTTTGCCCTTCCATCCTGTGCGCTGGGCCCGCAGGCTGGAGAGTGCGCCCATCCGGGTGCAGGGTCCTGAAGGAGGGTCGATGAACATCTCAGAGCTGCTCAAGACATCCGACGCGGTCTCCGTGCGCAGGGTGTACGGCGAGCCGTACGAGAAGGATGGCCTCACGATCATCCCGGCTGCCAAGGTCTTCGGCGGAGGCGGCGGCGGAGGGGGGCACGACGAGGAGAAGCACCAAGAGGGTGAGGGAGGCGGCTACGGCCTGGGTGGCCGGCCCGCCGGGGCGTACGTCATCCGCGGCAGTGAGGTCAAGTGGGAGCCAGCCGTCGACCCCAACCGGATCGTCACCGTGCTCGGCTTCGTCGCCGCCGTCTACCTGCTCGTCCGACCGCGGGTCGCCAAGGTCAAGGCCCGCTCGAAGCGCCGCCACTGATCGCCCGAGTCGCCGACGACTCCCCAGGCAGGGCACCGCCTGCTCGGGCAGGGGGCATCGCGTGGCAGTATCGGCGCCGTGACGACAACGCCACCGCCACCGGCGCGGCCGCGGCGCCAGCGGATCGAGGACACGCTGGCGATGCTCGACCGCCTGGTCGACTGCTGGGTCGCCACGAGTGACCCGGAATCGGGAGCCCCCCAGCTGGTGCCGTTGTCCTTCGTGTGGGACGGCGTGACGGTCCTGCTCTCGACGAGCGCATCGAGCCCGACCGGACGCGCGCTGGTGGCCACTGGCGGGGTCCGGCTGGCGTTCGGTGCGACCCGGGACGTCGTCATGGTCGACGGCGACGTCGAGGTCATCGATGCCGCGGACCTGTCCTCCGAGGACGGCGACCGGTTCGCCCTGCGCACGGGCTTCGACCCCCGGTCCCTTCGGGCGCGGTACCTCTACTTCCGGGTGCGGCCGACGCGGGTCCAGGCGTGGCGCGAGGAGAACGAGCTCGCCGCTCGGGACCTCATGCGTGACGGAGACTGGCTCGACGACTGACCTCAGGGCGCCGCAGTCAGCGCAGCGTCCGGTCGAACAGGTCGCGCAGCGCGGCGAAGTGGCGCTCCGTGGCAGCCTCGTCGTAGACCGCCGTGTCGGACATCGTGTAGCCGTGGGCGGTGCCGTCGTAGATCTCGTTCATCGCGGTGAGACCCGCATTGTGCAGGCCCTCGTCCAGTCGGGCCACAGCCTCGACATCCATCGACGCGTCGTTGTCCGCGTGGCCGAAGACGAACTCCGCACGGGCGGCCGGGAGCCCGAGGTGCGGACTGTCGGCGGCATCACTCGCGAGGCCACCGCCATGGAAACCTCCGCAGGCCGCGACAACGTCGGGGTGAGCGCAAGCGGCGCGGACGGCCAGCCGTGCCCCCATGCAGTACCCGACCACGCCGATCGGCACCGCCACATCGGCGCGTGAGACGAGCGCATCGACATAGGCGGCGATGTCGGCCACGGCCAGCTTCGTCGTCAGGGTGGCCATGCGGGGCCGGACTCCGGTGAAGAAGTCCGCGCGCTTCTCGTTGGAGTCGAGCGGTCCGTCCGGGGAGGTCTCTGCAGCAGTTCCGCTGCGGTAGAAGACGTTCGGCGCCAGGACGACGTATCCCCACGATGCGATGCGGTCGGCCATCTCGATGATCCGGGGCCGCAGCCCGATGGCGTCCATGAAGAACAGGACACCCGGCAGCGGTGCCCCCCCGTCGACGTCTCCGGGTCGGGACAACCACGCCTCAGGGGTCCCATCGGGAGTCCTCACCTCAACCATCACGTGGCCGACCCTAGCCCGGCCACCCCGGCTTGAGCCCTGGTTCTGCGGTGACAACCCGGAGGAGGCGGACGGACTGACGATCGAGCCGCGCCTGGCAGGCGGCGGCAAGCGGTCCTTTCTGTCGCGCACTGGGCGCCGCTCGCCTAGCATGTGGACAGTGACCACATTCGTCCTCGTGCCGGGTGCGGGCGGCGCAGCCTGGTACTGGCACCGTGTCGTCCCGCTCCTCACGAACGGAGGCCATGACGCCATTGCCCTCGACCTGCCGGCCGACGACCCCGCCAGCGGACTTCCCGAATATGCGCGAATCGTCTCCGACGCGGTTGGCTCACGGTCCGACGTCGTCCTCGTCGCCCAGTCCCTCGGCGGGTTCTCCGCCACCCAGGCCGCGGCCTCGGGCGAGCACCCGGGCCTGCGCGCGCTGGTCTTCGTCAACGCGATGATCCCGGGGCCGGGTGAGACGGCCGGCGACTGGTGGGGCCACGTGGACCACGAGGCAGCCGTGCGGGCCGCCGCCGAGGCAGGTGGCTGGCCCGTGGAGTTCGACCTGCAGACCCACTTCACGCATGACGTGCCGCCCGAGGTCCTCGCGTCCGGAGCCGACCATCAGCGGGACGAGAGCGATACCGTCTTCATGGCCCCGTGCGAGTTCACCGAGTGGCCGCCCATCACTATCCGCGTCGTCGCGGGCCGCGACGACCGCTTCTTCCCCGTGTCCTTCCAGCAGTGTGTCGCCCGGAAACGGCTCGGGATCGAGCCGGACGTGCTTCCCGGCGGTCACCTCATGGCGCTCTCCCGGCCGGCCGAGCTGGCCGACTACCTGCTCGCCGTCTGATCGTCCCCCCGGCCCTCCGCGGCCGACTTGAGGGCGGCGAGGCGGCGGTCCCAGGCAGCGGCAGACCGATCGAGCCATCGGGCTGCGTCCTGCAGCGGTCGTGGCTGGACACTGTAGAGCACCTCGCGCCCCGTTCGCTCCGAGGTGACGAGGCCGGCCTCGGCAAGCAGGACCAGGTGTTTTGCCACCGCCTGGCGTGAGATCTGCACCTCGCGGGCGATGGCGCTTGCACTCGCCCTGCCATCCCGGACGAGCACGTCGAGGACCTCCCGCCGACTCTCGTCCGCGAGGCACGCAAAGACCGCCGCGACGGTCGTCCGGGGGCTGGAGGGGCCGACGATCAGGGAGATCACGCCTGCTCGAGGTGGCCCCGAGCCGCGGCGAGCTCGATCTCCCACCCCTCTGTGTTGTCGCGGTGCGCGGCCGCACGCGCGGCGTCATCCGCGACCCCGCCCTCGGCGAAGCCGGTCTCGACGACGCGCACGATGACGCCGTGGTCGGAGGTTTCCAGGGTGAACTCGACGACCGTCGGGATGTGCTCGTCGCCGTGCTCCTCGTCCTCGCTCGAGAGCCACCGGAAGGACGCGTAGACCGGCTCGCGCAGCTCGATCGTCTCGATGGGGAACGCGCCGTGGGTCTCGTCGTGGACGACCACGTGGCCCTCGCGCTGCTCCAGTCGGTGCTGCCGGATCTCGCCCTCGTTGATCCACCAGCCCGGCTCGGAGACGAGAGCCCAGACCCGGTGGATCGGTGCTGCGATCTCGATGTGTCGCTCGATGGTGTCGGGGATGTCCTGGGTGCTCATGGGCACGTCCTTCCGCGGATGGTCCTGCAACCCTAGAGTTGCACACCCGTGTTGAGATGTGCAACCAAATAGTTGCGTAACGAATTGCAAGGAATCTGCGATGGTCAGGTATCAGCGTCGAGAGCAGTGGCTCTGGGCAGACGAGGGGAAAGCGGGCGCGAGACCGGGGGGCTGGTCTCGCGCCCGCACCGCGTTCCATACGAGACGAGGTGCACCATCGCCGGATCCGACCCGACCCCGGTGGACCGGGACGCGGCACTGGTCATGTGGCAGGCCTACACCGAGGCGCATCCCGAGCTCGTGCGTGCCGGCGCGGACTACACCGTCGAGCGGTTCGGCGACTCGGACGCTCTTGCCGATGAGCTCCTCGCCCAAGTGCTCGCCGGCCCCAAGCGCGCGACAGCTGCGCTGGTCGACGACTTCCTCGCTGAGGACGAGCCGCTGCCCAGGGTCGGCTCGCACTGGATCGCCTGCGACGGCTCCGGGCGGCCGCGCGTGGTCATCCGTTCAATCGAGCTGCGCATCGCCACCTTCGACGACGTCGACGCGGCCTTCGCCCACGACGAAGGGGAGGACGACCGAACCCTCGCGAGCTGGCGGGCCAACCACCGTCGCTACTGGGAGCGCACCAGTGCCTCCCGGGGCGCCACGTGGTCGGAGCTCGACGAGATCGTCCTCGAACGGTTCCGGGTCGTCTGGCCCCCGGAGCACGCCGACTGATCGCCCTGGCCCCGGCGACGGTCCGGCCGGCGTCAGCCGATGTAGCCCTCGACGGTCTTGGGGTCGCGGACCTGGGCCTCGTCCGGATTCTCGCCGAACTCACGCTTTGCCCGCCGCTGGCGCAACAGGTCCCAGCACTGGTCGAGCTCGACCTCGAGCTGCCCGAGCCGCGTCCGCTCGTCCTCCGCCTCGATCCGGCCTGCCTGAAGCGCGTTCCTCAGCCGGTGCTCCTCGTCGATGAGCGATGTGATCCGGTGCTGGATGTCCAAGTCCTTCGCCATTGACTCACCTTTGCACGCCGCCTGCCAGAAGGGGAGGGCTCGCCGTCATCCGCGTTGCGGCCCTCACGTCGAGGCAGTGGCGATGACCGCTCCTGAGCTCGTGCGAACCTTGATGGATCGGATCTGGTCGCGCCGCAAGGCCGTGGCTCCGGTCACCTTGGAGTAGCCGGACTCGGTGCCGAGCCAGGAGCCAGCCGCCGACTCCCGCCCGGTGGCATCGACGACATAGACGACGATCTCCTGGCCGACGGGCATGTCCTGGCAGGCGAGGTTGAGCTGGGTGCCCCAGCCGCGCTTCACAAGCTCGACCCCGACCCTCGCAGATGAGCCGGCTGCGGTCGCCGTGAAGTGTTCCGCCGGCGGGGGCGGGTTGAGCAGCCCCGGGCCGAGCCAGGTGCCGACGCCGAACACCGCCACGGCGGCTGCCGCGGCTGCGGCCGCGAACCAGGACCGTCGCCGGCGCCGCCGGCGCCGAGCAGCATCGAGAAGGTCGGCCAGACCAGTGCTGGAAGACCCGGCCAGACTCGCACCCGCAGCTGTCTCGGGAGCGAGCTCGGCGGCATACGGCACCTGCGTCTGTGTGTCGACGAGGGAGAGCAGTCTCGGCAGCCCGGAGACCTGGCCGAGCTCCTGCTGGCACGTCGGGCACCTGCGGAGGTGCTCGGTGAACGCGCGGTGGTCATCGTCGGACAGGCCCCCGAGGAGGTAGGCGCCGAGGAGCTGGTGCAGCTGGTCGTGCTCCTGCTGGTTCTGGTCGACGGTCATCGGGTCACCCCCATCTCGTCCAAGATGACGCGCAGGCTGCGCACGGCGTAGAAGGCGCGGGACTTCACGGTGCCCTCGGGCACCCCCACGCGGTTGGCGGTCTCGGCCACCGAGAGCCTTTCGTAGTAGAGACAGCTGACGACCTCGCGGTGCGTGGGCTGTAGCCGTGCCAGGGCCTCCTCGACGAGCACCTGGTCCAGGGCCCGGTCGATGGCGGACTCGGTCTCGGGCAGGTCCACGAGGCGGGCCTGCTGGGGCCGCCGCCCGGCGGCGCGGTGCTGGTCGACGATGAGGTGTCTGGCCGTGGTGATGAGGTAGGCGCGGAGGTTGTCGGCCTCGGGAGCCTGGCGCCAGACGCGCAGGATCGTCTCCTGCACGATGTCGTCCACCCGATCCGCGTCCGTCGTGGCCCGCCAGACGACCCTGCGGAGCATCGGGCCGTGCTCGCGATAGATCGCCTCGACGGCGTCGTCGTCGAGTGGCATCTGACCACCAACCTCCCTCGGCACTGCTGTCCCCGGAGACGCCGGGCGGAGCCCCCCGGTTCATCGAACGGGCTCACCGCGGGCGGCGTCGGGGTGAACCGCGGCTGTCCCACCATCATGCTCGCGGGATGGCAGAGTCGGGCCATGACGACCGAGCGTCTGGACCCGCATCCGGTGACGGGCCAGCTCTTTCCCTCGCCGGTGCCTCCGGGGACGGGGTGGCCCGGCGACCCGGCCACGCCAGAGACTCCTGTCGCGCGCAGTGCCGCCGAGGTGCAGCAGCTGGCGGGTGGCGCGAGGGCGCTGGAGGAGCTCGATGCGCGGGTTTCCGTCTGCCGTGCGTGTCCGCGACTCGTCGCCTGGCGGGAGTCGGTCGCGACCCAGGGGCGCCGGGCATCGTTCGCCGACCAGCCCTACTGGGGTCGCCCGGGACCGTCGTTCGGAGATCCCGACGCGGACGTACTGATCGTCGGGCTCGCTCCGGCGGCGAACGGGACCAACCGCACCGGTCGGATGTTCACCGGCGACCGCTCGGGCGACTGGCTCTACGCGGCGCTCCATCGGGCCGGGTACGCCTCCCAGCCGACGTCGGTCTCCTCGGGCGATGGGCTGGAGCTCAAGGGAATCCGGATCCTCGCCACGGTGAGGTGCGCGCCGCCCGCCAACCGGCCCACGACAGAGGAGAAGTCCGCGTGCTCCGGTTGGCTCGACCGCGACCTCGAGCTGACGGCGACCTCGCCAACCGGCCTGCGAGCGATGCTCGCCCTGGGCGCCATCGGCTGGGACGCGGCGCTGGGCGCGGCCCGGCGCCTCGGGTGGCAGGTGCCGCGGCCCAAGGCCCGCTTCGGCCACGGAGCGGAAGCGCTGCTGCGCCGCCCGGACGGCCACGACGTCCGCCTCCTCGGCAGCTACCACGTCAGCCAGCAGAACACCTTCACCGGCAAGCTCACCGAGGCGATGCTCGACGCCGTGCTCGCCCGCCTCTGAGCCCGGCCTGGGTGCGCCAGGCCGGGTTACGGTGGTGACATGTCGCAGCCGCCCTACTACGAGAGCAGCGTCGAGAAGGCGATCCGCGAGGCTCAGGAGCGTGGCGAGTTCGACAACCTGCCAGGCGCCGGCAAGCCCCTCGACCTGCACGACGCGAATGACCCGGACTGGTGGATCAAGCGCTACGCCGCGCGGAAGAACCTCGACCTGGGCGGGGCACTCCCGGGCGCCCTCGCGCTGCGCAAGGAGGCGGCGACCTATCCCGGCTCCCTCATGGACGTCGCGACGGAGCAGAACGTCCGGGAGATCATCGAGGACTACAACCGGCGGGTGCTCGCCGACCGCCTCCGGCCCGCCGTGGGAAGGCTGCCGCCCATGCTGGCCAAGACACTCGACGTCGAAGAGATGGTGGAGGCATGGCGACGGCTGCGGGAGCAGCAGCAGGCTGAGCAGGCTCGGCGCGCTGCCGCTGCGCGGCCTGCCACCCCCGAGTCTGCGGCTCGCCGTCGTTGGTGGGTCGGCCGGGACAGGTGACGGGACAGGCTGAGGGTGCCTGTGCTTGGCGGCCACTGTCAGGGCCGAGTCATCCCGTCATTCGTCCCCGTGGCCGTGGTCGACGAAGCGGATGAGGTCCGCGACGGAGTCGACGATCCGGCTGGGACGGTAGGGGTACGTCTCGACCTGCTCCCGGCGCGTCGACCCGGTCAGGACGAGGACGGTGCGCAGCCCGGCCTCGAGCCCGGAGACGATGTCGGTGTCCATCCGGTCGCCGACCATGATGGTCGTCTCCGAGTGGGCGTCGATCCGGTTGAGCGCGCTGCGCATCATGAGCGGGTTCGGCTTGCCGACGTAGTAGGGCTGGCGACCGGTCGCAGTCGAGATGAGTGCCGCGACCGACCCCGTGGCTGGCAGAGTGCCGAAGGGGCTCGGACCGCTCGGGTCGGGGTTGGTCGCGATGAAACGGGCGCCGTTCTCGATGAGGCGAATCGCGCGGGTGATCGACTCGAACGAGTAGGTGCGCGTCTCACCGAGCACGACGTAGTCGGGATGGCGGTCGGTCATGACGAAGCCGACGTCGTGCATCGCGGTGAGCAGCCCCGCCTCCCCGACGACGAAGGCGCTGCCCCCCGGTCGCTGGTCGGCCAGGAACTTGGCGGTCGCCAGGGCCGAGGTCCACAGGGACTCCTCTGGAACGTCGATGCCGCTCGCGACGAGGCGGGCGCGCAGGTCCCGGGGGGTGAAGATCGAGTTGTTCGTCAGGACGAGGAACTGCTTGCCCGACGCACGCAGGGCCGCGACGAACTCCTGTGCGCCGGGGATCGCCTGCTCCTCGTGGACGAGCACGCCGTCCATGTCGGTCAGCCACGTGTCCACCGGACGATGCTCGCTCATGTCGGCCATTGTGCTGGACGATGGCGGTACAGCGGCGGACGAACGGGCGCCGGGATCGGCTGGCGAGGAGGGTGTGACGTGGGGGGTCAGCTCAAGCAGTTGCGGTTGGTGCAGGTCGCGCAGCGCGCGGAGGACCTCGGCCGGGCCGCGGCCTTCTATGCGGACCTGCTCGGGTCCGAGCCGGTCGCGACCTTCGACCCGCCGGGCCTCGTCTTCTTCGATGTGGGTGGCGTGCGGCTCCTCCTCGACAACGGCGCTCCGAGCGCCCTCGTCTATGTGGGTGTCTCTGACCTCGAGGCGACGCTGACGCGGCTTCGCGAGCGCGGGGTCGAGGTCGTCGGGGAACCGCACGTCATCTTCACGCACGAGGACGCCACCCTCGGACCCGCGGGCACCGACGAGTGGATGGCCTTCATCAAGGACTCCGAGGGGAACACCGTCGGTCTCGTCGAGCAGCGGGTCCGCACCTGAGATGGCCGGCATCGTGTGTGCAGAACGTCCCCGAAGCCCCCGCGGCTGTCGATGCGGGCTGGCCCCATTCGTGTAGCTGGTGAGACGTCCCGACCGACGTCCGTCACCGAGTCACGATGAGTATGGAAGGACACGACGATGAAGACGTACCTGATGAGCCTGTACACCCCCAACGTGCCGCCGCCCGAGGACCTCGACCTCGGCCCGGTCATGGCGGAGATCGAGCGGGTCAACGACGAGATCCGGGCCGCGAACGGCTGGGTCTTCGCGGGCGGCCTGGGCGACCTCGCTTCGGCCACGACCGTGAGCGTCGGAGCCAACGGATCGCCGCTGCTGACCGACGGGCCGTATGCCGAAGTCAGGGAGCACCTCGGCGGCCTGTCCATCGTCCGCTCCGACGACTACGACCGCGTGCTCCGCTGGGCGGAACGGATCGCGAGCGCGACCGGGTTCCCGGTGGAGGTTCGCCCGTTCGTCACTGAGGACGACCCGGGGCAGCAGCCCACGACCGAGTGAGGACGGCCTGCACGGGATGACGGTGACGTCCGACGACATCGCCCGCGTCTTCCGCGAGGAGCACGGGCGGGCCGTGGCGGTCCTGATCCGCGTTCTCGGCGACATCGACCTCGCCGAGGACGCGGTCCAGGACGCCTTCACGGTCGCCGTCGAGCGGTGGCCCCGCGACGGCCTACCGCCCAGCCCCGCAGGCTGGATCATCACGACGGCCCGAAACCGAGCCACAGACCGACTGCGCCGGGAAGCGTCCCGAGCCCAGCGGCATACGGAATCACTGTTGCTCCATGCGCGCGACGACACGCTCCACGATGCCTGGGAGGAGGGGCCAGTGCGCGATGACCGGCTCCGCCTCATCTTCACCTGCTGCCACCCGGCGCTGTCGCGCGAGGCGCAGGTGGCGCTGACGCTGCGGCTGCTCGGAGGCCTGTCGACGCCGGAGATCGCCCGTGCGTTCCTCGTGCCCGAGCCGACCATGGCGCAGCGAATCGTCCGTGCCAAGAAGAAGGTCCGCGATGCTGGCATCCCGTACCGCGTGCCGCGGGACGCGGACCTGCCGGACCGGCTCGCCTCCGTGCTGGCGGTGCTCTACCTCGTCTTCACGGAGGGCCACTCGGCGACCGCGGGAGCCGACCTCGTGCGGACCGACCTCTGTGCCGAGGCGATCCGCCTCTGCCGCATCCTCGTCGAGCTCATGCCGGACGAGCCGGAGGCAGCGGGCCTGCTCGCGCTCATGCTGCTCACGGAGGCTCGGCGAGCCGCCCGGACCGATGCGCGCGGAGAGCTGGTCCTCTTGGCGGAGCAGGACCGGTCGCTCTGGGACCGCAACCTCATTGCCGAGGGGCATCAGCTGGTCCGCCGGTGTCTCCGGCGCGGCGACCCTGGGCCGTACCAGCTCCAAGCCGCCATCAACGCCGTCCACACCGATGCGCCTCGAGCAGCCGACACCGACTGGCCGCAGATCGTGGCGCTGTACGACCAGCTCATGGCCATCGCGCCGACGCCGATCACGGCGCTCAACCGAGCCGTGGCGGTTGCCGAGGTGCAGGGCCCCGCCCGGGCGCTTGACCTCGTCGATGAGCTCGAGGACAAGGAGCTGGCTGGTTACGACGGCTACCACGTGGCGCGTGCCGAGCTGCTGCGTCGCCTCGGCCGAGGCGCCGAGGCCACCTGCGCCTATGAGCGGGCGCTCCAGCTGACCGACAACGCGGTGGAGCGAGCCCACCTGCGCAGGCGCCTCTCCGGACTGGGTGCGGGCACGTGAGTTGGGGCCGCGTTGGCGCGCGGCCCGTGCCCGTCACGGCTCAGAGCCAGCTGGGCGGAGTCGGCACGATGACCCCCACGACACGGTCCGGTCCACCAACGGATCCGAGGCGGATGACCGGCCCGGATCCGGCGCGCTGGGCGAGCTGCCGGCACTCGACGCCGATGCACCATCTGGGCAGCACTCCGTCCAGCTCCTGGTGCACCGCCATGAAAAGGGTGCTGGCCATGATCCGGCCCTCGCGCGTGTAGCGCAGGGCGGGGTCCTGGTAGACCACGACGGTCGGCGTGGCGGTCCTGGGGCCGTGCTCCGCAGCCGTTGCGGCGATGGCCGCATATTGCATCCGCGTGGCCTGGTGCTCGCCGATGTCGGCGCGCCACGCCAGCACTCCGCCGAGGGCGAGCACAGCGAGCAGCACCGTGGCGATGCGGTCGACCGGTGGCTTGTGGTCGGTCGGGATGGGAGCAGGACGCCGACGGCCAATGAGCAGGAGCGCGACCGGCAGCACGGCGAACAACCACGTCCACAGCTGGCCTCTGGCCTCCGTCACGACGCCGGTCGCGAGTGTCTGCGCCCCGTCCAGGGCGTAGGCGATGGCGAAGGCGAGCAGGAGGCGCTGGAGTCGGGGCCGGACGGTGGGGTCACGCCAACCGAGGACGATCCCGACGAGACCCACGAGCAAGGCCCACCATTGGGCGGCCCACAGTGACCCGGCGGTCTCGAACCAGCGCCCGGCGTTGACACCGAGGGCGTCGAGGGAGGTGAGCGGGTTGAACCGGCGCCAGCCAGCGAGCTGGATACCGAAGTGCCCGTAGACAATCCAGTTGAGCGTGTAGGCGACACCGACGCCGAGGGCGAACCCGGCCACCCAGACTGCGGCCATGCGGAGCAGGCGACGCCAAGGCGCATCGCGCAGCAACACGACAGCGAACACCAGGAGGACGACGCCGATCGGCGGGTAGGTCAGCACGGCTGCAATCTCGCCGAGGACGAGCCACAGTCCGAGGCGCATCGGCGTGCGCGCCGCCCAGGGCAGGAGCCACAGGGCGCCAGCAGCGACGAAGACAGAGGGCGTGAGCGTGCCCGGCCAGTAGAGCAGCTGCACCCACACGCAGGAAGCGAAGAGCGCGATGCCGAGCAGAGCATCGACCGCGGGCCTGGGCCGGATGCCGGCGCGGTGACAGACGCGCCACATGCCCGCGACGAGGGCGGCATAGCCCACGGCGTAGCTCAGTGCCGCGGTCGTGGCCGTGCCGTGCTGACCGACGACGGCCCACCACGCGGAGTTCAGCCAGCGTCCTTCGCTCAGGTTGTAGTAGCTGGTGGGAAGCACTCCCCTCGTGCCCGCGGGCAGTAGGAAGGGCCAGTCGTCCTGGCGGATGAAGGGGGTAACCGCCTGGGCAACGCCTTGGGTCAGCAGGAATGCAGCCGCGATAACCCCCAGCACGAGGATGCGGCGTTCCGGCGTGGGCGTCCGGAGACGCGTTCGCCCGGCGGTGGCGGTTGGAGCGAGGGTCGTCATGTTCTGGCGCTCACGGAAGTCGGGATGCCACGGAGGGAGCTCCGTGCCTTCTTTGACGATAACCGCCCGGAAGGCCCTGAAACCGCAGCTGTGGCGTGGTCGATTGCAGGGCTGCCGGTCGTCGGTGGCCCGGGGAACGCCCGAGTTGGCGAGATTGGGCGGCAGGCGGCGACGTGGCGCACCTCCGGCCTTTTGATCCTCGTCGGCAATGTGAGTTTGCTGTCAGCGTGCGAGGCCAGCCCGCGTGGAGGGTACCTGTCAGAGCGTGACGCGGGAGGTGACCCGGCTCTGAGCCGCTCGACGTGCACGCGTTCCTTGTCACGTACTGGGAGGGTGAAGCTGTCAACGCCGCACCCGAGGAGCATGACGATCTTCGCTCGGCGTTTCCGGCAACGGCCCCGCGCGTTCGGCACTCGGCGCAATCCACCAGCCTCTGGAGTGCGGCTATCACCCGAACTTCGTCCACTGGCCTTCGGAGATGACCTCGACGGAGCCGTCGACGACCTTGATGGCGGTCTGTTCGTCGATGGCGTAGGCGGGGACGCCGATGTCGGCGGCCCATCGTTCCGCGTGGGCGAGGGTGTTGGACGGGAAGAGGTCCAGGTGCGGGAAGATCGAGAAGTCGACGACTCCCAGGGTGCGGTCGTCGGGCGCCTGGGGCCACTCGACGAAGTACGCCCCGATGCGGGGCGTCATCACCATGCTTCCGGCACTCACTCCCACCCAGACCATGTCGGGTAGCGACGGCAGGAGCTCGGCCAATCCCGACTCGCGCATCCAGTGGCACAGGTACGTCGCGTCGCCGCCGTCGACCAGGAGCACGTCGGCCTCTCGGACCCAGGGGAGCCATCGCTCCGTGCCGATGGTGGGCAGCGCGGTGAGCTCGAGGACGCCGAGCGACGCCCAGCCGAGGCCGGTGAAGTGCCGGAAGTCGGGCTCGGCGGCCACCAGGCCCTGCACCGACGATGGTCCGCACATCGGGTGCCCCCACTGCGCAGTGGGGACGACCAAGGCGTGGCACTCGGCCATCGGCTTGCCCAGCAGGTCGGCCAGCGCGTCGCGGATGCTGTCGTTCGTGACGCCGCCAGAGGTGAGAAGAAGCTTGATGCGCTGTGCCTCCTTTTCGTGAACGGCGCGGCCGCAGGGCCGGGTTCGTCGACCCCAGGGCGAAACACCCGGGTTGTGTCGACACCGTACACACCCGCGGCCCTCGGCAGCGGTTCAAGCCAGCGGAGCCTTGTGATGTCCTCGCGGCGTAAGAGAGGTGTGGCCGCCTGCGGTCGTGCTTGAGTGCCAATGTGAGTCGGGACGTCACGGCGTGGCCCCGGTGCACGGATACGGTGATCGCACGGTACGGCGGTAGCATTGAGCCAAGCTGCCCGAATCACTCACGTACACAGACACTTTGATGGCTCCACCGCTCAGCTCCCAGCCATGAACCGCTCGAGCCACACCGGTCGCACGAGGGCCCCCACGATCAGCGCGGCGTTGACGACGAGGCCGAAGACGAGTTGCCGGTTCCAGAACAGGGCGAGCAGGAGCGTGGACAAGGTGGCGGCGACCACGGTGAACACCGGCCACGCGCTCCTGAGTGCCGGGACCTGCCACACGCAGAGTGCCACCAGGACGAACCCGACGATCGTGGCGCCGATAAGTACGTACCCCGCTGTGCGGCGGCCAGCCTCGGGCACCAGCCAGGACCGCTCGAGGGAGAAATGGGACACGTCGGTGGCGAGATAGAGCAGGTGGACCAACCCGTGCGCCATCACGAGAACGCCAACAACGACCCGAAGCATGACAACCACAGGAACGACCTCCACGGGTGTGCGTCCACCGTAGCGACAGGCCGACCGAGAGCGCCCACGAGGGCATCAGGTCCACGTCCCAGGACGTCGGTTGCTCGCAACAGCAATCGTGGTCCCTGTGTGGCCGGCGTGTTCGCCATCGCTTACGCCACCCTCGCTACTCCGAAATCGCAAGGCAGATCACCGGCGGCCAGCTGTGCACTAGGACCAGGAGTTCGGCAGCCCTCCGCGGCAACACAGCCCGTTCGTCGGCGGAAGCACTCACCTCCGCTCTCCCGTTCGAGCAGGTGCTCGCGGCACCGCTGGGACCTTGAGGGCGGTGCAGGCGCGACCCGGCGCATAGGGTGCACCTGTGCCCGGATTCGACCAGGTGAGGCTAGTGGGCATCTCACTGGACTGCCCTGAACCTCAGCGCCTTGCCGACTTCTACCTGGGGCTGCTCGGGGGTCGTCAGCTGTGGGCCAAGGAATCGAGCGTCGGGATCGAGGTGCCCGGGGCTGTCCTGATTGCGCAGCAGGTCGAGGGTTATGGTCCCCCGGTCTGGCCGGGGACGTCAGTCGTGCATCTTGACTTCACAGCCGACGATCTCGGCGCGGCTGAGGAGCGGGCGGTCGCGCTTGGCGCCCGGCTGGCAGAGCAGCCGGATCCGCGTTGGCGAGTGCTGCTGGATCCGGCTGGCCATCCATTCTGTCTGACGCCGTTCACACCGCATTTGGTGGGCTGACGAAACCCGCCCGGGCAGGTGCGGCCTACGGCCGAAGCGGCGGCCAGTCGACACGAGGCAGACTGACGCGCCCGGTGCTCAGAGCGGCGACGGGTCTGTCCGAGAGGCCGGGCTGATCGCGGACAGTCTCGCGATCGCCTGGCAAAGCGCAGCCGACCCGTTCGCACCGCTGCAATCGATCCCCGGGATCCACTGGCGTCCAGGCGAGGTCGTCGCTGAGCACCTGCCGCCGCGGGCGCCCCAGAGCCGCTGATGCCTGGTCGCGACTTACGCGTCAGGTGCCACCTCGCAGTGGTGCCCAGTGCAGGGGCAGGTGAGCGAGACCGCGAATTCCAGCTCCCCTCCCCGGGCGGAGCATCGTGGGGGAAGGGTGCGGCGCGGTTCATCAGGGGCGTGGGCTCGCGATCAGCCCTTGTTCCAGCATCGACGGAAACGCTACGGGGTCTGGCCGTCGCGGGAACTGCGTCTGCAAGGGGCTCATGCACCGACCCCGCCCTCGACGGGTCAGGCATGCAATGTTGGTGGGCCACTCCACTTCGCACGCCGAATGAGGGTTGCACAGCAACCGTCAAGGCTCAGGCCCGGACGGCAAGCCCCTGCAGCCAGACCCGCCAGGCCGGCTCCTCGCGCCGCACGTAGTCCCCGGCGTCGGCGGAGAACAGGTACGCCCGCACGCCCGCGGTCGCCGTGCTGCCGCCCTCGGCGTGGGTGAAGACACTGAGCATGCCCGGCACCGGCGAGGTGAGCCTGACCAGCGCCTGTCGCTCGCCGAGACGCTCGACCGTGCCGGTGGCGTCGCGGACCTCGACGGTCGCACCTTCCTCGACCAGACCGAGCTCGTCGCGCAACGTGGACCAGAGCTCGTCCGCGTCGCCGGGGAGGGAGACGCTGGCCTCGAGCTGTGTGGCCTGCTGGCCGGGGAAGTGCGTCAGGTAGAGGCGCAGGTTGTCGAAGAACGGCATCCAGCTGGGGCCCATGTCGTCCCAGAACTCCGACTCCCAGGCGGCGCCCGTCCCGAAGCCGCTGCTCGTGACGTGAACGATGCAGGTCCCGCCGGACTGCGCCTCGACGAGGAACTCTGAGGTCAGCGGGCTGAGCTCATCGGGCTCCTTGCCCATGAGGGCTGCCCAGTCCTCCTCGTAGACGATGCGTCGCGGCGGGTCCCAATCGGTGACCTGGCCGTCGGAGCCCATCTCGGGGCCCATGGAGAAGTGCAGGGAGCCGCCCTCGCGCTCCTCCATCTCGGTGGGCAGGAACCAGGCGCTCATGCCCTTGGCGGTGGCGATGGCCTGCCAGACCTGCTCTGGGGTGCCCGGAACCTCGACGCTGAACTCGAGGCGGTACGGGACGTTGACGGTGGTGTTCATGTGGTCTCCTCGGGAAGGGGGTGGGCGGCGACCAGGAGCCGGTGCGGGCGCCCCTCGTCGTGGTGATAGCGAGCGGCCAGATCGAGCACCGCCGCGGTCAGGTCGTCCGCGAAGGCCGCCCGGTCTGCGGCTGACCGGAAGCCGATCTGCGTGTCGATGGTCAGCGTCGGCAGGCGCTTGCCGGACGCGCCGGCCCGGCGGGCCAGGGCCCCGACCTCACGCACCAGCCGGCCGGCCAGTGCGACGAGGTAGCTCGCCGACAGATGGTCGGCGTTGGCATCGGGGTCGGCCGCAGAGGCGGTGACCGCCGCCGGCGACACGACGTACGACCCCGCGGACGCTTGAAGCACCCGCTCGGTGAGGCCCCCGTGTCGGCGCTCCTCGGACAGCCGCACGAGGCCGTGCGCCTCGAGCGACTTGAGGTGGTAGTTGATCTTCTGGCGCGCGATGCCGACCCGGGACGCCAGCCCGGCGGCGGAAGCCGGGACGGCCAGCTCGGCGAGCAACCGGGCCCGGACTGGGTCCAGGGCGGCGGCTGCCGCCTCCGCGCTCTCGATGACCTCGACGTCCCGCATGACCCCAAGATGGCATTGACAAGAAAAATTGTCAATGGCCTGGATCGCAGTGGCTGATTGCGGGACAGGGTCCGTTTCCGGGGATCCGGTGGGCCGCTCAATACGGATAAAGCCGTTGAGCGAAGTCCTTGTCGATGTGGGAAAGGGACAGGTTCTGTCCCATCGCGTGGTCCGGTCCCGTCAGCGCAGCTGGGAATACGTAGGCCATGACCGACTCGCGGTCGAACGGCTTGGCCAGCGGGTAGAGGGCAGGGTCCCACGTTTGGTAGAGATTCTGCTCAATCGCGTCTTCGGTCCAGAAGTTGGGTGGTCCCGTGAACATCTCCCGGACAGCCTTCTTGTTCCAGGGGATGTTGCCGGACGGGTTCTGGTGTTCATGGTTGAGGCCGAGGACGTGCCCGAACTCGTGGAGGACCATGTAGTCCGCTTCCGTGGCGACGCTGTCGTCGGTGACCGTGCCGAGATTCATCGTTGGCATGTCTAGAGCCACGTCCAATGCCGCCGTGCCGGCGTAAGCCCAGCTGTTTCCCTGGTCGTTGAAGCTCACGCGCAACTCCGCCTCCGGGTCAGCCCCGAACTCGAAACGGAGGTTGGCATACGCGGTCCAGATCGGGACGATGCGCTCCACGAGGAGCCGCTGCCGCGGCGAGCCGTCGAGGAATCGCACGCGGACGATGTCGCCCGGGTTCCAGAGGTTCGGGTGGCCCTCCCGGCGGCTCGCCCTCCGCGCCGGGCCACCGGCGCGGCCCTGCCGCCTCGGCTTCGGTTGCGGAGGAGCCGAGAACTGCAGCGGGACCAGCGACGCGCTGAGCGCGCTCGCGAGATCATCCGGGCTGGTGAAGAACATGACCGTATGCCGCTCGGCGAGTTCCTGGCGGAGACGGTGGATGCTCGTTCCGTGGCTGCCCTCGCCCGTCTGTGAGTCGAAGGAACCAGGCGGCCACGGCGTGGTCTCGTCGAGGAGGAAGATGAGGCACGTCTTGCCGCGGGCCAGCGCATGCCGGTACTCGAGCTCGGTGATGGCGAGCCCCTCCGGGTTGTCGTCCCTTGGAACGAAGCCATAGCGCCACGCAAACAGGCCCACGTAGACATCGCAGGCCTCCACGTCTGCCAGGCACTGATGCAGTGGACGCTGATGAGCAGCGACACCGTCCTCCATCGACACCACGTCATGACGCAGGCGGCGAAGCTGTCGATACGCCTTCTCGCGGTAGTTCTGCAGGTCTCGAAAAGTCGATGAGATGTACACCTTCATCGTGTGCCTCCGTGAGCCGGGGCGGCGATTTCCGGGTGCTCGCCCTTCGGCCAGCCTGTCAATCCAGCGTGCTCACCCTATCTGGGTCGGCGCCGATTCCTCCGCGCACGTGAACGTGCGCCGGCCGGCCATCCGCTGCGAAGTCCGCCCCGCGGGTCGTCGGGGGCAGGGTGAAGACCGGCAGGAAGGACATCTCAACAGCGCCCTGAGCGCTGCCACATCGTGATGTGGGTCCGTCCTTCGGGACCTTGTGCCCTGCCCGTGGCGGCGCCAGGGGCACATGGTCGAGTCATGGACATCAGATCTTCGAGCGGTCCGGCCCGGTCGCGCCGCGTGCTCGCTGCCCCGAATGCTGTTCACTCGATTGGGTGGATGGGCCGCGGGTGGGGGCTGCTCATCGCGGGAGTGGTCGCCATCCTCGGGGCCTGCTCCGGAGATCTGCCCGGGAACGTGGTGGTCGGATCTGGCGACCCGACCTCGGAGACACGAGAGCTGCCGTCCTTCAGCGAGATTGACGTCGGCGGCGGCATCGGTGTCGAGATCGTTCCCGGGTCGGCCACGAGCATCGTCGTGACGGCGCAACCCAACCTCCTGCCGTTGACCACGACAAAGGTCGAGGGAGATCGCCTGACGATCGCCACCACGCAGGGCTACACGACGGTGCATGGCATCTCGGTCAAGGTCACGACATCCACGCTCACCGGGATCGAGCTCCATGGCGGAGCCAGCGCATCCGGCGACGGTTTCAAGGCGCAGTCCTTGAAGCTCAACCTGTCTGGTGGCGCGCACCTTGACCTGTCCGGAGAAGCCAAGGACCTCCAGGTCGAGGCGAGCGGCGGCGCCGTGCTCCGGATCGGTGGCCTGAAACTCACGACGGCGCGAGTCGACCTCAGTGGTGGTGTGGTGGCCACGATGTCGGTGAGCTCCGCGCTCACGGGCCAGGCGTCGGGCGGCGTGGTCATCAACCTCGACCAGCGTCCAGCGACGGTCGATGTCCAGACCTCCGGCGGTGCCGTCGTCCTGGGGTCGTAGAAACGAGTCGGTCACACGGCCAGACGGGTTAGATTGACCCGTATGACCGCTCTGCCGGAGTCGGCCCCGGTCGCCCTGGCGGAACGCTGGGGTGGACGCAGCCGGACCAGTGACCTGGACGGCCCGGTGCACTGGGTCGACTTCGGGGGTCCCGCGACGGCAGCAGCCGACGCACAGGCACCCCTTGTCCTCGTTCACGGACTTGGCGGGTCGCACCTCAACTGGGTCCAGGTGGCACCGGCGCTCGCCGAGAAGCGCCGGGTCGTCGCCATCGACCTTGCCGGCTTCGGGTTGACCCCGGGAGCCGGCCGGGACACAGGCGTGAGGGCCAACGCCGCACTGCTCGGGCGGTTCATCCGCGAGGAGCTCGGTGAACGGAGTGTCCTTGTCGGCAACTCCATGGGCGGCATGGTCTCGTTGTTGCTCGCCGCCGCAGAGCCGGACCTGGTGGCCGGCCTCGTCCTCGTCGACCCGTCTGTCCCGAGTGGAGTCAAGAACCTCGACCGGATGGTCGCGCTCCAGTTCGGGCTCTACGCGACACCGGTCCTGGGCGAGCAGTTCCTCATCCGGCTGCGTCGCCGCTACTCCACCGACCAGCGGGTCAGGGGCATGGTCCAGCTCTGCTTCGCCGACTACTCGCGCGCCGACGTCGAGGTTCTTGAGGCGGGGGTCTCGCTCCTGACCTACCGGGACACCTTGGCGCACTCCGAGGCCGAGTTCCTCAGGGCGGCCAGGTCGCTGCTCGCCGTCCTACGCCATGGCCGCACGTACTCTGCGCTGATCCACCGCATCTCGGCTCCAGTCCTGCTCATCCATGGCGAGCAGGACCGGCTCGTCCCCATCGAGGCAGCACGTCGGATCGCGGCCGCGAAGCCCGAATGGACGACCGAGTGGTTGGCCGGTGTCGGACACACGCCTCAGCTCGAGGTCCCAGACCGGTTCGTCGCAGACGTCGACCGCTGGCTCGCCGCGCTGCCGAGCTGAGGCTCAACGAGCGGCTGGCCCAGCGTGCAGGTCCGCGCGCCTGCCCAGCTCGTGGCCCCATTCCTCAGCACGTGCCAGCTCGCCGTCCTTGAGCGGTCCGTCCGTGTCCTCGACCCAGAACGTCTCACCCTGCTCCGCACGCCGGAACCCGCGAGCGCGCAGGGCCTTCGCCGCCGCCTTGGCCGCCGAGCCGGGCAGCAGCTTCACCTTCACCCGGGTGTCGAAGGTGACCACAGGCAGCTCCGGCCGCGGCGCGACGCCATCGATCCACTCGCGAATGCCGAGCCGCACGTGCTCCTCCGCTCCCTTGGTCTCGGCGTCCTTCCGCGTCGACTCCCGGGTCATGCTGAACGCATGCGTGGGCCCGCCCACGATGAGCAGGCCGACGTCCTCCGGGATCAGGTCGGGCGCCTCGTCGGAGCGCACCGCGTGCACCCCGTCGCCCTCCCCGCCGCGCGACAGCCCGCGCTTGACGGCGTCGGCAACGGCCTTGGTGTTGCCGAACAGCGACTCGTGGACGATGAGTGTCTTCATGGTTCAACCCCCCTCTTCCTCCACCTTCCACGCTACGCGGCCGGCGCCCCGCAAGCGCAGAGCCGTGATCCAACAGACGCGACCACCGCCGGCCCGAGGACTCGTCGCAGAATGGACGGGCGGAGGACCGCGGATCATCCCCGACTGAGGAGACGACAGATGGACGCCAAGGACTGGGACGAGCGCTACTCCGCGACGGATCTCGTCTGGTCGGCCGAGCCCAACCGTTTTGTGGCGGAACTGATCTCGCCGCTGACGCCGGGTTCCGCCATCGACATTGCCGCCGGCGAGGGACGCAACGCGATCTGGCTCGCCCAACAGGGCTGGACGGTCACCGCCACCGACTACTCGAATGTCGCCGTCGAGCGGATGCGAGCCCGGGCGGCGGAGCTGCTCGGCAGGGAGGCGGCCCGCCTGTCCCCACTGGTCGGGGACGCCACGGTGGCAGCGCCAGGCGGCCCAGCGGCATACGACCTCGCGTTGTTCTCCTACCTCCAGCTGCCACCCGCCGAGTGGAAGGTGGCCCTGCGCAACGGCGTCGAGGCCGTTCGGCCGGGTGGCCACGTCCTCGTCATCGGGCACTCCGCGCGCAACCTGACCGAAGGCTGGGGCGGCCCGAGCGCGCGCGAGGTGCTCTACGACCCCGACGAGGTGGTGGACGCCGTGGACGGGCTGCCCGTCGCGGTTGAGCACGCGGACATCCGAGTCCGCCCCTTCGACACGGAGGACGGCCCGCGCGAGGCGCTCGACACCGTCGTGATGCTCAGGCGGACCTGAGGGTCGCCGCTCTGCTCACCTGGTGCCCCGCACTGGGAGGTTCGCCCGGATGAACGCGATGACGTCGTCGAGGACCTCGTCCTGGTTCGTCTCGTTGAAGATCTCGTGCCGCGCACCCGGATACGACGTCGAGGAGGCACGCCTTCCGGCCAGCGACTCCCAGCCCCACTTGGTGTCGGGCATCGGCACGAGCTGGTCGTCCTCGCCGTGCAACCACAGGATGGGATCGTCCACGGCGCCGGCGAAACGAATCACCGCCAACGCCTCCTGGATCGCCTCGAGCGTCGCTCGCTTGAACGGGCCGTGCCAGACGAGCGGGTCGGCGACGTAGGCTTCGCCGACCGAGGGGTCCCGGCTCAGGGTCGAGGGGTCGATCGGCGCGTCCGGGATCTCGTCCGCCGCAAGCAGGGCCTCGGCCGCACGCCACCGCCCGAGGACGGGGGCAGACAGGACGATCGCGGCCAGTCCATCACCCCAGCGCTGTGCGTATCGGGCGCCGATGAGACCGCCCATCGAGTGGCCGACGAGCACGACCGGCAGCGTCGGGTACTCCTCGCGGGCGTGCGCTTCCAGCAGGTGGACGTCCTCCTCCACCTCCTGGAAGCTGGTGATGAGGACGCGTTCGCCGGCGCTCCCACCGTGCCCGACGTGGTCGATCGCGTAGACGACGGCCCCATCGTCAACCAGCCGGGCCGCGACGTGCTCGTACCGGCCGGAGTGCTCGCCGTAGCCGTGGACGAGCAGCGCCACGTACTCAGGCTCCGCAGGAGAACCGCCGCTCCACCGTCGCCCGACGATCTCTCCCGCATGTCCCTCGAAGCTCAGCCCCGTCACGTCCATGCCGACCACCTTCTCCGGGAACGACCCCGGTCGCAAGCGGTGTCCTTGATGGGATCAGGGCCAGACTGGGGCCATGGCACTCGATCTCCACAGCGTCTGCTTCGACGCCATCGACCCCGAGCTCGTGGCCCGGTTCTGGGCAGGAGTCCTCGGCTGGGAGCCAGCTGACGATGATCCCGAGCGCCCCCACGGCGCCGTCACCCTCGCACCGCCCGCGGGCTCCGGGTTCAGGCTGCGGTTCGCTCCCACCCGCGAGGCAAAGTCACTCCAGAACCGGATCCACTTCGACCTGACGAGCGAGACCAAGGCCGAGCAGGACGCGACGGTTGCACGGGCGCTCGACGCGGGGGCGAGGCACATCGACATCGGCCAAGGACCCGATGCGGATCACGTGGTGCTCGCCGATCCGGAGGGCAACGAGTTCTGCGTCATCGAGGCCGGCAACGGGTTCCTCGCCGGCTGCGGGTTCCTCGGGGCGGTCAACTGCGACGGAACTCGAGAGGTCGGGTACTTCTGGAGCCAGGCGCTCGGCTGGCCGCTGGTCTGGGACCAGGACGAGGAGACCGCCATCCAGTCCCCGCAGGGCGGTGCCAAGATCACGTGGAGCGGCCCGCCCTTGATGCCCAGGCCCGCGAAGAGCCGGCAGCACTTCGACCTCGTTCCCGCGACTGACACCGATCAGCGAGCGGAGGTGGAACGCCTCATCTCCTTGGGAGCGAAACGGATCGACAGCGGGCAGGGCGACGTCAGCTGGGTCGTGATGGCCGACCCGGATGGCAATGAGTTCTGCGTCCTGGCCACTCGGGGATGACTCGGCCACCACCCTGATCTGACAGGCTGGCCGCGTGACGGTCGCACGCTCGATCCTGCTCTTCATCCTCGCCGCCCTCGCCGAGATCGGTGGGGCCTGGCTCATCTGGCAAGGGGTCCGTGGGCATCGCGGCTGGCTGTGGATCGGCGCCGGGGTCGTTGCACTCGGGCTCTACGGCTTCGTCGCGACGTTGCAGCCCGACGCGCACTTCGGCCGGATCCTCGCGGCGTACGGCGGCGTCTTCGTCGCGGGATCGCTGGTGTGGGGCATGGTGCTCGATGGCTTCCGGCCAGACCGCTGGGACGTCATCGGGGCGGCGGTGTGCCTCGTCGGGGTGGGTCTCATCATGTACGCGCCGCGCCCTGCCTGATGCCCGGCGATACCCGGTGGGGTATCGTTGGACACAAAGACACGCGTCAATGCACAGGAGGTAACCGTGGAGCTCGACGCTGCGGAGATGCAGTCGGTGATCCGTCGCCTCAACCGGGCCCGCGGGCAGCTCGGTGGCATCGTCAAGATGATCGAGGAGGAGCGGGACTGCCGCGAGATCGTCACCCAGCTCGCCGCGGTCTCGAAGGCTGTCGACCGGGCCGGTTTCGCGGTCATCGCGACGGGCCTCAAGGAGTGCCTCACCAACCCGGACGGCGAGGAGATGGACGTGGACGAGATGGAGAAGCTCTTCCTGTCACTGGCCTGAGTCAGCCGGAGCCGGAGAAGTCGGTCCCAGGGGTGGACTGCGGGCCACTGCCGGGCGACCATTGAAGGCACCCGGAGGAGGTCACCATGGATGCCAGCGCAGACACCACGATGGTCCCCGCCGCGTCAGCCCCAGCTGAGTCGGCTCCGCCTGAGTCCGCACCGCCTGAAGCGACCTCACCCGACACGGCCCCGACCAACGGAGGGTTCGCCGAGCACATCGAACGGGTCCGGGCGCACCGCGCCGAGCTGCGCGAGTCGGTCGCCGCGGTCGATCTCGCGCTCGAGTCGCCCATCGCCCGAGGCGGTGCCTGGCGCGAACGGGTCCGTGCGGCGCTAGCCGAGCTGGCCCACGACTTCGACGACCACATCGACCTCACGGAGAGCCCCGGCGGGATCTACGACCGTGCCAAGCGGAGTGCTCCCCGACTGGGTGGTGCGATCAGGCGACTGCTCCGCGAGCACCGCGAGTACCGGGAGCAGATCCATGGGTATCTCGCGATACTCGAGCATGGCGGCCAGCTCGCGGACCTGCCGGCCTTCCGCGAGGAGCTGACCGCGCTGGTCGGTTGCCTCGTCCGGCACCGGCAGGCCGGCGGTGACCTCGTCTACGAGGCCTACAGCGTGGACCTCGGCGGGTCCGACTGAGACCTGCTCACGTGAACTGCGGCCGCAACGGATACCCAGCCGCCCCGGCGTCACTGGTCCGCGTTGCCAGCACCTGGTGCAGCTGGATCCCGTTGTCCTCGAAACCGAGGCGCGACCCGGCCATGTAGAGCCCCCAGACCCGAGCCCGCCCGAGACCGGCCAGGGCCACGCAGTCGTCCCAGTTCTTGGAGAGGTTCGCGCACCAGCCGGCGAGCGTCAGGGCGTAGTGCTCGCGGAGGTTCTCGTGGTGCTTGACCTCGAGGCCCTCATTCTCCATGACCCGCACGATGTCGCCTGAGCCAGTCAGCTCGCCGTCGGGGAAGACGTAGCGGTTGATGAAGCCGCGCGTCGGCAGCCCCGGGTGCTGGTTGTCCGGCCGGGTGATGCAGTGGTTGAGCAGCCGGCCCTCGTCGCGCAGCCGCGAGCGCAGGAACCGGAAGTACGCGGGGTAGTTCCTGACCCCGATGTGCTCCGTCAGGCCGATCGAGCTGACGGCGTCGAACCCCCGCTCGGTCACGTCCCGGTAGTCGGCGTGCCGCACCTCCGCGCGCCCCTCCAGCCCGTCGCGCCGGATCGCCTCCTGGGCCCACTGCGCCTGCTCCCGCGAGAGCGTCACCCCGAGCGCCGTCACGCCGTAGTGCGTGACCGCGTGCCGCACCATGCCGCCCCAGCCGCAGCCGACGTCGAGCAGCCGCATGCCCGGCTGCAGGTCGAGCTTGCGCGCGACGAGGTCGTACTTGGCGGCCTGCGCGTCCTCGAGCGTGGTCTCTGGTGTCTCGAAGACGGCGCACGTGTATGTCATCGACGGCCCGAGCACGTGCTCGTAGAACTCGTTCCCGACGTCGTAGTGGTGGTGGATCGCGTCCGCGTCCCGCTGCCTCCCGTGCCGCAGCCCGTGGGCGAGCCGCCGCAGCTGGCCCGGTGTCTCCTGGGGAGGCAGCTCGGGCACGTGGACACCTGAGGACCGCACGATCCGGACGAGCTCTGGCACATCGCGCAGCGAGGGGCGGCGCGGTGAGAGGGCCGCTGCCCTGAGGTGTTTGAGCACCTCGTAGGGGTCGCCCTCGTCCATCCCGTCGATGCTCAGCTCGTCCTTGAGGTAGGCGCGCGCCAGGCCGAGATCGCCCGGTGCCGTCAGGAGGTAGTTGAGCGCTCGCGGCGAGTGCAGCCGGACCGTGACGCCGTCCGTGGCGCCGCCCGTCGACCCGTCCCATGCGACGACGCGCACCGGCGCGTCGTCCCCCAGGAGGCGCTCGAATGCCTGGCCAACCGAGATCGTCATCGCGCTTGCACCGCCTTCTCATAGAGGGTTGGGAATCGTCCCTGCGGGTCGTAGTGCCGCTTCGCCGCCGCGATCGCCGCACCGCCGTAGAGCCGCGCGAAGGTCGCCTCGTCGTAGTAGGCGTCGGAGTAGAGCGACTTGTGGCCACCCAGCTCGGTCACCTTGGCCTCGATCGCCCGGTTGACGTCACCGTGCTGCCTGCCGGGCTCGACCTCGACCGACGACCAGAAGCCGACGTTGACGTAGGGGACGTCAGGGTGCATGGGGTAGAGCGGCCACGGCGGCCTTCCCTGGTCGGCTTGGTCATCGTCAGTCGCCCGTATGCCGCTGAGCTCGCTCCCGCTCCCGGGTTGCCTTCGCAGCTGGATCGGGCAGACCCAGACCGGCTCGATGGGGACGTTGTCCAAGAACCAGGTGAGGAACTCGGCCGTGCGGTCGAGGGGAATCTCCACGTCCTGGATGACGCGCTCGCGGGGGAGCCGGCCCCGCCTGGCGTCGATGGCCGCCATGACGCCGTGGCGCTGCTCGAAGGCGACGATCCTCCAGTACACGTCGCTGCGGAGCTTGTCCTTGGGCCAGAGTCGCCGGATCACCGGGTGCTGGGCACCGAAGGCTCGTGAGCACCAGAACCAGTCGGTGTCCCACCGCCACAGGTAGTCGTGCGCGGTGAGCACGTCGGTGCGGCGCTCCTGGATCGAGCGGTAGTAGACCTGAGCGCCGGTGTAGTCGCTCGGGGTGGGCTGGCCCTCGACCTCGTCGGTCCAGTGGGCCAGGGTCAGGTAGGACTCCCGCGGTCCGAAGACGACGCCGTCGACGAAGTCCACGCGGTGCCCGTCCCAGGCCATCGTCCGCATGACGACGCCGATGGCGTCAGCCAGGGCGCCGACGCCGTCGAAGCGGACATGACGGAGCGCCACGTAGGGGGAGGCGGGCTCGAGCTCGATGACGAGGTCGAGGACGTAGCCGAGCGAGCCGTATGAGTTGGGGAAGGTGCGGAACAGCTCCGCCTGCTCGTTGTCCGCGGTGGCGGTGACGACCTCCCCTCGGCCGTCCGCGCCACCGGTGAGGATGCGCAGCTCCCGGACCGACTCGTGCGGCAGTCCGTTGCGGAAGGAGGAGGCCTCGATGCCCAGGCCGGTGACGGCACCGCCGATGGTGATCGTGCGCAGCTGTGGGACGACGAGCGGGACGAATCCACTTGGTAGCAGGGCGTCCACGAGCTCCTCATAGGTCGTCAGCCCGCCGACTCGTGCGGTCCGTGCCGCGGCGTCGATGTCGAAGACACCGCGGAAGGCCGAGAGGTCGAGCCCTTCCCGCGTGCCGTTGCGGGCGGCGCCGTGGCGGAACAGGTTCGAGGTCCGCTTCGCCAGTCGGACGGGCCGGTCCGGCGGCAGTGCTGCGAAGTTCCGGGCCGCTGTCGCGACGGATCCTTCGAGGGGATCGACCGTCACGCGGGTGGGCATGGATCGAGTCAACCAAAGGATTCCGGCGATTCCAACGAAGATTGCTGTGTGTTCTGCGAGGCATGCGACATGCCGTGGGCGGAAAATTGCCGCCCCGGGTGCCCAGTTGCATACCGGCACGGTTGAATTGGCACTGAAGCGCCAGGCCGGGCGCAGCTGGTCACTCATGAAGGGCCAATGATGGAACCTCAGACCGTCCACAACGAACCCTCCGAGGCCGAGCCGGTGAGCGGCAAGGCCGCCGACGAGAAGGCCGGTGCGGCTCCGGGCGAGGCGACGCTGGATGACCTGCTCGAGCCCCCGCTCGGGCCGCAGGCGTCCGATTTCAGTGAGTCGGCGGTCCTGGGCCGGCGGGGTCAGGCCGCACGCTCTGGCTGGCGGCACCTGCTCGTCGAGCTGACCGGTGGTCGGCTCCGACCGCCGCCGGGGCTCGGCGAACTGCGCCGCAACCAGTTGATGAACCGGGTCCGGACGCCGTTCGACGGCACTCGCCGCATCGTCGTGATGAGCCGCAAGGGCGGCGTCGGCAAGACGACGGTGACCGTCGGCGTCGGTGCCACCTTCGCCTCGGCGCGCGGAGACCGGGTCGTGGCCGTCGACGCCAACCCGGACGCCGGCAACCTGGCCCACCGGATCGCGGGGGACTGTCAGCGCACCATCACGGACCTGCTGGCGGACTCCGGCCGCATCCGGTCGTTCGCCCACATGCGGGGCTACACGTCCCAGTGTGTCGAGTCGCGCCTCGAGGTCCTCGCCTCCGACGACGACGCCCGGATCGCCCAGGCCCTCGACCGGGATGCCTACCGGCAGGTCGTCGCCCTCCTCGACCACTTCTACAACCTCATCCTGCTCGACACCGGCACCGGCATCCTCGACAGCGCCAACCAGGGCCTGATCACCGAGGCCGACCAGCTCGTCCTCGTCGTCCGGCCTGCGTTGGACGGCGCGAAGGCCGGCGCCCAGACGCTCGACTGGCTCGAGGAGCACGGCCACACGGACCTCGTCGCTTCCGCCGTGGTCGTCATCAACGGGATCGAGCGGGAGAGCGACCCGATCGTCCAGTTCGCCCGCAAGCACTTCGAGGCCCGTTGTCGACAGGTCGTCTCGGTGCCGTGGGACAAGACTCTCGAGGGCGGCGGGCGCACCACGCTCTCGGGTCTGCACCGCAAGACGCGTCGTGCCTTCCTCGACGTCGCCGCAGCGCTGGCTGACGGCTTCGGCGAGGATCCGCTGGCGCGCGAGTCCCGCGAGTCGGCCAGCCACGGCTTCACGTTCGGCCCCCTCGACGCCTGGCCCACTGATTCGTCTGGCGGATCAGTGCGTGACTGAATGACCACGCACTGACTCGTCTGGCGAATCAGTGCGTCACCGAATTACCACCCACTGACTCGCCTGGCGGATCAGTGCGTCACTGAATCACCACGCACTGATTCGCGAGGTGGGTCAGGGGGCCAGTACGTCAGAGGACCAGTCCGTCGGCGCCCGGGTAACCAGTGGGCCGAGCGAGCTACTCGCGCGCCAGCATCGTCACGCCGAGCCCGACCATCATCGAGCCACCCGCGATCCCGAGCCGGTCGAGGCGCTGGGGCTTGCGCGCCATCCAGTCCCGGGCCCGGCTCGCGACCAGGGCCCAGATGCTGTCGGAGCAGATTGCCATCGCACCGAAGATGACGCCGAGCACGGCCATCTGCACCCCCACGTGGCCTGCCGCGGCGTTGGTGAACTGTGGCAGGAAGGCGACGAAGAACAGGATCGTCTTCGGGTTGGTCACGCCGACGACGAAGCCGATGCGCAGGGCGTGGCCGCGCTTGCCCGACACCTGCGCCTCCAGGGCCTCGCGGGCCCGGGCCCGGTGACGGATCGCCTGGATTCCGAGCCAGAGGACGTAGGCGGCACCCGCCACCTTGATGACGGAGTACGCGGTCGCGCTCGCCGCCACCACGGCGCCGAGTCCCAGCGCGACGAAAATCACCTGGGTCGTGATTCCCAGCCCATTGCCGACGACGGAGAGCAGGGCTTCCCGGCGCCCGACCGTCAAGGCCCGTCCGATGGTGAAGAGCAGGCTCGGGCCAGGCACCTGAATGAAGAGGATCGACGCGACGAGGAACGCGATCATCTGGCTGGAGGTTGGCACCCACCCAGTGTGCGCAGACTGGGCCGGCCCCGCAGGAAATATCCAGTCGCTGGGCACCTGCCGGGCCGTTACCGTCCCAGCCATGACGATCGAACGAGTCGACCCGCCGCAAACCGCAGACGAGGCGACCAGCCTGATGGCCTTTCTGGACTTCCACCGTGACACCCTCCGCCTCAAGGCTGACGGCCTCGACCAGCAACAGCTCGCACAGACAACCGCAGCCTCGAGCCTCACCCTGGCCGGGCTGCTCAAGCACTTGTCCCTCGTCGAGCACTCGTGGTTCGCCTACCGCCTCGTCGGAGGCGACCCGGTCGAGCCGTGGGCGTCCGTGGACTGGGACGCCGACCCGGACTGGGAGTTCACCTCGGCGGTCCACGACGACCCTGACACCCTGCGTCGCATGTTGGACGAGGCAATCGAGGCGTCGCGACGCGCCACAGAGATGGCGCTCCGGGACGGCGGGCTCGACTACCAGTCGGCCCGGACGAACCGGGCCGGCGAGCACTTCACCCTCCGCTACGTGCTGCTGCACATGATCGAGGAGTACGCGCGGCACAACGGCCACGCGGACCTCCTCCGCGAGGCGATCGACGGCCAGACCGGCGAGTGAGTCGGCTCAGGCCAGCGTCCACGAGCCGGCCGCCCGCTGACGCGTCAGAGCGGCCCGGCTGGGAGAGTCTCCCGTCGCGCCCGGATCTCAGCCCGCAAGGTTTCGAGCTCCTCAGGCTCCACGCCGTCGTCAAGGGGCTCGGCAGCCTCGAACTCCACGGCACCTCCGTGCTTGAGCATGAATCGCGCCATGTCGCCGGCATCAGCCAGTTCCTCGGTGGTCACCGACTCGGGCACCTGACGTCTCGTGCGCCAGTCGTGCAGGGCCTTGACGGTCGCCCTGAGGAGGAGCCTCGAAGGCTCGTCCGGGGGGTACGGCTGGTTCACTGCCTCAGCCACGGCTGCCTCCCTTCCGCTTCACCTTGACGATGGCGTCCATGGCCGCTTCCAGCATCGCAGACTGTGTCGTGTTGCGCGACAGGCTGTTGAGCGTGCGCAGCACCTTCAGCTTCACCGGCGACGGAAGCTCGTCGCGGTTGGCCCACACCCACATCAGTGCCTCCCACCACCGCGCCCGCTCGTCGGCATCGATGGCGAGGTTCCTGTCGATCCGACCACGCTCCACGATCCCTCTGTAGGCGATCGTCGCGGCCGCGAGAGCCGCGAGCCCGGCGAAACCGGCCGACGTCATGAACTCACCGATCGCGAGCCGCAGATCCTCCCACGTCATCCTGCGAGTCTGGTCGGTAAAGGGCGTTTCGGACAGTTCCGACACGGCGTAGGCAGAATCGTCGGAGCGGCTCGGCGGCCATGATGTCCGCGAGGTCGCGGTAGCGGCCGGCAGCCGCCTCCCGGCGTCCCGTGCGCCAGGCCAGGTCGGCGAGGGCCAGGCTTGCGTCGCGCGAGGCGTATGCCGCTGAGCTCGTTTCCAGCCGGACCAGCTCCTCCTCGACGTGTCTGAGCTCGCCTGCTGCAGCGCCGAGCTCGCCATTCGCGATGATCCCGTGTGCCGTTGCGGCAAGCCGGGCGACGCGCACGGACGGTGAGGGCCACACGCGCTCCAGGGCACCGTAGAGATCGACGATCCGGGTCCAGTCCGTCTCCTGGAAGGTTGCGGCCACCGAATGGAGGCCCGAGATGGCGGCCTCGATGGCGAACCGGCCGTCGCCGGCGGTTGCGGCGAAGGTTGCGTCGTCGAGGCCGAGAGCGAGCAGCGCTCGGTCCCAACGGCCCCGGTCGACCTCGTCCAGCGCGAGCGCGGTGCCGGTCTCATCGACGCGACCCGGCCGTCGGGCCAGACCGAGCCGGATCACGGCACGCAGCCCGCGGGCCTCAGTATCTCCCGGGTAGGCCGCGACGATGGCGTTGGCGATCGACAGCGCCTGCACGCCGGTGTCGGCGAGAGCATCGACCGGATCGAGCACCGTGCGGTGAGCCAGCGTGAACATCCCTGCGACACAGGCGAGGACGACGGGCAACCGCTCGCGGCGCTCCTCCTCGTCCGGGACCTGAAAGGCGCCGCGAGCCTCGGCGAGGGCCCGCTTCGCCCGGGTGAGCCGAGCCGCTGTCGCCGACTCCTGCAGACCCAGATGAGCCGCGATCTGTGGGATCGACAGCCCGCACACGACGCGCAGCGCGAGCACCATCTGTGATGACGCGCTGACGACCGGGTCGCACGCCACGAAGAGCAGCGCGAGCCGGTCGTCCAGAGCGTCGCCCCGAGGACCGAGCGAGCGGCTGATCGGGTCGTCGTGATCCATGGCGCTGGTGTCCGCGGTCGGGTCGGCCTCCGGTGGGACGAGCTCAGGGGCGAGTCGTCCCTCGACGCGGCGCCGACGATGGTCGTCGATCCACGCACGCTTGGCCACCGACGTGCACCACGCGGCCAGGGAGTCGATCGGCTCACCCGACCGGCGCACGTGGTCAGCGGCGCGCGCGACGGACTCAGCGGCATACTCCTCCGCGTCGTCGAGGTTGCCCGTGAAGGACGCAAGCGTCCGCACGATCCGCGGCCACGCGTCCTGGAACTCCAGCTCGAGTTCACTGTGGGTCGCCGGCATGGCGACATTGTGTCTCCTGCCGAGGACACCGACCCGGCCGACGTCGCGGATCAGCCGAGTGGAATGACCTTGCGCCACTCGATGTGGCCGCCCGTGGGGACGAGGGCCGCGAGCTTGCGGGCGAGGACCTCGTCGTCGGTCTCGACGACGTAGAAGCCGGTGATGACCTCGGCCGTGTCGGTGAACGGCCCGTCCGTGTAGACGGCGTCGTCGGCCTTGCGGTCCGCCGCGCCGGGGACGACGGTGCCGCCGTACTTGGTGTTCGTCAGCGCGTGACCGCCGACGAGCCGCGCGCCGAGGGTTTCCACTGCTTGGGCGAAGGCTCCGTGCGCGGCCATGCTCGCGCCGAACTCGGGGTCGTTCTGCGCCTCGGGGCTCGCGGCGTAGTCGGAGTCCCAGTCGGGCTCGTGGATGAGGTAGACGTACGTGTCGGCCATGGTCGGCTCCTTCTTGGTAAGACTGTCGGTGACTTGTCGGTGAAGCGTGACGGCTCCCGTCACACCATCCTGACGAAGTCGTCCCCGCCGAATCGACATCGGCGATGCACCTTTTCCAAGGGAGGCGTGACTCGGCTCAGCGCACGAGGCACGGGCGCTTCGGGTCGAACGCCCAGCCGTCGACGAGGTACTGCATCGCCACCGAGTCGTCCCTGGCCCCCAAGCCGTGCTCGAGGTAGAGCTCATGGGCGGCGTCCAGCGCCTCCCGGTCGAGCTCGACGCCAAGACCCGGTGCGTCCGGCACCTCGATCTGACCACTGGCGATCTGGAGCGGCCGCTTCGTCAGCGCCTGTCCGTCCTGCCAGATCCAGTGCGTGTCGAGCGCGGTGATCTCGCCCGGCGCAGCAGCCCCGACGTGGGTGAACATGGCCAGTGAGATGTCGAAGTGGTTGTTCGAGTGGGAGCCCCACGTCAGGCCGAAGTCGTGGCACAGCTGGGCGACGCGCACGGAGCCCGCCATGGTCCAGAAGTGCGGGTCCGCGAGGGGGATGTCAACAGCGTGGCCCCGGATGGCGTGCGCCATCTCGCGCCAGTCCGTCGCGATCATGTTCGTCGCGGTCCGCAGACCCGTGGCGCGCCTGAACTCGGCCATCGTCTCGCGGGCCGAGAAGCGGCCCTCGGCGCCGCACGGGTCTTCGGCATACGCGAGGACGTCGTGCAGACCGGTGCACAGACGGATCGCGTCGGCGACGAGCCAGCCCCCGTTGGGATCCAGGGTGATCCGCGCCGTGGGGAAGCGTCGGGCCAGCGCGGTCACCGCCGCGATCTCCTCCTCGCCCGGCAGGACCCCGCCCTTGAGCTTGAAGTCGGTGAAGCCGTAGCGCTCCTGGGCGGCCTCGGCCAGCGCGACGATGGCCTCGGGCGTCATCGCCTCGCGCCGCCGCAGCTGGGACCATCGGTCGTCACCCTCGTCGTCGTCGACGACGTACGGCAGGTCGGTGCGCGACGCGTCTGCCACGTAGAAGAGGTAGCCGAGCATCGGGACGGAGCGGCGCTGCTGCCCGTCGCCGAGCAGCTCCGCCACCGGCACCCCGAGATGCTGGCCCATGAGGTCGAGCAGGGCCGACTCGAGCCCGGTGATGGCGTGCACCGTGGTGCGCACGTCGAACGTCTGGATGCCGCGGCCGCCGACATCGTGGGCCGCATAGGTCTCGGAGACGAGGCGCAGCAGCTGGCGGTAGCGCGCGATCTCCTTGCCCTGCAGCAGTTCCGCGGCTTCGCGGACGGTTCCGGCAATCTTCTCGCCGCCGGGGACCTCGCCGAGACCGGTGTTGCCGTCGCTGTCCGTGATGATGACGACGTTGCGGGTGAAGAACGGCCCATGGGCGCCGCTGAGATTGAGCAGCATGCTGTCATGGCCGGCAACGGGAACGACCTCGACAGTGGCGATCTTGGGTGACAACGGGAGCTCCTGTCAGTTCTGGGAGAGTCGCAGCCGGCCGTCGACCCGCTGGGTGAGCCCCCACGGGTTGTCGTCGCGGGTCGGCTCCGGCAGCAGGTCGGCGGGCACGTCCTGGTAGGCGACCGGCCTCTGGAAACGGTAGATCGCCAGCGACCCCACGGACGTGGTGCGGCTGTCGGAGGTCGCCGGGAACGGACCGCCGTGCACCATCGCGTGGCCCACCTCAACGCCGGTCGGCCACCCGTTGAACAGGATGCGGCCGGCCTTCGTCTCGAGCAGCGGCAACAGGGTTCGCGCGGCGTCGTGGTCGCTCTCGGCCGCCTGGACCGTCACGGTGAGCTGGCCCTCCAGCGCCCGCAGTGACTCCGCCAGCTCGGCGGGGTCGGCCCACCGAACGATGACACCGGAGGGACCGAAGACCTCCTCGGCCACGGTCGCCTCATCGCGCAAGACGGACGTCGTCACGGAGGCCAGCAGCGGCGCGGGCGCGTTGTCGGTGTCGCCGGCGGTCCCCTCGGCCTCGATCGTGACCCCGTCGACCGCCTTGAGCGCGGTCGTGCCCTGCTCGAACGTCTCCGCGATGCCGGGCGTGAGCATGGTCTGCCCGGTCGCCTCCGCGACGGCTCGCCCGGCGGCCGCGACGAAGGCGTCGCCATCCGGCCCCTCCGGCACGAAGGCCAGGCCGGGGTTGGTGCAGAACTGTCCGGACCCGAGGGTGAGGGAGGCGACGTATGCCGCTGCCAGCGCTTCCGCACGCCCGTCGGCGATGCTCCCGGGCAGGACGACGACGGGGTTGACCGAGCTCATCTCGGCAAAGACCGGGATCGGTTCCCGCCGCTCCGCGGCGGCGGCGGCGAGGGCCAGCCCGCCTGCTCGGGACCCGGTGAACCCGACGGCCTTGATCCGCGGGTCCCGCACGAGCGCCTGGCCGATCGACGTGCCGCTGCCGTAGAGGAGCGAGAAGACGCCCGGGTGCAGCCCGCGTGCCGCAACCGCCCTGGCCACCGCTGCCCCCACGAGCTCGCTCGTCCCCGGGTGGGCGTTGTGCGCCTTGACGACCACGGGGCACCCGGCGGCCAGGGCCGAGGCGGTGTCGCCTCCCGCCACCGAGAAGGCGAGCGGGAAGTTGCTCGCACCGAAGACCGCGACAGGGCCGAGCGGAACCTGGCGCTGGCGGATGTCGGCCCGCGGCAGGGGCGTCCGCTCCGGCTGCGCCGGGTCGATCCGGACCTCGAGGTGGTCCGCGAGCCGGACGACGCCGGCGAACATCCGCAGCTGCCCCGTCGTCCGGGCCAGCTCGCCCGTGATCCGGGGCGTCGGCAGCCCCGACTCGGCGACCGCGCGCGCGATGATCGCCTCCCCATCCGCCTCGATCTGCGCCGCCACCTCGTCGAGGAAGGCGGCCCGCTCCTCGGGGCTGGTCGCGCGATAGGTCTCGAAGGCCGCCTCGGCCGCCGCGGTCGCCCACCCGAGCTGCTCTTCGTCCACGAGGGTGTAGGTCGGCTCGAGGGGCTGGCCGGTGGTGGCCTCGATGGCGGTCAGGCCCTTCGACCGGCCGACGAGTCGCTCGCCGGCGACGATCGAGTGGCCGGCAAGGGTGGTGCTGTCGGTGGTGTCGGTGGTTTCGGTGGTCATCGTGGGGTCTCCTCGGGCAGTGGGAGGGCTCGGGTTCAGCTGATCCGGCTCAGCCGATCTTGTCGATGAGGATCTTGAGGTCGGCCAGATCCTGATCGGTGAGGTTGGTCAGTGGGGGACGCACGGGCCCGGCCGACCGGCCGATCGCGGCGAGCCCGCCCTTGATGATCGAGACGGCGTAGCCGTTCTCCCGGTCGCGGATGTCGAGGTAGGGGAGCACGAAGTCGTTGAGCTTGCGGTAGACGGCGTCGCGGTCCTGGCGGCGGACGTCCGCGTAGAAGCCGACGGCGAACTCGGGGAGGAAGTTGAAGATCGCCGACGAGTACGTCGTCACGCCGAGCTGGAGCAGCGGCAACGCAAAGGTCTCCGCGGTCGGGAGCCCGCCGATGTAGAGCAGCCGGTCGCCGACTCGCGCATAAGTGCGCGTCATCGCCTCGATGCTGCCGACGCCGTCCTTGAGACCGACGAAGTTGGGGTGGCGCTCGGCGACCTGCGCGACGGTGGTGTCGGTGAGGACCGCGTTGGCGCGGGAGTACGCGATGACGCCCAAGGAGACTGAGCGGCATACGGCGGAGATGTGGTCGACCAGACCGCGCTGGCTCGCCTCCGTGAGGTAGGGCGGGAAGAGGAGGATGCCGTCGGCACCCGCCGCCTCGGCGGCGCGGGCCTGGGCCACGGCGACGGCCGTGCCCCCGGTGGCCGGGGCGAGGACCGGCACCGTGCCGCCGATCTCGTCGACCGCGACGCGCACGACGCGGTCGATCTCCTCGGTGCGCAGCGAGAAGCCCTCGCCCGTGCCGCCCGCGGCGAACAGGCCGGCGACGTCGAAGCCGCTGAGCCACGAGAGGTGCTCCCGGTACCCCGCCTCGTCGAACTCCAGGTCGGAGGTGAAGTGCGTGACGGGGAAGGACAGGAGTCCGGTCCCCAGGGTATGGGCGAGTTCGTCTGGTGCGAGGGAAGGCACGGTGAGGTCCTTTGCGACGGAGCAGTGGGCTCGGCGGCCGTGCTGGACGGCCGCCGGCCCGCCGCTGGGCCAGTGGTCCAGCACAGGCTAGAAAGGGCCTCCGATACCTGTCCAAGACGGATTTCGTATGTTGCGATGCCTACCGAGCATCAAGGCGCCGTGCGGCCGGGTGGGGTCTCACCGTCGAGGTGCATCCGGCCGATCTGCGTGAGGACGCGGCGGAGCATCGGGCTGCGGCGTCCACGTGCCCAGATGGCGTGCAGCTCGACGGGCTTGCCCGGTACCTCGTTACCGTCAGGGTCGCCGCCCCCGTCGACGAGGTCCGCGTAGGCCACCCCCTCGACTCCGAGGAAGCGCGCCGAGGCCGGCACGAGGGCGCAACCGCGCCCTGCAGCGACGAGCAGAACGGCGGTGAGGATCTGGTGCACCTGTTGCTCGACTCGTGGGTGCGCGTTCGTCAGGAAGCGGACGGTCAGCTCGTGGAAGTAGCGCGACTGGACGGGGTTGTAGCTGATCACGGGGACGCCATCGAAGTCACCCGGCGTGAGCGGCCGGTCGAAGCCGGCCAGGCGGTGGCCGGCCGGCACCGCAGCGCACAGCGCCTCGCGGAAGACGATCCGCGACTCGAGTTCCTCGGTGTCGAACGGCGGGCGGGCGAGGCCCAGGTCGAGCTCGCCGCGGCGGATGCCATCGGCCTGGGCGGCGGTGACCCGCTCGTGGAGGATGACGTCCACGCCCGGGAGGCTCGCGTCGAGCTCACGCAGGAGCGGGCCGAGCACGCCGATGGCGGAGACCGCGGTGAAGCCGAGCCGCAGCGTGCCCGCTGCCCCGCCGTCGATGCGGCGCGCGACGTCGCCCGCGCTCTCGACCAGGGCGAGCAGGCGATACGCCTCGTCGAGGAAGGCGCCGCCCGCCTCCGTCAGGGCGACCCGGCGGTTGTCCCGGTCAAGGAGCGTGACGCCCACGGTGCGCTCGAGCTTCTGGATCTGCCGGCTCAGCGGCGGCTGGGTCATCTGGAGCCGCTCCGCCGCGCGCCCGTAGTGGAGTTCCTCGGCAACGGCGACGAAGGCGCGGACCTGGTCGAGGGTCATCATGGTGGCCGACCCTACCCGTCAATGCTGCGAAAGCATCACTTGATGCAGCATCGGGTTTGGACAGGCATCGAGGGAGGTTCATAGTGTCTCCCGGCATGGGGAGCACCCCCAGGCTCCCACTGCGCTCAACTGACCTCATGACGCCGGTCGTCCGGCGTTCCCACGTCCCAGGAGACTGTCAATGACGAACCTTCTTGCGAGGACCCGCGCGATCCCGGCTGTGGCCGCGGCCGCGACCGCCCTGCTCGTCCTCTCCGCCTGCGGTGGCGTCAAGACCGCCGAGAGCAGCGGCTCCGGTGGCGACTCCTACCCGAGCGGCTCGATCCAGATGACCGTCGGCGCCTCGGCCGGTGGCAGCAGCGACCTCATCAGCCGCGCCCTTTCCAAGGGAATGAGCGAGGAGCTCAAGGTGTCGATGCCGGTCATCAACAAGCCGGGTGCCAACGGGGCCCTCGTCGCCAAGGAGCTCAAGGGAGCCAAGTCGGACGGCTACGCGATCTCCGTCCAGAACGCCTCGCTCTTCGCCATCACGCCGCTCGCGGTGTCCGAGGCTGAGGCGACCTCGATCGACGACTTCGACGTGCTCTACGGCGTCTCGCGGGACGACTACGTCATGGTCACCAACGCCCAGAGCGGCTTCAAGAAGCTCGACGACCTCAAGGCCGCCGGCAAGACCATCAAGTACGGCACGACCGGCGTCGGCACCGGCGCCCAGCTCTCGTCCGCTCTGACCTTCAAGTCCGCGGGCATCGACGCGACCGCGGTCCCGTTCGACGGCGGTGCGCCGAACCTCACCGCCCTGCTCGGCAACCAGGTCGACGCGTCGACGATGCAGATCGGCGAGGCGGTCGAGAACATCAAGGCCGGCAAGCTCGTGCCGCTCGCCGTCTTCGCTCCGGAGCGCGTGACGGCGCTGCCCGAGGTGCCCACGGCCAAGGAGCAGGGCTTCGACGTCGTCGTGACGCAGTACCGCTTCCTCACGACGCCGAAGGGCACGCCGCAGGCCGTCAGGGACCGGCTCATCGCCGCCGCCAAGGCGACCTACGCCACGGCCGACTACAAGAAGTTCAACGAGGACAACTCGCTCACCCCGCTCGAGCTGCCCGGCGATGAGATCGTCACCATGCTCAAGGCCGACCTTGCCTCCAACACCGACAAGGTCAGCAAGTTCGGCATCGAGCTGCAGCAGAAGAGCTGACGCACCAAGACCCACCGCGCGGGCGGGGACCGACCCTTTCTCTGGGGACGGACCCGCCCGCACCGGCCCTCGAGGAGGAGTCCCGGATGAGCACGACACATTCCCATCACCCGTCACCCACTGGGGGCGAGCCCGACATCCTCGAGGAGATCAGGGCCGAGGTGGCTGCCGACCTCGAGGAGGAGCGGCCGCCCCACGCGGGGCCGGTCACCCAGGTCGTTGCGGGTCTCGCGGCCCTCGCCCTCGGCGTCAGCGGCCTCCTGCTCTCACTCGGCTTCGGCCTTGGCTCGCTGACCGAGCCGGGCCCCGGGCTGTGGCCCTTCATCGTGTCCGTGGCCGTCACCGCGCTGTCGGTGGCGCTGCTCGTCCTCGGCCGCCATGACACCGACACCGAGAAGTTCACCCGGTCGAGCATCCTGACAGCGGTCGGCGTGGCCAGTCTCGTCTGCTTCGGACTCCTGCTGCCGGTCATCGGCTTCGAGGTGCCCGCGCTCCTCGTCATGCTGATCTGGACGAGGTTCCTCGGCGGTGAGACGTGGCGCATGTCGGTGCTGATCAGCGTCCTCACCGTTGCGGCCTTCTATGCGCTCTTCGTCCTTGCGCTGCAGATCCCCCTTCCCCGGCTCATCTGAGCCCGCCACCCGGACCCAGGTATCCCCATGGACCTCACCCCGATCATCGACGGCTTCGGCGTGGTGCTGCAGCCCGAGAACCTGCTCTACTGCCTCGTCGGCGTCGTCATCGGCATGCTCATCGGCGTGCTTCCCGGCCTCGGTCCGGCGGCGACGATCGCGATCCTGCTGCCGATCACCTACGGCGTCGAGCCGGTGTCCGCGATCATCATGCTCGCCGGCATCTTCTACGGCGCCCAGTACGGCGGCACCATCACGTCCGTCCTGCTCCGCCTCCCGGGCGAAGCCAGCTCGGTCGTCACGGTCTTCGACGGCTTCGCCATGGCCAAACAGGGCCGCGCCGGCGCCGCGCTCGGCATCGCGGCCATCGGCTCGTTCATCGGCGGCACGGTGTCGATCCTCGGCCTGACCATCCTCGCGCCCGTCGTCGCCGGCTACGCCCTCGACTTCGGCCCGCCTGAGTACGCCGCGCTCGGTCTGCTCGGCGTCCTGCTCGTCGCGACCATCGGCAACGGCGGCAAGCTCAAGGCAGTCATCGCTGCCGCTGTCGGCCTGCTCATCGCAACCGTCGGCAGGGACACCTTCACCGGTGCGGAGCGATTCACCTTCGGCAGCCTCAACCTGGCCGACGGCATCGACTTCGTGCCGATCGCCATGGGTCTCTTCGGCCTTGGCGAGATCCTCTACAACCTCGAGCAGAACCACAAGAAGGTCCATGCACCGGCCAAGGTGACCCGCGTCTGGCCGACCCGCCGCGACCTCAAGGACTCGAGCGGCGCAATCGGCCGCGGGTCGGGTATTGGCTTCGGCCTCGGCGTACTTCCCGGCGGCGGGGCGGTGCTCTCGTCACTTGTCGCCTATGCGGTCGAGAAGCGCCGCGCGAAGCAGCCCGAGCGCTTCGGCCGTGGCGCCATCGAGGGCGTAGCCGCGCCGGAGACGGCCAACAATGCCGCGGCCACCTCGTCGTTCATCCCGCTGCTCACCCTCGGCATCCCGGCGAACGCGACCATGGCGCTGATGTTCGGTGCCCTCCTCATCCAGGGCGTCCAGCCCGGACCGCAGCTCGTCGACGAGCACCCGGACCTCTTCTGGGGGGTCATCAACTCGATGTACGTCGGCAACATCCTGTTGCTCATCATGAGCATCCCGATGGTCGGGATCTTCGTACGGATCCTCAAGGTCCGGCCGGCTATCCTCGCGCCGATCACCGCGCTCATCACGCTGCTCGGCGTCTACACGGTCCGCAACTCGGTCTTCGACATCTTCCTCGTCATCGTGTTCGGCGTCGTCGGCTACCTCATGAAGAAGGTCGGATTCGAGCCCGGCCCGCTCGTCCTGGCGTTCGTCCTGGGAGAGATGATCGAGAGCTCGACGCGGCGCTCGCTGTTGCTCTTCGGTGGCGACCCGACGGGCTTCCTGACCCGTCCCATTTCGGGAACGATCCTGGCCGTCATCGTCGCGGTCGTCCTCTTCCCGCTGGTGCGGAGGATCTTCCGCGGCAGCCGGCCCGCCCACGAGCCCGCCGCACCGTCGACACCCGACGCGAGCGGCCCAGCCGACCAGGCCGACCACCCCGACCACGCCGACCACCACGGCACCCGCGAGACCACGGAGGCAAGATGACCATCGTCGTCGGCTATGTCGACACCCCGGAAGGCCACGCCGCCCTCGATCGAGGCATCGCCGAGGCGCTGCTGCGCGACACGGACCTCGTCGTGGTCAACTCTCCGCGCGGCGGGGCGCCGGTCGACGACGCCATGCTCTCGGCGGAGCAGCGGGATGCCGTCGTCGCTCGTGCGACCGCGGCCGGCGTCGCGGTCGACGTCGCGCAGCCGCTCCACGGCAGCTCACTCGCCGAGACCCTCGAGCGCGTCGTCCGAGACGTGGACGCCTCGCTCCTCGTCATCGGGATCCGCCAGCGCACACCGGTCGGCAAGCTGATCCTCGGCAGCTCCGCGCAGCGGATCCTGCTCGACGCCTCGGTGCCCGTCTTCACGGTCAAGGCTTCTCGGTCATGATGGCCGCCCGGACCACAGGGAGCCGGATCTCCCGTGTCACCGTCACGCCGGTCGCCTTCGCGGACCCGCCGCTGCTCAACGTCGTCGGCGTCCACCAGCCCTTCGCCCTGCGGGCGATCGTCCAGATCCACACCGACACCGGCCTCGTCGGGCTGGGGGAGACCTATGCCGACGAGACGCATCTGGCCCGGCTCGGGGCGGTCGCCGCGGCGGTCCCCGGCACGCCGATCTGGGACGTGAACGCCCTCCGGCGCGTGGTCGTCGAGACGCTCGGCGCGGCACCCTCCGGCGGTGGCCAGAGCTTCGGCGGCATGCTCGACCTCGACTCAGCCGTCGACCCGGTCTTCTCTCCGTTCGAGGTCGCCTGTCTCGACCTGCAGGGCAAGGAGACCGGCCGGCCCGTCAGCGACCTGCTCGGCGGTGCAGTCCGCGACCGCGTCCCCTTCAGTGCCTACCTCTTCTACAAGTGGGCCGGGCACCCGGGCCACCCCGACGACGACTGGGGTGAGGCCCTGACGCCAGACCAGCTGGTGGCGCAAGCGCAACGGATGTGGGCGGCATACGGCTTCACGGCGATCAAGCTCAAGGGCGGCGTCCTGCCTCCGGCCGAGGAGGTCGCCGCGATGCACGCGCTGCGTGACGCGTTCCCGGACCACAAGCTGCGGATCGACCCCAATGGCGCGTGGACCGTGGAGACGTCCGCCAAGGTGGCGGCCGAGCTGGCCGGCGTCATCGAGTACCTCGAGGACCCGACGCCAGGCATCCAGGGGATGGCCGAGGTCGCGCGGACCACCGAGCTGCCGCTCGCGACGAACATGTGCGTCATCGCCTTCGAGCATCTCGAGCCGGCCATCCGGGCGCGGGCCGTCGACGTCGTGTTGTCGGACCACCATCTCTGGGGTGGGCTTCAGCGGTCGCGGACCCTGGCCGGGATCTGCGACACGTTCGGCCTGGGCCTGTCGATGCACTCCAACAGCCACCTGGGCATCAGCCTCGCGGCTATGACCCACCTCGCAGCCGCCACGCCGAACCTCACGTACGCCTGCGACACGCACTACCCGTGGAAGACCGAGGACGTCGTCACGGCGGGCGTGCTCGAGTTCGTCGACGGGGCCGTCGCCGTGCCGACAGGGCCCGGTCTCGGCGTCGAGCTCGACGAGGACGCGCTCGGTGTCCTGCATGAGCAGTACCTCACGTGTGGGGTCCGCCGTCGCGAGGACACCGTGTACATGCGTTCCGTGCAGTCCGATTTCGAGGTGAACACCGCGCGCTGGTGACAATCCCGGCCGTATGCCGCTGGGCTGGTGTCAGCGGTGATCGATCTTGAGACCAGAGCCGCTTGGGCCATGCGTCACCTCGGCCAGATTGACGCAGTCGTGGCACCTCGCTCATGGCCGATGGTCGGGCGTGAGGCGAGCTGCACGCACTTATCCAGCCGAGGCTGGATAAGTGCGGCGTTCGTGGCACCGGTTGCGCACTATCCCAGCCGCGGTTGGGTTGGTGCGGACGACCTCGAGTGGGTGGCGCTGGGTCGGGGACCACGTGGGCCAAGCGCCCGGAGCCGGGTTGAGGAGGACGGGACGTCCGACCATGCCGCCCTGCGAGCTAAGCCCCACCGCCCTTCCCGTCGGCGGCGGTGGAGCGGGGAACTACAGACGCTCTGTGATGGCGAGTTCCAGAACGAGCCGACGTGGCTGCCGAGCTTTCGGCAGTTCGGAGATGACTTCGTCGTAGTAGTCGCGCACGTCAGCGTCCAATGCGAGCACTGCGGCAATGAGCGACTGTTCGGGAATCGTCCCGGAAACCGCGTGGCGAACAAGGGCCGCTATGGCCGGGTCGACGCCCGGCATGAGTTGCGCTGCTTCTAGTCCCAGCGAAGCCCACGCAACTGGGTGGTGCGCCGCCAAGGCAAGGGTCCACGTCCGCGCCTCCGGAGCCCCTTCAAGCGCCCACTCGGCTAGGTCGGGTAGTAGAGCCTCGGCAGCTCGAGCGCAGTCCTGCACTACAACCCAAGGCGTGTACCCCTGCCATGTCGTGTCCTCGCCCAAGCCGTTGAGTTCCCCCGCTGTCTGCGTACCGGGCATGACATCTCATGCCACGGAGCATGATGAGCCCCATGAACACCCCCGCGTTGGATGGAATCCACCACCTGAAGGTCCACGTGACTGACGTCCGCCGGTCCGCAATGTGGTACGCAAGGACGCTCGGCTATCAACCCCTCATGGAGTTCATGCAAGCTTCGCGGCTTGTGGGGTACGGAATGAGCCATCCCAGGGGTGGGACGCTTCTTACGCTGCGGCTCGATCCAGAGCAGGCACGCAAGACCGCCGGTTGGGTGTACTTCGAGATGGGTGTGCCAGACACCGGTGCGCTCAGGGACCTGGCCCAGCGGCTCGACGATCTCGACATCGGACATGGCCCGGTGGTGCGTACCCCCATCGGGTGGCTGCTCCCGGGTGTTCTCGATCCGGACGGCCACGAGATGCGGTTCTACGTCTCCGAGCCACAACACGTCGTAGATGTCGCACATCCGCTCAGAATTCACGACGCTGGACCTGAGGGTTGGAGCGAGCCGATCCATGCCATCGACCTCGACGACTCTGCCGGATGAGGTCAGCGGCGCCGGGACGAGGCCCAGAAACGAGGCTTCGGCGACAACCGAAAAACGAGCCCTCGATCAAGAGACACGCTCATGCCGCGTGGGGGCGTTCGTCTGACCATCATCACTTTGGACTGCCGTGGGCATCCGAGGGTGCCGTCTTCGGATCGACACGGCTCAGCGTTACTCCTCCGTGTGCCGTCTGGGCCGGTTCGCCAGTTCGTGGTGAATGGCGCCAGTTATCGCCGATTCCGGCGCAGCCGGGTGAGGAGCGGGGCCAGTGTTCGTTCTGGAGCAGGCCCCTGGTCGTTAGCCGTGTCCGTTGGCCGCGTCGGCCGTGGGTACCGCGTGAGCCCGCAGGTGAATGCGATCAGGTCGGCCGTGTGTCGATCCAGGGGCCTACTCTCGTACACGCGTCGGAGGTTTTCGTCCAGGGCTGCGGCGCCCGCTGGTGCCGGTCGCCCGGGGAACGCGGCGCGATGAGCCCATCCGCGCACCGCGCTGAGCCCTTCGCGGGACAGGGCGGTGTCCTCGTCAAGCACGATGCCTGGGCCGGCCAGCAGCTCGGCCCACGCACCCCGGGACCTGGCCACGATCCAGGCCGATCTTCGCGTCCACGGTTGGGCACTGTCCCAATAGGGCTGCAGCTGGTCCTGACTGGATGCCGGAACCTTCACGCAAGCCATCAGTCGGCCTTGGTGACCCGACGCCAGCCCCCAGCTCGGTTGTTGGCGATGACCGCCCGGAAGAGCTCGACGAGGGCCGCCTCGTCGAGCGAATCCTCTTGGCGCACCTGGATGGCCCGGGCCGACTTGTTGTCGTGGCCTTGGTTGATGACGCCGTGCGGGTCGGGCGCGATGGGATCGTAGATGAAGATGTTGAGGTGGTCCTTGGCGCCGAGCAGCGCGGCCACGTTGCCGTCCAACACGAAGTAGGGCAGGCGAGTCCGCTTGATGGTCTCCTCCATCTCGGGATCGGCCTCGTGCAGCAACCGCCGCACGCGCTGGGCAACCTCCTGCTGCCAGCTCGGCAGGGTCGCGATGTAGTCGTCAATGCGCGGATCCGGTGCTCCCACGCGTTCGAGGATGGCATGCCTCGAGTCCGTCGCGCGGAGGGTAAAGAGCGTCAGTCCCGTTGCAGCCGTGCCCGCGAGTTGGAGAGATGCAGCCGCATCGCTGACCGGGCGGCCTCGGCGTCGGAGCGCACGATGGCCAGGTAGACGTTCTCGTGCTCGAGCGACACCCGGGTGGGATGGGTCGCATCGGACACGGTGGACGCAGCTGCGAGCCGGGTGCGCGGCAGCATGATCATCATCGGCCCGAGCGACGCGATCAGGTCGGCGTAGAAGCGGTTGCCCGAGGCGACCGCGATCCGGCGGTGGAACTCGAAGTCCGCCTCGACCGCTCCGCTCTGGCGCTCGCCAGACCTGGAGATCTCGTGCAGGGCTCGCTCGATCGCCTTCAGCTGCACTCCCGTTCGTCGCTGGGCGGCGAGGGCAGCGGCCTCGGGTTCCACCCCGATGCGGAAGTCGATCATGTCGAGCACGTCACGGTGGGTGCGCACGCGGTCGGCGCCTACCTCAAAGCGCTCCGTCTCTGGCAGCGCGAGCACGAAGGTGCCGCGACCTTGGAACGTCTCGACGAGGCCGGCAGCCTGGAGCCGCGAGATAGCCTCGCGGACGACGGTGCGGCTGATCCCGAACTCCGCCACGAGCGACGCCTCGGTCGGTAGCTTCTGCCCCGGCTCCATGTCACCGCTGAGGATCCGCTCCTTGAGCCGCTCGACGAGCTCGTGCGCGAGCCCGCGTCCAGTGTCGCGGTCGAGCAGCGCCTCCGTCGTCGCGTCGTCGCCTCGTGGGATCACGGTGCCCAACCTAACGGGCCGCCAAGGCCGTCAGGACCACCCGGTCGAGGGTCCAACCGGCAGCCTGCTCGGACAGGGTGAGGCCGAGCCCGGGCCGGTCCGGCACAATCATCCGGCCGCCCGAGATCTCGAGTCGCTCCTCGAAGAGCGGGCTCAACCACTCGATGTGCTCGACCCACGACTCGCGGGGGTAGGCGGCGGCGAGGTGGACGTGGATCTCCATGACGAAGTGCGGCGCGACGTGCATCCCCGCGTGGTCGGCAAGGGCCACGACCCGCAGGTAGGGCGTGATTCCCCCGACCCGTGGGACGTCCGGCTGGAGATAGGTCACCGACCGGAGGTCGATGAGTCGCACGAGCTCGCCGACGCTCGTCAGCATCTCTCCGGTCGCGATGGGAGTGTCGAGCGCAGCCGTCAACCGGGCGTGGCCCTCGGCGTCGTGCGCGTCGAGCGGCTCCTCGATCCATACCAGATCGAGGTCGGCCAGCGCGCGACCGGCGCGAAGGGCGCTCGTCCGGTCCCACTGCTGGTTGGCGTCGACCATGAGGGGGACGTCGTCGCCGAGGTGTTCGCGGACCGATGTGACGCGGCCCAGGTCCTCGCGGAGATCCGGTTGGCCGACCTTGACCTTGATGCCGCCGATGCCGGCCGCGAGCGATGCCGATGCCCGCTCCTTGACCTCCTCGATCGGCGCGTGGAGGAAGCCGCCGGATGTGTTGTACGTCGCGACCGAGTCCCGGTGCGCGCCGAGCAGCTTGGCGAGCGGGAGGCCGGCGCGTCGTGCCTTGATGTCCCACAGGGCCGTGTCGATGGAGGAGATCGCTTGTGTCGCAACGCCCGAGCGTCCGACCGATGCGCCCGCCCAGAGGAGCCGGTCGTAGATCCGGGGGATGTCGCTCGGGTCCTCGCCGAGGATGGCGTCGGCGACCTCTCTGGCGTGTGCGAACTGTGCCCTGCATCCGGCGCGGGTGGTGTACGAGAAGCCCAACCCGGCCAGGCCGTGCGCCGTCTCGACCTCGCAGACGAGGATCGACACTTCGCGCATCGGCTGCTGTCGTCCCGTCAGCACCTTTGCGTCGCTGACCGGGGTCGGCAGTGGCACGTCGACGAGCGACAGCGAAACCGCGGTGATGCGGTCCGCGCCCCTCGTCTCCGGCGCCGAGGCGCTCATGCGCGACCCACCTCGAACGTGTCCACGGTCCAGGCCTTCGCCTGGTCGCTCAGCGTGAAGCCCAGGCCGGGGCGGTCCGGCACGATCATCCGACCGTCGCGGGTCTCGAGGCGCTCGTTGAACAGAGGGTCGAGCCACTCGAAGTGCTCGACCCACGGCTCGCGGGGATAGGTCGCCGCGAGGTGCAGGTGGATCTCCATGGCGAAGTGCGGGGCGAGGTCGAGGCCGGCGTGGTCGGCGAGCGTGGCGAGCCGGAGGAATGGTGTGATGCCACCGACCCGCGGCGCGTCCGGCTGGATGATGTCGGCCGCCCGGGCCTCGATGAGCCGGACGTGCTCGGCGACGCTGGAGAGCATCTCGCCCGTTGCGATCGGCGTGTCGAGGGCTGCCGCGAGCTGCGCGTGACCCTCCGCGTCGTAGGCGTCGAGTGGCTCCTCGATCCAGACGAGGCCGAGGTCCTCGACGGAACGGCCGAAGCGGAGGGCCGTCGGCCGATCCCACTGCTGGTTGGCGTCGATCATGAGTGGCACGTCGGCGCCGAGGTGCTCCCGGACGGCGGCGAGGCGCTCTAGGTCGAGGCGCCAGTTCGGCTGGCCCACCTTGATCTTGATGCCGCCGATGCCCGCGGCGAGGGACTCCGTCGCGCGCTCCTTGACCTCATCGATCGGGGCATGGAGGAAGCCGCCCGACGTGTTGTAGGCGCGGACCGAGTCGCGGTGTGCACCTATGAGCTTTGCGAGCGGAAGCGCGGCGCGCTTGGCCTTGAGGTCCCACAGGGCGATGTCGATCGCGGCGAGCGCCTGGGTGGCGACCCCGGACCGGCCGACCGAGGCGCCGGCCCAGAGCAGCTTGTCGTAGACCTTCGCGATGTCGCTCGGGTCCTCGCCGATGAGCCGGTCGGCGACCTCCTTGGCGTGCGCGAACTGGGCGGGTCCACCGGCGCGCTTCGAGTAGCTGAAGCCGATGCCGTGCTGGTCCTGCTCGGTTCCGACCTCCGCGAAGAGGAGGACGACCTCGGTCATCGGCCGCTGCCTGCCGGTGAGGACCTTCGCGTCGCTGATGGGCGTGGGCAGCGGCAGGACGACAGTGGAGAGCGCGACATGGCGGATGCGATCGGCAGTCATGAGGAGTGATCGTATAAGTCATGAACTTGTCCGACAAGGCAACGGTCTGCTGTTGCCCCGGAGGCTCACCCACGCAGCTTCGTCAGCCTGCCCTCGAGGGCCGCCCGACGGTGGGCGTTGCCCGCGAGGTCGACGTACCGTTCCCCGAACGCCGCGAGCAGCGCGTCGTCGAGGCGCCGCACCGCACCAGGCGGGTACTTGTATCCCATCCGGGCCGTGACCTCGGCGCTGTCGACCGAGGCGAGGACCGTGTCGAGCGCCTCGACCGTCGTGATGCCGAGCTCCTGCAGCAGACCCGAGACCCAGGTGTAGTGGTCGGTGCGCGACCACCCCGCGTCGGAGTACGTGCCCGCGAGGTACTTCGCGAGGTCCTGCGACCCGATGTGCGGATGGGCGGGGGCCTCCTCGGGCTCCGGTTCGGCGGGGATCGCGACCTGTAGCCGGGCCCGGATCGCGGAGAACTCCCGGTCGGCGAGCTCGAGCAGCCCGGCCGCCAGGGTGAACCGCCGGTCGAGGTCGAAGGCGTGCTCGTCCGGCACCGTGCCCTTGTACCGGATGTCATGCTCGAACTCGGCCCACGCGTGCTGGAGGACGGTGCGGATCTGGACCGATGCGTTGAGCCGGCGGAGTGGCTCGTACGGCGGTGGCACGACGCGGCTCGCATCCACTGCGACGAGCAGGTGCCGGCTGGCATAGCCCCACCGCCCGGCCCTCGCCGTCTCAAGGCCGAGGTCGCGGTCGTCGAGAACTGCGAGCTCCTGGGCGAGCAGGTCGGCCACCGCGGTCACGTCGGCCTGCACGTACGTGATGACCCGCACGCCGATCCCATCGGTGATGTCCTCGATCGGCTCGGGGTGCAGGGGAACCCCATCGACCAGCCGTTCGGCCTTGCCCCGGAACGACTCGACGGACTTGGTGCGCCCCGAGACGTTGAGGTAGTTGATACCGGCATCGTCGAGCAGCGCCTGGACCATCTCGATGTAGCGGCCGGTCGCCTCGACGAGCCGGGGGTGTCGTTCGCGGTACTCGTCCACGGCTCGTTCGACGACCTGCTGGTGCTCACTCCGCCTCGACATGCGCCCATCCTGCCGCCCCCCTCGTCGAGTGTGCAGTTCGCGACCTCCTCCACGCGTCGCGAACTGCACACCCGACTGAGAGGTGGGACGAGTGACGGGACGGGTTTCCCTTCCCGCCCATGCGGTCGGCCGGGCAGGGGAGCTGGTCCCGTCATTCCACCCCTGCCGTATGCCGCTGAGCTCCCTCCCAGCCCGATGCTCGGGTCCGTCCCTCCGGCCGCCTTCGTCGAGTGTGCACTTCACGCCCGGCGCCTACTGCACCCTCGACCTGGTGGCCGAATGGCAGGGACTGCACCTGGACGCAGGATCCAGCTCAGCGGCATACGGCTGCGTTGTTGTGGTGCTCGGGTCACCACCCGCGAAGGCGGAGGACCACGCCTGCGTGGTCGGAGGGCCAGAGGCCCGTTGCCGGGTCGCGGTCGGTCACCTGGTTACCGGTGATGAAGCCGCGGTCGACGTCGAGCGGTCTCCCGTCGAGGGTGTGGGCAAAGACCATGTCGATCCGGTGGTCGAAGCCTGCGGCGGACGCGTCGTTGACGCGCTCGGACAGGCCTGACGTCCAGCCCTGCTCGGCTGGGGCCCACTCGAGCCACTGGTCCGTGTATCCGGCTGGACCCGTGAGGAAGTCGTAGGGGGCCTTGTGGGGCACGGTGTCCTGCGGCTTGACCCTGTCGAGGAGGGGGTCGGAGTTGCAGTCGCACACGAAGACCGTCGTGCGGTCGGTCGCTGTGGCCTCGGCGGCCACCTGCATGCCCTGCGCGAGAGCGAGGTTCGAGCTGAACGCCTCGAAGTGCGAGTTGACGAACCGGAAGGAGGAGCCACCCGCTCGCACGTCCACCCACTGGTAGCCGCGCGAGAAGTTCATCGTCACGCCGGAGATCTCCACCTTGAGGTTGTGGGCGAAGAGCTGGTCGTGCTCGCCAGTCACCGTGAGCGCGTTGGTGGCTCGCTTGAGGATGACGTCGTGCATCGTCAGCCGGACGTCGCGCGGGTTGCCCATCGTCGCAGTGAAGCTCGGGGACTCGACATCGGCACGCTCGCCGACGACCTCGGCGACGTAGGGCGTCCCGGCCGCGCGCAGATCGGCGAGCAGGGTGGCGAGGAAGTCATAGTCGACCGCCGTGGCATTGGGCACGCCGACCTTGTTCAGCTCGAGCGGCCCGGAGCGCCACAGGGCGACCTCCTGCAGGCCGACGAGATCGGGCTTGGCCGTGGCGATCTCGCGGGCCAGCAGCTTGGAGCGAACCGGGAAGTTGGTCGCGTCGACGATGCGTCGGGTCTGGTCGGTGGCGATGGCCAGCGCCGCGACGACTTCCTGAGGCGTCTTGCCCTGGGCCTGCGCCGCGAGCGCGGCCTCGACGGGCCGGTTGATGTCGGCGCCCAGGTAGATGTTGCGGGTCATCACCGTGATCGGCTTGCCCGGCGGCTCAGGCGTGGCCTGGGCGGCGGTCGCCGCGGCCATCGGGACCACGACCAGGGCAGCGGCGGCCGCAGCGAGAACGGCACGCGTGGGCAGTCGGCGCATCAAGTTCCTCCCCATCGAGCTGGTGAGCTCTCCCATTGAGACTGTGAGGGTGAGCCTGCCGTTCCGACGCCCGGGATGCAATGGTTTGGCGCCACTTGGGGTGCGGCGGATCGACCGGCGTCAGCTCCCGGTTCGGGGCGTGCGGGATCGGTAGGCGAGCGAGGCCGCCACGATGCCCAGCGCCCAGATCGTGTGCAGACCGTTGACGACGAGCAGGCCGAGAGTGGCGACGAAGGCGACCGCGGCGGTCCACCAGCCGAGGCTCCAGCGCGGGAGGAGACGGAGCGCCGCGCCGGTCCCGACGACGTAGACGAGGGTGAAGCAGCCCGTGGCGAGCAGCATGAGGGGCGTCAGGCCGAGGTCGAGGACGGCTGCGACCACAAGGGAGAGCGCGCCACCGAGGGTGAGCACGCCGAGGCTGCGCCGCGGAACCTCGCCCGGTCCGCTGCCCTTGGCCAGGGCCGGGGGGAGGCTCCCGTCGCGGCCGAGCGCTGCGCCGAGCCGCGAGCCGCCGGCGAAGTAGGCGTTCATCGCGCCGAGCGTCAGCAGGACGGCGGCGACAGCAGTGAGGACGCGCGCGCCGTCCCCCAGTGCGACGGCCAGGAGGTCCGACAGCGGAGCCTCGGTTGCGCCGGTCGCCGGACCGAGGACGAGAAGGCTGGTCGCCGCGAGGCCGAGGTAGAGCACGCCGACGACGGCAACGGCGATCGCCGTGGCGCGCGGGACATCGCGGCGCGGGTTGCGGTACTCGGCCGAGAGGGGAGCGACGGCCTCCCACCCGGCGAACCCCCAGACAAGGACGGCAGCGGCGGCGGCCACGGGTCCCCAGCCGTGCGGCGCGAAGGGCGACAGGTGGCCGGAGTCGCCATGGGGCAGCGCCAGCGACATGGTGACGAGCATGAGCACGGCGAGCGCGACCGCCAGCGCCAGCTGGACCCGGCCGGAGAGCCGCAGGCCCATGGCGTTCATCGCAGCCGTGCCGGCGAGGAGCGCGGCAGCCACCGCCAGGGTGGTGGTCCGGCCGCCGCCGACCACGTCGGCGACATAGCCCCCTGCCATCATCGACGCAGGGGGAGCACCCACGGGGATGGCGAAGTAGAAGCACCAGCCGACGGCCCCGGCCGCCCGGTCGCCGAACGCTCGCCGGGCATAGGTCGACACGCCACCCGTGTCGGGCAACCGGGCGCCCAATGCCGCGAACGTCGCCGCGAGCGGTATGGACAGGAGGACGAGGGCGGCCCAAGCGACGAGAGAGGCGGGCCCGGCCACGTCGGCGGCGAGGGCGGGCAGCGTGATGACGCCCGTGCCGAGGACGGCGCCGACCGACAGGGCGGTGCCCTGGGCCACGGTGAGCGTGCCCTGTCGCGAGCCCTGTCCCGAGGCCTGTCGCGAGTCCGGCCTGACGGCCTCGGCCGGGCTCGATGGGCCCGCGGAAGCCGCGTCTGATGCCATCCGGGCGCTGCTCGAAGGTGCCATGAGGTCCATGTTGCGGGGCTGGGTGGACTGCTGGGCAGGGCCGCTTTCCCACGAGCGGGCTGGTCCGCTCTACCCTGCTGGAGTGACCATTCACGTGAGCCTCGACGCGCCGGGCGACCGGACGGCCCGGATCTACGTAGCCCTCCGCCACGCGATCCTCGACGGTCGGCTGGCCAGCGGCGACCGCGTGCCCGCGACGCGGGATCTCGCAGGGCAGCTCGGCGTGGCGCGCGGGACGGTGACCTCTGCCTACGACCGGCTCGTGGCCGAGGGCTTCCTCGAGAGCCGCACCGGCTCCGGCACCTTCGTCACCGACGTGGCCCTGACCACGGACGCGGACGACCACGGACGGCGGGCCAGGAGCGGCGCCGTGCAGCCGCTCGCAATGTGGCTCGACTCAGGTCGTGAGCCGGAGCGCCCGCTCGCGGGCCGAGTCCACGACCTCTACCCCGGCTTGCCCGACAACCGGCTCTTCCCGCTCGAGACTTGGCGCCGGCTCGTGTCCACCCAGCTGCGCCGATCACGACTCGACGACCTGACCTATGTCGGTCGCGGCCACCGGCGACTGCGCGAGGAGGTCGCTCGTCACCTCGGCCTGGCCCGGTCGGTTGCCTGCTCGAGCGAGGACGTCATCGTGACCGTCGGCGCCCAGCAGGCCATCGACCTCGTCGCCCGCGTGCTTGTGGAGCCGGGGACCGTCGTCGCCGCCGAGGACCCGGGGTACTCCGCAGCCCACCGGCTCTTCGAGACGCACCGTGCGGTGGTGCGCGGAGTGCCCGTCGACAGCGAGGGCCTCGTCGTCGACGCGCTCCCGGACGACGCCCGGATCGTCTACGTGACGCCGTCCCATCAGTTCCCGACCGGGGTCGTCATGTCCTTGGCCCGCCGGGCCGCCCTCCTGCGCTGGGCGGTCGACCACGATGCCGCCATCGTCGAGGACGACTACGACAGCGAGTTCCGGTTCTCCGACCGGCCGCTCGAGCCGATCCAGAGCCTCGACCGCGAGGGGCGGGTCATCTACGTCGGGACGTTCAGCAAGTCCCTGATCCCAGCCCTGAGGGTCGGGTACCTCGTCGCGCCGCAGTCGCTGCAGCGGGCGCTGCGCGAGGCGAGGCGCGTCAGCACGTGGGAGGGCGACGTCGTCACGCACGGTGCCTTGGCCGACTTCCTTGCGGAGGGACACCACTCCGCGCACGTGCGCCGAGCGAGCCGGGTGTACGGCGAGCGGAGGAGCCAGCTCCTCGCGGAGCTGTCCCGGCACGACGACGTGCTCGAGGTGGTGCCCTCCGTCGCGGGCCTGCACGTGTGCGCGCACTTCCGTGACCAGGGCGTCGATGATCGGTCCGTCGTCGCGGAGGCGGCCCGGCACGGCGTGCGCATCGAGGCCCTCACGCCGCGCTACCTCGAGCAGCCGCCCGTGCAGGGGCTCGTCATGGGGATCGGCACCATCGAGGCCGGCGCCATCCAGGACGCAGTCCGCCGGCTCTCCCGCGCGTTACCCCGCAGCTGACAGCCCGGCGTCTCAGCCGAGCTGCCCGCGGACGGCGCCGGCCGGGAAGACGGTGGTGTGCACGTTGACGTAGAAGTCCTGCGGCGCCTTGAGGATCGCCTTCGCCAGCGACTGGTCGACCGTCGCACACCCGCTGGACGTCCCGTCGACGGGTGGGTTCAGGGGCACGACGACGGCCCCGTTGATGCCCGCGGGTGCGCGGTGGATGTGCGCCGCGAGGACCGGGTCGAGCCCCGAGACGGTGATCTCGTAGCAGACCTCGCTCTGGCCGACGTTGACCCGGACGTCGGCGGTCCCGAGGCCGTCAGGGTCGCCACCGGCGACTTCGTTGGCGCCGACGAGGTCGGTCGAGAATGGGCGGCCACCAGCAAGGGCCGGGGCAGGGGCGAGCATGGCGGCGGCTGCGGCAACGGCTGCGGCCACGGCAAGCAAGCGGGTCCGGTGCATGACATTCCCTTCGTGATCGGGTGGTGGGAGTGGATACGACGCCGAACCGGTCTGGTTCTGCGCTGCGTCCCTCAGCGCGGCGGGATCGAGGTGCTGGGGGTCGGCGGGGGGATCGGTAGGACGAGGTTCGTGCGCAGGGCCCCGTTGACCATGGCCAGCAGGACGCCGACCTCCGACCGGATCACGCCGTAGCGTGCAGGGGCCTGCGGCGACCCGGCCAGCGCCTCGGCGGATGCGGCGTCCGCGAAGAGCCGGAGCGACGTCACTCGGCCGAACCAGCTGGGCGGGTCCAGTCCGGGCGGAGCCGCGGTCCCTTCGAGCGACGTCAGGTGTCGAGCAAGCGCCTCGAACTGCAGGGCGGCGCCCGGGCCAGTGCCGCCGCTCCTGTCCAGAGCCGAGATGTCGCCGATGATCCCTTGGTAGCTCGCCAGGGCGGTGCCCTGGCTGAAGGGGGCCGTCGACGTCACCACGGGGCGTGGCGGCAGGGTCACCGTCACCGTTGGGGTCGTGAGGACGGTCGTCGGCGAGACGACGGTGGTCGTCGCGGTCACCGTGTTGGTGACCGTTCGCCATTCGGGGACGGTCACCGTGGCCGTCGGTCCCAGCCCGGTCCCGGGTGGGGCCTGACTGAGCTCGATCTCCGGTTCGCCCGAGCAGGAGCCGATGACGGCGACCACCAGCGGCGCGAGCACGACAGCGCAGACCCTCGTGCCGCTGACCCTGCCGGTCCCGGTCCGGGTCACGCGGAGTCGGACGACGCGCATGGACTCCTCCGGCGGCGCCACTCGGGGACGGACGTGCGATCGGGCGGGATCGACACGAGGCGCTGCTCACTGATTGTGCGACCTGGACCCCCGCCGTGGGGAGGAATCGGAAGATTTGTTCCTGGCCGTCACAGCAGGGAACTCGGGTCGTCAGGGACGTCAGCGGCATACGACTGGAGCAGTTGGAGCGGCACGATGTCGAGGGCTCGCTCGTGGGTTGCCGCGAGGACGACCGGCGCCGCGGAGCCGGCCTGGTGGGACTCGAGCCAGCGCGTCGCGACAACGCACCAACGGTCCCCGGGCGTGAGCCCGGGGAAGCGCCACTCGGGGCGAGGGGTGAGCAGGTCATTGCCGATGCTGCGCTGGTGCTCGAGGAACTCGGCGGTCACGACGGCGCAGATCGTGTGCAGGCCGCGGTCCTCTGGACCCGCGGTGCAGAACCCGTCGCGGTAGAACCCGGTCAGCGGGTCGGCGCTGCACAGCTCGAGGTCGCCACCCAGAACGTTGCGTTCTCCACGCGCCATGGGGCAAACCTAGCCGTATGCCGCTGGGCCAGGTTTCGCCTACCGTGCCGGGTGATCCGGGTGACTTCGGCTGGAATTGCCGTGGACTCGGGCGGTTTGGCTCGTGATGCTGTCCGGCATGAGTGGTCAGGTCGTCCGCGACTCCCATGGCATCCCCCATCTTCGCGCAGGCACGGTCCTCGACCTGGCCCGGCTCCAGGGGCTGGTGACGGCGCAGGACCGAGCCTGGCAACTCGAGTGGTTCCGGTGGCGGATGGAGGGCCGGACGGCCGAGTACGTCGGCGATGACGGCGTGCCGTGGGACCGCTTCGCGCGGCAGGTTCAGCTCGAGCCGACTGTGCGGGCCTGTTACGCGGCGCTCGATGACGAGACCCGGGCCTGGGTCTCCGCCTATGTCGACGGTGTCAACGAGGGGATGCCGACCGGTCTGGGGCAGGCCCCGGAGCTCGGGCTGCTCGGGCTGCGCGGATTGCCGGACGAGGCGTTCCGGCCGCGCCCGTGGGAGCCCTGGACACCGCTCGGGATCTTCTGGGCGGTCCACCTGCTCTTCGGCACCTTCCCCGCCAAGCTCTTCAACGATCACATCGTGCACCGGCTCGGCGCGGACTGGTTGCCGCTGTTCCATGCCGAGGGCGCCACCCAGTCGGGGAGCAACGCGTGGGTGGTGTGTGGCGAGCGCACCGCCAGCGGCCTGCCGCTCATCGCGGGGGACCCGCACCGGATCCTCGAGCTGCCCGGCTGCTACCAGCAGGTCGGGCTGGCCTGCGACGAGTTCGACGTCGTCGGGTTCGCCTTCCCCGGCGTGCCCGGGGTGCAGCACTTCGCCCATGCCGGTTCGGTCGCCTGGGGCATCACCAACGCCATGGCGGACTACCAGGACCTGACCCGTGAGGAGCTGCGCCGACGCGACGACGGGTGCCTCGAGGCCCGTGGCGTCGCTGGCTGGGCGCCCGTCACGCACCACCTCGAGACCGTGCTCGTCCGCGGTGCGGACGCGGTCGAGGTTCCCGTGGTCGTCACGGAGCGCGGGCCGGTCGTCACGGGCCTTGAGTCGGGACTCGAGGCGGCGCTGTCGCGAGGGACCGCGACCGGGTCATCTGCCGGGTCGCGCGATGGGTCGCCAGCCGCAGCCGCCGACTGCTTCAGCCTGCGCACGCCGTCGCAGGCGACCATCGACCTCGGCTTCGAGGCCTTCCTGCCACTGCTCAGGGCCCGGACGGTGGACGACGTCGAGGCCGCGCTGGGCCGCTGGGTCGAGCCGGTCAACAGTGCCGTGGTGGCGGATGTCGAAGGACGCGTCCGCCACCTGGTGGTGGGCCGGGTCCCGGAGCGGCCCGCGGTCAACTTCGAGGTCCCCGTCGACGCCTGGGACCCGCGGCACGAGTGGGTCGGCTGGAGACGCGGCCCGGCCACCGACGTCGTCGAGGTCATGGTGAGCGCCAACGACCGTCGCAGCGGTGGCGGCCTCGGGGTCGAGTACGCCTCCCCGTTCCGGGCCGACCGGATCCGGGACCTGGTCGGCGACCGGCGTGGCCTGACCCCGGCTGACTTCCTCGCGATCCACGTCGACACCCTCAATGGCCAGGCCCGCCTCATGCGCGAGCTGGTTTCCACGGCGGAGGTCTCCGGTGCCGCTGCCGCGGTCCGCGAGGAGCTGATGGCCTGGGACGGTCTCAGCGTGCCGGACAGTCGTGGCGCCGCGGTCTTCGCCGAGTGGCGGCATGCCTTCGTCCGGTGGCTGACCGAGCATCGGGCGCTCGCGCCGCTGCATGAGCCAACCGGGCACTCGAGACTCTTCACGACATGGCTGACCGTGCCGCTCCAGATCGGCATCGGCTGGCCGTCGATGGTGAGAGGGGCATCCGGCCATGGGATCGACGTGGCGACGGGGGTCGCCGAGGCCCTCGCGCGCGTGGCGCAGCAAGGAGACGAGGCAACCGTCTGGGGCGACCGTCACTGGTTTGATCCGGTGCACGCCCTCGACGGGCTCGGCGGCGTGCCGACGGCGCCGGACGCCGCCGTACCGGGCGACAAGGGGTGCGTCCTCGCAGCGGCGAGCGCCCCGGGGGTGACGGACCGCTGCTACGTGGGTCCGGTGGCGCGGTACGTGTGGGACCTGGCCGACCGGGACTCGAGCCGGTGGGTGGTTCCCATGGGAGCCTCGGGTGTCGAGGGTGACGACCATTTCGCCGACCAGCTGCCCCTCTGGCTCACTGGAGGCTCCCTGTCGACGGCCGGCCCTGCTGTGCGAGAGTGACGCCGTGGAATCCACGCTGACCCGGGCGACAATCGTGTGGTTCGTCGTTGCCGGTGTCTCTGGTGTGGCGGCGGTCTTTCTGCACCTGTTCCGCTCCACCTTCGGCGGCGGGAGCACGGCGCTCGTGCTGGCCATCGCGGCCTATGCGGCAACGGCGCTCGCCGTGGTGAGCGTCTACCGCGGCGTGATGTCGGCCGCATCTCAGCAGGACCGGGCGCGCCGCAACGCGGATCGTGAACGTGAGGTCGCCGACCGGCTGGCCCGGTGGGAGGGCATGCGACCCCGCGACCAGTGACCCGCTCATCGGATCCGGTGAACCAGCGTCGAGGTCGTAGCGGTTCACTGGATCAGAGGCGGCCGCGAATGGGCGTCCGGTCGGCGGGGTCTCCCTCATCGGGCATCACCATCTCGGCTCGCACCCCGAGCAGCCGCACCTCCCGCCCCGGCTCGACCGTGTCCGCGAGCGCCACGGCGGCCTCGACGACGTCATCCTTCTCGTGCGTCGGCGCCTTGAGCTTCCGCGCCTTCGTCTGCGTGAAGAACGGCGCGTAGCGGATCTTCAGCGTGACCCGGAAGACCGGCCGCCCCTCCTTCGCGACGTCCCCGTGCACCTGCTCGGCCAGCACCCGGATGGCGTCGCGGACCTCCTCCGAGGTGGTGAGGTTCTGCTGGTAGGTGGTCTCCCGGCTGTGCCCCCGAGCGATCCACGGGCTGTCGTCGACGACCGCCGAGCCGAGACCCCGGCCGAGCTCTCGATACCAGGTGCCCATCCGCGGGCCGAACTCAGTCACGAGCGCCGCCTCGTCAGAGTAGGCGAGCTGTCGCACCGTCTCGATGCCGAGCGCGGTGAGGCGCTTGGAGATCTTCGACCCCACTCCCCACAGGTCGATCGTCGGGCGGTCGCCCATGACCTCGAGCCAGTTGTCCTTGGTCAAGCGGAAGACGCCTCGCGGCTTCCCGAAGCCGGTCGCGATCTTTGCGCGGATCTTGTTGTCCCCGATGCCGACCGAGCAGTGCAGCTCCGTGGCCTCGAGCACCGCAGCCATGGCCTGTCGGGCGAAGGCCTCGGGGTCATCCGTCGTCACGCCGACGAACGCCTCGTCCCAGCCGAGGACTTCGACGACCACCGAGCCGTGCTCGCTCGAGAGCCGCCGGAGCGTGGCCATCACCTGCTCGGAGGCGGCGTTGTAGGCATCCGCGTCCACGGGCAGGAGGATTGCGTCCGGTGCCTTGCGGGCCGCGAGCCGGAGTGGCATCCCCGACCCGACGCCGAACTGGCGGGCTTCGTAGGACGCGGTCGACACCACGGCGCGCTCCGTCGGGTCGCCACGCCCGCCGACGATGACGGGCTTGCCGGCGAGCTCGGGTCGCCGCAGCACCTCGACCGCCGCGATGAACTGGTCGAGATCGACGTGCAGCACCCAGGCCTGCGCCCCCTCTGCCATGCGCTCCATCATGGCCCACTGTGGTGACGTCGCTGCAACACACCGAGCACCGGCAAGCTCGCGGCGGTTATAACCGTCAGGGGTTGGCCGGTGCTCGGTGTGTTGCGGGTTGCAGTGGGAGCTAGAGGGCCGCGGCAACGGCGCGACCGGCGGTGCGTCCGCTGAAGAGGCACCCGCCGAGGAACGTCCCCTCGAGCGAGTTGTAGCCGTGCATGCCGCCGCCGCCGAAGCCCGCCACCTCACCGGCCGCAAAGACACCCGGCAGCGTCTCGCCGCCCTCCGTCAGGACGCGCGCGGACAGGTCGGTCTCGAGGCCCCCGAGCGTCTTGCGCGTCAGGATGTTGAGACGGACGGCGATGAGGGGCCCGGCCTTGGGGTCGAGGATCTTGTGCGGTGATGCCACCCGAATCAGCTTGTCGCCACGGTAGTTCCGCGCGCCACGGAGCGCCGTCACCTGGGCGTCCTTGGTGAACGCGTTGTCCAGCTCGTTGTCCCGGGCGACGATGGTGCGCCGGAGCGACTCCTCGTCGATGAGCTCCTCGCCGACGAGGGAGCTCATCTTGCGGACCAGCTCCCCGAGACTCGTCGCGACGACGAAGTCCTCGCCGTGCCGCTTGAACGCCTCGACCGGCCCCGGCGCCCCGGGTCGGACCCGTCCGAGCACCTGCCGCACGTCCTTGCCGGTGAGGTCCGGGTTCTGCTCGGACCCGGAGAGGGCGAACTCCTTCTCGATGATCTTCTGCGTCAGGACGAACCACGAGTAGTCGTAGCCCGTCGACAAGATGTGCCGCAGTGTCCCCAGGGTGTCGAAGCCCGGGAAGTACGGTGCGGGCAGCCGGCGTCCCCGTGCGTCCAGCCACAGCGACGAGGGGCCGGGCAGGATGCGGATGCCGTGGTTCTCCCAGATCGGGTCCCAGTTGCGCAGGCCCTCGGTGTAGTGCCACATCCGGTCCGGGTTGATGAGGCGTCCACCGGCCGCCTGGGTGATCTGGAGCATGCGGCCGTCGACGTGTGCCGGCACTCCCGCGACCATCCGCGCCGGCGGCGTGCCGAGCCGCTCCGGCCAGACGCGCCGGACCAGGTCGTGGTTGCCGCCGATGCCGCCGCTCGTGACGATGACGGCCTGCGCGGTGATCTCGAAGTCACCGACCTCGTCGCGGTTCGTCGCCTTCCCGCGCGGAGCGTCGTCGGG
>NZ_JBEDUL010000052.1:0-11632 GCF_040414665.1 Intrasporangium sp.
TGAGGTGGCCCGCCACTGCCTCGATCTCCTCGGGAGACGCCCCCGGTGACACGGTGGCGACGAGGGCGCCGAGGACGCCCCCTTGGCCGTCGACGAGCGGCACCGCGACGTGGCCCGGTGGTCCGAATGTCTGGCCCTCGACGACGAGCCAGGGCGCTGCCGCCCACTCGTCCCTCGCGGCCTCCGCGACGGCTCGATCCTCCTCCGAGCACGACTCGAGGATCGCCTTCCACTCGTCGTCACTGGCCCGGGCGGCGAGCAGCCGGCCGGTCGCCGTCGTCAACACCTCACCCGCCGCGTGGGGCTCCCGGTAGAGCCCGGCATCGGGACCGTCGACCCGGTCGATCGTCACGACGGAGGAGCGCACCAGGGTCTGCACGACGATGGTCGACCGGACCAGGTCGCGCAGCTGGGCGAGGAACGGGGCGAGCGCCCCGAGGATCGGCAGCCGCGCCAGGTAGCGCTGCGACAGGCGGACGAGCTCCGGCCCGAGGCCGTAGCGCGACGAGCGCGGGTCCTGCTCGACGAGGTCGGCCAGGACGAGTGAGCGCAACAGCCGGTGAACCGTCGGGACCGACATGCCCGAGCGCTCCGCCAGGTCCGTCAGGTGCTGGTGAGCGGGGCCCTCGCCGAGGAGCTCGAGCAGGGTGACGGCGTTGCGGACCGTGCCGAGGCTCCCTCTCGAGTCCCGCTCTCCGAACTCCGTCGACGGCACCGCGTCTCCTCTGCCCTGTCACGCCTTCTCAGTCCCATGATCGCAGCCGATCCGGAAACTGACTGTAACTGCGCGAATAACGATTTCACAAGGAGGTCTTGCGTTTCCAGATAGTGGAAACGTATTGTCCGACCTGTCCAGCCGCCAACGAAGGAGGGGACCCAGCGTGACCACCGGTCTCACCAGGGCGTACCAGCACTCGCTGAACTCCTCGACCGTCCCGCCCGGCCAGCCCGTGCTCGAGGTCAACGACATCGGCCTCCGGTTCGGCGGCGTCCACGCCCTCCAGGAGGTCGGGTTCACCGTCACGCAGGGCCACATCCACGCCGTCATCGGGCCCAATGGCGCCGGCAAGTCGAGCCTGCTCAACTGCGTCAGCGGGCTCTACCACCCGCAGCAGGGCAGCATCGTGCTACACACCGGCGTCGAGGGCACCTCGCACGAGCTGACCAAGCTGCCACCGCATCGCATCGCCCGCCTCGGGGTCGCTCGGTCCTTCCAGAACATCGAGCTCTTCTCGCACCTCACCGTCCTCGAGAACCTCATGCTCGGCCGGCACATCCACATGCGCCACGGGGTGGTGCAGTCGCTCCTCTGGCTCGGGCCCGCGCGCCGCCAGGAGATCGCCCACCGGGCACTCGTCGAGGAGGTCATCGACCTGCTGGCCCTCCAGGCCCACCGGCACAAGCCGGTCGGCTCGCTGGCCTACGGCATCCAGAAGCGGGTGGAGCTCGGTCGGGCCCTCTGCCTCCAGCCCGCACTCCTGCTGCTCGACGAGCCGATGGCCGGCATGAACTCCGAGGAGAAGGAGGACATGGCGCGCTACATCCTGGACGTCCACGAGCTCGCCGGCGTCACCGTGATCCTCATCGAGCACGACATGGCGGTCGTCATGGACATCTCCAACCGGGTCAGCGTCCTCGACTTCGGTCGCCTCATCGCAGACGGCACACCGGACGAGGTCAAGGCCGACCCCCGCGTCGTCGAGGCCTACCTCGGGGCCGAGGAGCACTGATGACGAACAAGGACAACATGACGTATGCCGCTGAGCTCGCTCCGCGCAGCAGCGGGCACCCCGCCACGCGGGCTCTCGAGGGAGACACGCGGGGCGGAGCCCCCCGCGGGTCGACGTTCCCGAGGCTGCTCGCGCAGCTGGCCTCCCAGCGCCCCGACGGGACTGCCCTGCAGGAGAAGCGGTACGGCATCTGGCAGCCCCTCAGCTGGTCGCAGTACTGGGCCCGGGTGCGCGACTTCGCTCACGGCCTGGCCAGCCTCGGCGTCCGGCGGGGCGAGATCGTCGCCGTGCTCGGCGACAACCGCCCCGAGTGGCTCATCGCCGAGCTGGCGGCGCAGAGCATCGGCGCGGCCGTCGTCGGCGTCTATCCGACGAGCATCGGCGAGGAGCTGCACCACATCCTGTCGGTCGCGCACGTCAAGGTCGTCGTCGCCGAGGACCAGGAGCAGGTCGACAAGCTGATCCGCCTGCGTGCCGAGGCAGCCGAGCGCGGCGACGACAGCCTCGCCGTCGAGACCGTCGTCTACTACGACCCGCACGGGCTGGAGCAGTACTCCGAGCCGTGGCTGCGCGTCTTCACCGAGGTCGAGCAGACCGGCCACACGTGGGGACTCGAGCACCCCGGCTGGCTCGACGAGCAGGTCGCCGCGGCGGGCGAGCACGACGTCGCCGTCCTCTGCACCACGTCCGGCACGACGAGCAAGCCGAAGCTGGCGGAGCTGAGCCACGCCAACCTGCTCGCCATGGCGGAGCACCTGACGTCGGTGGACCCGATCCGGGCCAAGGACCGCTACGTGTCGTTCCTGCCCTTCGCCTGGATCGGCGAGCAGATGCTCGCGGTCGCCTGCGGCCTCTCGCGGGGCCTGACCCTCTCCTTCCCGGAGGACAGCTCCACGCAGAAGGCGGACCTGAGAGAGATCGGGCCCAACGTGATGTTCTCGCCACCGCGGATCTGGGAGTCGATGCTCTCCGAGGTCCAGGTCCGGATCGACGAGGCCGGCTGGCTCAAGCGCAAGGTCTTCGGCTGGGGCTACGCCATCGGCGACCAGGTGGCCGAGCGCCGGATCCAGGGGCGCGCGATCGGAGGCCGCCGGTTGCTGCACGCCATCGCCGACCAGGTCGCGCTGCGACCGGTGCGCGACCAGCTCGGGCTGGCCCGGATCGACCACGCCTACACCGGTGGCGCACCACTGGGGCCCGACGTCTTCCGCTTCTTCCACGCGATCGGGGTCAACCTCAAGCAGATCTACGGCCAGACCGAGATCTGCGGCATCGCGGTCGTCCACCGCGACGACGACATCGCGTTCGCCTCGGTCGGGACCCCGATCCCGGGCACCGAGCTGCGGATCGCCGACGACGGCGAGATCCTGCTGCGTTCCGACTCGGTGTTCCGGGGGTACCACGGCAACCCGGAGGCCACGGCCGAGGCAGTCGACCCCGAGGGGTGGCTGCGCACCGGTGACGCCGGCTACGTCGACGACGGCGGCCACCTGGTGGTCATCGACCGCGCCAAGGACGTCCTCACTGCCGCCGACGGCACCCCGTTCTCCAGCGCCTTCATCGAGAACAAGCTCAAGTTCTCGCCGTACGTCGAGGAGGCCGTCACCTTCGCACCCCAGGGCGAGCACGAGGGCATGACCGCCCTGGTCACCATCGACCCGCAGACCACCGGTTCGTGGGCCGAGCACGAGCGGCTCAGCTACACGACGTACACCGACCTCGCCGGCAAGCAGGAGGTGCGCGACCTCGTCGCCGAGGAGATCGTGCGTGCCAACGAGGACCTGCCCGAGAGCATCAGGATCAAGCGGTTCGTCCTGCTGCACAAGCAGTTCGACCCCGACGACGACGAGATCACCCGCACCCGCAAGGTGCGCCGCAACGTCATCTCCGACCGCTACGGCGAGATCATCTCCGCCCTGACCCGAGGGGACGACTCCGTGACCATCTCGAGCACCGTCACCTACCAGGACGGCAGCCGGGTCGAGCGCCGGCTCGACCTGCGCATCGTGGACCTGACCACCTTCCGCGTCCCCGACGGCCGGGGCCGGCGACCCGTCTGGAGCGGCCGTCGATGAACACCTTCATCCAGCTGACCGTCTACGGCCTGTCCGACGGCGCCCTGCTCGCCCTCGCCGCGCTCGGCTTCGTCCTCATCTACAAGGCGACCCGAGTCATCAACTTCGCCCAGGGCGAATTCCTGCTCGTCGGCGCCTACATGTTCTACACGGCCTTCGTCGTCATGCGGTTGCCGCTCGTGCTCGCCGCGCTCTTCGGCGTCCTCGTCGCGATCGTCCTCGGCGTGGTCGTCGAGCGCTTCATCCTGCGGCCGCTGATCGGGGAGAGCGCCATCAGCGTCATCATGGTGACGATCGGCCTCTCGGCCGTGCTCAAGTCGCTCATCCAGATCTTCTTCGGTACCTCGGTGCGCGAGCAGCCCCCGATCCTGCCCACCGGGTCGATCCAGATCGCCGGGGCGTCCGTGCCGATCAACCGCCTCCTCGTCATCGGCATCGCGGCCATCGTCCTGTTCGCCTTCTCCGCGTTCTTCCAGCGGTCGCGCCACGGCATCGCCATGCGCGCTGTCGCCGACGACCAGCAGGCCGCACTCACCATGGGCATCTCGGTCCGGCGGGTGTTCTCGCTCGCGTGGGTCCTCGCCGCGGTGAGCGCCCTCATCGCCGGTGTCCTCCTCGCGGACCTCTCCGCCGTCGAGCAGAACATCGCCGCGTTCGGCCTGATCGTCTTCCCCGTCGTCATCCTCGGCGGCCTCGACTCGGTCCCCGGCACGGTGATCGGCGGCCTCGTCATCGGCCTGCTCAAGCAGTACGTGTCCGGCTACTACGACCCCGGTCTGGCCGAGGTCATCCCCTACGTCGTCCTCGTGGCCATTCTCATCGTGCGGCCCTACGGCATCTTCGGCGAGACACGGATCGAGAGGGTCTGAGCATGTCCACTGCCACCGCGACCGGCATCCACCACCGCACCTATCGCGCCGAGCTGCGGCTGCGTCACACCAGGGCGGAGTACGTCCGACTCGCCCTGATGATCGTCCTGCTGCTCGCCGCCCCCTACATCCTCGACCGCTACTGGCTGGGCATCGCCAACACGATCCTCATCGCCGTCATCGGCGCAGTCGGGCTCAACATCCTGGTCGGCTTCACCGGCCAGATCTCCCTCGGACAGGGCGGCTTCCTCGCGGTGGGGGCCTACACCTCCGCCATCCTGTCCGAGCGCGCCGGGTTGCCGGCACCGATCAGCATCACGATCGCGGTGCTCCTGACCGCGGCCGTGGGTGCCTTCTTCGGCCTGCCCGCGCTGCGCCTCAAGGGGCTCTACCTCGCGATAGCGACGCTGGCATCGCAGGAGATCATCATGTTCGTCGTCCGCCGGTGGGAGTTCCTCACCGAGGGAAAGGGCTTCATCGAGGTCTCGCGCCTCGAGATCTTCGGCTGGACGATCAAGCGCCAGACCTTCGAGGTCCAGTGGTACTGGCTGCTCCTGGCGATCACCATCGCGGTCGTCGTCGTCGCCCGCAACCTGTTCCGCACCGGGCTCGGCCGCAGCTTCATGGCGGTGCGCGACCAGGACATCGCGGCACAGGCCATCGGGGTCAACATCACCCGGGCGAAGGTGACCGCCTTCGCCGTCTCGAGCGGCTTCGTCGGACTGGCCGGCGCCCTGACCGCCCACTACACCGAGACCGTCACCTGGGAGCGCTTCACCCTCGACGTCTCCGTGCTCTATCTCGCCATGATCATCGTCGGTGGCCTCGGCAGCATCGCCGGCGCGGTCTACGGCGCGATCTTCATGGGCCTGCTCCCGGCCCTGCTCACCGAGCTCGTCGAGCTCGCATCCGCCACCGTTCCCAGCCTGACCGAGCAACTGCCCGCGATCCGCAACGCCGTCTTCGGCATCGCGATCATCGTCTTCCTGCTCGTCGAACCTCGAGGGCTCGATCGGATCTGGAGTCGCATCAAGGACTACATCCGGTTCTGGCCGTTCCGTTACTGACGGAGCCACGCACGCCACCTCGCGTCACCCCGCGAGCTGGCCCAGCGGCATACGGCACCGCAACACCCCTCCACCACAAGAGAACTCAATGCCACCACGCCACCCGGCAAACCTGAATGGAGAAATGCAATGACGCATCGCAACCGGCTCGGAGTGATCGCCTCCTCTGCGGCGCTGCTCCTCGCCCTCACGGCGTGCGGGGGCGCCGCGACCGACGACGGGGCGCAGCCCGGCGGCACGGACGGCGACAAGGCCCCCGTCAAGATCGGCGTCATCGCCGACCTCACGGGCGCCACCGGCGACGTGGGCACGCCGTACCACGAGGGCATGATGGGCTACATCGACTGGGTCAACGGCAAGGGCGGGATCAGCGGCCACAAGATCGAGGCGATGGCCAACGACTACGCCTACAAGGTCCCCGAGGCCGAAGCGCTCTACAAGAAGTACGTCAACGAGGGAGCCGTCGTCATCCAGGGCTGGGGCACCGGCGACTCGGAGGCACTGCGCACCAAGGTCGCCGCGGACGAGCTGCCGTTCATGTCGGCGTCCTACGCGGAGCCCCTCACGGAGCCGAAGGAGTCGCCGTACAACTTCGTCGTCGCCCCGACCTACTCCGACCAGATGCGCGTCGCGCTGAACTGGATCGCGAAGGACGCCGGCGGCAAGGCCGAGGTCGCCGTCTTCCACCACGACAGCCCGTTCGGCACGGCGCCCGTCGCGGACGGCGAGAAGTGGATCGCCGAGAAGGGCCTCGACCTCGGCTACAAGGCCTACCCGATGCCCAAGACACCCAACCAGGTCGGGCTGCTGTCCCAGGCGAAGTCGCAGGGCGCCAAGTACATCGTCATCCAGAACGTGTCCTCCCCGGCCGCCCAGGTCGCCAAGGACATCAAGGCGCAGAACCTCGACATGAAGATCGTCTGCCTCAACTGGTGCGCTGACGAGCTGTTCATCAAGACGGCCGGTGCGGACAACGCCGAGGGCCACATCGCGATCTCGCCCGTCGCCCCGGGTGCCGACAAGCCTGGCCACTCGGACATCGAGGCCTACCTCAAGACCAAGGGCAGCTCGCTCAAGGACAAGGGCCTGCACTACTCGCAGGGCTGGTGGACCATGGCCGTCATGGCCAAGGGCATCGAGAAGGCCCTGGCGAGCAGCGGTGAGGAGCTCACCGGCCCGGCGATCAGGACCGCACTCGAGACGATGGACGCGGTCGACACCGGTGGCGTCCTCGGTGACGGCACGGTGAAGTTCTCGGCCGAGTCGCACCGCGGCAACACCGGCACGGGCATCTACGAGGTCAAGGGCGGCCAGCTCACCGAGCTCGCCGCAAACCAGACCCCGGAGTCATGACCACCACAGAACTGAGTGGGAAGGGGGTGGCCGGCGGCTCGTCGGCCACCACCGACCTGCTCACGCTCAACAACATCGAGGTCATCTACGACGATGTCATCCTCGTGCTGCGCGGTCTCTCCCTCTCGGTGCCCGAGGGCAGGATCGTGGCGCTGCTCGGCTCCAACGGCGCCGGCAAGTCGACGACCCTCAAGGCCGTCTCCGGGCTGCTGCCCACGGAGCACGGCGAGGTCACGGACGGCTCGATCACCTTCGGCGGCAAGGACATCACGCGCCTGGATGCCGCTGACCGGGTCGGTCTCGGACTCTCGCTCTGCATGGAGGGGCGGCACGTCTTCGAGCACCTCACCGTCGAGGAGAACCTCATCTCCGGTGCCTACTTCCGGGGGCGGATCGACACCAAGAGCGACCTCGACGACGTCTACGCCCTGCTGCCCAAGCTCGGTGACATGCGGGCGCGGGTGGCGGGCTACCTCTCGGGCGGCGAGCAGCAGATGCTGGCCATCGGGCGGGCGCTCATGGCCAAGCCCAAGCTGCTCATGCTCGACGAGCCGTCCCTGGGGTTGGCCCCGCTGCTCGTGAAGGAGATCTTCGCGTTCATCAAGCGGGTCAACGAGGAGATGGGGCTCACCGTCCTCGTCATCGAGCAGAACGCCAGGCGCGCACTCGAGGTCGCCGACCACGGCTACATCATGGAGCAGGGCCGGATCGTTCTCGAGGGCAGCGCGCAGGAGCTGCAGGACAACCCGGACGTCAAGGAGTTCTACCTCGGCCTCGGCGAGTCCGGCGGACGCAAGAGCTTCCGCGACGTCAAGCACTACAAGCGCCGCAAGCGCTGGCTCTGAGAGGAGCATCCCTTGTCGGTCGATCGTTCACCCACGCTCACCGCGACAGTCGAGGCGTATGCCGCTGAGCTCGCCCCCGCTGTCGGCGACGTCGCGCGCCGGGCTGCGTCAGCCGTGCCCGCCTTCGCCGCGCGGGTGCGGGCAGCCGGGTTGTCGGTCGACCAGCTGGCATCCGGTGAGGTAGCCGCATTGCCGGTCCTCACCAAGGACGACGTGCTCGCGCAGCAGCAGGCGCGACCTCCCTTCGGGGAGATGCTGGCCGAGGGTGCGGCGGTGCGGCGGGTCTTCCAGTCGCCCGGGCCGATCTACGAGCCGGAGCTCGACATCCCGGATCCTTGGCGGTGGGCGCCGGCGCTCGCGGCCGCCGGGATCGGCGCCGGCGACGTGGTGCTCAACTGCTTCGGCTACCACCTCTCACCGGCGGGCGCGATGTTCGAGGAGGGCTGCCGGGCTGTCGGAGCGACCGTCGTGCCGGGCGGGATCGGGAACCAGGACCTGCAGGCCCGGGCCATCGCCGACCTCGGCGTGACGGCGTACGTCGGGCTGCCGAGCTACCTCAAGGCGCTCGTCGACCGGTTTGACGAGCTCGGGCTGGACGCCGGACGGTGGCGGCTGGACAAGGCGCTCGTCACCGCCGAGCCGTTGCCCGACTCGCTCCGGTCGTTGCTCCGGGAGCGCGTCGCGACCGTGCTCATGTCGTACGGGACGGCAGAGGTGGGACTCATCGGCTACGAGACCTCACCCGGGAGCGGGCTCCTGCCGGCACCCGGCGTCCACATCGAGGTCTGCGACCTCGACTCGGGCGGAGCGGTGGTCGAGGGCGAGGGTCAGGTCGTCGTCACGCTCCTGCGACCCGAGTACCCGCTCATCCGGTTCGGCACCGGAGACCTGTCGGCCTGGCTTGCGGGAGCGGACGGCTCCGCGCGCCTCGCGGGTGTGCTGGGCCGCGTCGGTGAGGCGGTCAAGGTCAAGGGCATGTTCCTGCACCCGCGCCAGGCGGCCTCGGTGATGAATGGGCTGGGTGAGGTGTCCGCGTGGCGCTTCGTCGTCGATCGGGTGGACCACAAGGACGAACTGGCCTGCGAGGTGGTCCTCGGCTCGGCGAACGGCTCTCCCGAGCAGGTCGTCGAGCGCGTCCGGAGTGCGGTGCGGTCGGGGCTTCGCTTCGCGGCGAAGATCCGCACCGTCGATGCACTCGCGGATGACGAGGCCGGCCGGATCGTCGACGCCCGCAGCTGGGACTGAATCGAAAGAGCAGCGTCTCCCCCTCTTCCGCCGACCCGGTGTTGCGGTGAGCGGGGGACACGCTGCTCTTTCGGCTGCTACTCGCCGGCGGGGTTGAATCCGGCGCGACGGGCGGCCTCCTCGTTGAAGAACCACACGTCGGGCTCTCTGTCGTCGTAGCCCTCGCCCCCGGGGGCGATGAAGGTGCTGGAGTCCCGATAGCCCTTGACCGCGTGGCCAAGCGGCTGGGCGCCGTCCTCCAAGGTCGCCGCGGACCCCATCCCGTAACCGCCGTCGCGCACCTCCTCGAAGCTCGAGATCCGGCGCTCAGCCGCTGGCCGCTCGTCGGCTGCTGCGGCTTCCGCGGGCTCCTCTGGTGCGCGTGGTTCGTCCGCTGCCGGAGCCTCCTCTGCTGCGCGTGGTTCGTCGGCTGCCGGAGCCTCATCTGCTGCGCGTGGTTCGTCGAGCGGCGGTACCTCCGATCCGGCCGGCTCGACGATCGGCTCGGCGTCGAACGGCTCATCGCGGCCGTATGGCTGTTGTGACCGCTCCGCAACCGGTTGGCTGCTGGGGGCCGCAGCCGTCGAGCCCGGGGCCGCGGCGGCCATCGCTCCTGGCGCGGCTGCCTCCGCAGGTTCCGATGCGTCTGCGCCGTCGGAGGACCCGTCGTCGCCTTCATCGGTCCCGGCGGCTTCGTCGAGGAGGGGCGCTGCCTCCGAACGCTCCACCGGACCCGGGTTCTCGACGACCTGGGACTCGTCGCCTGGTTCTGCCGCATGTCCCGCGGGGGCGGCGGGCCCCTTCGCCGCGCCATCGCCGGAGCCGGAGCGAGTCCCCACGTCGGCCGCGAGATCCGTGGACCATGGCTGCCCACGGTGATCACCCGGGTCGTCGCCTGGCGTGCCGCCACCGACGAGCACGTCGTCGGTGTCCTCGAGCGCGGGGACCGAGACCTCTTCGGGGCTGGTCGCATCGGCCGAGCCGAGGTCCGGGCGAGCATCGGTTCGGGTGACGGACAGCTCGTCGTCCGCCGGCCCATTGATCCAGTCGGCGGCCTCCGACTCCTCGGCCGCCGATGCGTCGATCTCGTCCTGGTCCACGTCCTCGACCGGACCGTTCACCCAGTCGGCATTGTCACTCGGCATTCCCTCGTCCTCTCGCGCGTCGGCCGTGCTCGCTGCACCGGTACCCGCGACGGCGGCGCCTGCAACAGCGGCTCCAGCCAGGCCTTCGCCGGCCGCGGCTTCACCGGCCCCGGCCGCGCCTTCACCGACCCGGGCCATGCCTTCGCCTGCCCCGGCCACCCCTCCGCCGGCGTCAGCGGTCGGCCTGGCCTCGTCATCCGCCGGGCCGTTGATCCAGTCCTCGGCAGCGGTGTCGGCTGCGGCCGACGCCTTGAGGTCCTCGTCATCGACGTCCTCGACCGGCCCGTTGACCCAGTCGGCCTCCTCAGTTGCGGCTGGCACCGGCTCCGCCTCGGCCTGTCCCGCGAAGGGATTCTCGGCGTCGGCCAGGTCTGGCTCGTCGTCCTCATCGGCGAAGGGCTGCGGCGACCCAGCTCGAGCAGCCGCTGCGGCCGCCATGCTGGAACCAGCCAGTGAAACGCCGGCGGCGACGGATCCGGGCGCCCCACCAGGTCGCCCGAACGCACCCCGCTCCTCAGGCTCAGTCTCTCCGGGCTCTGCTTTGTCGCGCTCTGTCTCGGGCTCAGCCTGGCCCGACACCGGCTGCTCTGAGTGTGACCGCTCTGGTTGCGACGTCTCTGGCTGGTCAAGCCGCCGCCCTGACCGGTCGACGCGATAGCCCTCCTCGTCCGTGCGCACATCTGGATCGAGCCGGTCGGCTTCGCGCTCAAGGGATTCGCGTTCCTGGACAGCCGCTTCTGCCTCGGCCCGGTGCTTCTCGGCATGTCGCTCCAGTCGGGCTGCCTCGGCGGCCTTCTCCTCTGCCTCTGCGCGGGCGTCCTTCGCGATCGCTGCGGTCACCGAGGCTCGATCCTCGGCACCCTGGATCTCGGGCAGTCGCTCCTCCACGCGGGACCGAAGCGCTGCGGCATCGGCCCGCTGCTGATCCTCGACCCTCCGCCGTCGCGATGCCGAAACAAGGAACCACACGACCAGTGCGACCACAACCAGCCCGAGGATGATCCAGAGGACCAACTGCGTGGTGTCCGACATGCCAATCCCTCCAAGGTCTGAGGTTGGGGATCCTCCACGTCGAACCTACTGCGCGCCGGGCCTTTCACGGCGGGATGACACCACCCCTTCGCCGCGATGAACTCCCCTCAGGGCGACGGCGATCAGCCGGTCAGCTGCAGGGGTGGACCGTTCGGTGGGTCGCCGGGTGGGTCGCCGAGGGGCTCCCCGGGACGGTCGGGTACCCGTAGCCAGCGCACGCCGGTCGGGGTGATCGAGGGCACCAGGTCGAGCTGGTGCGCCAGGGTGTGGTGTCGCCCGCAGATCAGCGTCC
>NZ_JBEDUL010000053.1:0-5677 GCF_040414665.1 Intrasporangium sp.
TGAGTCCGGACATGTCATGTTCCTCTCGTTACGGACGGATCTTCAGCGTGTCGACGACCCGGTCCCGCCGACAGGGCTGCCTGACCCGATGGCCCGGGCTACCTGCCCGGCCACCCGGGACCACGGACCGTGGCGCGCCGGGCGCGCCACCGCCACACTGATCGCCATGTGGACGCACCGGGCCGTGGTCTCATCGCTCCTCGCGGTCGCTGGGCTCGCCGGCCTCGTCGGGGCTGCCGCCGACGGGTATGCCGCGGCACTCGCCGCCTCCGGGGAGGTCCTCACCACCTCCGAACGGATGCCGCTGGCCCTGGCTCTGGGCGCCACCCTGGTCGGTCTCGGGTGGGCTCTGGCGGGGGCGCTGCTCGCATGGCTGCGTCCGGGCAACCTGGTCGGCTGGGTCCTGCTGGTCGTCGGGACCCTCGCGCAGCTGAGCGTGTCGGAGGAGTCGGTCGCCGCAGCAGGTTGGTGGGGCCCGGCAGCCGCGGACGGTGACTGGACCGCCCGCCCCGTCGGGCTGGTCCTCACCCTCGTCGGGGGCTGGAGCATCATGACGATGCTCGGCGTGCTCCCCGCCATCTATCCGGACGGTCGCCGACCGAGTGGTCATTGGCGCTGGCCGGTGCTGACGGTCGCCGCCGGAGCGCTGCTGTTCCAGGTGCAGTGGGCGCTGAGCCAGCCAACACTGACGGGCGGGGTCGACCCCGCCGCCTCGGGGGCGGAGGCGGCGGCGGAGAACGCGGGACTGATCCGTCTCGTGCCCGTCACGGTCTTTCTCGTGGGTGCCGTCGCCCTCTGGGCGCTGGCGGCAGCCTCCATGTTCCGGTCACCGGCGCCGCGGCGGCAACAGCTCGGGTGGCTCCTGGGCAGCGTCGTGGTCATCCTCGTCGCGAATTCCCTGGGCGACAGTCTCTCGCTGCAAGTGGCGCAGATAGCGAGCCTCTACCTTCTTCCGCTGAGCATCGCACTCGCGCTGCTGCGCTACCGCCTGCTCGGCATCGACGCCTCGCCACGTGCCGACCCGCTGCGATCAGTGGCTGAGATCGGCAGCCACGTCACCTCCGGTGATGACCCCGAGCTCCTCGGGGCGGTGCTGGCCTCGGTGCGCCGCTCGGTGGACGCTCCCGGTGCCCTAGTGAGGGACGCCGGTGGCCAGGTGCTCTCCGCCAGTGGCGACCCGGGACGTCCTGGACTCATCTGTGACCTCGCGGTCGGCGGTGTGCCGGTCGGCCAGCTCGAGGTCTCCCACCGGTGGTCCGGTGACCGCTTCACCCCGCGGGACGAGCGGCTGCTGCGCACCCTCGCAGCGCAGGTTGCGGCCGTGATCCACACGCAGCGGCTCGGGGAGGAGCTCGAGGCCCAGCGCGACGCCGCCCGCGCGGCTCGAACCCACGAGCGGGAACGGCTCAGGCGTGAACTGCACGACGGCTTGGGGCCGGCCCTCACCGGCATCGGTCTGGGCCTCTCCGGCTTGGAGGACGCGGTGCGCAGTGACCACGTCGAGAGGGCGCAAGAGATCGCGGCCGTCCTGCGCCAGGAGGTTGGTGGGACCGTGACGGAGGTGCGGCGGATCATCGACGACCTGCACCCTGCCTCCCTGGAGGAGAACGGCTTCGCCGAGGCGATCCGACAGCGCGTCACGTCGGTCGCCGCGAACCTCCCGGTCAGCGTCCGGATCGGCCACCTCCTCGAGCTTCCCCCGCAGGTGGAGCAGGCGGCCTACCGCGTCGTCGGTGAGGCCGTCGCCAATGCCGCCCGCCATGCGAACCCCACAGCGATCGCCGTCTGCATCGACTGCGACGAGACCGGCCAGCTGGTGATCGAAGTGCGCGATGACGGGAGCGGCTTCGATACCGCCGCATCGACGGCCGACGGAATCGGGCTGCCGTCGATGCGGGCACGGGCTCGCGAGCTGGGTGGCCTGCTCACCATCGAATCCAGCACGGCCGGCACGACCGTGCTCTGCCATGTGCCCATCGGGATCCCGGTCGCATGAGCCCGGCCCGCGTACGACTGGTGATCGCCGACGACCACCCGATGTTCCGCTACGGACTCCGGGCGGCGCTCGCCGCCTCCGCCGAGCTGGAGGTGGTGGGGGAGGCCAAGGACGGCGCGGAGCTCTGCCGGCTCGTCGAGGCGCTTGGCCCCGACGTCGCCATCACGGACCTCGAGATGCCTGGCGTGGGCGGCATCAGTGCCGTCGCCACCCTGGCCATCCGCTTCCCTGACCTGCCGGTCCTGGTGCTGACGATGCACGCTGACGACGAGGCGCTGCTCGGAGCGGTCCGCGCCGGCGCGCGTGGTTACCTGCTCAAGGGCGCCGAGCGCGACGAGATCGTCCGCGCCGTCCTCGCCGTCGCTGAGGGCGGCACCGTCTTCGGTGCAGAGGTGGGGCGCCGCATCGCGGCATACGCCACGCGGCCGACGGCGCCGGGGAAGGCCTTCCCGGAGCTCACCCACCGGGAGGACGAGGTGCTGGGACACGTCGCCGCCGGGCTCGGCAACCACGAGATCGCGTCGCGGCTGTTCCTGTCCGAGAAGACGGTCCGAAACCACGTGGCCTCCATCCTCGGCAAGCTGGCGGTGCGGGACCGGGCCGCGCTCGTCGCCCGGGCCCGCGACCGGGGGATGGGACCGACCCGAGCGCAGTCCTCGCCCTGACCCACGTTGGCGCACCCTCGTCGATCGCCGTGTGGAGACTGAGCGCGAATGAGGCATAGTTGATACTTCAAGCACTCCTCAATCGCGTTAGGAACCCCCGCATGACCCTCCTCCGCATCGACGCCAGCATCCAGGGCCCGAACTCCGCCAGCAGCGCCCTCGCCGACCGCGTCCTCGAGCAGTTCACGGCCCTGCGTCCGGACGAGACCGTCGTCAGCCGGCACCTCGGCGCCCACCCGCTGCCCTCCGACGCGTGGCAGACCGCCGTGTTCGGCGGCTTCACGCCCGAGGCCGACCGGACGCCGCAGCAGGTCGAGGCGCTCGCCCTCGCGACCACGATCGCCGACGAGCTCCGCTCCGCCGACGCGGGCGTCTTCGCCCTCCCGCTCTACAACTGGGGCGTCTCGCAGCACGTCAAGACGTGGATCGACCTGGCCATCATCGGCGGCGGTCCGCAGGCGCAGCTCCTCCAGCGCAAGCCGGTCGTGCTCCTCACCACCCGCGGTGGCGCCTACGGCCCGGGCATGCCCAAGGAGGGCTGGGACCACAACATCGAGTACCTGCGCCGCATTCTCGTGGACGTCTGGGGCGCTGACCTGACCGTCATCGAGCGCGAGTTCACGCTCGTCGGCGTCAACCCCGCCCTCGACGAGTTCACCGAGGTCGCCGCCATGCTCAAGAAGGAGGCCGAGGAGGCCGCCGCGGACGCCGGCGTCGCCCTCGCAACACGCCCCTGACGCGGACCCTCGCGGGGTGGCGTGACAGCCGGCTGCCCCCGAGGGAACCCCGCACACGTGACCGAGCTCAGCGGCATACGGAAGATGTCTGTTCCGTATGCCGCTGAGCTCCGTTCCAGCGGAAAGCTCCTCGCGCTCGTGGCCAGGTCACGAGCGGACTCGGCCCTGGCCTCGCTCGTCGTTGCGGTCAACTTGGGCTCAGGCCGGGACCCGGTCGAGGAACCCGCGGACGTCGGCGACGCGGCCGTCCTCGTCGAGCACGACGACGTCCGAGCCGACGACCACGGGCTCGGCGCCCTCCGGTCCGAGGCCCCACTGGAACCGCACCTGCCGGTGGTGCCCATCCGCCTCGCCCACCGACCGGAAGACGAAGCCAGCGAACTGCTTGTGGACGCCGGCCATGAGTGCATCGAGGTCGTCGTGGCCGGCCACCTCGGCGAGCGGGTCGGTGTAGGTGGCCGCAGGGCTCCAGTGCCGTCGCAGCAGAGCCTGTCGCTCGGACGGGTCGGTCGCGTTCCAGGTCGCCAGGTAGGCGGTGGCCACGGCGGTGGCGTCGGTGTTGTGCATGAGGGTCTCCTCTGTGGGTGGTGTCGGTCCGATGTGGTGTGTCGTGCTGACTGATGCCGTCTGGCGGGATCCGCCGACACCGGTAGGTTCACCCGCAAAGGTGCGGGCCGTCGATGACCTCGGAGGTCATGGCCGCGGTGATTGCGCCCTGCGAGACTCGGGCGCATGACAGCCACTGCCCAGGTCCGACCTGACGTCGGGACGCTCCTTCGCACCTGGCGCGAGCGTCGCCGGCTGAGCCAGCTCGAGCTGTCGGGTCGGGCCCGGGTCAGCACCCGGCATCTGAGCTACGTCGAGACCGGACGGTCGCGGCCAACGCCGGACCTGATCGACCGCATCGCCGAGTCGCTCGACGTCCCCCTCCGGTCGCGGGACGAGCTGCTGCTCGCCGGTGGGTACGCGCCCCGACATGGCGGTCGCGGCCTCGATCACGCCGACCTCGGCGTGGTGCTGGACGGGTTGCGTCACCTGCTCGACGCCCACGAGCCGTACCCGGCCCTGCTGCTCGACGAGCACTGGGACGTCGTCGACGCCAACGCCGCCACGGGCCTGCTGCTCGCCGGGTGCGCGCCCGAGCTGATGGAGCCGCCGGTCAACGCGATCCGGGTGAGCTTGCACCCGGGCGGTCTCGCGCCGCGCATCCGCAACCTCCCGCAGTGGGCGGCCCATCTCATCCACCAGGTGCGCGCCCGCGCCGAGGTCACCCACGACCCAGTCCTGGCCGACCTTGCGGGTGAGGCGGCGTCCTACGTCGACCTCGATCCCCGGACGCCCGCTCCGGCCGGACCCGTGTTGGCTCTGGAGCTCGAGCATGCGGGCGCAGACCTTCGGTTCTTCAGCGTCAGCGCCAGGCTCGAGACCGCGACCGACGCAACCCTCGACGAGCTGCGCCTGGAGACCTTCCTGCCTGCGGACCAGGCCACCCAGGCCGCACTCCGACGCGGGGACGCCCGGTCCCACTGAGCTCAGCTCTGCTGAGGCGGTTCACGTTGCTTCCGCCCTCCATCCCTGTGTTCGCGCGCCGGCCTGTCACCAAACTGAGGGCTGTCGCCGCTCGGTGGAAGAGTCGCCGCCGTGCCGCCTCGCCCACCGAGCGTTCCAGTAGTACGGGACCGACACGACCTGAGGCGGATCGGTGGTTTCCGCAACGCCCGGCTCGTCTCGCGCCGGTTGCGGGTTTCGCACGGGCAGCCGCTGCAGGAGCCGTTGCTGTGGCTGCCGGACGCTGTGGCAGGGGCTGCCGGCGATCACCTGTGCGGCCGCAACGATGCCTACGCCAGCCTGAACAACATGATCGGGCACGTCGACCTCGGCCTGCTATGGCAGCGGACATGCGTCAGGTCGGGCGCCTGATATGCCTCAGGAGGTCCCGACCTGGCTATCCGACTCCCTAGGAGCCGTCTACCAAGAATCCTAGGTGTTCACGAGCTCCTGCGGCAAGGTGAGCGACGAGTGACCTGCGCATGCGGTCACGTGCTCAAGGCCTGTCTCCAGGGTTGAAGCAAAGGATCGTGAGGCGCACCTCCGGTCCTCCGAGCTGGGTCACGGACTGAAGCGCGTCCACATGTCGCCGAGGCCCTCTTGCGTGTTGCCGGCCTGGACGCGACCCAGCAACCCGACGTCACGGCGGCGCTGGGAGCTAGCTCAGCGGCATACGGCCAATGTCTTTGGAACTCAGTGCCGCCGCGGAGACTTCGGCGCGAGGCCGAGCT